>JANOVM010000069.1:0-2989 GCA_031417395.1 Bacteroidota bacterium | reverse complement strand
TGTATTAATTGCGACAAAACTATTAGGGAAATTGAGTTTTAGAAATTTTATAACAAATCTTCTGCTTTAATTTTAAAAATGATTTTATTTAAAGAAGAGTATGATGAGTTAATCAGGCATTATCAAAAAGGAATAAAATGGGAAATAAGGTAATAAGGTTGTCTATGGGTTAGTCTGTTATGTTAGAAGGTAATAGGGTTTTATATCCCGAAAGTAATCCAAAAATACATTAATATTCCAATTTTAAGATTTTGTAAATTCCAATTAAAGTATTTTAATTTATCAATTCATCCTCTTCCGTTATTGCAATAACACTTTTTATTTCAGGCACCATCTTCAAAATCGTTTGTTCAATACCGGCTCTTAAGGTCATCGAACTCATGCTGCATGAGCTGCAGGCACCGTGAAAGCGGAGCCGTACAATCATTTCATCGGTAATGTCAATGATGGAAACATTGCCGCTATCAGCTTCAAGGTAAGGCCGTACCTGGCTGAGTGCTTCTTCAACCCTTGTATATAAATCGAGGTTTCCCATAATAATTAATACGCTGCTGCTGCAGTTTGTTTTGCCGGTGGTTTAGTGGCATTGCGAATGGCAATATTCCGAATAAGCTGATCTGTTACTTCCCTGAATGCATTGGAAGCAGGAGTGTTTTCATCTAAAGAAACAGGAAGCCCTAAATCTCCGCCTTCACGTATGCTTTGCACAAGAGGTATTTCTCCGAGGAAAGGAATACTCAATTCTTCGGCGAGTTTTTTACAGCCTTCTTTTCCAAAAATGTAGTATTTGTTTTCAGGCAATTCAGCAGGTGTGAAATAAGACATGTTTTCTATGAGTCCAAGAACAGGAACATTTATTGGATCCATTTGAAACATGTTTATACCTTTTCGTGCATCGGCAAGAGCTACGTGTTGAGGCGTACTTACTATAACAGCTCCGGTTACGGGAACAGCGCTTACAAGCGTGAGGTGAATATCGCCTGTGCCGGGAGGTAAATCGATTAACATGTAATCGAGCTCTCCCCAATCAGCATCGCTGAAAAGTTGCTTGAGTGCTTTGGAAGCCATCGGTCCGCGCCAGGGAATTGCTTTGTTTGGGTCAACGAGCATTCCTATTGATAATACTTTTACTCCGTATTTATCATTCGGAATCATGAAGGTTTTTCCTTCTCTTTCATCCATAAAAATTCTTTCATTCTCAACACCAAACATTATGTGCTGTGAAGGGCCGTATATGTCAGCATCGATTAAGCCAACCTTTGCTCCTTTTGAGGCAAGAGCGATAGCAAGATTAGCAGCTACAGTTGACTTACCAACTCCGCCTTTTCCTGAAGCGATGGCAATAATATTTTTTACGCCGGGTAACAATGCTTCATTGGAAGGTTTTCCGCTTGTTGTTTTGGCAAGCATGTTAACAGATACTTCAGCTTCTTTGTCGACAAAATGGATAATAGCATTGACACAAGCCATCCGAATCATTTCTTTCATCGGACAGGCCGGTGTAGTTAAAATAACATCAAAGCCAACAGTTTTTCCGTCGACAACGATATTTTCAATCATGTTGAGTGTAATGAGATCTTTTTTCAGATCCGGTTCGATAACGTTTTTAAGCGCTTCGATGACCTCTTCTTTTGTAATAGCCATGGGAGGTAAAGATACGATACCTGTCTGTTCTTTTCAATATTTTTATGAATCAATATTGGCGAATTGAACAGTCGGAGAGCTTAGAATTGTACAATTTTCAGGTTTAATGATTCAGGGAAGTTGCAATTCAACAACAGGATCCCAATAAAGCTTTTTAAAATCAACAACCTGGTCTTTCTTAACCTTAATCCCCTCCTTTTCCATTAGCTGTTTCATTTTTACAGGTGTTTCAAAATGATGCTTTCCGGTCAAAAGGCCTATTCTATTGACAACCCTGTGAGCAGGCACTTTTGGACGCACCCTATGCGATCCATTCATAGCCCAGCCCACCATTCGCGATGAACGTGCAGTGCCAAGGTAACGCGCAATTGCGCCGTAAGAAGTTACGCGACCTTTTGGTATTAGTCGCACGACGGCATAGACCTGCTCAAAAAAAGAATCAAGAGTTTCAGAGCTTCTCATGGATTAATCTTAAAACGAACATAAGAAATTTTTGCGCCTTTCTTCAACCATATTTTTTCATAGGTTGTTTGAATGGACAAAACATCATCTTCTGAATATTTTTGATACAAATCATCTTCAGACATTAAAACCGGTAATTTTTCTTCGCCAATTACTTCCAATGTATATTCGTAAAAAGGTTTGTTATCTGTTTTGAGGTTGATAATTCCATTGGCAGACATTATGTTTCTGAAATAATTCAAATAGCGTGGTGAAGTCATTCGTTTATTAATTCTTGACTTTTCCATTCGCGGATCGGGAAAAGTAATCCATATTTCATCTACTTCACCTGCAGCGAAAAAAGCGCCGATATTTTGAATCTGTATTCGAAGAAAACCTGCATTCGCAAGGCTTTCTTCTAGTGCAGTTTTAGCACCTCTCCATATCCTTGCTCCTTTCCAGTCAATACCTATGAAGTTTTTATTGGGAAATAATCTTGCCAGTCCAAGGGTATATTCGGCTCTGCCGCAACCCAATTCCAAAACTATAGGATTTTCGTTATGAAAGAAATCCATATTCCATTTGCCTTTTAGAACATCATCGGCCGGAGGATATGAAATTTTAGGCTGAAAAAGGTTAGTAAAGGTTTCGTTTTCTTCGAAACGTTTGAGTTTGTTTTTTCCCATGTTCGGGGGCGAAAATAGTAAATAATGGAAAGGGAAAAGAATCTCCATAATTTTTCTCTGGAATGGATAATACAAGTTAATATTACATACATTTAAAAGGATTTCAAAAATAAATTTTGACATCTCCGATTTTCTTTTACCTTTATTCAGGTTTTCTATTTTTTTAGAGTATTTATTCAATTTCACTTTTAAATTTAATTATCATGAAAACAACACTT
>JANOVM010000068.1:0-15196 GCA_031417395.1 Bacteroidota bacterium | reverse complement strand
TTACCAAATTAAATATTTCATACAATGATATTACAAGTCTTGGTATACCTGGAACTGATACTGACACTCAATACGGTGCGGGAACAGGTATTTCACTTACAGGAACTACTTTTAGCATCGATCCATCGGTTGTAACCAATAACTATTCAGGAACTGTAACAGCAACGGGTTTCATTGGTGATGGTTCACAGTTAACAAATATTGCAGCTACATCGGTTGCTAATAATAGCGTTACTAGTGCTAAGATTGTTGATGGAACTATTGGTAATGCAGATATTTCATCTTCTGCTGCTATTCCATTTACAAAATTAAATATTTCATACAATGATATTACAAGTCTTGGAATACCGGGAACGGATACCGATACTCAATACGGTGCAGGAACTGGCATTTCACTTACCGGTACTACATTTAGCATCGATCCATCGGTTGTAACCAATAACTATTCAGGAACAGTAACAGCAACCGGTTTCATTGGTGATGGTTCACAGTTAACAAATATTGCAGCTACTTCAGTTGCGAACAACAGTGTTACTAGTGCTAAGATTGTTGATGGTACAATTGGTAATGCAGATATTTCCTCTTCTGCTGCAATTCCATTTACCAAATTAAATATTTCATACAATGATATTACAAGTCTTGGTATACCTGGAACTGATACTGACACTCAATACGGTGCGGGAACAGGTATTTCACTTACAGGAACTACTTTTAGCATTGACCCATCGGTTGTAACTAATAACTACTCTGGAACAGTAACAGCAGTTGGTTTCATTGGTGATGGTTCACAATTAACAAATGTTGCAGCTACTTCAGTTGCTAATAATAGCGTTACTAGTGCTAAGATTGTTGATGGAACTATTGGTAATGCAGATATTTCATCTTCTGCTGCTATTCCATTTACAAAATTAAATATTTCATACAATGACATTACAAGTCTTGGTATACCGGGAACAGATACCGATACGCAATACGGTGCAGGTACAGGAATTTCTCTTACCGGTACTACCTTTAGCATTGACCCATCGGTTGTAACTAATAACTACTCGGGAACTGTAACAGCAACCGGTTTCATTGGTGATGGTTCACAATTAACAAATATTGCAGCTACATCAGTTGCTAATAATAGCGTTACAAGTGCTAAGATTGTTGATGGTACAATTAGCAATGCAGATATTTCCTCTTCTGCTGCAATTCCTTTTACCAAATTAAATATTTCATACAATGATATCACCAGTCTTGGAATACCGGGAACGGATACCGACACTCAATACGGTGCAGGAACAGGATTATCGCTTAGTGGGACTACTTTCAATATTGATGCTTCCGTTGTAACCAATAACTACTCGGGAACAGTAACAGCAACCGGTTTCATTGGTGATGGTTCTCAGTTAACGAATGTTGCTGCATCATCAGTAGCGAATAACAGTGTTACCAGTGCTACAATTAATGACGGAACTATTACCAATGCTGATATTGCTACTTCTGCTGCGATTCCATTCTCAAAGCTTAATGTTACAAAAACAGACCTCGGTGTTTATTCCAGCAAGCTGGACGCTGCGGGAAGCATTATTCAAAGTAGTGTTACTGCAAGTCCAACTCATACAGCAAACACGGGAATATATCAGATCAGTTACCCAACGTTAACATTTACAGCACCTATTATCACGGCTACACTTCAAAGTATTGGCTTTATAACAGCTACTTATTCGGGTGGAGGGGTGTTTACGATAGCGACTTACGATATTACAGGGACGCCAACTGATCTTGATTTTTCTATGATAGTGATGGAGCCATAATAAACTGAATAATGAAATTGCTTTCAAAGATGCAGTGTAGACAATTATGAATAATTCTCATGCAACCTGCATCTTCTAAGGTAAAAAAGGTCATTTTTTAAAAAGGCCGGAGAGTAAGTCGAAACAACTTACTCTCCGGCCTTTTACTTTTGAAAAATCAGTTTTAGTATTTAAATACTTTCTTAGCGATTGTCTGATTGTTGGCTGTAACTAGTTTCACTATATACATACCCTTTATGAAAGCAGACATATCAATACTTACTTTATTGTCATTTAAATCTTGTTTGAAAATTACTCTTCCATCCGGTTGGTTAATTTCAATTTGTTTAATGGAGTAATTACTTTTTGCAAGAAGGTAATTTGTTGTTGGGTTTGGAAATAATTCAATCGTTGCAAAGCCTTCTTGTTCATCAATTCCTGTTACATTCGGATTCGTGCGAAGCGGAGAAGCAGATATACAGTTTTCAAAATTACGCATGAGGTCAAAATATTCTCCATCAGCGAAAGTGTAATTTGAATTGCTTGTTACAAGTCCGGTTAACAACGATATACCAACAATATAATTTCCTGTACTGAAATAGTAAATCATATTATCAGGGTCAATGGCCGCACCACCATTAATAGTATAGCCGCCTTGTATTACTGAACCCGGTGAAATATTTGTAACAATTCCGGTAGCCGGGTCAACTTTACCAAGTTTGATTGTTGCAGAATCCAATATCTGAATTGAATCACCGGGAAATAACGTATCCGGTATGTATGAAAAATAATTTTGTCTTACCAGACCGTACAGACCGGTATCAGCACAACTATAGGTAAAGTTGCCGAAAGCAAAGCCATCCGTAATAGTCATAGAAACATTGCTATATACAGAACCGTTGTATAAATCAAGGCCAATCAAATTGTTGCCTAAAGCAAAATAATATACCATTTGATATGGATCAATTGCACTGCCAGAAAACGAAAAACCGGGGGCAACGGCACCGGGTGAAATTTCTGTAAGTAATCCGGTAAGTGTATTGGCTTTTGCCAGGAACACGCCGGGTTGCGTGGTATTTGTTACGGGGTCAAAATAATTTCTCCGGGATAATCCATACATAGTGCTATCGGCATTATTAAATCTAAAATTGTCAAAATAACTAAAGCCAAGAGGATTACTCATTGCCACCTGATTAATGATATTTCCTGTAGCAATATCAAAAGTGTTAATGCCATACCCGCCTAAAAATATATAGGTGTTATCATAGGGATTTAAGGCAGCCCCTGTAAGATTAATGGCTTGACTATAGGTAGTAGTACCTGAATTACTAACAAAACCGAAAGCAGGATCTGTAAACCCCATTCGTATAGTTGCTGAATCAAATTGCTGATAAGTAATTGTTGAATCAAAAGGATCTGTAACAAGGCTGTAATAATTTTGACGAACAATGCCGTAAAGGGTATTACCTGTTTGCGCCTGCAGTTGAAATACAAAAGAGATTATGAGTAAAATTGTCTTTAGCGTTTTCATTTTATATTTTTTTAATAAATAATACTTAAACCTTATTACTCCTAAATTGTTGGTGAAGCCCTTGACAGAAACACTAAGATTTATTCGCAAACAAATTTAAGTACTTCGCAGGGATTAAGAATTACAAATAGAATTAAAAAAGGATTAAAGTTGTTTGTGCCCTAACTATATTCGCAGATGTTCAATCAAGTATTCTGAACAATTAGAAAATAAACAGGCATTCCAATTGTGATGTTAATAGGGAAGGTTACTGCTAGAGCCATGGGTAAATAGAGACCGGGATTAGCTTTGGGAACGGATATTTTCATTGCTGCAGGGACTGCAATATAAGAAGCACTTGCTGCTAAAATTGCAAACATAAATCTATTGGTAATGTCTTGGGTTACAAACGAGCTCAAAATTGCAAATACACATCCATTAATCAATGGAATTACTATTGCGAAAATTAGGGGAAACCAGCCAAATGAGAAGAAAGCTTTTAACTTTCTGCCGCTAGTAATACCCATGTCCAAAAGGAAAATAGCCAAAAACCCTTTAAACAAATCATTCGTGAAAGGTTTGATCCCTTCGGCTTGCTTTGCATTAGCTAAGTATCCAATAATTAAACTACCAAGAATAAGTAATACACTACCATTAGTGAAAGAATGCTTAATAACAGTTCTTTTTTTGATTGCATTTGATTCGTCCTTATTGAATGCTGAGATTAAAACTAAGCTTATAATTATCGCCGGCGATTCCATTAAAGCCATAATTGCAACCATGTGGCCATGTAGACTTAATTGTTGAGATTCAAGATAGGAAACCCCTGTAACAAAAGTTACGGCACTTACCGAACCATAAGCCGCAGCTATTGCACCTGCATCAAATACATTTAACTTTCTTTTCAGGATAAAGAATGTATAAACCGGAATAACGAATGAAATAAATATTCCAAATAACATGGACCAGGCAATTTCGCTTGTGAGTGCTTCACGAGATAATTCCTGACCGCCCTTAAATCCAATGGCAAATAACAGATACAAAGAAATAAACTTTGAAGAGTTTGGCGGAATTTCTAAATCGCTTTTTAAATAAACAGCAATAATGCCAAGAACAAAAAATAGTAATGCCGGATTTGTTAGGTTTTCAATGAGTAAGTTTAAATTCATATTTACCGTTTTCGTGTCATTGGGAATTGCCTTGAATTTTGTTTTCCATTTATCATCCCAGAAATTTCGGCTAATAAATAGTCATTCTTTATTTGTGTATAAGTTATTTTTTGAGGGAAGTCGTGTTCTGGGTTTTCAAAAACAAGTTGATTATTTGTTGATGAAGTAAGAACAAATCTCACAGGTTGTTCGTTGTTTTGGCCTTTTACTGTTGGAATATAAAATAATTTATTACTATTTTGCTCAAGACTAATTGTCTCGGAGGAAACAGTGTCTTCTCCAATTATAAAATTACTTATACCTGCTAGGGTAGAATCGTTTTTCTTTTCCCAGATTTCTGAAGCATTTCCTTCACTTGATTTGTTTTCCCATTTTCCGATCAACCAACTTGCTTTTTCAATTTCCCGATAAGTGATTTTATGATTTTCATTTACTTTTTGTTTGTCAGAACTGCTGCAAGATAATATTGTCGTTGCTGCAATCAATATTAAAATGCAATTAATTGTTTTTATCATTTCCATTTTGAATATAGTTGGGACTGCCATTTAACATGTCATACAACGAAATCTCTGTGCCACGTTCTCTCAAAATCGTGCACGAACCTCTCGATTTAGAAGACTCCTTTTTTCGGTCACGAAATTAATAATATATTAAAGCTGAACCAACCGCTGTAGGGAAATAGTTTTCAGATGATTCCAATGCTTCTTCTGAATCAAATACAATGCATCATAAAAAAGGGCTGACGTTGAATAACCCTCGTCAGCCCCATTGTGGCAATACCATTTTTCGGAAATATACTTCTTCTTAGATTACCTTTTATAAATGTTTGGCAAAATCAATCATGCCTTGAAAATCAATAACAATTGCCGGCTCGTTGCCAACTGTCCATGCGTCGTGTCCGGAGGGTAAAAGTGATACATCACCCGGTTTGCAGTCAAATTCAGTTCCATCATCCATTTTGACACGAAGAATGCCGGATACATGATACTGGAAATGGGGGGCTTCGCAACTGTGTGTTTTAGCGAGTGGCTGCACGGATTCTGCCCACCGCCATCCGGGTTCAAAAATACCTCGACCAATTGTGGCCCCGCCAATTTTTATGAGTTCGAGTCTGCCCTTCGGAAATTCACGGACTTCATCAGGCTTTTTGAAGTTTTTCCATTCCGCCATTTTAGAATTGTTTGCTATTTTTTCCATTTTCAGTATTTTTCTACTGCAAATAAAAGTAACGCTGCCGGAGAAAAATTGTAAATTTTTCGGTAAGTTATGTATAATTCACTGCTTCCTTCTAAGTTCAAGGGGTGATAGGCCTGTTCTCTTTTTAATAAAATTTGTAAAATGTGGCTGATCATCAAACTTCAGGTAATGGGCAATTTCCGAAACAGATTTATCCGTTGAACCTAATTGAACTTTTGCTTCGAGTAGTAAAATATCGTGAATTATCTGCAAAGGTGACCGCCCGAATGTTTCACTTACCACCTCTGATAGATGTTTCGGTGAGATGTTTAACATTTCAGAATAATCAGTCACCTTCCGATTTTCAATAAAATGCTTTTCGACTAAATGTTTGAAAAGATTGGCCAATTGTTCCTGCCTGCTTATGTTTTTTTTTAATTCTTTCACACGAGTCCTGTATATTTCGCGCACTCGTAAAAGCAAAATTATAAGAAGGTTGCAAAGAAGAAAATTCTTTTCGGGCGAAGTACAATCGTATTCCTCAATAATATTTTTAAAAGATTTCTGTATAATTTCACTCTCATTCTGATTCAGGTTAATAATATGTGGTGCATCATAATGAAAAAATGGAAACTCATCTGACAGAGGTTTTGCAAGTTGTGATTTCAAAAATTCAGATTTGAAATGTATGCAGAAACCTTTGCAGTTTTTAATATGGTCACTGGCATAAAGCATGTTTTCTGGAACTATGACAAGATCATTGGGATTTAATTGCAAATGGTCGGCTCCCAGCTTAACATCGTGTTCGCCATCAAGCAATAAATAGATCAGGTTAAATTGTCTTCTAAGCGCCGGAATTGTTTCGCAATTTTTATGCTTGTCTTCGAGTGTTCCCGGCATTACCATCATATCAATTTCGTAAGGCTTTGAATCCATGTTAATCAGTCGTTCAAATATGTCGAGCCTTTCGATGTTCAGAATCCCTTTTTTCTTTTTCGCTGATGTTGTCCGCTTGTCTTCTTTCATTAGAAGTTGAATTAAAAGCTCAAACCTGTCCTTTTTGTCGTTGTAACGAAGCACCTGAATTAAGTGAAGTAATGAGCCCGTAGTTTTCCAAACGATTGTTTTACTATACTTTCAATTAAGATATAAAATTCGTTAAATTATTTCGAATTATAAAATGCAGCTTTCCCTTTAGTGTGGAACCATCCATTTATCCTTAAAGTTTGTATAGTACCCCCCCACGCCAAATTGGGGCTGCGTTTGTTTCAATTCAAGGCAGAATTAAACTATTCTTAGACAAAAGCGAAGCATGGTTTAATCTTTACATGTTAACTATAGCGCTTCCTTCTGTTAGAAGTTCTATTGTTTGATGTATGCTCTCATTTAGATACAATAAATTTAGAAGTGAATGATTTGCTTGGACTTGTAATTTTTAAGAAATAAATTCCTGAAGCCAGTTCACTTGTGTTGAATGCATAGTATCTATTGGTGTTTAAATCACCACTCATTAACAATTCACCATACTGATTAAATATATATCCTTTCATTATGCTTGTAAAGTCATTTGATTTTAACAGGAAATTAATATGGTCGGTCGCCGGGTTTGGAAATAGTTCCAGGTCCAATTGTGTTTCAATATTATTTAATCCTGATGAAGAAGGAATATAATTTGTAACCGTTTCAGTAATATTTACAAAACCTGAATTAGGTCCCATGTTTCCATCTGTTTGTATTATGTTTCCATAAAACGTTTGCCCAATGGCATAAGGATAAACAGGTGTTAAAGTAGGATCAAGCGTCACAAAATATGCATAAATTCCTAAAGGGTATTCCGGTGTAATGCAAAATCTTCCGTTGTGATCGTCTAAGTCGCCAAGGCCGGGAACATATTCAAAGTCCTCCTGATAACCACCCAGGGGAATTGTTGTGAGTGATGGACCATACAAAGCAGGTGATAAAATTGTTCCGTCAGGCAAAGTAGTTCTGTCAGCCATAATTCTCATCCGATAACTGCTTTTCATTCTTTTAATAGCACCCGTTCCATTGGTATTGGCGTAAGCATAGCAACCATAAACAGGAAAGCCGTCAAAAGCAAAACCGATAATTGGAGAATGATTTAAACTGTCTGTCTGGTCATATACACAAGAAGGACTTTGATGTGTATGGTATTCGTGAGATTGATTCGGATGGCCCCAGCAACTATCAAATGTCTCTGCCAATAAATGTTCCCAGTAAAAAGCATTTTGAAACCAGGTAGTATCGTTGTTATAACTTTTAGCATCCAAAGGATTGTATATTGAAACTCCGTTAACCCAAACTCCTATGTGCCCATAAGGTGGTTTCTTGGGAGCTCCCGTATTTTGAGTTGGGTTCAATCGAAACCGAAATGTGTATCCCATACTATCCGGAAACCACGGGTTGTTGGGCCACCAGTCTATTTGCCCGCCTCCGGATCCTGCATTAACAGGAATGTAATCAGCCAGGTCATTTGTTTTAATATAAACACTGGTTGTAGAATATAATACCTGTTTCACATTTGTAGTGTAACCCAAATAACCTGTTGCGCCCGTAGTATTTAATTTCCATGAAGTAATCAGCGGATTGATTTGAGCAATACTTGCAGTCATGGCTGTTAAGCAAATTCCAATTATTGTAAAAAGTATTTTCTTTTTCATTTAACTTATTTTCAGGTAGGACGATTTTCCGGGTAAAAGGTTTAGCTAAAATTTTGGTTCATTCAAGGCGATACTGTTTCAAGTTGCCATGGAAATGCAGATAACGGTTTGGCTTGCTGCCGGGCTAGCAGTATTCTTGATTTTCTTTTGAAATCATTCATTCAACTACTACTTTAAGTAAGATGAATACATCCACACTAATTTTTCCTGTTCCCGGATATAATCACTCATTAATGCATTTGTTCCTTCATCACCTGCATCAGCAGAAAGGGCTAATAATTCTCTTTGCCTTACTATAATAATTTCAAAAGCATCTAAAATTGATTGCATGCCCTTTTTCCCGTCAGACACATTTTTTACGCCTTTAACTTTAGCTGTTTTTTGGTAATCTTCAAAAGTGTGAAGAGGAGTCGTTCCCAGGGTTAGTATACGTTCAGCCACCTCATCCACTTTTATGAGCAAATTGGTGTATAACTCCTCAAACTTTAAATGCAACTCAAAGAACTTTTCTCCTTTAATGTTCCAATGTAACCCTCTGGTATTTTGGTAGAACATCATATAGTCGGCCAGTAAAATGTTTAATCCCTCAGCAAGTATTTTGCTTTTTGCTTTGTCGAGTCCGATTTGGGTTTTAGTCGCCATCTGTTTCTTTATTTTATGACTGTTAATGCTATTTTCTCCGTTAAAATTATCTCAGTAATCAGGATTTCCGCCTAAGTACTGATATACTTTTGAATGTTTCATGCAAAGATAAAAAAAATAAAGAAGGGTTATTTATCCTCAATGCATATTCATATTTATACCCTTGTAGAATTTAAACCTTCCTGCTTTGCTAATTTATTTAAGTATTCGGAAATGTATTTGCTCTTTTGTTTGGATTTATATTGCTCAATATATCGTGGATGGTCTAATGCGACGATGGATTTAAATAATTTTTCCTTTTCGTTAATAATCTCCAAATACTTAGCATTTCTTTTTCCCAGAACAAAACAAATGTCCGTGTCAATTCCAAAACTAAGTTGTTTTTTTAAACTGGCAGTTATAAATTTTTGTACAGAAAAAAATAATTCATCATAGTCGTAATAGTTGCGATTAACCCAATTCTGCTTTTCATTTTTTTCTATAAATCCAAGCGGACAAATTGAATTGATGTAAAAGTCATGGTAGAATTTTTCTACTCCGCCATATTTCTCAATTAGTTCATAAACATAAACAGATGACGGTTCGTGTGAGCTAACCGATTCGATTTTTATGCCACAGTTTTCCGTTAATCTTTTTGTGTCAGTAAATGGTATGCCTGTAGCACCTGCTCCCAATCGTCCCGGATTTATCCCTAAAATCAATTTTCGATTTTTACTGTCATTGTAAAACTTATTGTAAAATTTATTGGAAATCGAAGCTATTTCCGGATTGTCTTGAAATGGATTCATTATACGGATTCCCCTGGGCAATTTACCTTTAAAAGAAAGTTGCTTATTGAATTGAATTACTTTATTGGCAAAAGTTGACATAAAATTAGTGCTAACAATTCAACTATTTTTTTGACAGGGCGTTGGAAATTATTCCATCCCATTTTGTAATTATCGTATTGCGCTCGTTTTAAAAACTTTTACCGATTGCTATGAATCAAATTTATTTTCATCCCATTCAACACCCGGCGGAAACAGTTCAGCTTTTCTTTTTTCCATTTCATTTCCTATTAAAGCGCTATTGCCGCCTTGTTCTTTCAGTTTCGAAATAATATTTAGATAACTTTTTTCATCTCTATTTTGGCTCAGTTTAAAGACGTTTTCAATTCTTTCTGCTTTAATCTCAAAACCTGTAATTGCAGGCATCATTTTGCTTAAATATTGTTCCGGTAGATTGTCGTAAATAGTTAGCGACTCCGTATTCCCATTTTCAAATTTTAAAGTGAATTTCCTCATAAGCTGAATTAATTCATCCGATGACATAAAATTCAGTTGCCCGCTTATATGAACACTCATGTAATTCCATGTGGAACCCATTTGAGAATTGCTATACCAAGAAGCACTTACATAAGTACTGGGACCTGTAAATACAACTAAGGCATTAGGGTTTTCAACGAAAGCCTTATGATGGTCCGTGTTTCGCATAATGTGTCCCTGCAAAAACAATTCACCATTTCTTTCTTCAATTAAAATCGGAATCTGTGTTGCTACCTGTGCACCTAATAAATTACTCCCTGTCAAAAAAGCAAATGGATTTTCTTCCATGAAATTCAAAATTGTTTTTTTGTCTTTTTCTTTAAAATATGAAAAATTATACATTGTTATTATTGTTTCCTTTATGTTAAA
The DNA here is from genome assembly GCA_031417395.1 of Bacteroidota bacterium. Lineage (GTDB taxonomy): Bacteria > Bacteroidota > Bacteroidia > AKYH767-A > 2013-40CM-41-45 > JADKIH01. Next base: position 4,570 of record JANOVM010000068.1, on the reverse strand, counting down.
ATTGCTATTGCCTTCGTGATTAGTTAGTAAAAAAACTAAATGTATAATAATTTTTCCAATTTATATCAATCAGAGTGCTTGTTAAAAATAAAATACAATCCCTTATCATTAATACCATGAAATCGCCACGGAGTATGGACTACAAAAAACGATTTTTTCGATTTTTTACTAACTTTTCAAAACCAAAATTTTTAAAAAAGGAAAAGGGACACTGGTAACAGATCAACAAGGCAAAATTAAACTTTGATGTTGCTGTTTGAATTGTTTGAAATAATTATTTATCGGTAAGTGCTTTTGGAAGAACGTGGGCAACTGCTTAGGTGGATAAAATAGTTGAGCTACCCTACCAAAAAATAACGGTAAGTGTCACCTTGGAAAGAAATAGCGTACAGATGCCAAGAAAACGAAAATCCAAACAAGAGTGTATTTTTTGTGGGTGGTTTTTCTACAATTGATATTTATACAACTCGGCAATTGCTTCGTGATATTCTTTTTCTGTTTGCAGAAAATTGTTAAAGGCTTCGGTGTAGTAATTTATTTCCATGAAGTATTGTATGGTGGTGAGTTCGCCTAATGCAAGTGCTTTGTTTAATAGATCGGTGTTGTTAAGTGTGGCGAAAATGGTTTGGTATTCCTGTAATGTGATTTCGAGGTTGGTGTATTTTTCATAGAGGTTTTTTATTTCGTAATAATGTTCGGTGCGGTGGTCTTGCAATTGCAAATCGGAAAATAGCAATTGTGCTTGTTTTTGTTTGATGGTGTTTTTGTTTTCCCAAAGGGGGATGGAAATTCCTGTGTGGATGCCGTTGTAGGTTTGCCCAAGGATGCCTTGGTAGTGGTAGCCCAATTCCATCTTTGGCAGCCACATAGATTTGCTTAGCTCAACTTGTTTTTGCGTGATGAGCTTTTCTTGTTCTAAAATTTTGCGCAAGGGATCGCCATTTTCGTACTCGGTTTCAAGTTGCTCGAAAGGTTGAATTTCTTGAGGTGTTTGATAGATTGTGTCCGTGAATGTGATTGTAAGGCCACCATTTAATGCAGTAAGTTTTTGATTGAGTTGTGCTATGTCGGAAATATTTTTCTGCACTTGTTTTTTGATTTGAATGAGTTGCAGTTTGGCTTTGTTTACATCAAGGATATTTCCTTCGCCTTTATCGAGTTTGGTTTGAAAATCGGCTAAGAGTTTTTCGGTGTTTTGTTTTTGCTGTGCTAATTGTATTTGCAATTTGTTTTGATACACTAATTCGATGCAATGTTTTTTTGCTTTGAGTAGAACTTCTTGGCGTGATGCAGTGAGTTGAAATTCAGTTTGTGCGGTTTGTGTTTTTGCAAGTTGCGATTTTTTAATATAGGCAGTGGGAAAATCAAATTGTTGTGCTATGGTGAAGTCGTGTTGGTTGCCTGCGGTGACTGGTCTTCCTGAAAGGAAATCGTATTCAACAGTTGGGTTCGAAGGCGTGTTGCCTGTTTTGTATTGCAGGTTTTGCGCTTCATAAAATTGTGCGGTTGCCTGAATGGTTTTGTTGTTCTTGTTGATTTCAGCAAGAACATTTTCAATTTTGCTTTGCGCATTTGCATTTACGCAAAATGTAAGAAAAAGAAATTTTATGATGATGATTTTGTTTTTCATTGTAAATCATTTTTAGTGTTTGACAAATAATAAACCACCGGCACAATAAAGATGTTGAGCAGTGTTGATGTGAGTAGTCCTCCCAAAATAACTTTTGCCATAGGGCTTTGAATTTCGTTGCCGGGTAAATCTCCTGCAATGGCTAAAGGTATTAATGCAAGCCCTGCACATAGTGCGGTCATTAGGATTGGACTTAAACGGTCTTTTGAACCTGTGACGATGGTGTCGTATAAATTCATTCCTTCTTCGCGCAAGGTTTTGTAGTGCGACACAAGTAAAATTCCGTTGCGTGTAGCTACTCCAAACAAAGTGATGAAACCGATAATGCTCGGAATGCTCATAATGCCACTTGTAAGCCAGATACTGAATACTCCGCCAATCAATGCAAGCGGTAAGTTCAACAAAATGATGCTTGCAATTTTTACATTCTTAAATTCCTGAAAGAGTAAAAGGAAAATTACGAGTAGCGAAAGCAATGAAGTAACGAGTAAAGTTTTTGATGCTGCGGCTTCGGCTTCAAATTGTCCACCGTATTCAATGTGATACCCTTCGGGAAGTTTTATTTTTTCGAGAACGATTTTTTTAATGTCCTGAACCGCACTTTTTTGGTCGCGCCCTGCAACATTTGCACTGACAACTGTTTTGCGTTGTACATTCTCTCTGTTAATGGTGTTTGGTCCTGTTGTGCTGATAACTTCTGCCACATAATGAAGCGGAATTTTTTGTCCGTCATAACTGTCGAGCGTGGCGTTGCGGATGTTTTCGATTTTGCCTTTGTTGGCATCATCGAAGCGCAAAATCAGATCGAAAGTTTTTGCGCCTTCATAAATTTCAGATACTTTTTCTCCTGCAAAAGCAACATCAATAAACTCGTTGAACTGCCCGATGGTAATTCCGTAATAGTTCAGTATGTCGCGCCTTGCTTTGATTTGCACTTGCGGAATTTCAACTTGCTGTTCTACACTTAAATCAACCAAACCTTCCACACTTTGAATTTCAGCTTTGATTTGGTTTGAAATGGCAAATAGGTTATTCAAATCAGTGCCGAAAATTTTGATGGCAATGTTTGCGCGTGTTCCAGAAAGCATGTGGTCAATTCGGTGAGAAATAGGTTGTCCGATGGTGATGTTTGCACCTGTAACTCCTGCAAGTTTCTCACGCACTTCTTTCAGAAATTCTTCGCGGCTTCTATCCTTCAAAACAAAAGGTGCATCAATTTCGGCAGCGTTTACGCCTTGTGCGTGTTCGTCTAATTCTGCTCTGCCAGTTCTGCGTGTGGTGATGATGATTTCCGGAACAGAGAGCAAAGCTTTTTCAGCGGCAGTTCCTATTTTGTTACTTTCCTCTAATGAAATTCCGGGGAGTGAAACGGCACTAATCACTAATGAACCTTCGTTAAATTCGGGCAAGAAACTTCTTCCTAATTGTGTCATTACAAAAAGCGAAGCGATAAACAACACGGCTGAAATTGCAATGACCGTCCTTTTCCAGCGCATTATTTTCTCCAAAAGTTTGGTATAAATACTCTGCAAGCGTTCCACCAACCAACTTTCCATGTGCTGCTTCTGCAATATTTTTTCGTCCGCCAAAAGATAACTTCCCAAAACAGGTGTAAGTGTGATTGAAACTATGAGCGAAGCGAATAGTGAAACGATGAATGCAATGCCAAGCGGTGCAAGTAATTTTCCTTCCATGCCCGACAAAAAGAAAAGCGGAACGAATGCTACTATAATAATGAAGGTGGCGTTTATGATGCTTGTTCGGATTTCAACAGAAGCATCAAAAATTACTTTGAGTTTTTCTTTGCGCTCTGCAATTGGTTTGATGGAGTTTTGTTTCAGCCGTTTGAAAACATTTTCTACATCAATGATTGCATCGTCAACCAATGCACCGATTGCAATTGCCATTCCGCCCAAGCTCATGGTGTTGATGGTGAAGCCCAACCATTTTAATGTGAGGATGGCAACGATTAAAGAAATAGGAATTGCCAAGAGAGAAATTAAAGTTGCTCTCCAATTCATCAAAAACAAAAACAGAATAATGATGACGAAGATTGAACCTTCGAGCAAAGTTTTTTTAATGTTGCTGATGGATGCATTGATGAAATCTGCCTGACGGAAAATTTTTGTGTTTATGTGAATGTCTTTGGGCAAGTTGCTTTGCATGTCGGCAATGGCAACATCAATTTTGTCGGTGAGTGCAAGGGTGTTAGTTGCGGGTTGTTTCATCACGGTCATTATCACTGCGGGATCTCCATTGAGGGAACCGTCGCCGATTTTTTGCGCTGCTCCGATTTTTATTTCTGCCACATCTTCAATGCGGATAGGATTTCCGTTTGCGATTTTGATAACTGATTTTCCGATTTCGTTTACATCGTTTGTTCTGCCAATACCTTTTACAATGTATTCGTTGTTGTATTCATTCATGAAACCGCCTGAAGAATTTCCGTTTGCCTCTTCGCTTGCCTTCAACAATTCAGAAAGTGTGATATGGTAGTAATTCATTTTTTGCGGTGAAGCCAAAATCTGATACTGTTTGTATTCGCCACCGATAACAACTACTTGTGCAACACCGCCTGTTGCGAGTAGTCGTGGTCGCAAAGTCCAATCGGAAATAGTTCGCAAATCCATTTGCGAAGTGCTGTCGGCTGTTAAACTGATAAGCATGATTTCGCCCATGATGGAACTTTGAGGAGCCATTGTAGGATTGCCTACACCGAAAGGAAGTTTTTCGCCAACTGCAATTATTTTTTCGTTTACGATTTGCCGCGCTTTGAAAATGTCGGTGTTCCATTCAAACTCAATCCAGACAATTGAAATTCCTGCAGATGATGAACTGCGAACCCTGCGCACATTTGTCGCACCGTTCACCGATGTTTCAATTGGGAAGGTTACGAGCTTCTCCACTTCTTCAGGAGCCATGCCGTGCGCTTCTGTCAGC
>JANOVM010000067.1:0-25087 GCA_031417395.1 Bacteroidota bacterium | reverse complement strand
CAGGATTACAAGAATCATCCGTACAGAGGTTGTTATCGTCGCAAACAACCGGTGAACCGGATGTACCTACTCCTGCTATACAAACATCGCCTGAGGTACAGGCATTGCTGTCGTCGTAAGCGTTCGTATCATCGTTTGTGTAAACACAACCGGTGGCAGGATCACAAGAATCGTCTGTACAAACATTGTTGTCGTTGCAGACAACAGGTGCACCTGATGTTGCTACGCCGTTAATACAAGCATCGCCTGATGTACAGGCATTGCTGTCGTCATAAGAGTTTGTATTGTCGTTTGTATACACACAACCTGTTGCAGGATTACAAGAATCGTCAGTACAGAGGTTATTATCGTTGCATATTGTTGCTGAGCCTGATGTCCCAACTCCTGCTATACAAACATCGCCTGAGGTACAAGCATTGTTATCGTTATAAACATTCGTGTTATTGTTTGTGTATACACAACCGGTGGCAGGATCGCAAGAATCGTCTGTACATACATTATTATCGTTGCAAACGACAGGGCTTGACACTGTAGCCCCGTTACCATTGCAGAGGTCATTGGTGCAAGCATTGTTATCAGAGGCACCAGGAGAGCCCGCGGCTGTATTCGGATGAGTTACGATACCGGTAGCAGGGTCACATGCATCGAAAGTACAAGGGTTATTATCATTCGAATTGCTAACAGATAAAACAGCAGCTGAACTTGTACGAGTACCACACTGTGCTACGACACAGGAATAAGATTTACTATTTAAAGTAAGGGATGGACTTGTGATTGTCAATAAAGAGGAGTTTGCTCCACTATATGAACCACCATTAGAAATTGGGAGACCATTTTCAAGCCATTGATACGTAACAGGGCTTGCCTGACCGGCATTAGCTGTAACAGAAACTGAAAAGGAAACAGAACCCTGATTAACGCAAGAAACCATGTTGCTTAAAGGACCTGTTATTGATGGTCTCATGTTATTAATTTCATTAAGGAGCGTGCCTCCATCAATACTTGAAAAGGTTCCACTTGAGTTAATGGTGGTACTGGTAGGAACTGAGCAATCCGTTGTAGTCCATTTAGTTACGGCCATTTTCACATTAACATTTCCTCCCGGTGAAATATCAGCAGCAATTGGACGTATCATTGAAATATTAGCGGGAACACAATTCATAGAACCTGAATTACTGACGATTCTGAACCGACCAATTTTAACATTTAACCCCGGCGTAAAAAGAGTATTTGCTCCACAAGTCCCGGCTGAATTGGGTGCAACAGAAATTGCACTTAAAGAAGGTGAAGCATTAATTTGAATAAAACCTGGTGTATAGTTTATTAATCCTGTTGAACCTGAAATTAATGTAATAGCAGGGGCAGCTCCGGCAGGAAGCCAGGATGGATTTACATAGAAAGCCATTTGTATGGTCCTAAATAAAAATGAAGTTGCACTTGTGTTTTTCAAAAACACATCGAATTCATATGTAGTAGAATTCACCGGCCCATCGTTTGCAATATAACAATCGTAGGTTTGTGCAGTACTGAACTTTGCTATTATCATAAATAAAAATGATAATAGTAAAACTCTTAGTTTAGTAGATTTTGTTTTCATGTTTAGTTATTATATTTATTTGTTATGTTTCTTATTTAAAATGGGATAATAAAATTTAATTATTATGCCAAGGCGAATAATACAATATGATTTATTGCCTTTATTAATCAACTTGAAAAGGGCATTAAGACGCATTAAATATAATTAAAATTAGTGGTATTTCAAAACCCAAATAGATTTTGAAAGAATCATTATGTAAAATGACAGTAAAACTCCGTATATCTCTTCAAGTCCGTGGTGTATTAAATATGAATCAATTTTATTGGAAAATACTAAGCATGTTAAATAAATTCATTTTTCAATCAAAAAAATGAATATAAAATACTGATTTACATCTATTTACGAAACTCTCTAAGAAACCATAGTACTTTAATATAATAAACTCCGCTTTCGAAATGAATAAATTTTCGCAGAAATATTAAATGAAAAGTATAGCATTTCAAAATAAAAACCTCTTAAACAGACCGTAAATAAGGCAGTTTAGGGGTTCCTAGCAAATTAGCAGCTTATTAAAAAGAGTAATAATATATCAAAGGCCAAAAAAAATAATTATCTGACATTACTCAAAAGTTATCATTGCCAAAAGTCCGTCAAAGTTTTCAATGAATATACTTTTGCCTTTTACACGAATCAACTTTTTTTCCTTAAAATAATTAAGCATGCGTATAAGGTTTTCCAATGAAGTGCCCACAAAACTGGCAAGATCGGTTCGTGTTAGTTTTATTTCAGCCGGGAAATCAATTTCTTGATTATTTATGGTTCTGAATTTATCATTTAATACAAGAAGCAATAAAGCAAGTCTTTCACGTTTACCAATCTGTGAACATATATTCATTCGATTTACAAAGACAGTATATTCACTGCTGTATCCTTTTAATAATTCATTACAAAGTGTTGTTGACGATTGTGTAATTTCAATGAAAATATTTTTATCTATAACAAGTATTTCGCAATCTTCAATGGCAGCAACACCAATAGGATGCAGTAGATTTCCGAAAATTGGCTGGTACCCGAAAAATTCACCCGGTCTGTAAAAAAATAAAATTTGAGAATTTCCATTTAAGTCAGTTCGGAATACTTTTAAAATTCCACTTTTCAAAAGATACACACCCTCTACTTTTTCATGCTGTTTATATAATATTTTTTTTCTCTTTAGTTCAATAAGTTTGGCATTCTTAAAAATACGAACCCTTTCTTCCTCGGGTAATTTCTCAAAATCGACACTCATCGAAAATCGAAATTGTTTTATAAGTTTTTCAAGTTTAATTTTATTTGCCATTTTTTTTAAAAAAAAGAAAGCATTCAAATAATATTAAAAAAATGAACCGGAACAGAAACAATAACTTTTCAAAACAAAAAATAAATATTTCTGATTAATAAATCCATTGAAAACGGAAACAAGCCATTTAAACCAATTGATTTTTTTTCACAAATATAATTTCACTATCAAAACTACATCATTAAAACCTCAATGTCAAGTAAAATAATTTAATTCGTAGGAATCGGACTACCATTCCTTTTCAAGTTCAGGAAATATTCACTGGCCTGATAACCGGCCTTTGTGTTCAGATAACCCGGATTAATTTCCATTACTTTTCCCATTGCCTCATACGATTTTTCATAATTTCCAAGTGTAAAGTAAAGCCCGCCAAGATTATACCAACAAGACATAAAAAGAGAATCCCTTCCCGTAGCATATTCTGTAGCTTTAGACAAATAAATCAGAGAAGAATCGTAGGATTTTTTTTCACCATAATTTAAGCCAAGTTTCAAAAAATTATGAGCCAGGTATGGGTCAAATTCCTTAAACTTTGGATTAAAAGGGTTTCTTTTTCGAACAATATTCCAGTTCTCTTCAGCTTTCATAAAATTATCCAGGGTTCCATAAGCAAGTCCAAGATTAAGGTAAGCATCGTCGTACTTTGGATAAATTTCAAGCGCTTTATTTATAAAAACCATTGCTTTTTCTACAAGACTATCTTTCGCTTTCTTGGAAATGGCAGTATCAAATGAATAGGTAAGATATGCTCCCCCTACTCCATTATTGACTCTGGCGCTGTTAGGAACCTTAGGAAGGTCGGCCAGGTTAAGTATATTCTGGTCCTTCCAATCGAGGTTACGGGAAATAGTAATATACGCACTGGCAGAAAATACAGGTATCAAAAGTATAGCAATGGTTACAATTTTTTTCAACGATAATTTATTTTCCAGGTAAATAACAAGTTTTCTGCATACAACAACCAGTGCAATACAAAAGAAAATCGATGGAATAAAAAGTAATCGCTCTCCCATCATACCGCCAATTCCAATTACAAAATTACTGCTTATTGAAATAGTTATTAAAAACATTAAAATGCAAAAAGAAAAAATATTCTTGCTTTTCAACTCTTTGATAGCATATACAAATAGCCCTACATACAATAAAACGGAAACCCAGGCCCAAAGACTACTTTCATTCAAATAAGGAATAACATTATATGAGTAATCGAAACTCAAAGGATAAGGAAATAGAAGCAACTTCGCATATAGCAATAATATATAGATTTTGGTGAACAGTCCTTCAAGAACAGTGGCATTAATATAAGGATTGTTCATAATATCCTTGCTTTCCTCCAGGTTTGAAAGAGGTACAATAGCATTTCGTATCAATAAGAACAAAACAGATGTGCCAAAAAATGCCAGAGTAATATTTATAAGTCTCTTTTTGCTTTCTTTTGAAAAGAAAAAAAGCATGAGAGGAATTCCGGCAATAAAGGTGAGTCCATTTTCCTTTGCTGTTAAGGATATGAAGAATAAAAAAAGAGAATACGCCAGTCTTCTGTACTTACCTGTGTCAATATATCTCCAGAGTTGATGTAGAGAAAACAAAATAAAGAGTAAACTTAGGAGCTCGTCCCTGCTTTTAATATTGGCAACAACTTCAGTATGGATTGGGTGAATTGCAAATAAAAGCGCAATGAAAAAAGATATCCATATTTCCTTAAAAAGATATCGGTATAATAATAAAAAAAGAAGTACAACTATCCAGGCATATAATAAAAAATTTATGACATGACTGTATGCCGGTTTATTGGGTCCCCATAAACCTATTTCTATTGAATATGTAATAAGTGAAAACGGACGCCAGCGGCTGCTTGCCACATCCTTGCTTTTCATATGCCTGAAACCAAAAATGAAATCCTGTTTAAGGTGATCCTTTATTCCTGCAAACCCTTTCTGTGTTGTAGAGTTTAAGGTTATAGCCATAGCATCATCAAGGGCATATTCATTATTGTACGTATTGGCGTAAAAGGATATACAAACAATAACCAATACCATAATCATACCCCTGATACGCTTATCCGGAGGAGCTGAAATCGAAGACTTGACGGAGGTTTTAGAGGGGCTACTTTGAACTCTTTCCTTGCTTTGTTTTTTATTTTTAACCATAACCTGAATCGGTAGAACAAAAAATATTTTACCCGCAAGTTATTAGACTAAAATGATTTTAGCAAAGAAAACTTTGAGTTACTGTTTAATGAATTTTGCACCCCAATTCTTCTTACTTCCCGTAACACGCAGGTAATACATACCGGCCGGTAAATCCTGAACTGACAAGTTCCAATTACCGGAATTCGTACCGGACAGATCACAATGAAAGACCTTAATTATATTTCCAAAATTATTAAATAAGGTTAATTCGACCTGACTTTTTCCTATTGGCCTTAGGTCAATGCTTATTGTGGTTGTTGCAGGGTCAGGAAATAAAGACAGATTATTTACAGCAGCAGAAGCAATTGATACATCATTATTTGAGGATTCAGCAAAAAAGAAATCCTTAAAATCAAATGTACTGGCAAGCTCGAAATAATTTCCCGTTTCAGCAGAAAGCCAGGAAACTTTATTTGTATTATGGCGGATAACATTGGTCGAATCTCTCCTATTTCTGAACACTGCTGAATCAATTCCGGAAATAGTTGCATTGACACGTAAAGTATTTGGTATTCTTTTCGAAGGGGTAATAAGTGTACCGTAACCATCTACAATATAGGAATACAATCCGCTTGAATAGTAATCAATTGTATCGCCATTATTCATCAGTCTGGAATGACAAGCGTACGTGTCGCTAAAAGTGTTATTAAACTTCAGCGGAAGAGAATACCATATCCATGGATTTGTATATTTATTTACATATAAATCGCCTTTAAAATCAGAAACAAAACCAAGATATTCTACCATTTCATTGTTGAACTTTAAAAAGGTAAAATCGCCTGGAGCGGTTGCCGCGGCAAAAGCAATATTGCTCTCTCTGAACAATGCAGCTTCTTTTATATTTTCAATATTTGAATATGTTATTTCACTGGCCGGTTCAGGTAAAATACCTGACAAGTCCCATACTTTTTCACGCCCTCCTGATAAATCAAGTAAAGCTTTTGCAGTACCAATAGAATATTTTAATGTAATACCGCTTTCAGGAAAACTTGAAGAAGTAATAACAGCTTGCGCAAGAATCATCGAACTTAAAATTGTCGATAAAAAAATAAATAAAAAAAATTCTTTTCTCATGAACTGAACATTTAATGAATTAATCAATGCATAAATATAGTAATTTAAATCCTAAAACTAAATTGATATCCCTTTAAATCCGGATCAATATTCACCCCCTACGGGCCTATTATTCAATACTTCATTACCCGGAAATTCAGGAAGGGATTTCGGCTGAGTGGTTAGATAAGCAGTATCTGTAAGAGTTTTTAAAAATGAAATAAGCTCATACTTTTCATTAGAGGTCAGGTGTAATGAATCGGAAGGCAGCGTTTGGAGTGGAACATCATAGCCCATGCCGATTCCGCCGCCTATATCATAAAATTCAATAACCTCCTCTAGTGTTCTAAATACACCGTTGTGCATATAAGGACCGGTTAGCTCTATGTTCCGCAATGTTGGAATTTTAAAAGCATGTTTAAAAATGTCTACATTGATAATGGATGCCCTTCCTAAATCACTATCCAATTCCGGCTTACCACTTCTTTTGAGAGAAGGAACTCCGAGGATTTCCCATTCAGTTTCAACATAAATTGGAGGCATTAATCCGTTGAAAAGAGGAATAAAATGACAGGAAGCACAATTACCTTTACCCATAAAAATATTAAAGCCGGCTTTCTCATCGGAAGACAATAGATTCTCTCTACCGCTAATTGTTTTATCAAATCTGGAATTCATTCCAATGAGTGATCGTTCATATTCAGAAATGGCATTTAAGAGAGAACGATTCGTTATAAGAGTATCTTCTGTTCCTTTAAAAGCTGTTCTGAACAATTTTACATAATCCGGCGAATTGCGAAGCTTAATGGCAATCTGGCTGAAGTCATTGTGCATTTCAAGAGGATTACTCATAACCTGCCCCGCCTGATCCTGAAAAGTAAAAGCTCTGCCGTCATGGAACAATTTTCTCTGAAGAACTGAATTGATAATTGTAGGAGAATTTCGGGTAAGATTTTTTCCAGGTTCAAATGCCTGGCTTTGCTGAAGTCCGTCAGTAAATGCTTTTTGAGGCTGGTGACAGGAAGCACAAGCCCTTAAATTGTTTGCGGACAAAGCAGGATCAAAAAATAATATTCTACCTAAGTTCACAACCTCTTCTTTAGAATCGAAATTTTTAGAAGGAAGAAAATAATCGCTATTAAAAGCATGAGGATCGAATACAGAACGATTCTTAAAATTAATAGCCGTAGTATTATAATCATTGTCGCTTACAAGCAGCACACGCAAACGAGTCAGCTGCTCACTTACAGGAATATAATAAAGGGAATAAAATTTAAAATAGTCCGGCTCATAACCCTTCTTTACAGAATTCAAATATTCAACTGCTGCATCAACAACAGAATAAAAAGAATTAAGCAATTGACCCTTCTCCTCTTCCTGATTAGAATATGCTTTAATAAAAAATTCTTTATAGTATTCAAGCATAAATTTCGATTCATTTACGCCCGTTCTGCTTTCACCGGTTTCAAATTCAGCAAACCCCAATAAAAATTGTCGTGCGAGGTGATTTTGCAATGCTTCAAAAATATCCCTGTCTCTGAATTCCATGGTATAAACAGACTCTTTGAATTTTACAACCAGGTTAAAAATATTATCAACTTCGTTTCTAATATTTTTCCTAAAAAACAGAACGCTGTCACTGAAAAGCATCTGTTCCACATATTGAAAACCACGCGGGGCCAGATATTCAGAAACTTCATCATCTTCTACCATTTCCTGAATAATGGGACGATTTAATAAACGAGCATCGCCGGGAAAATAATAAATGAGAAATGCTTCTATCGATTTATATTCCAGTCTGCAGGCAGAAAGCAATACTTTTGCTGAATCAATATCGTAATTCTTTCCTTTGACTAAATCATCAAGCTTTAATACCCTTTCAGTAAGAAGAATGGAATGATCAGAAAAATATTCCTTAAAAGAGTCAATTAAGCTAACTTCATTCTTCAACGTAAACGAAGAAATAAAAATCGCTAAGGTTAAAAAGGAAATACTAAATATTATTCGCCAATTCATCATTTCAAGTATTGCAATTATGCTTTTGAAGTATTTAATTTTTTTAATCGCTTCATAGCTTCAACATGGTTGTAAGGTACGTTTTTTACTTTGGCGTCGAACCATTCGTGGAAGGGGATCATTTCGGGAGATTTAATAATCCATTTATATTTATTACTCTGACTTGAAAGCTTACTAAAAGCAACCTTGACATTACTAAAAGTTAACTCATAATCAAAACTATTTATAACGAGAGAATTCAAAATTTTAGATATCAATCTTGATCTATTTAAAAAGCAACTTGAACCAATAACCCTATTTAAATATTTCCTTAAATTTTCAATTAGACTTTCAGCTAAATTATACTTTTCCAATTCTATACAATTTACAATTGATAGAAACCTCACTCCAATATTCCAACCATCTTTATCAGAATCCAAATCATGACACTTCCGTAGTTCTTTATTAACTTTATAATAGTCCCTATCCAAAAAACAGTAAATGGCAAAATAATAATTCTGCTTTGCGGTCACAAACTTTGATATATTATACAATTTCTTCGGCAAAAGAAGTTGAATTAAATCTACCTGACATTTAACCAAATCTCCACTATAATAATTATTCAAGAATTTCATTTCTGTTAACAAGTTTGAATTGAACTCATTCTTTAAGTACCTATTAGATATTTTAGAAATCCAATAAGTAGATTTCGTAAAATTAAATAGCAAAGTTTCACATTCAGCAATATTCAATATACAAGTGTCATATGAACTTGCATTTACAACTTCATTGTTTTTATTTAAAAATGAATACAAACTTAAAAAATTCTGCTTACTCTTTAAATTATCACCCTGATTAAAATAGTACATCCCTTGCATATAGTACAACACGACACCAATATTTTTAGATTGAGTTCTAAAATAGTCTTTCTTTGTTATGCGAATAGTTTCTCTCAATTCGCTTAATGAAATTACTTTCTGTTTAAATTGGTAATTAGAGTTATAGAATCTTAGCATATACATAGATTTCCTTAAAGAAGACTGGCAATCAGAATAAAATAGTATACTTTTATATACTGAATTAAATTGCTTTTCACCATTACGAAGAGACATTTTAATTAATTTTTTATCTAATGCCATTAACAAATAATCGTAATACTCAATATTTTTACAAGCAATAATTACTTGCTCAAGAATACTCAAAGCATATTTTGTTACACCATGTGAAGCTAAAACATCATAATACATTAATTTACGTCTAACAATAAATACTTCTCTACTTTTATTATCATAAAAATTATTATTAAACAGCATTTCCTTATCTACCAATAACTCCAATATCCTTTCTGTCATTCTTTGAAGTCCCTTCTTAGCAGATGCCCTATTCATATCATTCAAATAATTTAAAAGGGAAGTCCAATCATTTTTTTTACGGTAATCCCTTAATAATTCGAATACAACTTTTGAATTAAATGCTGTCTTGTTTGAATTTGATTTATCTCTTAATAATAAAATGCTTTTATGAATATAATTTAACTCATCTTCACTTAAGCTATCAATAATTGCCATTAATCGATTTAATTCTAACATATATTTCTTAGTTTTAATTAGTATTTAAAATCACATTTAAAATTAAACATAATAAATTAGAATTTATCATGCTTTTTAATGTCCCAAAATATAAAATAATTTCCATTGAGTTAATCAACTCTTATAATAATTTTGTTGACTAAATAAAACTATTATGAAAAACAAAGATGTCAAAAATGAAATACTTTTTAGTTTAGGCAGCACCTTAAGGCAACTTAGAATGGGAAAGGGCTTTAAATCCGCTGAAATATTTAGTTATGAGAATGATTTAAACAGAACAGCATATTGGCGATGGGAAAATGGAGAAAACATAACTATGAAAAACTTTTTAAAGTTATGCGAAATCCATAATATATCTCCAAGAGAAGTGTTTGAAATTGTTGAGTTAAAAAAAAATAGTAATCAAAAACAACTAATGTTAAATGAACCTGGCAGTGTAATTTTCAAAAAAAAACATTCGAAGTAATTAGGAGTTAATTATTAACTAAATTTGTGATTTTTAACTTCGTTTTGAACCAGTTAGGGAAGATAATAAGTTCTGGAGATTTAATTTCCCACTTGAATTGAGCTTCATTTGAGCTTAATAAATCAAAATATTTCCTTTTCTTAGAGTAAACTGATTCAAAGTCTAAATTATCTCGCAATAAACTTGATAGTATTCTTAGAATAATGATGAACCTTAATTTAATTACCTTGTTTTTTGATATTCTTTTTATGAATTTTTCAAGATTTTGTATTTGAAGATCAACAGATTCATAGTCATTGAGTTCAATTCTATTTAATATTAATAATATCCGCTTATTAATATTCCACCCCTCCTTATCCTTTTCAATTTCTAATGAATTTATCAATTGGCTTATAGAATTTTCGAATTTTCCTGTCATAAAACTATTACAAGCTTTAAAATATTCAAATTTACTTTTAAGGGATCGATCTTCAACAAATTTAATATTTGATAAAACCATTTCACTATTTTTAAAATCCTTTTTATAAAAATAACAGTAAAATAGAATTTCGTCTACAATTTTTAAGGTTAAAGGCAAGTTCTTAAAATATAATTTAGATTCATTAGCAAGTTTAATTCCTTTATCAAAATCATTTAAATAAATATTATTATTTGCAAGATTTAATAAAACAGTTCCGTACCGGTTATTAGTATAAGCAGATTCGCTTTTTAACAAAATATTCTTAACTTTATCCAAGCTTGAATTAGCTGCTAAGTAATTTTCATTATTTTGATACAACTCAGTTTTAAGTGTAAACAGATAAAACCCAATTGTCGAAGAATGTGTCTTATTAAAATAGTTCTCCATTCTATCTATTGAATTGATTAACGATTTTGAATACTCATTAAATGCGATAGAATTACTAATCATATTTGTTATTTCCTTATAAATTTCAAATGACTCCTTAAATGCAATCAAGCATTCCTCAGCGTATTTTATTTCCGCGCTAATATTTTTAAACTTTTTTGATTTAGTACCAATAGCCTGCAGTCTCTGCAAAGAATTTAATGCTTGTACTAAAACCTCATATAACTCAAACTTTTTTGCATACTTTATTATATGTGTATAAACTGGACCTATATTTGCCCTTTCGCCTTTCAATTGAAAAATATCTGCTTGTAATAATTTTTTTCGGAGATTAATAAGTATAATATTCCTTTCTGAGAAAGAATTACTTTTTAAACTATTATCCAATAGAATTATTTCAAATATTTTATCTTTTAATCTGTTTATTAATTTACTAAATGCATTATAATTATCTTTTCCGTAAAGAAAATTTTGAATCTCACTAAAATTATAAGAATTAGATTCTGTAAGCAATTTTACAAGTTGAATAGATTTTAGCCCTGCTGCATCATTTTTAACATATTGATTCAAATTGCTAATCAAAATGTTTACCTCTTTTTTAGTAAGATTTTGAATAAGGGCTTTTACAGATTTTAAACTATTCATATTTTAAGATTTTAATAAAATGTAATAATTGAGTTGTTATTAATTAATATAGGTTTCGGTTTGGGTATAGATTGCAAAAAAACTTAAGACACCAAACTATGCTAGAGACACTAATTACAATTCTAATTTCATTGAACATGCAATTCGGAATTACAACAAATGGAGATCTTTCTTTACCAAATGGCAATCTAAAATTACTTATGGAAGACAGAGGTTTTAAAGAGAAAGTAAATGATGGAACAATTCATGACTTGGGCTATTACACGGACGAAATAAGCTTAGACGATATCGTAGTAGTACCAGATGTAGATCCAAGCTCAATTCGTTAATGTCCAAAATTATTAAAATTATCATTAATTAGATAATTCTATTCTTACTATTATAGTATTGAAATACAATATATTATACAATAATGTATATTATATTCAGTATTTCAATACTATTTATTTCAAATTTAACAATGTCCAATTATTTCACTTCTGTCCCTTTTTTAGGGTATATCGCTACGGTACATTTGATGTATCAAAATGAAATACCTAGAAAATGTCAGCAAATAAGTCAGATTCAAAGCCGGTTCTAAAAATAACAGGAGAACCTTTTAAATATAACCGGATACTGGTTATTGAGGAATCTGATGTTGACTTTTTTACTGAAGAAACACTAATAAAGAGCATTACGAATTCTCAAAAAGTTGAAAGAAACATTTGTACTTCATCTGTTCTTGAAAATATTAAAAAAACTGAGAAACTGACTGAAATTCCTGATCTGATCCTGCTTGGTCTTAATGGTGAAAACAAAAGTGCCATTAAATTCCTGGAAGAATTTAACCGGTTATCCGATTTCATCAGAAATAAATGCAAAATAGTGGTAATGTCTAAAATACTGGAAAAAGACGAAAAATATCGCATATTATTGAATCCCAGCGTAATAGGATACCTAAATAAGCCCCTGGATGCTTTCCAATTAAAAAACTTCATTATAAACTCTTAAAAACCAAAACCAAATGGAACTTACTCACAAAAACCAAAAATCAAACGAATCGCTTACTCCAAACAACCGTCACAGCGATAAAAGGAATTCTGATGTATTGTCTGATACAGACAGAGAATTACTACAACTTGTTTCTGAAACATATATCCGTATACAAGGTGGACAAATCAAATCAGGAAGACACTCTTCTTAAGTAATCTTCCTTTGCGGGACAGTCTTTTCCCGGAATCAAAGTGTTAATTTATCACTTAAAATGAATGCTATGCTTAATCAATTAAGTCAAATCAGGTATATATTTTTAGACATTGCTTTTGCTTGTCTGCTTATATTGGCTGTTTTTAACATTATCCATTGAGGTAAAACTTCTCCTGATACTAAATTCTCGCTATTAGCGTTAATTTAGCCACCATGAAAAGGCTTAAAATTGCTGAACTAAAGGAATTTCTGGATGAAAAAACAGTAATTTATAATAGTCCTTCATTTATTCAGGATGACCCTATATCAATACCACATCGCTTTTCTTTAAAACAAGATGTTGAAATAGCAGGTTTTTTAACGGCTACTATTGCCTGGGGACAACGCCCCGTAATTCTAAAAAATGCTTCTTCACTATTATTGCGTATGGATAACGATCCTTATGCTTTTATAATGAATTTTTCAAAAAATGATTTATCTCCCTTTCTGAATTTTGTTCACAGAACCTTTAACGGAACTGATTGCAGTTTCTTTCTTAAGTCATTACAAAACATTTATAGGAATAATGGCTCTCTTGAATCTCTTTTCACTACTTCTTTTAACACTCTTTTGCATAAAGATTACAGAGAGTCCATTAATAATTTGCGTAAAATTTTCTTTAGTTTACCTCACTCTGCCAGATCGGGTAAACATTTCGCAAATCCGGAAGAAGGTTCTGCTGCAAAAAGAATTAACATGTTCCTCCGTTGGATGATCCGTAGGGATGCTTCCGGTGTCGATTTTGGTATATGGAACTTAAACCCTGCTCTTCTTACTTGTCCGCTTGACGTCCATTCCGGACGTGTGGCACGCAAACTTAATCTCCTGAAAAGAAAGCAAAACGATTGGACTGCCGCTGCCGAACTTACAAATTCCCTGAAAAAATTTGATGTATTAGATCCAGTTAAATACGATTTTGCTCTATTTGGTTTAGGTGTTTTTGAGAAATTCTGAATATCTTTGGCCCAATGCATTTTATATACCCGGGCTTTCTTTTCGCTCTATTAGCACTTGCTATTCCAATTATTATCCACCTCTTTAATTTTCGCAGGTTTAAGAAGGTCTATTTTACTAACGTTCGATTCCTTCGTGAAATCAGACAGGATACTCAATCACGTTCACGACTGAAGCATCTCTTGATCCTTTTATCAAGACTTTTAGCAGTGGCTTTTTTAGTCTTTGCTTTTGCACAACCCTACCTTCCTTTAACAAATACTAAAATTGAAGGAGGTGTTAAAAAGATCAGCATCTATGTAGATAATTCATTCAGTATGGATGCAGTAGGTAAAAACGGAAACCTGCTCGAAACTGCCAAAAAGAAGGCACGCGAAATTGCTATGGCTTTTAAACCTTCTGACCGCTTTCAATTACTGACTTCCGACTTTGAAGCAAAGCATCAAAGGCTTCTTAACAGGGAAGAATTCCTTCAGGCAGTCGATGAAATTAAACCGGGGCCATCGGCTCGTCTGCTTTCTGAAGTTCTGCAGCGCCAGGAAGCTGCTTTAGCAGATAAAAACGAAAAAGAACAACAACAATCTTTTATTATCTCCGACTTTCAAAAGAGCATAACGGATGAAGGTTTCAGGGCTGATTCAACAATGAAAATTTCTCTTGTTCCCGTTGAAGCTTCCGTTCAGAATAACATATTTATAGACACTTGTTTTCTTTCTACTCCTTTTGTTCAGTTGAATACTCCTGCTGAGCTGACTGTCATTGTCAGAAACAAGGGCAATTCAAATGCTGAAAACATTCCCATTAAACTTTCTATTAATGGAATACAAAAAGCAATTGCTAGTACTTCTATTCCCGAAGGGTCTTACAGTGAAGCTAAACTTTCCTTTACCTTAACAGAAGCGGGATGGCAGCAGGCTTCTCTCAATATAACAGATTATCCGGTAACATTCGATGATAATTTTTACTTTTCATTTAATGTGCGCAAAAATCTTGATATCCTTTGTATCAACGGTAAAGAAAGCAGCAGTTCTATTAATGCAGTCTTTAGCGATGATGAATATTTTCATCTGCATAACAACCCTGCCGGACAAATTGATTATTCAGCCTTCCCTTCTGCCCAGCTGATTATTCTTAATGAAGTTCCTGCTTTTTCATCAGGCATGCTGCAGGAACTTAAAAAATATGTCTTAAACGGAGGTACACTTTTCGTAATACCATCAGAAGATGCAGATCTAAAATCCTACAATGAACTTGCAGATGACCTTGGCTTTGACAGATTTTCACAGTTTGTTACTATGGAAGACAAAGTTGTCTCTTTAGAGGAAAAGAATGAATTGTTCGTAAACGTATTTGAAAAAGGAAAAGGCGTTCCTGAAAACCTTGATCTACCTGTAGTAAATCGGTATTATAATTTCATCAGAAGAAATAATAGCAATTCGCGCTCGGTAATGCGCTTGAGAAGCGGTAATACATTTCTTCTTGCTGCGTCTTATTCAAGAGGAAAAGTCTATGCCATTGCTTCATCTTTACAGTCTGAGTCAGGAAGTTTTCCGAGGCATGCTCTATTTGTCCCTGTTTTCCTGCGAGCAGCGCTGCAAGGGTCTTCTGAAATATCGGCTCCATTGGTAATTGGTCGCGACCATGACTTTATTATTAAAGACACACTGGTTTCCAATGATAATATTTTTCATTTAACTAATAAAGATTTAAAATTCGATGTAATTCCTGAAAGCAGACTGTTAAATTCGAATACAGTTATTTCTGTTCATGATCAGGTTACATCAGCACAAAATTATGAGTTAACATCTACAGGAAAATTAATCGCCACGGTAGCTTTTAATTATGACAGAAAAGAATCCGATCTTCAGGTTATGACAAAATCTGATCTGGAGAAAATTGCATCGCTGCCGGGTACTGCGAATATGAGTGTTATTGATGCGGAAGGAAAGGATCTCTCTCATAGTATTACACAACTTAACGAAGGCCGCAGATTATGGAAGTATTGCATTATTGCTTCCCTCCTGTTTCTCGCTCTCGAAGTTTTGTTGATTAGATATTTTCACCGACTAACCCCACAGGCAAAATGAAAATTCTTCTTCGAAAAATTAATGTTATTTCTCCCGGAAGTCCTCACCACCTTAAAGAAAAAGACATTTTAATTGAAGAAGATAAAATTGTTTCCATAGGAGAACCTTCTTCTTTGTCTGATAATGGCGCAGAAGTAATTTCAGGAAAAAATCTTTTTGTATCTCCGGGCTGGTTTGACCTTCATGTAAATTTCGGAGAACCCGGCTTTGAATACAAAGAGGATATTGAAAGCGGATGCCGAGCTGCTACACAGGGAGGATTTACGGGAGTTTTAATAATGCCTTCCACTAATCCACCCGTATCTGGCAGGCCCTCTGTAGAGTATATACTTTTACGTTCAAAAAACTCTCCCGTAAATGTTCATGTTGCCGGTTCACTTTCACATAAACTTGAAGGAAAAGATCTTTCAGAAATGTATGACATGTATCTTGCCGGTTGTCGTGTATTTTCTGATGACAAACAAGCTGTTCAGGATGCCGGTTTGATGATGCGGGCGTTGCAATATTCCGGAAATATTGGCGGCAGAATATTTTCATTTGCCGAAGACAAATACCTGGCATCGAAAGGTCAGGTTAATGAAGGGATAAATTCAACGATGCTTGGATTAAAAGGTATACCCGGAATAGCTGAAGAAATAATGATTAGCAGAGATCTTTTACTCGCTGAATATGCCAATGCTTCCATTCATTTTTCAACTATTTCTTCGAAACGAAGCGTTGATGTTATTCGAAAAGCAAAAGCGAAAGGGTTAAAAGTTACTGCCGATGTTTCCGCCATGCATCTGTTACTCGATGATTCTTCTCTCAATGGATTTGATTCTGTTTATAAGCTTAAGCCGCCTTTGCGGGCAAAAGAAGATAGAGACGCTCTGATTGAAGGCTTGGTCGACGGCACTATTGATTGCATTTGTTCCGATCACACCCCTCAGGATATTGAAAATAAGAAAAAGGAATTTGAACTTGCCGCTTATGGAGCATCGGGAATTGAAACTGCTTTTGCCATTGCGCGGACTGCAACTGAAAAACACCTGAGTCTTCCTGAACTTATTTCTAAATTTACCACTCATCCCCGACTATGTGCCGGACTAAAACCTGGATTGATTGAAAAGGATTATGCTGCTGACCTTACAATTTTCAATCCTGATCTAAAATGGAATGTTAGCGAAGAGCATATAAAATCAAAATCAAAAAATAATCCCTTTTTAGGTTCTGAACTTATTGGTAAACCGTTTGCAGTGATTAACAAAGGCCAATTAAAAAAATGCAATTAATTAATGAAAATACTTGTCGTTTGTCTGGGAAATATTTGCCGTTCACCAATGGCAGAAGGAATTCTCAGAAGTAAAATAAAAGAAAAAAAATTAGTCATTGTTGTCGATTCTGCCGGCACAGCAGATTATCACGTTGGCGAAAGTCCCGATGCAAGAGCTATTGCAACGAGTAAAAAATTCGGAATCGATATTTCATCTTTGCGCGGAAGACAATTTATTGCAGACGATTTCGACAGGTTTGATTTCATTTATGCCATGGATCATTCCAATTACAATAACATCAAAAGACTAGCCAGGAATTCAGGAGATATTAAAAAAATATTTTTCTTTTACACCAAAGAAAATAATGCGCTGGATGTTCCTGATCCCTGGTTTGGCGGACCTGAAGGTTTTATCGACGTTTTTGACATTCTTGAAGAAAGCAGCGATAGAATTTTAAGTGAACTTCAAACGCTCTAAAGCTTTATTCAATTTTTACAAATATAAATGCTGATATGCTCTTTTTGATTCCAACCTTTCTTTCTGAAAACGAACATGTGCTTCCTGAAGAGGTTCTTGAAATCGCCAGATCTCTCGATGAATTCGTTGTAGAAAATGAAAAATCAGCACGTAAGTTTTTAAAACAGATTGGAACAAAGATTCATCAAAATAATATCATC
Organism: Bacteroidota bacterium; assembly: GCA_031417395.1. Classification (GTDB taxonomy): domain Bacteria; phylum Bacteroidota; class Bacteroidia; order AKYH767-A; family 2013-40CM-41-45; genus JADKIH01. The sequence goes on along the minus strand of JANOVM010000067.1, from coordinate 7,229 downwards.
TTTCATTTACTGAATGAACACACTTCTGCTATAGAAATTTCAGAACTCCTTCCCATACTTAAAAAAAACAAAGACATAGGCCTATTGAGTGAAGCCGGTTGTCCTGCCGTTGCTGATCCTGGTGCTGCCGTGGTAAGAATGGCACATGAAAATAATATTCCTGTAAAACCATTAACAGGTCCTTCGAGCATTCTGCTTGCTCTAATGGCTAGCGGACTCAATGGACAGTCATTTGCATTTCACGGCTATCTGCCAAAGGATTCCGTTCAAAGAAAAGCTAAAATCAGTTTGCTGGAAAAAGATGCACAAAAGAAAAAGCAGACGCAGATTTTCATTGAAACACCCTATAGAAATTTACCGCTACTGAATGATATAATAAATGTCTGTTCAGAAAATACATTGCTTTGTATAGCCTATGATCTGACATCTTCCAATGAGTTTGTAAAAACAAAAACCATTGCTGCATGGAAGAAACAGATTCCTTCGCTGGATAAAAAACCGGCCATTTTTTTAATTGGATAATGAATTACTTTCTACTTACAGGAAGCATGTCTTCAACCGACAATATTTCAATATCAAAAACCAAAGGCGTCAAAGGAGGAACAATATAATTACCTGTTTGAGCTACCTTAATTCCTTCTTCACCGTAAGCCAGTCGGGAAGGTAAAACCAGTGTAAATTTATCACCGCCATGAAGTGTTTTCATTGCCATTTCCCAACCCCGAATAACCTGGTGCGCACCGGAAATAAATCTGTACGGTCTTCCTGACATTTTTGTACCATCAAAAACTGAATCATTTAAAAATCTTCCTTCGTATTCAATGGTAACAACACGACCGCTGTCAACAGAGTTGCCTTTTCCTGATTTCTGTATAAGTAAATAATAACCTGAAGAATCAGGAGTAACATTTATTTTTTTTAGATCCACATAATTCATAATTGCAACACGCTCCTTTTTTTCTTTTTCGCCAATTGACATGAGCATTTCTTCTTCTGCCTGAACATCGGTTTGCAGCTTAAGAACTTTTATGTCAAATTGAAGAAGTGTTCCTTTCGTAAAGCCTGTATTTTCCTGAGCAATTGTATTTGCAGAACGCGATTTATATAAATAGTTGTAAAGAGAATCAGCCGGAACAAAAAATCGGGCACTGTCATTTTCAGATAGGTATGTTAATCCTTCCTCATAACTTCCCGGGAAAGGAATTTTCTCAAGTTTAAACCGAATAGGCATTCCATTATTTCTGGAATCAAATAAAACTGAATCCTTGCTGTTTTTATAGGCCATAACCATTGTAACATAATCTCCAATCTGCACCTTGGGTCCTTTAGATTCCGTAAACAAAATATATTTAAAACCGGAATCCGTTTTCATTTCTTTTCCTTTCTTACAGGAAAATAAAGTGACAATACATAGCAAAAGTGCTACGGTAATTTTTTTCATTTGTTTATTTTTAATAATTCAACTTCGTAAAATAAAGAACTGTTTGGAGGTATTTTATTCATATCACCCTGCATTCCATAGCCAAGGTGAGAAGGGACAATTAGACGTGCTTTGTCACCCGGAACCATAAGCAGCACACCTTCTTCAAGTCCTTTTACCTGTTCCCCGATTCCTAAAATGAATTTAACAGGACCGGTAGAATCAGTAGAATAGCATAAACTGCCATCAAAAAGGTATACTTTGAAATTAACAGATACAGTATCATGATCAACAGGATGACTTCCAATTCCACTATTATAAATCTGATAGCGTAGACCCGTTCCTGTTCTTTGTGTTTTAAAAAAATGACGGGCAATAAATTCATCAATTATTTTCGACTCTTCCCCAACATTTTTTTTATTCATATTGGTCAATTGCTCATTTATTTCCTCCTGACTCCTGATCTCTTGTTTAGGATTATTTTTGCAGGAAATTGTAAATAATACCAAAGCAGCTAAAAGACAAATGTTAAAATAAAAAACTAAGAAATATTTAGAACGAAACATCTGTTTGCTTTATGAACTTGTAAGCTGTGCTTTATATAATGGAAGAATTTCCAAAAACTTCTTTACAGTATTATCAAGCGATAGTTCTGAAACTCCTCCTGAAGCATTTTTATGACCGCCGCCATTAAAATATTTTGAAGACAAATCCTTTACTGAAAAATCTCCTTTACTTCTAAATGAAATTTTAATTATGCCGCTTTTTTCAGAGAAAAATACAGCCAACCGAATTCCTTTTATTCCCAGAGCTACATTTACAAAACCTTCCGTATCGCCTGTTTGATATTTAAATTGATCCAACTCTTTCTCTGATAAAGCAATGTATGCAGTATTAAATTCCGGCAAAACAACAAGCCTTTCAGAAAGCGAATGTCCTAATAATCTTAAACGACTTTCCGTGGCATTGTCATAAACCATTTCATGGATCATATAATTCTCTGCTCCTGCTTCTATAAGTCCGGCAACGATTCTGTGTGTACGTGCTTTCATGGAAGAATAGCGGAAAGAATTCGTATCAGTCATAATTCCGCAGTAGAGGCATTGAGCAATTTTCTTATCAATGTGATCCGTATCCCCCATGCCCATAATAACATCAACTATTAATTCAGAGGTAGAACTAACATCCTGATAAGAAACAGAAACATCAAAAATTGTATCCGGATCTAAATGGTGATCGACGAGAATTTTCTTAGCAGGGCTGCTACGAACAGCATCCTCCATTTTATCTATCCGATTCAGAGAGTTATAATCAAGACAGAAAATGACGTCTGCCCCTTTAATTAGTTCATCACCGGTGTTTTTATCAACTTCGTAATTAATAACCTTGTCACTTCCATGAAGCCAGGAAAGAAAATCAGGAGCTTCGCTGGGCACTACTACCGCTACCTGAAAACCTTTAGCCAACAAATAATTATATAAACCAAGAGAAGATCCCATAGCATCACCGTCCGGACGATGATGCGTTGTAATTACAACTTTTGCTGAAGCAGATAATAAATTCCTTATTCCTTTCGCTTCATCGGATGATAAGCGAAGATGTATATGACTATCAATGTGAAATTTTGACAAAGTTAAATTTGCTATTAAATTAATTACAAGAAAATAAATAGTTCTTCACTATCGCTACAAAGAAATAAGTTAGTTCTCAGGTTTTCTGAAAACCTACCTTGAAATTACAAATCTTTTTACAACAGGAATTCTATTTTCTGATTTTAACTGAAGCAAATATACACCTTCTGAAAGGGTTGTTAAAGGCAAAATGAAATTTTCACCGGTAAATGACGATTCAAATAATTTTCTGCCATTGAAATCAAGAATTACAGCGTTTCCGTCTGTAAAACCGAAAGCCTTTACTTTCAATTCTGAATTTGCAGGATTTGGAAAAATCTGCAAGTTATTATCTTTTGATAAAGGACCATGAATTGAATTGATTAAAGAACAGGTAGTCATCGCTTCATAAGCATTAACTTTTCCATAACCCCAGGCATTATTGGGATATGGACCCCACATGAAAGAATCATTGAAAGCACAGGTTGTAAGAGCGTTTTTTACATCCATCCAGCCTGCTCCGGGATTTTGCTCCAGATACAGCGCTGCAATTCCTGCAACAACAGGTGCAGAAGCAGATGTACCGCCGCCCGTAAGGTGAAATCCTCCCTGAGCAATCTTCCAGGATTGTCCGCCGGAAATAATTCCCGGAATTAAAGTCAATGTACCGGTTGAAATTATATGGTTACCGGGAGCAGCTAAATCCGGTTTAATAAGTCCTGTACGCGTAGGTCCGCGCCCGCTGTTTACAGCAATTTGCTGAGGGTGATCCAGTGGTTGAATTTGCAAAATAGTATCAACATCGATATGTCTGTCTGTATTGGTGTAATTTGCTACGCTGATTACATTACTCAAACAATTAATACTACTTACAATAGTCTGTAAAGTATCAGGGGCATAATATTTTGCTACATCAGGGAAAACACTATCGGCAGGGATTGGAGAAATATTATAATCGAAATTCCAGGAATCGAATCTTCCATTACCTGTAGACGTAAACCGCCAATAATAGTCAGTTGAATCGGGTGTAATATAAACTTCAAGATGGTAAACACCGTCGTTTAAAGAAGTATACGATTGAATATTTCCAATTCTGTTTGGGCCATTATACAAATCCTGATTAACTAAATTGTTTAGGCTTGGAAAAACATTCGTAAAATTTGTTTGTCCTCTGAATTCATAATAAGGAGTAACCTTATCGGCACCAATTGAAAAGCGGACATTATTGAGATCAGCAGTATCAGCATAAAATTCCATGTAAGCCGCACCGGAACCGGCATTTCTTTTTATCCAGCAAAAAACAGTATCGCCTGAAACAGAATTGCGTCCAATGTGAAAAGGATAATTGACACCAATATCACCGCAAGCCTGAACAAGAACTCTTCCGTTTTGCTGATTCAATAAATTACTGATATACTGAGCTTGAAGATCAAGTCCATCGTGAGAGCCGCCGTAATCTCCTAATGAAGCATTAATTACACAGGGCTTGCCAAGTTGTTGTGCTTTGGTGAAAATGTAATCGACAGCGTGTGCCATGCGGGATACGGTATCCAAAGCATTAAAGTTAAAACCAACAACGATAAGATCAGCTAAAGGAGCTACGCCCTGAAATTGGCCGAGAGCATTTCCATTACCTGCAGCAATGCCCGTTGTATAGGTACCGTGTCCGAATTGATCTTCACCGGTATGCATGGTAGACAAACCCGCATCAATTTCTGCACCCGACCATTCGCGGCCATAACCGTAGGGTTGTGGAGTGTTTGGACCATTAGGCAGATTCATATCCCACAGCCATTTTACGCGGGTATTATCAGAGATATCTCTAAAGTCAGGGTGGTCAATGTCAATACCTGAATCGATCATACCGATAACGATGCCACTGCCTTTATACGAAGTTGTAAGTGGCAATTGGGCTGAATGCACCTGATCCACAAACGTACGCATACGCATGGTATCATTCATGGTTTTATAATTATACCGGTCGGATCCGATTTGCTTAACAAAGGGTTTCTGAATCAGTTCAGCGATGGCATTAAGAGATAACTTAATAGAAGCAATATCTCCGGCAAAACTTATAAAGGTTCCATTATTATGCTCAACAAAGTCGCGTATACTGTTTACATTACCTTTAACAAGCAAATACATATCACTGTTTACCTGGTCGCGGTTTAACAGCTTTTTGTAAAGGTTCATGTTGACAGAAACGTTGCCTTGTCCCAGTACATTGGAAGAATAAATAATTAAGGCAAACAGGAGTGTTTTTTTCATTTTTCGAAGTTTTCTATTATTAAGCAATTTCCTGATAATTGGAGAAGACTACACTTAATATTTAAAAACTTACTAAGGGGAGGTTGTGAATTACTGAACTTTAAAGTTAGGGATTTTAATTTATTTACCGGCACTCGACTTTGCTTTACTGTACGCTTCACCTAGCATCTTTCAGGTAATTGGATGTTCTTTTGTTTCGAAATAATCAATCTTTCCTTTTTACAGTTAAATTACGATACCATTTCCAACAAGCGTCTAGAAAATAATTCAAACTCTCGTTAATTACTTTATTATATTTAGGATTGTATTAAATGAATCTCCATTAGGGAAATAAAATTCACATAAATATATTCCTGATTTAAAATCACTTAAACGTATATATTCCATTTGGCCACTAATTTTTTTTGTTAATAAAATTTGTCCTAAAGTATTTCTCATTTTAACAATAACATTCAATTCTAAATTGTTCTCAATAACAATATAACTGGAGGCTGGATTTGGATACATTTTTAAAATTTTACCTAAATTAATGTCTTTTGTATAATTAACAGTATCACAAATACTATTATTTAAAACACCCAATTTATAATTAGGAAAATTGGGGATAGCTATATTATAACCAGGTAAAAAAAAACTGTGTTGTTGAACATTACTATTGCCGCCGTATAGATCTGGTGTTTCTATGATATGAAATGTATTGCTGCTTCCAAAATTACTAATGTAAATTTTTCCATCAGGGGCTAATTGATGATAATAGAACAAATTTTTAATATTTGTCAAGCTATCCATAGTAGAATCCCAATGTGCCACTAGAATTTCAGTATTTTGAATCACCAATTGATTTATATCGAATTGATATATATCGTGTAAAGTCGAAACATAAGCATAATTACTATTAGGGGAAATCGAACAAGCTCTTGTACGATCAATCGTATCAATAAAAGCTTGTCGGAAATTACTTAATAAACCTGAACATCTGTCAAAATCATAAACTGTAAAAAAATTAGATTGATCCACAAAAATATACTTTGTACCATCAGGTGAAAATGCGGCTTGCGAATCTCTATCATAATCGCGTAAGCCATCAGAAGGATATAACACCGATCCAATTTGCTGTACAATAGGACTAGAAACCCCTGATGGAGAAATTAAGAACTTGTAAAATAGATCAGAATACCATTTATGCGTAATAAGCCACCAATCACGGCCATTGGCATGTTTGCAACAAGTTAATCTTCCTAATATAAGAGTGTCATCAACAGCATGTACATTCTTTGTCATAGAATCTATTCCACCTAACCCATTATTGAGGCTCATATCTATTACACTATAGCTCAAATGAAATGGCTGTCCGTCTAAATATGATTGTAATGAATCATTGTTTAAATAGTAACTAAAGTAATTCTCACCAGTAATAGAGAAAATAATATACTTATTTAAATTATCAGGGAATGGTAAAATAACTGCGCCTTGAGAAAACCCTAAACCATCAACGTAGAATGAATCAGTAGCCCAACCTGCATTGAAATTACTACTATTGTAAAGTGTATCATAATTTCTATTTGCAATCCATTGTCCATTTGTAAAAATTTGAAGACTACCTAATGAATCACAAATTGAAGTATTAGTAATGAAAAACTTCATCCCTGACTGAACATTGATTGTATCAGGAACTCCATTTGTGAAATCTAAGTAAAATCGATTTGTAGCATTTGGATATCCATAACCTAGCATCCAAATATTGTCTTGTTGGGCAAATGCATAATTAATTAAAAGAAATAATAAAATTATTATTTTGAATTTATTTCTGGAAATATTAGATATATTAATTATGTTTTTAACCATTAAATATAATTAATGAATTATCGATAATTTACCTTTCTTAATAATATTATCCCCGCTAGGAGTAGTCTAAGCGCGAGCACCAACTT
>JANOVM010000066.1:0-58292 GCA_031417395.1 Bacteroidota bacterium | reverse complement strand
AAGCTTACCGCAGTGGCTATATTTATTCAAAGATAAAATATTTATTGGCGCAACGTACGACTTTTAAAATAATCTCCGCCAATTATGCGCCACTTTCTTAGCCATTGTGGTAAGCTTTTTGTTAGCGGTTGGCATTTTGAGAAACGCACCGGATGTTTTTCGTGGAACGTTTTTAGATGAAAATCCGAAAGTGGAAAAGCGAGATTAAAACACTAATACAATTTACGCGTGGAAACCTTTTCACAACTAGTAAACTACATAACCGGCGGGACTCAAACCATTATTTGGCAAAACGTATTTCAAATGACGCACTCATTACACCTGTAACATTTTGAGGGCGGGCGACAGCTTGATATGAAATAGAAAAGGTTCGTTAAGCTGCGGACTTGATTCGGAGCAGATGCTGAACGCTAACGTTTGGGGTATTGCCGCAGCGCATTTTTACCAAAGATAAAAATAAAAAGAGAAAAAATGTGTTGTGGCAATACCTATGTTAGCGGAAAGTGCATCTAATTGGCTATTCGCTTCCTCATTAATCAACTATAAGTAGTTTATTAATCGATATTATTTTACTGTCTTCTATAATTTTCAAATAATACACGCCGGAAATTAATTTCCGGCGATGAATAACAATCTCTTGACCAATAAAATTATTAACTTGTCTTATTTCTTCTCCATAAGAATTATATATTATTATTGTAGCATTTTTAAAGTAATAATCAGAAATAATTTTTGATTCGGAGATTAGAGGATTTGGAAATATTTTAATGTTTAATATTGATTTATTAATTTCAAAAATGCCTATATTAAATAAACATGAAGAGTTCACCGGATAAATATTCCCTTCATTATTAAAACAGTTTAGTTGCGACCCGGATTCAAAAGGAAGAACTATCTTATGAAATAACCCGAAAGTACTTCCTAAGCCTTCAATTATAGCATAATTTGTATCATTCAGATTATTTAATAAAAATCGCTTATGGTATTGGGATCCTACTAGAACGGAATCAATAGATGAAATATAATTGTAATCAGGAGGAGTATTAATTGAAGGTTGTAATGTATCTCCAATCCCTAAATTAAAATCGTACAACAACTCCTCATTTGCATTTGATGGTAAAATAAAGAAGACTTTCTTTAATAAAACATCTTGACGTATTGCTCCTTCATAATTATTATAATAATTGTAACCTGGTGGCGGGCATGAAGCACTAATATACCCTGACTGAAAGATTTTATGATACGTCATTGCGTTAATAATCGTGTCTCCATTTATAAAGAGACAATAGTTATCAGTGACAAAACAATAAGGTGGAGTTGGACTTGATAACCACCAGTTTGTTTCGCACCAAAAAGCATTTGAGTCAGGAAACGGTTGATATATTGAAATTTGACATTTCCCAATTGTTATATTCAACATAAAAAGTAAGAAAAATAATGTCAAGCATTTTTTCATGTATTGGTGTATTGCATTTCCGCTAACGTTCGGAAGCTTACCGCAGTGGCTATATTTATTCAAAGATAAAATATTTATTGGCGCAACGTACGAATTTTAAAATAATCCCCGCCAATTATGCGCCACTTTCTTAGCCATTGTGGTAAGCTTTTTGTTAGCGGTTGGCATTTTGAGAAACGCACCGGATGTTTTTCGTGGAACGTTTTTAGATGAAAAACCGAAAATGGAAAAGCGAGATTAAAACACTAATACAATTTACGCGTGGAAACCTTTTCACATCTAGAAAACAACTTTACCTGTGGGACTCAAACCATTATTTGGCAAAACGCATTTCAAATGACGCACTCATTACACCTGTAGCATTTTGAGGGCGGGCGAAAACTTTATATGAAATAGAAAAGGTTCGTTAAGCTGCGGACTTGATTCGGAGCAGATGCTGAACGCTAACGTCTGGGGTATTGCCGCTGCGTTTTTTACAAAAATATAAAAATAGAAGAGAAAAAACGTTGTGGCAATACCAATGTTAGCGGCAGTATCACATTAGCAACAATCTTATGTCTTTACAGTTTACCAACCATGGGTTAAAAGAGAATATAAAATATAAGCCCAAATTATAGTAAACATTAAAGATCCTAAAACAACGCCTGCGCCAAATATTATTCTATTACTCCTAATTAAATAAATCCCAACTATAAATAATACGATTGTTACAATTAAAGTAATACTCTGTAAAAGTATTAGATTATTAAAGTATCTACAAACTAAAAGCACAACCATTAGAAATACTAAAACAGGAATGCTTATACCAATTGTTTTAATTAGATTCTTTAAAACTTGCATTCTCGTTGGTTCAGTTCGTTTTATTGCCGCTAACAATTAAGTATACGCACCTTTACCCATCTAAAGGTGCTTTAATAACACCAAATATAGTAGAATTAAGGAACAAATCTAAGTTCGCTTGAAAAATTATGGCACTTCTATAATTTAGCTTATTTATCGTCTAATTTATCGAAGGGGCTTTGAATATTGCCTATATGCTTTTTACTGACGTGGGTATAGGTTAAAGTTGTGCGCAGACTGCTGTGCCCTAAAAGCTCTTTTATTGTCAATAAATCCGTTCCTCCTTCAAATAAGTGGGTTGCAAAACTGTGTCGAAAACAATGTATGCCGCCTTTCTTATTTACTCCTGCTTTCTTTTTGCAGTCATTGAAAAACTTGGAAATACTCCTTAAAAAATTTAATGGCATTGATCATCTGATTCTGTGTTGTTGCACTCCACTTCGGACTGTTCCTAAACTTATTCATGAAGTCCAGAACCTCATCCTTACTTATCTGCGAAGGTCTTCTATCCGGAAAACTCTGAAGAAATATCAGAAACCAGTTTTTGTAATTGACTTTAGAATAAATGAAAAATAAAATCCCTTTTGATTTCTGTTGCCAAAGAATGAAAATGTAAGATTTCAACTAAGTCATTCAATTTTTTTTATCCCTTTTAAAAAATCATTTCAATTCCACCCATTTTCAGCGATTATGGTTTTTGTATTGAAAATGAAGCGGCCTGTTTTTTCTCAATTCCCTTTTCTCGCAGGACTAAATTGTCCTTATGCAAAGCAATACTCCCTTCTTGAACGAAAAAATCAATTTCATTACAAAATTTAACAAAGGATTATTTTCTCTCACATCTCTTAAAATAACAATTAGAGCAAATGCTTTTGTATTTCCTATTGATTGGGACCTAAGTAATTGCAAAAGCTTTTCATAGCCTTTCCGGGAAAATCGGTTTTATTAAAATCAATTGTTTAACACTAACAGCTTCTAATAATTACTTATTCAGTTCAGGTAAAATGAAATTCATATCTATCGTTACACTATTATTTTTACTATCTTTCAATGGTATGGCAACTTCTCCTGCAAGAGCCCGGTCCTTGACATTGCGTGAAGGTATGAACTACTCCTGGCTGGAACAATATTGGATGGGTAGTGCTTCAATAAATTATGCTGATTACCTCGATCGCTCCCAGCTCTTCAGAGTTAAGCAACAGCTGCAAATTATGGCCTCGCTCGGATTTGAAACATTGCGCCTCCCTGTTACTTTCGATAAATGGGAAGACCGCATTCCTCCCTATACATTCGATTCAACCAGCTATTTTGTAAACATAGACAGTGTAATTAACTGGTGCGCTGAACTAAACATGAACTTAATTATTGTTTACCATCACGGCGTCTTGTTCGATTCTAATTTTTATACGGAACTGCCTCGCGTTATTGAGCTCTGGAAACAAGTTGCTACTCGTTACGCCAATACAAATCCAGATAAAGTTTTCTTCGAATTGTATAATGAGCCTTTTGATTTATCTACCGCGCATTGGAGAACTGCCGCAATTGCTTTGATTGACAGCATGCGCCCTATTGTTCCTAACCATACATTCATCGTAGGCTCTACAGAATGGAATAGTCTTTATAAGCTAAACGAAATGGGTGTTTTGCCTGATGATAATATCATCTACAATTTCCATTTCTACGAACCGTATATCTTTACGCATCAGGGTGCCACCTGGGGCGGACCCGATCTCGCTACTACAGGAATTCCTTTTCCCTATAATAGCGCAACCATGCCTCCCATGAACCCTCTTGTTATTGGCACACAGGGTGAAGGTGCTTATAATTACTATTATCAGGAGGGCACGTGTCAGTCCATTGCCAATGCTTTAGGTATTGCTGCCTCATTCGCTCTAACGAATAATGTTCCATTATGGTGCGGTGAATTCGGAACCTACAGCGCCTTTACTCCCAATGACGATAGTCGCTGCCGTTATATTGAATGTGTAAAAACCAACTTAGACAATTATCAGATCCCTTTTGCTTATTGGGAATGGGATGAAGGATTTTCTATTTTCAACGGTACACCTTCTTTTGCAAGCCTGCCTCCTTGTATGCAAAATATTTTCGATTTGACTCAAGCAGCGGAGCCTCTTTCAATCACCGATTTCAAGGGCTACAATGAGAAAAATGACAATATCCTAAAATGGACTCCTTCCGTTGAATCAAATTATACAAATTTTATAGTTGAAAGAAGCGAGGATACGCAAACATACAATCAAATCGGAACCGTAGCAGGATTGGGAGCGTCTGAATATCAGCACTCATTCGCTTTCACCGATATTAATTGCCCTGCCGGTTTTTCTTATTACAGAATTAAACAAATAGGTGCTGATGGTTCTGCAGATTATACCAAAATGATTTCCATTCGGAATAAAACAGGACCTCTTACAGCCAGAATTTACCCTAATCCTTCTACCGATGTAATAAATATTAAGTGCGATGACCTGTTTGAACGACTTATAATTTCATCCATCGTTGGCAAGGAAATGAAAAACCTTACAAATACCAATCGTGCCGATGTTTCTGATTTTCCGACAGGTATGTATGTCGTTAAACTCGTAGATAAATTGAATGACGTGGTTGCTACCGGAAAATTTATAAAGAATTGATTATCGTCTGTTTCATGTAAAATTAGTATTTAAGAAGGAATATTTTTAATCAAGAGGTTTGTAATTATAAATTTATTTATAAATTTATAAAAAAATTAAAACCTCTCGTTATGATTAAAAGACTACTCTTCTTTGCCTTTATGGCAATTCTCCCTTGTTTGTCAAATGGACAAACACAAGTTCTTGTTGATACCAGCCTTGAAGCAACAGGCGCCGGTGGCAGTGATTGGGCTTCTTCGTCCCTAAATTTTGGAACCGTTTTATGCGATGCTGTTTGTGGTATCTGCGGCGGCCCTTGCGCTCCTCATAGCGGAACCTGGTATGCCTGGTTTGGCGGAGCCGGACCGGCAACTGCCGAAGAAGGAACCCTTACTCAAACTTTTAATGTTACAACAGCAGGTACCGGTTCATTGAATTTTTGGCTTATGCTTCCTATTACAGGAGTGCCGGCTGATTCACTGAGTGCCTTTCTTGATGGTAATATGGTTTGGTTCAAACTTGGCGATGATTCTGTTGGTTATGGCAATACCTATGCTCTTGTAACAGTCCCTCTTGGTGCTGTTTCAACAGGTATTCATACAATCGATTGGCGCGGAATTGAAAGCGGTACTGCACCTACTGTTTTCAATATCCTTATCGATGATATTACAATTACTGTCGATGCAGGTACAGGAATTTCAGACTACGATTTTGAAAATGGTGTTACACTTTATACAAATTACCAGGATCATATTCTTAATTGCGCTTTTGACTTTACGGAAAGAACCGATCTTATAATTCGTATCAACGATATGCTTGGTCGTGAAGTTCGCACCGGCCAAATGCAGAATGTCAAAAAGGATTATATCACCTTTAATACCTATGGTTTAACAGGCGGTATTTATAACGTTACCTTCATCAAAAAAGGAATGGTATTCACTAAACAGATTTTGATTCAGGAATAAAATCAGTTTTAAAAAGTTTATGTCCGGAATGGAGTGGTATCTCTTCACCAATTGTGAAGTATCCTTATCTATTCCGGATTTTTTGTTTTAATATTTTAAAGCTTTAGTTTATTTCCCTCATTTTTGTACCTTGCAGAAAGTAAAATCCGAATTCATTACCCATGGAAATTATCAATAAAGTCGCTCAAAGTGGATTGATCACTATTGATCTGGAAGAATATTATGTTCCGGGCGACAGAGTTTTATTTGATATTAAAGGATGGCTTTTTGAAGAAATAATACTTAAAGAAAAAGATTTTCGCGACTACATTCAAAAACACGATTGGAAGCAATATGAAAACAAGTTTGTTGCAATTACCTGCTCAGCAGATGCTATTATTCCAACCTGGGCTTTCATGCTAATTGCTACTCACCTGGAACCTTATGCAAAAAAGATTGCTTTTGGAAGCCTTGAAAAACTTGAAGAAGATATTTTTGAAGAAGTCATCTCCCGTTTTAATCCAAACGATTTTAAAGATCAGCGAATCGTAATTAAAGGCTGCTCCAAAGTTGAAGTTCCTTTATCTGTTTATGTAAAACTTACTGCATTTTTACGCCCCCTTGCCAAAAGTATTATGTACGGCGAACCCTGCAGCACTGTGCCCATATACAAGAAGCGCAACGATTAGTCGTATTGAATAAATAAAAAACACAAAATAATTACATATTTATGTATTTATTTTTTTGATGACTTCTTCTCATTTTTCTCTACATTCGTATCATGTTATTTGAAGAAAACTACCCCGTTTTACAAAATGCCAACCTCGAATCGTTGGCTAAAGAATTCGGCACTCCCCTTTATGTGTACGATGCAGAAACCATCAAAAGGCAATACTCTCGTTTAAGCAAAGCATTTAAAGGAGTTACTACAAAGATTAAGTACGCTTGTAAAGCAAATACAAATCTTGTTCTGATGAAATACCTGCACGAACTGGGTGCAGGACTGGATGTAGTATCCATTGAAGAAGCCCTCATAGGACTCAAAGCCGGTTATAAAGCATCCGATATTTTATTTACTCCAAATTGCGTTTCTTTTGAAGAGATAAAAGCTGCTGTAGAGCTGGGATTAATCATTAACATCGATAACATTTCCATCCTCGAACAATTCGGTCACGAATACGGTAATAAAGTTTCGTGCTGCATTCGCCTTAACCCGCATATTGCTGCAGGTGGCAACAGTCATATACAAACAGGTCACATCGATTCGAAGTTCGGAATATCCATTTACCAGCTCCGTCATATAGAAAGAATTGTTTCCACCTGTAATATGAAGATCAACGGTCTGCATATTCATACAGGTTCGGAAATTCTTGACAGCTCCGTCTTTATCCGTATGGCAGAGCTAATGTTCGATGCTGCAAAAAGTTTCCCTGATCTTCAGTTTATCGATTTCGGCAGTGGTTTTAAAGTTGCTTATAAAGAAGGCGATTATGTAACGGACATTGAAGAGCTATCGAAGGAATTTACGGAGTTATTCAAAACCTTTTGCACTTCTTACGGCAGAGAACTTGAATTATGGTTTGAACCGGGAAAATTTCTTGTCAGTGAAGCCGGCGTTTTGCTCGTGAAAGTTAATACCGTTAAACAAACAATGGCTACTGTTTTCGTCGGTGTTGACTCCGGACAAAATCATCTTATTCGTCCGATGTTTTACGATGCATATCATCATATTATTAATATAAGCAATCCATCCGGTAAAAACAGAATTTATACCATCGTAGGATATATTTGTGAAACAGATACCTTCGGCTGGGACAGGAAACTAAACGAAGTGCGTGAAGGCGATGTATTGGCAATTATGAATGCCGGCGCTTATGGTTATACAATGAGCAACAATTATAATTCCCGTTTGCGCCCTGCTGAAGTATTAATCGGCGACGGAGCCCCTCGTCTCATACGCCGCCGCGAAACAATTGACGATTTACTAAAAACCCAGGCTGAAGTAAATATCCATGAAACAGCTAAGGTTTAATTCTTCAATTCATGGATTACACCTGCTGAATTTAAATTATTAATCCGCTTTTCTGCAATAAATAAAATTTGCAGAGATTCATATATTACTCTTAATGTCCATTCAATCAAACCAGTTTTTAGTTGATTCAGAAGCAAAAGTTTTCGATAAAGAACACCGACGTAAACTTGCTTTTAATATTCTTCAGTACGATAAAAAAGTTGTAGAAGGAAAACACCAGTACAGTGATCTTGAAACCGCCAAGCAGCGCGCCGCTTCTTTGAAATCAAAAGTGATTGAAAACCTCGACAAGTATCTTTTAGAATTTGAAACTAATTTTACCAAACGAGGAGGAAAAGTTATTTGGGCCAGCAATGCAGACGAAGCCATAAAGGAACTCCTTATCATTCTTAAAAAAGCAAATGCTAAATCTGTTGTCAAAGCCAAGTCAATGACAACGGAAGAGATTCATGTAAACAGTTCCTTAACAGAAGCAGGCATTGAGTCTATTGAAACCGACCTGGGCGAATTTATTGTGCAGCTGCGAAACGAACATCCTTACCACATTGTAACTCCTGCCATGCACCTTTCCAAAGAGGATGTTGCAAAAACATTTAATGAGAAATATAATCTTCCGCTATCAAGCACTCCAAAAGAAATAACCGCTTTCGTAAGAGAAAAACTTCGCGCAAAATATCAACAGGCAGATGCGGGAATTACAGGAGCGAATTTTATAATAGCGGATACGGGCTCTATTTGTGTTACAGAAAATGAAGGCAATGCATTAATGTCTGTTTCCTTTCCGCGATTGCAGATTGCCATTGCAGGAATTGAAAAAATCATTCCATCAATTTCTGACTTGGATATTTTCTGGCCTCTTCTTGCAACACATGGCACAGGACAAAATATTACTGTTTACAATTCCATTAGTTCAGGCCCGCGCCAGGAAAATGAAATTGACGGTCCCGATGAAATGTATGTAATCCTTTTGGATAATGGCCGTACAGAATTACTGGCAAACCCCGATCAGCGACAAGCTTTATCGTGCATTCGTTGCGGTGCTTGTTTAAATGCTTGTCCAATTTATAAAGGAGTGGGCGGACACAGTTACGGATCAACCTATTCCGGTCCGATTGGATCGGTAATTACCCCGCATTACGAAGGATTGGATAAATTCAAACACCTGAGTTTTGCCTCTTCTTTATGCGGACGGTGCACAGAGGTTTGTCCGGTTAAAATTGATTTACATAAACTTTTATTATACAACAGACGCGATTCTGTCGATCAGCATCTGAATAACAGATCAGAAAAATTCATGTTCACCATCTGGAAAAAAGCCATGCTTAGCCGCAAGATGATGAATAAAGGAGGATCCCGAATGAAAAATTTTGTAATGAAGAATTTTTTCAAATCCGCCTGGGGCGATAGACGTGAATTGCCTGTCATTGCTCCTAAATCCTTCAACCAACAATGGATTGAAACGCATCCTAAAAAGTAAAGGATGTTATTTCTCTTTTATTAATTTCCTTTTAAAAAGAACTTGTAGATTATTTATGAATGTGCCTTGTTGTTTTATTGGTGCACTTGTTAAGCCCTTCGGCTGCGCTCTGGGACCTTTTGACCAAGCTTAGGAACCTCACATCGACTCAAGAACGGCCCTTCGGCTGCGCTCAGGGACCGGAGTTGTATTTTTATTTGGCTTCGGCTGCGCTCAGCCGGGCTTTGATCTAATTGTTAGTCTTCGAAAGAGGTTCTTTGATTAGAGGAATTCGAATTATAATTCTTAAAATGAGAATGATTTTGTCATTGAGACTCGTGTTCTAGCTTTTTGATATTTTATTTTATGAATGCAATCATTTTTTGCTTCAGTCTATTCTTGATTTTTTTTCATTGAAATAAATGAAAATGATAAATGTTTTCTAGAAGCTCGGCTGAGCGCAGCCGAAGCCAAAATTAAAATTGATCCACGGTCCCTGAGCGCAGCCGAAGGGCTCATTAACTATATTCGAAACATATTTATTCAAATTATAAAACCTGCCCGTTCGAAGTATAAATAATAATTTACCAAAACCCCCAACAAACAATTTAAACTAAAAAAATTATTGCATTAATAAAAAAACTCCATTGCTATTTTCAAATTCTCAAATTAACTAATTCTCAAATTAACCAACTGCCTCCTCTCCTCCAACAACTCCATAATAATCTTGTAGTCAGATAAAGAAACAGGTCGTATAGAAGCGAGCTCATCAGGATTAATCAAAACACAAAGTTTCCGGCAATTCTCTTTTTCAAAACGATCGTAAGCATTTTTATAATCATGCATATTTACTTGCGGAATGAAATAGTAGTCAATTCTTGCTTCGGAAACATTGTATTTGTTAAAACATATTCCGGGTTCTTTCCTTCCGTCACGAAAAGAGAAAACCGAATAGACATGAATGTAATCTTGTATTTCTTGAGCAGTCATTTTATAGTGGAATTGAAGAAACAATGTATTCCACAAAGAACCAAATGACAATCTATTTTGGCAAACAGTGTTTTTTTGCTTTCGAATAGATGCTTTTTGATGATAAAAACTCGAAAAATCGGGGATTTAGACAGGAGTTTTACCGGGGGAGATATCCGACAATTAAAACTGATTTGTGAGAGAACTTAATTGAATGAAATATTTCAAGATTATATATCGTAACAAATTTCCTAAAAGTTCCGCTGGATGACCTCGCAAATTATAAGTTAGTGTCAGGAGCATGCCGCCTATGGCGGCATGCTCCTGACATCATAACAATGCTAAAGGGTCATCCAGAGGACCTTTTAGAAAAATAGTACAGACTCAAATAATGTCAAGATCAGCGGTTGAACCTCAAAAAAGTTTTAGCAATAAGATCCCGGCTAAATTAATTCCTTTACCTAACAATGCCCAGCTTTATCATATTTGTCCTTCCCTGCTCATCCAATGGAACGCTGGCAAGATTGATAATTGTATCGCCGGTTTTTATACAACCTTTTTGTTTTAAGATTGCTTGCAGTTCAGCAATGGTTTCATCCGTAGGTACGGAGCGATTGTAGAAAAAGGCTCTCACTCCCCATACTAGACTCAATGTATTTAGCATGGAAGGAATATCTGTAAAAATAAAAATATTGGAATGCGGGCGCTGCGAAGAAACTTTAAATGCTGTATATCCTGAACGTGTTATGCCTACAATGGCACTGGCTCCAACCTGTGAAGACATTACACAAGCATTATAGCAAACTGAATCCGAAATAAAGGACTTAGAACTAAGATCCGGCGAATGGAAACGGTTAAAGTTATAACCATTCGCTTCAATCTTTGTAATGATTGTCCGCATGTGTTCAACGACACGAACAGGAAATTGTCCGACAGATGTTTCTCCGCTAAGCATGACAGCATCGGCTCCATCAATAACTGAATTGGCAACATCATTTACTTCTGCTCGTGTTGGTGTATAGTTTGTAATCATACTCTCCATCATCTGTGTAGCGATAATTACAGGCTTGGAAGCTTTAATGCATTTTTTCACGAGCATCTTCTGAATTAATGGAACATCTTCCATGGGCAATTCAACGCCTAGGTCACCGCGTGCAACCATTAGCGCATCTGTTTCCTGGATAATATGATCAATCTCTTCGAGTGCTTCCGGCTTTTCAATTTTTGCAATAACCCTACACGTTTTTCCTTTCTCTGCAATTCGCTTTCTCAGACTGATGATGTCTCCTGCGCTTCGCACAAAGGAGAGACCAATCCAGTCAACATTCTGGTCCAGGGCAAATTGAAGATCAAGCAGATCTTTTGGAGTAAGACTTGGTAAAGACAATTTGGTTTTAGGCAGGTTGACACCTTTTCTTCCGGAAAGCGGTCCTCCGCTTTCTACGCGACATATAACTTCATCAACCTTATTAGTCGAAACAACACGCAGTACAATCTTTCCGTCGTTAATAAGAACAGCATGACCTTCTTCAACATCGGCAGCGAATTTACTGTAGTTGATGAAAAGTTTTTTCGCATTACCTACCATTTCATGGGTAGTTAATATTACTGTTGAATCTTTCTCCAATGTAATAAGTTCATCTTCAACTTCTCCTGTGCGGATCTTGGGTCCCTGCAAATCAACAAGTATGGACACATTGGTCTGTAACTCCTCATTAATCTTGCGAATGGTAGCGATAACATCCTTGTGGAGGCTTTCATCGCTATGCGATAAATTTAACCTGCACACATCAACACCGGCGAGAATCATTTCTTTCAACACGTAATACGAAGATGAAGCAGGACCAATTGTTGCAACGATTTTTGTTTTATTAAAGGGAATCATTTAGAATTATATAATTAATTTAGAATAATAATTTTTATAAGTTTTGTTCTGTATAAAAGGAGAATAGGATCGTCTTGCTCACAGCAAATGATTAAAAGACCAAATTTTCTCCTGACTTAAGCTGAGAAGCTTCCAGCTTATATGCGCCCAGTATAATTGGAATTTCTTTTATGGCATTCAATAAATCGTTTTCATCCAGAGCCATTCTTATCAGTCGAACCACAAAAAGGTAATCAATCTGATTAAGCTCCGGTAAGAGAAACCCTTTTTGACTTTTATTCGAAATAAGATTGAACCTGTCGTCATCTTCTGTAGTATACTCATAAAAAGAAAATGATTTGTCTTCCATCCTCTTAGTGTTAAAAACAGTGTATTCGTCTTCTTTGCTCAGATTTATTTCAAGTTTTTTATTAAGTTCCATACTGATGCGATAATCTTTCTTTTCGCAAATAATACCTACCAGGATGAAATCAAATTTTTGTTCATCTGTCAGGGAAATATAATTCTTTGTTATCCGGCTTTTCAAAGTCAATGTTGCTAAATCAATGTTGAATAATCAATCGTTTGGAAAGGGTTAGTTCTTTAAAAATTACTTGAACAGAATATACACCGGCCGGTAAATCACCTATTGATAACAACACTGTATTTTCACGAGTAATAAACCGGTCCACAATACTGCCTTCTGCATTAATAATGGAAATGGTGACTTCTTTGTTTTCAAAAGGAAGAGTCAGTATGGCATTTGAGTTGGATGGATTTGGTATAAGGAAAAAAGAATAATCCTGATCAAATTCATTTGTCGATATATTGTAATCGCAGATAATGGAATCATTCCAATTGGCATTTAATCCCAGTACAACAGCATTCGTTTCAACTGTTGCCGGGCTTGCTGCCTGCCAGTTGTCAATGTAAACTGCAGGAGTTACATTTTGAAAAGTACTGTTTCGCGAATAATGATTGCAAGTGGTATCGTTTCTAATGTATTTGTTCACATAAACAGAAGGGTGTTGCTGTCCCGGTCTTTTGTATTCACCGGCAAGAAAGAGACTGTCGTTGCTGATAAAAAAAGATTTAATAATTAAACCCGTTGAATCACCAAAATAATTTTCACCCGTAACCATACCATTGTCATCCATTTCAATGATAAAAGAATTTTCATGGTTTAACTGTGTTCGTGTTTCGCCTGCAGCAATACAACCACCGGGAACAACGGAAATTTTATGGGGAATGGAATAATCATTTAGCAGAGTCTTGCTCCACAAAATATTTCCACCGGCTGATAATTTAATAAAGAGTGCATGAGGATAATTAATGGTGGCTTCTGTTGTAGCAGCGATCAGTACATTGCCCGAAGGATCTACATCTATATCCATTAATTGTTGATTTCCGGAAAGGACAAATTGAACAGCATTTATAATATTGGCAGCCGAATCGAGGAATACAAGAAAAAGATCATTGTTGTTTCCTGTCGTTTCTTTTCCATATCCTCCAAAGACAAAACCGTTTTGGTAAGGAAGAAGCGCTATTCCTCTTTCATCGCGTGCAGTTCCAAAAACTTTTGACCATTGAAGGTTTCCTGAAGAATCTGTTTTGATTAAGAAAAAATCTTCTCCACCCGGACCAAAACTTGTACTATGACCTGCAAGCAGAATGCCGTTGTTGGTCATTATCATGCTGCCCACTTCATCGTCGTCGAACGGGTTACCGTAATTTTTAGTCCATAAAAGGTTTCCTGAAAGATCCGATTTGGAAAGAGTAATTTCTTCATTGCTTATGGTATCGTGAAACATTACTCCTGTAAAAAGGTATCCGCTGCCGGGAATGGGAATTGTTTTTATACCATAGCTATAAAATTCCAGTAAATCACTATACGATTTTGAAAAATCCGGATTTCCGGATGAATCAAACTTCATTACAAAACACTTATTGTTTGAATTGGTATATATAAATCCTGTTAAAACAAATCCTCCTTCAGGAGTTGGTACTATGTTGTTTACATTTCCATTTTGATATACTTTCTGATTTACACGGGCAGAAGCAAATGTTAATGAAAAAAGCAAAACAACAATTAGAGGTAATTTCATAGCTCACAAAAATACGGCATAACATTCAACAACTTAAAACAATGTGTGATAAAACAAAAAATTTATAATCCGAGTTGTTGACAGGCTTTTTCTGCAGCGATTTGTTCAGCTCTTTTTTTGGAATAATCTTCTCCACGGGCCATTTCAACACTGTCGAGCAAAATGCGAACCCTCAATAAACGTTTTCCGCCATTTTCAACTTCTTCCAGCAATTCAAATTCCACGTTTTTTCTTTCTCTTTGAGCCCAGTTAATTACTCTGCTTTTAAAATTAGTATCCTGATTCTCTATTCCCTCCAGGTCAACATGATGTCGTACAAAACGGTTAATAATAAGTTTACGTGTTGTATCAAAACCTTTGTCAATGTATACTGCACCGATAAGCGCTTCAAAAGCATCGCCATAAGCGGAACGGTTTTTAGCTGCCGGATCAATATAATTATACATGAAATGATCGATGCCGAGTTTCATGGCTAATTTATTCAGATGCTCCCGGTTAACAATTTTGCTTCTCATTTCAGTCAGGAAACCTTCTTCGCGGAAAGGAAATTTTTTAAAGAGCAAATCGGCAATAATAGCACCGAGTATGGCATCACCCAGGTATTCAAGTCTTTCATTGCTGAGTTTAACACCGCTGGGATGTTCCTCTGCTGTTGAACGATGACGAAAAGCAAGGTGATAAACAGCAATATTTCCGGGAAAGAATCCAAGAAGGTTGCGCAAAGAGAAAATAAATTTTCTATCCTTTGAAAAAAAAACACGGATATGTGGCAGATAACCCAAGCAGAAAATTTTTATTATCGGCCTAAGGTAATGAATCAGGCGTATTTACGGAAGATGACAGAAGCATTATGTCCACCGAAACCAAAAGTATTGCTAAGAGCAGCCCTGATTTCGCGTTTTTGTGCTTTGTTAAATGTCAGGTTAATTCTTGGATCGAAAGCCGGATCGTCAGTAAAATGATTGATGGTTGGAGGAACAATACCGTTTACCACTGCCAGAATACTTGCAATGGCTTCAATGGCACCTGCAGCACCAAGCAGATGACCTGTCATTGATTTAGTGGAGCTAATATTAATTCTATAAGCATCTTCACCGAAAAAAGCCTGAATAGCTTTTATCTCTGAAGGATCACCAATCGGTGTAGATGTTCCGTGTACATTAATGTAATCGATATCGGAAGGCATCATTCCTGCATCTTCCATAGCAGCTTTCATAACATTGGCAGCACCAAGACCTTCCGGATGTGGCGCAGTCATATGATATGCATCGGCCGACATACCGCCGCCGACAATTTCAGCATAAATTTTTGCTCCGCGGGCTTTGGCATATTCCAGTTCTTCAAGAATGAGGCAGCCTGCACCTTCACCCATGACAAAACCATCACGATCTAAATCAAAAGGGCGGGAAGCCGTAAGGGGGTCATCGTTACGCTGAGAAAGGGCCTGCAAAGCATTGAACCCTCCAACACATGTTTCATTGACCGTCGATTCTGATCCACCGGAAACAATTACATCTGCTTTACCTAAACGTAAATAAGTAAAAGCATCAATAAGTGCATTGGTAGATGAAGCACAAGCGGAAACAGTTGTGAAATTAGGACCACGAAAACCATAACGAATAGAGATATGACCTGAAGCAATATCTGCAATCATCTTGGGAATAAAGAAAGGATTGAAACGCGGTGTTCCATCGCCTCTTGCAAAAGCAGAAACTTCGTCTTGAAATGTTTTTAATCCTCCAATTCCAGAACCCCAAATAACTCCTACTCTATCATGATTAACCTTTTCAAGATCGAGGCCTGAATCCTTTATTGCCTGATCGGCTACGACCAAAGCAAATTGAGAAAAGCCATCAAGCTTACGACCTTCTTTACGATCAAAGTAATCGTTAGGGTCAAAACCCTTGACTTCACAAGCGAAACGTGTCTTAAATTTTGAAGCATCAAACTTAGTAATCATGCCTGCGCCACTAACACCATTAATCAGGTTATTCCAGTAATCGCTTACTGTATTACCAAGTGGTGTCAAGGCTCCTAGGCCGGTCACTACGACTCTTTTCAGTTGCATTCCTGTGCCGGAGTTTAATATTGATTATAGCCGGGCTGAAATCAGCTTGCCAAAAGCAAAGCGATCAGAATGATCGTTCCGGAAAAATAAAATTATTTAACGTTTTTCTCGATATAATCGATGGCCTGGCCAACAGTAGCAATTTTTTCTGCCTGGTCGTCCGGAATAGCAATATTGAATTCTTTTTCAAACTCCATTATTAATTCAACAGTATCCAGTGAATCAGCTCCGAGGTCGTTTGTAAAGCTTGCTTCTTGTGTTACTTCTTTTTCATCTACTCCTAATTTGTCGATGATAATGGCTTTCACTTTTGATGCAATTTCTGACATTTTTTTTTGCGTTTTTATTAAATGAGGGTGCAAAGTAAAATTTATTCGGGCTAAAATCAAAAAACAATGAAAGATCGCTTAATTAATTAAATTTAGGGCTTATTTTTTACTTAAATTGATGTTTTTGCTTAATAAATAATTTTCAAGGACAATTAAGGAAGGAAAAGCCGGATTAAATAAAAGATACTGGCTGCTAATATCGCTGATACAGGAATTGTCAATATCCAGGCCCAGATTAACTCAATAGTAACCCCCCAGCGCACTGCACTTATTCGTTTTGTTACCCCTACTCCGATAATACACCCTGTAATTGTATGGGTTGTGCTGACTGGAATTTTATAATGTTGTGCTCCAAAAAGTGTTATTGCCCCGGCAGTTTCTGCACTAAAGCCTTCAAAAGGAGTAAGTTTTGTAATCTTTTGACCCATTGTCTTAACAATACGCCATCCGCCAAGCATTGTACCCAAAGCAATAACTGTATAACATGAAAGAGGTACCCATTCAGGAAGCGCTTTAGTTTCACCAATGAGTCCCTGCGATACCATGGCGGCTGCAATAATGCCCATTACTTTTTGTGCATCATTACCACCGTGACCCAGACTATAGGCTGCTGATGACAATAACTGCAACCTTCTAAATAAACGATCAACCTTTGACGGATTTGCTTTTTTAGCAATGTTTATGGTTATGATTGAAATAATATGAGAAAGTACCATTCCAATAAAAGGTGCAAGAAAAATAAAGTATAATGTTGGCATTACCTTATCCAATTGAACAGCACCCAGGCTTCCTGCATTGGCCATACCTGCACCGGCGAAACTCCCTATTAATGTATGGGAAGAGCTTGAAGGTATTCCCCACCACCAGGTTACAAGGTTCCATGCAATGGCTGCAATCAATCCTGAAAAAACTACTAAAAGGGTTATGTATTCCGGCTTTACAGTTTTAGCAACCGTATCAGCGACTTTCAGCTCAAAGATCCAGTATGCTAAAAAATTAAACATAGCCGCCCACAATACTGCTGTCAATGGCGATAAAACCTTTGTTGATACAATGGTAGCGATTGAATTCGCTGCATCGTGAAAGCCATTAATGAAATCAAAAATTAATGCCAGAATAATGATCACATAAAGAAATTCCATAAACGCTTTTGTATTATGATAGTTTGATGATCACTGATTCGAGAACATTGGCTACATCTTCACATTTATCGGTTGCTGTTTCAAGCGCTGAAAGAATTTCTTTTACCTTGATGATTTGAATAGCATCCTTTTCATCCTCAAATAAACGAGCTACTGCATTATCGAAAATATCATCAGCATGGTTTTCAATGCTGTTCACCTTTACTAGCGACTCTCTAAGTTTATTCATATTTTTCATGCCGCGAAGAGATGAAATTGCCGAATGAAGTTCAACAGCACATTGTTGAATAAGTTCAGAAAGTTTGATCATGGATGGATGAATTGGATCCATTTTATAAAGTTCTATGCGCTTGGCTGAACCATGAATATAATCAATAACATCATCCAGTACAGATGCTAATCTTTGAATGTCTTCCCGATCAAAAGGTGTAATGAATGTTATACTTATCTCCTGAAAAATCTGGTGTGTTATTTCATCACCGACATGTTCCAGTTTTTCAATCTGCCTTACCAGAGGCATTCTTTTTTCCGGTGTTGGAGCAACCATAAGATCTACAAGCACATTACTAATGGCAAGCAGGTTGGCAGAAGCCTGTTCAAAAAGCGGATAAAATTTTCTGTCTTTAGGAACAAAATACTGCAGGATGGGGTTAAGAGACATTGACATAGTTAGGAATTGTTGTGTATTTTCGTTCGGTAAAGAAAGTAAAAACAGTCATATGTTTATTAATTGTTAAAAAAACATTAAACAGAATAAAGCTATTTTTGCACTTATGATAAGGATTGCTGTTTTTGCCTCCGGGTCCGGTACCAATGCTGAAAGGCTTGTAAAACACTTTATTAATAGTGGTATAGCCAAGGTTGAGCTTATTCTTACTAATAATAAAGAGGCAGGGGTAATCAATCGTGCCCTTGGACTTAAGGTAAAATGTGAAGTCTTTTCTAACAGTCAGTTTAAAAAGGGAGACGATATTTTACAAACACTATCAAAAAATAAAATTGATTTTATCGTTTTGGCAGGATTTCTTCTTTTAATTCCGGAAAACATTATCCGGGAATATAAAAACCGAATCATGAATCTTCACCCTGCTTTACTTCCTTTATACGGCGGTAAGGGTTTTTATGGAAGCAAGGTACATGAAGCTGTTATTCATTCCGGGTCTATTATGTCAGGAATAACCATACATAAGGTGAATGAAAAATTTGATGAGGGAGAAATTATCTTTCAGGCAGCGTGTCATGTAAATAAGGAGGATACACCTTCTACTCTTGCAGAAAAAATTCATTCACTGGAATATGC
This sequence comes from Bacteroidota bacterium, assembly GCA_031417395.1. Lineage (GTDB taxonomy): Bacteria > Bacteroidota > Bacteroidia > AKYH767-A > 2013-40CM-41-45 > JADKIH01. The sequence continues at coordinate 39,157 of JANOVM010000066.1, read as the reverse complement.
CTTTTTCTCTAATGTAGTTGAAAAAGTAATTTCTTTATTGCCAAAATAACTTTATGCTCCTTCTGTTTAAATTTCAAAATTGAATCGATTAAGAATAAATGCTTCTGCTTTTGTGCTCCTTTTAAGTGCAGCACTCATTGTATTATTCATAAACACCATTCCCCGAAACGAAAACAAAAATGCTGAATACCGTATTGGTGAAGCAGAAAAAAAACTTGTTGCTTTCAGAGAGGAAATGCTTACTGAGCTTAAAAGGATCAACACGCTGAAAGGTGAGGCTGAGCTGAATAATTTTTTTTTAAATGTAGCACAAAATCAAAAAGGATTCAGCTATTATGTTTTTCAGGATAGTCTGCTAAGCTATTGGTCTGATAACGAACCTTCCATTTCGGAAGATCAATTAGCGGATGTTCAAGATGGACAACTTCTTAAAATCCCCAACGGTGTTTTTTTATCGTGCAGAATAGATTCCGGGGAAAGAAAATGCATAGGTCTTATCCTGCTAAGACATAGTTATGAATATGAAAATAAATATCTCGTTAATAATTTTAATCCTGCTTTAGGACTTGAAGGTTTTTCTGCGGCAGATTCGGGTTATACATTTCATCTTCCTGAAAACAATGCCGGTTTGGTTTTAAAGCAAGACCCTGATGCTGTTTCTATCACTCCCGTATGGATTATTTCACTTTACGTTTTTTGTGCAGTTTGTCTGTTGATGGCAATTTACCTTTTTGCAGGATCTTCCTTTATTTCCTTTGTTAGGACACTTAGTTTTTTATTTATTGTAATTGGTCTTAGATCACTTATGATTTATTTTAAAATACCGGGGGATCTTTACAATAATGATATTTTTAGTCCCGTTCATTACGCTTCTTCTTTTTATTTTAATTCATTGGGCGATATGCTCCTCAATGCAGCCTTGTTCCTTGTTTTTGCTATTAGCCTTTACCAATATGCCAAGCCTTTTAAACTTGACAGACAAATACTATTTGTAATCTGGGTGCTTTCCGCTTTAAGCATTCATTCTTTAATAAATGGATTGGTTTTTAATTCGAAAATTTCTTTTGAATTAAGCAGTACGGAAGAAGTGAACCGATTTAGTTTTCTTGGATTTACGGCCATTGCTTTACTGCTTCTTTGTTTGCTATACATAACTGCAGCGTTTTTGAAACGCTTCACCACTTTCGAACTTACGGTCCGAAATACATTATTGGGAATTTCCATCTTTGCTTTGTATGCAACAGTTTCACTTGGAATACTAAATCAAAAGAAAGAACAGGAAACCCGTAAGCTTCTTGCACAGAAAGTAGAAATGCGTCAGGATCATATTGCTGAATATCTTTTCCACGAACAGGAAAATAAAATATCGAAGGACACCGTCATTCAATCCATAATAAACAAAAGTAAAAATACAGCAGAAGCACTTAATGCTTACTTGGGACAAAAATATTTTGGTGGTTATATGTCCAAGTTTGAAATTAAAGCGGAGGTTTTTGAAGGTTACGAAAACGGTCCTGAACCGGAGCTGCTTAATTTTAAATTGCTGGCCGGAAGCGGAAAGTCAACGACAAGTACAAAGTTGTATTATCTGAATAGTGAAACAAGTGGTTCTTCTTATCTGGCAATTATTCCATTGAAGGGCAATGAAAACAATAGAACGCTTGTCATACAAATGAATGCCCGTTTTCTCCGCTCCGCCAAAGGATTTCCTGAATTATTGCTCAGCGGTCGTCAGGAAAATCAGCCTTCGGCAGAATATTCCATAGCGCGTTATTCAGGACAGGGACTTGTTTATGAATTCGGCAATTATATTTATCCGCTTACGGGAAAGGATTTTTCCATTAGGAATGAAGATTATTCATTTTTATCAATCAATAATTACAGTCATTTAATTCATCGCCTCAGCCCGGACACATTCATTGTTGTAAGCAGACCGGAAGGAAGTTTTTTTAACCTCCTTACATTGTTTTCATGGATGTTTTCATTTATGAGTGTGCTGGCATTCATCATTTTTATTTTTTCACTTTTCTTCGGTGACCAAAAAGGATGGAATTGGAATCTAACACGTCGCGTGCAGGCTTCTGTAATTATGCTTGTCATATTGACGCTTGTCATGGTGGGTTTCGGAACCATCTATTATATCAATACTAAATATCAAAACGATCAGCGTAAAAGTATCAGTGATCAGGTAAATGCCTTGTGGTTCATGGTTAGCGATAACCTTAATTCTTTTGCCGATAATGGAAATAGCATTATCCAGGAAAACAGTGCTTTGCTGAACAGACTGGCAAGTAATACCAATATCGATTTCAATATTTATAACCGGGATGGAAAACTGGAGTTTACTTCTCAGCCTAAAATTACCGATATGGGAATTGTATCAGACCGGATGAACCAGGCGGCTTTCCTTAATATCAGAGAAAAAGGTCTAACTCAATTTATTCATCCTGAAAATGCCGGCCGACTTAAATATATTTCCGCTTATGCTCCTGTTACTGACAGAAAAGGAAATATAGCAGCTTATCTGAATGTTCCGTATTTTGAAAAGCAGAATGAACTCAATAAAGAAGTTTCCATTTTCCTTTCGGCACTGGTAAACATTTACGTATTGCTTTTTGCTATTACAGTATTCGTTACCATATTTATTTCTTCATTAATTACCAAGCCGCTTTTATTGTTACAGCAAAAATTGTCCGGTATCAGACTTGGATTTACGAATGAAAAAATCACCTATGCTGAAAAGGATGAAATCGGTCAGCTGGTTCAGGAATATAACAGAATGATCGATGAATTGGCTGTAAGTACAGAGAAGCTGGCCAGAAGTGAAAGAGAAAGCGCCTGGAGAGAAATGGCCCGTCAGGTAGCCCATGAAATAAAAAATCCGCTCACACCGATGAAGCTTTCCGTGCAGCATCTTTTAAGGGCTTTCAAAGATAAAGCACACGATGACGCATTGGTAGAAAGAATTACCAATACGCTGCTCCAGCAAATCGATACACTGTCGAATATAGCAACAGCCTTTTCAAGTTTTGCAAAAATGCCTCAGCCTGTTCATGTTGTTCTTGATATTAAAGAAATCCTTCAGCAGGTAGCAGATTTATATAATGAAGGTGTTGAAATTAGTCTGCATAAAGAAAATGCCCGTAACGTCATTGCCGATAAAGACCAGCTTATACGCATCTTTTCTAACCTTCTGAAAAATGCTGTGCAGTCTATACCGCCCGACAGAAGCGGAAGAATAGACATTTTCTTTGCGCAGGACGTTGATCGCCTCACCGTCGAAATCAGGGATAATGGAATCGGGATTCCTGAAAATCAAAGAGATAAAATTTTTACTCCCAACTTCACAACAAAATCGAGTGGAATGGGGCTTGGTTTGGCAATTGTCAGGAATATTGTTCAGGAATTAAATGGAAAAATTTGGTTTACAAGTACTTATGAAAAAGGTTCGAGCTTCTTTGTCAGCCTTCCAGTTGCCGGTGAATGACCTTTAGATTGGTTATATTTGTATTAAAGATTCCCAAAACAAAACATCTCTTTACTAAGTACAATCAAGTCGGATTAAGAAAAGCACCATCTTCCCGATAAGAGAATTCATCATTAAATATACATCTTTTAATGATCATTAAATCAAAATAAATTATCAATATTTACACAATCCATAATTTATAATATCATTTATGAAAAGACCTATTCGAATATTAATTGCAAAAGTTGGCCTTGACGGACACGATCGCGGTGCAAGAGTAATAGCTGCTTTTCTTCGCGATGCCGGTATGGAGGTTATCTATACAGGCCTTAGGCAGACACCGGAAATGGTTGCCAATGCAGCAGTGCAGGAAGACGTAGATGCAATTGGTGTAAGTATACTATCCGGAGCACACATGACGGTATTCCCAAAGCTCATGAAATTGATGAAAGAAAAAGGACTGGAAGATGTTTTACTTACAGGTGGAGGAATTATCCCTGACAGTGACATGAAAAAATTACAGGAGCTTGGAGTCGGAAAACTCTTCTCTCCCGGAACAGAAACAAAAGAGATCGTTAACTACATAACAGAAGAAGTAAATAAGCGGAGGCGCGTAAATCAATAATACCAAAACTATGTCAAACATTATCACACATTCGGAAAACGGAATATTTACAATTACAGTAAATCGTCCCGACAAATTAAATGCGTTGAATTATCAGACCATACAGGATATCGGTCATGCTATTAAAGAAGCAGAATCGGATTCCAAGATCAGGGGCATTATTCTCACAGGCAGCGGCGAAAAAGCCTTTGTAGCAGGAGCTGATATTTCTGAATTTTCTTCCTATTCGACAGAAGAAGCAAAGAAACTCAGTGCCGATGGTCACAAAGTTTTCAATTCAATTGAAAATTGTTCCAAGCCGGTTATTGCAGCAGTCAATGGCTTTGCTTTAGGCGGAGGATGTGAGCTGGCCATGAGTTGTCACCTGAGAGTTGCATCATCCAATGCAAAATTCGGTCAGCCTGAAGTAAAACTAGGTGTCATACCGGGTTATGCAGGAACGCAAAGGCTTGTTCAGCTAATCGGCAAAGCAAAAGCACTTGAATTGCTAATGACAGCTGATATGATAGGTGCAGAAGAAGCGCTGCAATACCGTCTCGTGAATTACGTTACTACTCCTGAGCACCTCATGGATAAATGCAGGGAATTAATGAATAAGATTATGGCTCAATCTCCACAGGCAATACGTTCAGTGATTCGTTGTGTCAATGCATTTTACAAAGATGGCGTTGATGGTTTCCAATTTGAAATCGATGAATTTGGCAGATGTTTTGGAACGCAGGATTTCAAAGAAGGCGTGAAAGCATTTATGGAAAAAAGAAAACCTGATTTCGCAGTTGCGGAGAAAAATTAATAACCAACAATTAATAAGAAAGTAGCGTGTGCTATGCGTATAGCCAAAAATTTCACCAAACATGTATTTTGCCTTGAAGGAGATTGGGAAAACGATCTCCGAAAAAAATCGAGCGTAGGGGCAGCGCTTGAATTTCTGCGTGCCAATTGCAATATCAATTACATTCATAAAAATTGCGGCACGAAAGAAAACCTCATTTACTATTTATCGATGTGGAAGCAGCGGAGGTATAACGATTACTCCATTTGCTACCTCGCTTTTCACGGCCATCCCGAAACAATAGAAATCGGTGATGAAGATCTCGCACTAACCGAACTCGCTGAAATCTTAAACGGCTCTTGCGTCAATAAAATTATTCACTTCGGAAGCTGCAACACCCTTGCTACAGACGAAAAAACAGTTCGCCAATTTCTCGAAACAACACAAGCGCTTTGCGTCTGCGGCTTCCGCACCGACATTGACTTCCTCGAAAGCTCTGTCTTCGACATGCTTCTCATGCAAAAATTCCAGGAGTACAAAGACATCAAAGCTGTCGATAGAGATTTGAAGAAAAATTACAGAAAGCTTATAAATAAATTGGATTTTAAGTTGATTTATAATTAAGCACTTCTGCTGCTTTCCTTTGCTACCGCTGGGCAAAGTCTCCAATGAAAGCACATTTGCAAATTTATTACCGCTGGGCGAAGTCTTAAGCGCGAAGTAGAAAAATGTATAATAGCTCTATAAATATCTCGAGCGCGTGACTTCGTCCGCCACGGAGCGCGGGATTAACGTACGTACATTTTCCCGAGTTAGCGAAAAATAGAAGAGTAAAATTCGTTAGAACATTAAACGTCGCGTCGTGGATAGGAATTACTTACATACCGCTGGGCGAAGTCTTAAGCGCGAAGTAGAAATAAAAATAATAGCTCTACAAATTTCTCGAGCGCGTGACTTCGTCCGCCACGGAGCGCGGGATTAACTTACGTACATTTTTACGAGTTAGCTAAAAATAGAAGAGTAAAATTCGTTAGAACATTAAACGCCGCGTCGTGGACGAAGTCACGCGCTCAATCAACAAGCAGTACATTTAATAAAGATTTCTACTTCGCGCTTAAGACTTCGCCCAGCAAAGAATTTCAGATAGTATAAATATACTTTTCAAGTAAATCCCTAAATCCTTTCTTTCAAGGTTCAGACTTTTTTTTCTACGTTTGTTTCCCTAAACATCATTTCAACACAAGCACTCCATGATTTCCCGCCAAATCCTAATCCACGGTCATGTCCAGGGAGTTTTTTTTCGCCAGTCAGCACAGAAGAAAGCATTGGAACTCGGTGTGTCAGGCCTTGTGAGAAATTTAAAAGATGGCAGCGTTGAAGTAATAGCAGAAGGCAGTTCAGAGAAAATTAAATTGCTTATTGAATGGTGTCACAGCGGTCCTTCCAGGGCTCGTGTCGACAAAGTAGATATACACGAATGCCCGCTGAAAAATTATACAGGTTTTATTATCTCCTATTGATAGTTTTTGCATTTTTACCATCTATACAAATAGCATTTGAAAGTTTATAAGCAACTGGCAGGTCAAACTGCCATTTACGGATTGAGCAGCATACTGGGGCGTTTTCTCAATTACCTGCTTGTGCCTTTGTATACGCGAGTCTTTGCAACAGGAGAATACGGAATAGTCACGCAGCTTTTTGCCTTCGTTGCCTTTTTAAATATTTTCTATACGTACGGATTAGAGACATCCTTTTTCAGATACTTTCAGAACGAAAAAGGTAATCCCAAGGTTTATTCTACAAGCTTGCTATCAATCATAATCAGCACTGCAGGCTTTACAGTGTTGATCTTATTATTTTCCGGCCCATTGTCTGTTGAGTTCCTTGATGGATCGGAGGAAAGCTCTTTGTATATAAAACTATTTGCCGGTGTACTTGCTTTTGATGCAATAGCAGCAATCCCTTTTGCCAGGCTCAGACAACAAAACAAAGCAAAACGTTTTGCTTTCCTGCGACTGGTGAACATTGGATTAAACATTGCTTTAAATTTATTCTTCTTAATTCTTTGTCCCATCCTTGTGAAAAGTGGCTCTTTCTCATGGCTGACCGCTTTCTATAATCCTGCATATGGTATTCGATATGTATTTCTTTCTCTTTTTATCTCCAATGCAATTACATTACTCATGCTTTGGCCGGAAATTTTCGGAATGCCTTTAAAGTTTGATTCTGTTTTATGGAAGAAAATGATTTTATATTCTTTCCCGCTTATGATTGGAGGATTAGCGGGAATGATCAATGAAACTTTTGACAGAATACTTATTCCATATCTTTTGCCCGACAAAGCAGATGCCATGATGCAGTTGGGTATCTATGGGGCCTGCTACAAACTTTCTATTATTATGACGTTATTCATTCAAACGTTCCGGTATGCTGCTGAACCTTTCTTTTTTAATCATGCGACTAAAGAAAATCCTCAACTTGTCTATGCAGATGTTATGAAGTATTTCGTAATCGTATGTTCGTTTATTTTTCTTGGTGTGATGCTGTATATAGATTTGGTCAAATATTTTATCGGGCCCGATTATCGTTCCGGTCTGGGTGTCGTGCCTATTCTTCTCATGGCTAATCTTTGTCTGGGAGTTTTTTATAATCTCTCAATCTGGTATAAACTTACATCTAAGACTATCTGGGGCGCCTGGCTTTCTGTTATTGGAGCAGTTATTACCCTTGGTTTTAATTTCTGGTTAATACCTATAATGGGCTATATGGGAGCAGCCTGGACAACGCTAATTTGCTATGCTTCTATTATGATTGTCTCTTATTTCATCGGACAAAAACATTATCCGGTGCCGTATAATATCACTTCATTCTTTTTTTACATTTCGTTAAGCATAATTCTTTGGATATTAAGCGGGTTTATTTTGGAAAGCCTCGACATATCATCAAAACCTGCCTTATTTGTAAATGCTTTATTTCTCCTGCTTTTTGTCTGGGTAGTTTGGGCTTATGAAAGGAAGAAAATTAATTACCTTCGTGGCGGATAACCAAAGAACTCTATCGGTTAACTGTTTTAACGTATAAAGCATATTCATTTATCTAATAGCTTAATAATCTGATATATAAGCCAATAAAAAGGATCGAAGAAATCAAAATCTACCTTTGAGGTTTTATTAAAATTCCCATTTGACTTTTTCAAAAACCAATAGATTCAGTAATTCAAAAAAGTTAGCGTCATGAACGTAAGAATAATCAATAAATCCAGTCACGTTTTGCCTTCTTATGAAACAATTCATTCAGCAGGTATGGATCTAAGGGCCAGCATAGATCAGGCAATTACCTTGAAACCAATGGAGCGGGCATTAATACCAACAGGATTGTTTATTGAGTTACCTGAAGGTTTTGAAGCTCAGATCAGGCCTCGTAGCGGACTGGCAGCAAAAAAAGGGGTTACAGTTTTAAATTCGCCGGGAACCATTGATGCTGATTACCGCGGAGAAATAAAAGTTATCCTGGTGAATCTTTCTAAAGAAGATTTCGTTGTTGAGAACGGCGAAAGAATAGCGCAAATGATCGTTAGTAAACACGAAAGAATAGAATGGGAAGTTACAGCTGAACTTGCAGAAACAAATCGCGGAGCAGCGGGTTTTGGTTCAACAGGAATAAAATAATATCAAACATATAGGCTATTCTTTTTTATCAGGCCTTCATATAAAAAGCAGCAAAAGCAAAAAACGACTCTATGAAAATTATTGTCCCCATGGCCGGAATGGGAAAAAGGATGCGGCCACATACACTTACAGTACCTAAACCATTGATACCTGTTGCAGGAAAGCCTATTGTTCAGTGGCTGGTGGAAGACATTACCAAGGTATGTAAAGAAAAAGTAGAAGAAATCGCTTTTATCATAGGCGATTTTGGAAAGGAAGTTGAAAAGCAGCTTGTTGATATTGCTAATAAACTTGGAGCGAAAGGAACGATACATTATCAGGACAAACCCCTTGGAACTGCTCATGCAATATTATGTGCCAAAGAAGCGTTAGACGGCAAAGTAATTGTTGCTTTTGCCGATACATTGTTTGTTGCTGATTTTACCATCGATGAAAGTAAAGACGGCATCATCTGGGTAAATAAAATTAACGATCCCCGAATGTTTGGTGTTGTAAAAGTGAATGATAAAGGAGTGATAACAGAATTTGTTGAAAAGCCGGAAACGTTTGTTTCTGATCTTGCCATCATAGGAATTTATTATTTCAAAGACGGTGCATATTTGCGTAAAGAAATGCAATATCTTATCGATAACAATATTAAGGATAAAGGTGAGTTTCAGCTTACCAATGCTTTGGAAAATATGAAGTCGAAAGGGACGCAGTTTTATACCGGTAAGGTAACGGAATGGCTTGATTGCGGAAATAAGGATGCAACAGTAAATGCCAATGGCCGCATGCTTGCCATTAAACAAAATGAACTTATTGTACCAACGGATACGACTAAAGAAAACGCTGTAATAATCCAGCCCTGTTTTATTGGCAAGAATGTAAAAATAAAAAATGCTGTTGTCGGGCCTTTTGCATCTGTTGGGGATAACACTAAAATAGAAAATGCTGTTGTTTCAAACTGCATCATTCAATCCGGAGCCTCCATTAAAAGCAGCATATTGGAAAATTCTATGGTTGGTAATTTCGCTGAATATATCGGAAAACCTGAGCAATTGAGCTTAGGCGATTATTCAACCCACAATTAATAAGAATAAAAATGATTAACATCAACAGACTTTTTTATTTCATTGTACTTTTTGCTTTTGGTTTATTCGGTTGTAAAAGTTCACAAACAGCACCGGCGACCCGCAGTGGAAAGGCTTCATCATCTTCTTCTTCCCTGACTGATGTTCAGAAGGCTGAAGTGACCACTGTTTTTTTTAATGCGACAAAGGAAAAAATTCTTGGCAATTTCTCAAATGCTGCTACACTTTATTCAGAGGTAATACGTAAAGACCCTTCGAATGCAGCTTCCATGTATGAATTGGCAAACATTTATGTTGAACAAAAAAAATATGCAGATGCTCTTTTCTTCAGCAAGAGTGCTTACAACATCGATAAAGACAATACCTGGTATGCACTTTCTTATTCCGACATCCTTCAGAAAAATAAAAAGTTTGGGGAGTCGGCGCAGGTCCTTGAAAAAATGGTTCGCGATAACCCTGAACGCCCTGATTTTTATTATGAATGGGCAAATGCTTTGATCTTTTCTGAGAAGCCGGGAGAAGCAATAAAGGTTTACGACAAACTTGAGCAGCAGATTGGTATTACCAGCGATGCAAGCATTCGCAAAGCGCGCCTCTATCAACGTCTGAATAAAAACGATAAAGCCATTGAGGAGTTAAAAAAACTTATTGCCAACGACCCTACCGATGCACAATCGTACGGTATGCTGGCAGAAGTTTATCAGGCAATGGGTGAAAAAGATAAAGCACTGGAGACGTATAATGTTATTCTGAAAGTAGATCCCAACAATCCTTACATACACCTTTCTCTTGCTGATTTTTATCGAAACAATGGAGAGAAAGAAAAATCAGTTGAAGAATTAAAAAAAGCATTTCTGAATAAGGAGCTCGACATCGATACTAAAATCAGTATTCTTTCCTCTTATTTTGCGCTGATAAATATACATCCTGAATTGAAGGAACAGGCTCTTGAAATGAGTCAATTGCTTATCAATTCGCATCCAAACGAACCTCGCGCTTATGCTGTTTATGGAGACTTCCTGAATCAGGATAAAAAATTTGCAGATGCCCGCATACAATATGTAAAGGCGAAAGAACTTGGTTCAAATGAATTTTCAGTTTACAGCCAGATTCTTTTCATCGATGCTCAATTACAAATCTGGGATACATTGAAGAAGGACAGTAAAGAAGCATTGGAATTATTTCCCGATCAGCCCATTGTTTACTTCTTTAGTGGTATGGCCGACATACAAAAGAAAAACTATACTGAAGCCATTTCTACACTTAATTCAGGTGTGAAAATGGTTGTAGAAAATAAACCACTCGAAGGTCAATTTTATACAAATTTAGGTGACGCATACAACGAATTGAAAGATTTTGCTAAAAGCGATGAAAACTATGAAAAAGCAATTGCCATAAATCCTAAAGATGCCCTCGTACTTAATAACTATGCTTATTATTTATCCGTTCGCAATGAAAGACTTGAAAAGGCAGAACAGATGTCGCGCGAGTCAAATGAACTGGAACCCAAACAGGCATCATATCAGGATACGTATGGATGGATTATGTATAAGATGAATAAAATGAGTGATGCCAAATTATGGATTGAAAAATCATTGTCAAACAGCGAAGATAGCAGTGCTACTGTATTAGAGCACTACGGCGATATTCTTTTCAAGCTTGGTGATACAGCCAAAGCATTTGAATTCTGGCAAAAAGCTAAATCAGCCGGTGAAGGGGCTTCTGAATTTCTCGACAGGAAAATTCTGGAAAAGAAAATTTTTGAATGAAAAAAGTTGCCTCTGATTTATTTTATGGAATTGCATTTTTCCTGATTGTTTTTTTTCTGCCTTCCTGTAAAACAACCCGCAAAGTTGTGGAAAGCCCTTCTTCTTCTGTGAAGTTAAAAGGAGAAGAAGTAATTCAGGTTTTTGACAGTGTAATGTCGAGAGAATTTAACTTCAAATACCTCTCTTCAAAAGCGAATGTCAGTTATACTGATAAATCAGGATCGGCAACGGATTTCGATATTAATCTACGACTCAAATACGACAGTATTGTATGGATTTCAATTACTCCTTTGCTGGGTATTGAAGTAGCCCGTGTATTAATTACACGCGACAGTGTTTTTATTCTCGATCGTTTGCATAAAACATTTCAGAAAAGAGATTTCGCTTACTTCGAAGACCTGCTCCGAACGAATGTGGATTTTAATATGATTCAATCGGTAATCGTCGGAAATTATTTTCAATATCTTGAAAAGGAAAAACTTCGTTCCATGTATGAAGACGAACCTTATATTATTTTAAGTACGCTGAATAAACGACAGGCACGCAGAGCTACCGAGGAAAAGGATCCCAACAAGCCTGTGGTGCAGGATTTCTGGATCGATGGAAATTACCGCATAGCAAAATCCAGAATCAGCGATGAGAAAAAAGACCGCTGGGTAGAGGCAACCTATTCAAAATTTACGGATGTCGGCGGATATTTATTTCCGGGAAATCTTGTTGTAACGGTTGCTTCATCCAGTCCCACAATTATTCGTGTTGAATATACAAAGGTTGTAAGTGAAGATACCTTGCAGCTGCCTTTTTCAATTCCTGAGAAATACCAGGAGAAGTAAGCAAATGATTTTATAAAACGTTTTATTACCCTTAGGCTGCGCTCAGGAACCGTCCTTCGGCTGCGCTCAGAGACTGGGCGTTTGCTTGCATATAGGCTTCGACTACCTCGGGGCAATGTCATTTAATTAAGTTAAATGATTTATGCGTAGTCAATTTATGGAATTATTAGGCCCGTTAGGGCGAGACTCTTGGTAACTTTTGGACATTACAAAAACGTTAAGCCCCTTTAGGGGCGGACTCTTTAAACACACAGCTTTTTTCGAAAACGAAAGCATATTGTATTCACCTACCCGACAACTTATCATCAAAAAAGGAGATTTTCTTTTGATGCCCTTTTTGGTTTTGAATATATTTAATCACATTAATCAAATCAGATTTGCTATAAGAAAAGGCACCATTACCACCTTGCCAATTAAATTTATATTTCATATTCCCAATTGGTTTCAGTTAAAGTATCTCGATATTTTATTCCAAATATAAGTTGAAGATGTATTTGTGTGTATGTATTTGCGATGTGATTTTTACACAATTGTACATGAGGAATAAGCCGAATGCAATCAATATATGGATGAACTTTTACGCTGTTGAATAAATGGACATTTGCGTTGTGTTTAAAGAGTTCGCCCCTAAAGGGGCTAGACATGCTCGCGTTGTCTATTGTTACCAAAAGTAAGGCCCTAAAGGGCCAGTCACATCCAAATGCATTAACTTAATGACATTGCGCTCAGGGAATGTGGATTAATTTGGATTTATCATAGAAATCGCTCAGCCGGACTTCGAAAAACATTTATCATTTTCTCGCTTATCAAAGAGAAAAACTAATTCAAGGATTTACTTAAGCAAAAAAAATGACACACCCATTAAAGATGTGTCATTCCGATAAGAATTGTTTTTTATAGCAAAAAATTATTTTTTAGAACCAAAGATTTTTGAAATCCCTGAAAGAATACCACCACCGCCGGAAAGAGAGCTCACTATATTTTTTACATCAAAACTGTTATCCTTTGGATCATTTGTTTTGCTAACAAATTGGCTCATTACAACAGGAATTAATTTTTGAACGATTGCACCTGCCTGACCCTTATCAAGGCCGAATTTTTTCATTAGTTCACCCGTAACATTGCTGCTAATTCCCTGAATTAAAGGGTTACTTTCAATGCTTTTACTTGCCAAAAGGCCTGTAAGCGACGAAACGCCACCGGTTTTTACTACATTTTTAAGCTGGTCCATAATACCGGTTGCTGCAGTCTTAATTGCAGCATCGTTGTGCTGATTTGGAATAGCAGGGTTGTTGATTATGGCTTCTCCTGCATGTTCTTTAACTAGTTTTAATAATTGATCAAACATTTTTTGTTAAATTTAGTTTTAGTTGATGATTAAATAAGAATAACGTCTTTTTAAGAAGACTTAAGCAAAAGTAATAAAAACACTCCTAAATAAAGGATTGTCAAATGAGCAATTGATTAAAACGTATTAATTTCTTCGAATAAAGGCATAATTTAATAAAAAACAATAACTTTCTTACAGTTCTTTACGTTCAAAATACCTCTCTGCAATAGTATTAGTAGCATATGAAAGCCATTTCCGATTCATTTAATTTTAAAACAATCTCCTCCCGGAAGGGGCTATTATTAATTATTTTTTCTTTGATTGCCGCAAGTGGTTTCCCCCAGTCAAAAAAAGAACTGGAAAAGAAAAAGAACATTATTCAGAAGGATATAGAATATACAAACCAGATTCTTAATCAGACCAAAAAAAGCAAATCTAGCTCGCTTATCCATTTGGTGACATTAAACAAGAAAATTTCTTACAGAAGCGATCTGGTTGGGACAATTAACTCTGAGCTGAATGTAGTGGATAAAGAGATTGGAAGTGTATCAACCAATATTGATTCACTGGATGGTACATTGAAACGTTTAAAAGAACAGTATGCATCCATGATGTATTATGCCTATAAAAACCAAAATGCATATTCAAAACTGACGTTTATTTTCTCTTCCGAAGGATTGAATCAGGCATATAAACGAATGCTCTACCTGCGCCAGCTAAGCAATTACCGGTTTCGGCAACGCGATCTGATTGTTCAATTGCAGGATTCCTTAAACGGAAAAAAGGAAAAACTCGTCGACGTTAAACACGATAAGAAAGAATTGTTGCATCTGCAGGTAAGGCAGATTAAAGAACTTGATAAAGAAAAAAAGGAACAAGTCGAAGTATTGAATTCTCTTACTGCAAAAGAAAAGAAATTAAGAAGCGATCTTAAAGAAAAACAAAAAAAGCAGCAGCAGCTTTCCGCTAAGATTGAAGAAGTAATTCGCAGAGAGATTCTTGCAGCAAAGGCTGCAGCAAGAAAGAAAGCAGCTGCAACAACTACTGCCAGCAAGTCAACAAAAAAACTTGACAATACAAATTCTTCTGCCATCCTTTCAAATACACCGGAAGCATTAAAGCTCAGTAACGCTTTTGAAAATAATAAAGGCCAGCTCCCCTGGCCGGTAGAAAAAGGAATGATTAGCAGTTCATTCGGTAGACATTCGCATCCGTTATGGAAAGATGTTGTTGTGAACAATAATGGCGTTGACATCAATTCCACGAAAGGAGCTCAGGCGCTTACAATTTTTGAAGGCCGTGTTATTTATGTAATCATGGTAGTAGATAAATATGCAGTGCTTGTTCAGCATGGAGAATACTTTACACTCTACTCAAACCTGGAAAAGGTCTTTGTTAAGGTTGATGATAAAGTCATGACACGACAGCCCATTGGCGTGGTTCAAACCAACGATGAAGAAGGAAAAACCGAATTACATCTTGAAATATGGCGCGGAAGCAATAAAATGGACCCTGAGGTTTGGATTGCTTCGCGATAAGAACAAACCTTTTGGCTTTTATTGCCGGAACTACTCATGAAAATTCCTTACCTTTGATTAGAACATTACAATTTCAAATCACATAGAAATGCTACTTTCAACCTTACTCGGAATTCTTGGCGGCTTAGGCGGCACCGAAATTGTATTACTTGTACTAATTATCCTTTTATTTTTTGGGGCGAAAAGGATTCCTGATCTTGCCCGAGGAATCGGGAAGGGCATCAAAGAATTCAAGGATGCGCGGAATGGCATGGAATCTAAAGACGATGATAAGAAGGATAAATAAAATATTTGTTATCAAATCGGGTTTCATAATTTTGTATTTTTAGATTGTTTAAATGGAGGATCGGATTCGTTCGATCAATTCTAAAGGAATTACTTCAGAGTATGCAGAGAGTTCAGAATGATCTCTTCTATCAATCGACTTTTGATATTTTTTACCTTTTTGAACACTGATAAAAAATATTTCTTTCAGCTGAAGCTGGTTCTGGCGTGCAGTCTGGTCAATGAAAATCCATCCTACTTTTCGTTTGTTATTTTTTAAATAGAGCGTGGCTATCTTGTACAGATGCGGAGCTAAATCATCTAAACCCATAAGACTGTTGTATTGATTTTTTAAATGAATTGTAGATTGACTTCGCATAAGACTCTTCGATAGTTGATTCTGCATGCGTATTGCTTTTTACAATTGCAGTGATGTCAATTCGTGTTAAATTATCCTCTACAGAACTTACCTCTAAGACAAGTTGTTTTGGTTTTCGAAACCAACTCCCCTTTTGAACAGCTACCAAAACAGGATTTGCCGTAGGAATGGTTTGTACTAAAAAGCCCTGTGAGGTCAGCATTTCTTTTAACCGGCTCAGAACGTTGGGCAAAGCATGCCCGAGAAGCGTTGTTTTCATTTTCGCAGTTTAAGTTTTCAATATTCAGACTTGCACATTCGTGAAAGCCGGTTTCCGTAAGGCAGAGACAAGATTGCTGTGATAATCTACAGCCGGTTTATTAAGATGTAAGCAAAATACCCCAGACACACCTGAATGTCCATTTAATTAAGCCAAATGGACTATCGGGGCTATAGAAACATGATTTTACATGGCTAATGAAAAAGGAATAGCCGTTAAATTTTAATTAAATATCATAATTTGTAAGAATATAAATGCGTTTTCATAATTCAAACAGCTTTTCTGCGTACATTGTATTCATAGGAAAAATGATTATCGTATCTTTGCAAAACGCTGATTTATTGCATTTAATAACTACTTTTGATTTACCAGGGAGAAAATGAAGAAACTTATTAATTTTATTATTGCATCATTGCTTACTACAACGATGTTTTTGTTTGTTAATATATCTGATGCTCAGATAATTAACAATCAGACTTCTGTTAATACCGACTACGATCCAATTTCAGCTACTTTAGATAGTCTTGTAAATCAAGTTTATATAAGAAGGCTGAATATTAACTCATCACCGGGGGGAACTACAGACAATGTTTATCAGAGTTTTGAGGTGCCAAGTTTTTCCGCTGAAGTTTATAAACAAAAAATTGAAAAAATTCAGACTCCCCTTCCTCTTTGTTACAACGATCAGGTAAGGCAATACATTGACCTTTATGCATTGAAAAAAAGATCACTTACTGAAAGAGTAATGGGTCAGGCAGCACTTTATTTTCCTTTGTTTGAACAGATATTGGATCAACAGGGGTTGCCCCTCGAATTCAAATATCTTGCTATAGTCGAAAGTGCTTTAAATCCGACTGCTGTTTCACGCATGGGTGCTACGGGGCTTTGGCAATTTATGCTTGGCACGGGAAAGCTTTACAACCTGAAGATAAACTCATACATAGACGAACGTCGTGATCCTGAAAAGTCGACACTTGCAGCTTGTCAGTATTTTAAAGACATGTATGCTATTTACAACGACTGGCTTCTTGTAATTGCGGCTTATAATTGCGGCGCCGGAAATGTCAACAAAGCAATTGCACGAAGCGGAGGCAAGAAAACGTTTTGGGAAATCTGTGATCATCTTCCCCGCGAAACCAGAGGGTATGTTCCTGCATTTATTGCTGTCACGTACTTAATGACTCACACGAATGATCACAACCTTAAATCAGTTCCTCCCTTGATCTCTTATTACGGTGTAGATACAGTAATGACAGATCGTAAAGTAACGTTAAAACAAATTGCTGACGCTATTAACCTACCCGTCGATTATCTGAGTTATCTCAATCCTATTTATAAGAAAGGTGTGATTCCGGTTTCTGATCAGCAAATGGCAATTCGTCTTCCATCCAATAAGGTCAATACCTACCTGGCAAATCTATCTACTATTTACAAAGTTGAGGAGAATACACCTGTTGCTGCATTTGTTTCTAACGATAATGACGATGATCTTATTTTTGATCAGGTAAAAAAATACCATAGGGTAAAACGAGGAGAGCATTTGCTGGCAATTGCCAAGCACTATCGTTGTTCTGTGAATGATATTAAAAGCTGGAATCGCTTAAGAAGCACAAAACTTTCAACCGGTCAAAAACTTACAATCTATACTTCAGGTACAAAAAAAGCGGTTAAGGTAGCTGAGAAATCTACAACCAAAAAGTCTTCTTCTTCTGCAGTTAAAACGAATGATCAAAATGCCGGCTCTTCTAATTCCGGTGATTCAAAATTTGTATGGCATACGGTTCAATCAGGCGATTCATTATGGAAAATTGCTCAGCGGTACCAGGGTGTGACCGTTGCGCAAATTAAAGAGTTAAACAACCTGCAATCCAATGAACTGAAGGTTGGAACCAAGCTAAAAGTCGTGATTAACGGCTAAAAGTGTACGTAATTTGTCATATTGACTTTTTCCGTTAAGTACATTTTTTTTCATCATTAAACTTTTTTACATTTGGAAAAACATACATATTATGATGAAATCATTACTTACCTTTCTTTTAGTATTTACCGGAACATTAACGTCATCTGCACAAAGCATTCCCAATTCCGGTTTTGAAAGCTGGACTCCTTATGCTGCAGGCGAAAATCCCAATTCATGGACTACCAGTGATAGCGTTACTGTTCTTTATCAGGGCGGAAATTCTGCATTTAGCGGAACCGATGCCTATGAAGGATCTAAAAGCCTTCATTTAAAAAGTACAGAGATCACTTATATAATTTTACAGATAAAAGGTCCGGGCATTGCAACTAATGGAACAATGTCCCTTGTTGGCACAAGCTTTCAGTTTACAGGTGGCTCTCCGGATACAGCCCGCTCTCGCTTTTTTTCAGGGTATTACAAATATCAAAAAAACGGTCCTGATGAAGTAGGGTCCATAAAAGTGTATTTATTAAGAAACAATGCCGGTGTCCGTGATACAGTCGCTTCCGGTGTTTCATTGTTTTCAAATAATGTAACAACCTATTCGCAATTTGTAACCCAGATAGATTACAGAGATTATGTTAACAGACCAGATACATGTCTGATAATTATTCAGTCCTCAAAAAGCATTAATGATCCCTCTATAGTTGTCGGAACAGAACTTGTTATCGACTCTCTGGGTTTTTCCGGATTTGTTGGTATTGATGAATTAAGTAATTTCATCAACGACGCTAAAGTGTATCCTTCGCCGGCTGATAAAGAACTTAGCATTGATGTTGAATTAAAGAAAGAAGCTGAATTGAATTATGAGATTTACGATTTAAACGGCCGTTTGATCAGTCAATCACAAATGCATTCTGCTAAAGAAAAAGTTGATGTTAGCGCTCTGGCAAATGGAAGGTATATATTGAAACTTACGGATGTAAAAAGAAATTCACTTTACTCAACTAGTTTTACTATTGGTAGATAAAGAAGCTGAACAAATAATTAAAAAGTTTTTTTAAAAATCGACTTCAGTTGGGGTCGATTTTTTTTTGTCAATGAAATATTACTCAATCCCTGACCAGTTTTCTCTGGGAATATTTGGATACCTTGCATAAAAAATTTCTTTTACTTTATTTAGTAAGGTGCTTCGAAGTTCGTCGATATTAACTTTGTCAACTGCTGAAATAAAAACGCACGTGCCTTCAATGCGTGCAATCCAGCTCTTCTTTAATTCGTCAAGAGAAATGTTTTCTTTGGTAGAAGGCGTAAGGTCGTCTTCGTCCTTTTGAATATATTTGTAAGCGTCAATTTTATTGAAGACAAGAATAAGTTGTTTGTCGCCGGCATTTATCTCCCGGAGGGTTTCATTTACCACATTGATCTGGTCTTCAAATTGTGGATGAGAAATGTCAACAACATGCATTAAGATATCGGCTTCCCTTACTTCATCGAGCGTGGATTTAAAAGATTCAATTAGATCATGCGGAAGCTTGCGTATAAAACCGACTGTATCGGATAAAAGAAACGGAACGTTATCGTAAACGATTTTTCTGACGGTCGTATCCAGTGTAGCGAACAATTTATTTTCCGCAAAGACTTCGCTTTTGCTTAGCAGGTTCATGATTGTGGATTTACCGACATTCGTATAGCCCACTAAAGCGACGCGCACCATGTCGCCACGCTGTTTTCTTTGCGTTAGTCCCTGCTTTTCAATTTCTTTTAGTTTTGTTTTGAGCTTAGCAAGTTTATCTCTGATAACACGCCTGTCAGTTTCAATTTCCGATTCACCGGGACCCCTCATTCCAATTCCCCCGCGTTGCTTTTCCAAATGCGACCACATACCTGTTAGTCTCGGAAGCAGATACTGATATTGTGCAAGTTCAACCTGTGCCCTGGCTTGCGCTGTACGTGCGCGTTTTGCAAAAATATCGAGAATGAGATTGTTCCTGTCGAGTACGCGGCATTCCAATACTTTTTCTATGTTTCTAATTTGTGAGCCGCTAAGTTCATCGTCAAAAATAGCCATGTCAATGCTATTCTCTTTAATGTATTCGGCAATCTGATTCAGTTTGCCGCTGCCAAGAAACGTTCCCGGATCAGGATGAGACAAGCGCTGGGTAAATCGTTTAGCGGTATGTGCGCCGGCCGTTTCAGCAAGAAATGCCAGTTCGTCAAGAAACTCTGTAACTCTTTCTTCATTCTGCTGATCGTGAATGAGTCCGATTAGGACGGCTGTTTCTTTTTTGTTTTTATCGATGACTTGTTGCTGCACGTAAGAGAAAGTAAATGATATTGAATATGAAAGTAAAGTAAAATACTTTCATACCTGTAGATAATTATTAAAATGTTTATTAATTGACTTATGGATTCGGTATAGGAGGCAATGGCTGTAATCCCTTAACAAAAACAGCAACAGAATTAATTTCATCTTCGCTAAGGACAAGGGTATACGAAGGCATTCTGCCTTTTCCTTCACGTAACATTTGTTTTATAGCATCTTCATTTAAACCTGAAATGGTTAAATCGGGGGCATTTCTGTATGTTTTCTTTCCATCAGCTCCGTGACAGAAAGCGCAATTGGATTGATAGATCACAGCTCCTGCGGAAAAAGTGCTGTTATTGCCATTGGCTGCAACGGCTTTTAAAGGAATAAAGGGTTTAGAACGGCTCATTTCTGAAATACCGTATGCGCCAATAACCAGCAGCAATGAAAGTAAAGCCAACCCCTTTTTTTCTTTTTTGAAACCTACTACCGCTAAAGGAATAGCCAGAAAAACAAAAACAAGTTTTATTATCTGCATCGATTTAATTCCGCCGATAATAACAAAAAGCCAAACTCCTGTGACCAGGAATACAAAACTAATTATCATTTCAAGAACCTTTGTTGAAGCAGAATATTTTCTCAGCATCGGTTTGCTGGAAAATATCAAAATGGTTTTTATCATATACGTCAGCAGAAAGAGAACTACTGAAACGGTGTGAATACGAACGAGTAAATTTGAATCCATAGCGGAGAATTTTTTCAAATGTAAGAAAGATATTACAATTGACAGATGTAAATCATATCTTTAAAAAGCTTAAATTCACGACCTTTAAATGCCTTCTATGAAAAAAATACCTGTCCTGATTTTTTTATTGTTAACCGTTGCGAAATTTAGTTTCGGACAGCAGACTTTTCCCGTAAACGGAACTACAGAGCCAAAGCATATTACGTATGCTTTTAAAAATGCAACTGTCTTTACAGATTATAAGACCATGCTTTCAAATGCTGTTTTAATCATTCGTGATGGAATTGTAATTGATGCAGGAGAAAAAATTGTTATACCATCGGATGCAGTTGTAATTGATTTAAAAGGAAGGTTTATTTACCCTTCATTTATTGATATTTTTTCTGATTATGGTTTGCCGGAAATAAAAAAACCGACGCCCTCTGAGAATCCACAGTTTTTATCTGCGTATAAGGGTGCCTTTAACTGGAACCAGGCCATTCGCGCCGAATACGATGCCGGCAGAAATTTCAGCGCAGATGCCAAAAAAGCGGAGGAGCTAAGAAAATTGGGTTTTGGAACTGTTATGAGTGTTAATCGTGACGGCATAGTAAGGGGCACTTCTGTTTTAGCATTGCTGGGAAATGAAAAAGAAAATGATTTAATCATTAAAGACATTGCGGCTTCAAATTTTTCATTCGACAAAGGTACTTCTACGCAAGACTATCCCTCTTCTTTAATGGGAGCCATTGCTCTTATCCGCCAGACATATTTTGATGCTGAATGGTATAAAGAAGGAGGGTATAAAAAGGAAATGAATATTACTCTTGATGCTTTTAATAAGCAAAGATCTTTACCTCAGGTTTTTGAAACTACAGATAAACAAGATGAATTACGAGCTTCACTTTTAGGAAAAGAGTTTGGACAAAATTACATTATAAAAGGATCCGGAAATGAATTTGAAAGACTGGATGAAATAAAAGCAACGGGAAATTCTTTTATCGTAGGAGTTAATTTTCCCGAAGCATACGATGTCAGCGACCCGTACGATGCCATCAATATTTCTCTTCACCAGATGAAACTATGGGAGCTTGCGCCTTCCAATGCCGGTATGTTGGCTTCCCGTCAAATTGATTTCGCTCTGACGACCTCTGACTTAAAAAATAAAAGTGACTTTACTAAAAACGTGCACAAAGCCATTGTCAATGGATTATCTGCGCAAGAGGCCTTGAAAGCATTAACATTTACCCCGGCTAAATTAATCGGCATGGACGATAAAATTGGTCAATTGAAAAAAGGTATGCTTGCCAATTTTATTATTACCTCAAAAAAACTTTTTGAAAAAGAAAATGTCATTCTTGAAAACTGGGTAAAAGGAATTCCCTACAAAATGAATGATGCATCTGCAGCAGATGTGCGCGGAAATTATTCTATCCGTATCGCGGGCGGATCTCCACTGCGAGTTAAAGTCGGGGGTGAATTATTTTCACCTGAAGTTTTTATTTACGAAGATACTGCAGCAATAAAAATTTCTTTCAGTCGCCAGGATAATGCAATAGCCCTTCAGTACGAATTAAAGAAACGTGAGCCTAAAGGTATATACAGAGCCAATGGATTATACAACGATTCAGTCAGGTCGGCAGCAGGAAATGTTCTGCTTCCCTCCGGTGAATGGAGCAAATGGGAAATGCGTCTGGATTCAGTATTTATCCAACCTCCCCCAAAAGCTGATACTGCTAAAAAAGATGTAAAAGGACAAGTCTATTTCCCCAACATGGCTTACGGCTGGAAATCATTACCTGTTGCTAAACCATTTGTAATTAGAAATGCAACTGTTTGGACCAATGAAAAGGAAGGCATACTTCAAAGTGCAGATGTTTATGTTGCAGATGGAAAAATAAAACAGGTTGGAGTAAAAATTACTGTTCCCGATGGTACAGAAGCAATTGATGGTACAGGGAAACACCTTACCAGTGGTATTATCGATGAGCATTCTCATATTGCCATTTCAGGCGATGTCAATGAAGCTACACAAGCATCCTCGGCCGAAGTAAAAATCGGTGATGTAGTAGATGGCGATGATATACAGGTTTACAGACAGCTGGCCGGTGGAGTTACAACTTCTCATTTACTTCATGGCAGTGCCAATCCAATTGGCGGACAAACGCAGCTCATTAAACTTCGCTGGGGAATGGCTCCTGAAAAAATGAAATTTGAAAATGCTGATCGCTTTATAAAATTTGCTCTCGGTGAAAATGTTAAGCAAAGTCATTGGGGTGATAAGCAGGTTGTCCGGTTTCCGCAAACACGGATGGGAGTTGAGCAGGTTTATTGCGACTTCTTTACCCGTGCAAGAGAATATGCAAAGCAGCGAAAAGAATATCTTTCATTGGATGCGAAATCACAAATAGGTAAAAATCCCGTGCGTAAACAGCTTGAGTTGGAAGCTCTCAGTGACATCCTTAATAAAAAATTATTTATTACTTGTCACAGCTACGAACAGAGCGAAATTAATATGCTCATGCATGTTGCAGACAGTTTTGGATTTAAAGTGAATACGTTTACACATATTCTCGAAGGGTATAAAGTAGCCGATAAAATGAAAGCTCATGGAGTCATGGGAGCCTCTTCTTTTTCCGACTGGTGGGCCTATAAGTTTGAAGTGTATGAAGCCATACCTCACAATGGAGCGATACTTCATAAAATGGGTGTAAATGTTTCTTACAATTCCGACGATCCTGAAATGGCGCGTCGCCTGAATCAGGAAGCAGCCAAAGCAGTTGAATATGGAAACATTAGTCAGGAAGATGCCTGGAAATTTGTTACTCTGAACCCTGCTAAAATGCTTCATGTTGATAATAGAGTTGGAAGTATACTCTCCGGAAAAGATGCTGACCTTGTATTGTGGAATGACAATCCGCTTTCCATTTATGCGCATCCGCTTCAGACATATGTGGATGGTATACGGTATTTCGATATTGAAAGAGATGCTGAACTGCGAAAGAGTAATGCAGCAGAGCGTCAAAGAATCATGCAGAAGATGAATGAAGCAAAGACTAAAGGAGAAAATGTAAAGAAACCGGGCATGTCGTATATGGAAATAAAACATTGCGATGGAATAGATAAGATGTTGATGAATAAAATTGAAGAACAATGAGAAAAAAAATTACAATACTTTTTATATTATTTTCCTGCATGGCAAATGCGCAGAATCCTGTTCCTGCTAAGCCGCAGAAAGAGTCTGTGATTATACTAAATGCTACTGCACACCTTGGTAACGGCCTGGTAATTCCAAATGCTGCCATTGGTTTCAGAGCGGGAAAACTTACTATTGTCTCCGATGCAACACGCATTCGTATAGATAAATCGGAGTATCCTGTAGTTATTGACGCTTCCGGCAAACATGTTTATCCCGGATTAATCGAATGTAATTCAACGCTTGGTTTAACGGAAATAGATCTGGTAAGAGCAACTCACGACTTTAATGAAGTAGGTGAAATGAAACCGAACGTAAGAAGCATTATCGCATACAATACGGATTCAAAAATTATCCCAACTGTAAGAAGCAATGGAGTATTGCTTTCCCAAATCGTTCCGGAAGGCGGAATAATTTCGGGGCAATCATCCGTTGTGGAACTGGATGGATGGAATTGGGAAGATGCAGCTTTCAAAATGGACGATGGTATTCATGTAAACTGGCCCCGTATGTTTATTGTACTGAATAATCCATATGAAACAGAAGAAATTCAAAAACAGAAAATTCAAAATAATTTAAACGCTTTGGAGAAATTTATTTCTGATGCGCGAGCTTACAACATGAATAGAGTTTCCGAAGAAAAGAATTTAAAATTTGAAGCTATGCGCGGACTGTTCGATGGCAGTAAAAAATTATACGTGCATTGCAACTTTGTAAAAGAAATTGTCAGTGCCGTGAATTTATCTGCCAGATTTGGTTTGAAAATGCTACTTGTTGGCGGCTCCGATTCATATCTTATTGCAGACCTCCTTAAAGAAAAAAACATTCCTGTAATCCTGGGAAGAACACATTCGTTGCCATCGCGCGAAGATGCAGATATCGATTTACCGTACAAGCTTCCTGCTTTACTAAAAAAAGCAGGTGTTGAATTTGCTTTAAGTGTTGATGGTTCTTGGCAGGCAAGAAACCTCGCATTCCAGGCAGGAATTACAGTAGGTTACGGACTTTCAAAAGAGGAGGCGTTGACTGCTATAACTTTGTCACCGGCAAAAATTATGGGTATTGATAGTCGTGTTGGTTCATTGGAAGTGGGGAAGGATGCTACATTGTTTATTTCCGAAGGTGATGTTCTGGATATGCGCACCAATAAAATTACTCAGGCATTTATAGAAGGAAAAGAAATAAATCTAGATAATGTGCAAAGTCAGTTGTACAGGAAGTATATGGATAAGTATGGACTTAAAAATTGATTCATTCAAATTAATACTGTAATTTTTTTTAAAATCAGAAACATGAAATTATTTTCACTTTCCTGCTCTTTAGCACTCTTGATTCTAGTGTCCTCATCTTGCAGTACAAAGAAAGAAGAATCAGCATCAGAAACACTTGTATCTTCCGATACATCTTTCGACTACATTGCTGACCGTTTTGCTGATATTCAGGTCTTGCGGTATCAGATTAAAGGATTTGAAAACCTTTCTCTTCGGCAAAAAAGACTTGCTTATTACCTTTATCAGGCAGGCTTAAGCGGAAGAGATATCTTTTATGATCAAAAGTATAAGTATAATCTGACGATTAGAAAAACACTGGAGGCCATTCTGAATACCTACAGAACAACAAAGAGCGGAGAGGAATGGAAAAAATTTATTACGTATTGTAACAGATTCTTTTTTTCCAATGGCTGCCATCACCATTATTCTGCCGATAAAATTATTCCTGAATTTTTCCCGGCCTATCTTGCATCACTTGTTGAAGGATGTGATGAGAAAATTCTTCCGCTGGAGGGAAAGAGTAAAAAGGAGTTCCTCGAAATGATTGAGCCTATTATTTTTAATCCTAATATTGATTCCAAATGTGTTAATTTATCAGCAGCGGATGTGGTAAAGGGAAGTGCCAATAATTTTTACGAAAATTTAAATCAGCAGGAAGCGGAAAATTATTATTTAGCATTGAAGAAAGCGCAACCTGACAATCGTTCACAGATTGGATTCAATACCAAACTAATTAAAGAAAATGGTACAATCACTGAAAGAGTATGGAAATCCGGCAGTATGTACGGTGCTGCCATTGATCAAATTATTTTCTGGCTTGAAAAAGCAGTGCCCTTTGCTGAAAACGATATTCAGAGAGAAACACTTAAAAAACTGATCTTGTTTTACAAAACCGGTGATCCTGTTCAATTTGATAATTATTCTATTTCATGGGTTGGCGATACTGTTTCTTCTATTGATGTTGTTAATGGATTTATTGAAGTTTATCAGGATGCACTTCAGAAAAAGGGAGCATACGAATCTATCGTTTCAATGCGTGACGAAGAAGCAACAAAGCGTATTGCCGCTATTTCGCATGAAGCACAGTGGTTTGAAGACCATTCTCCCATTATGGATAATCACAAAAAGAAAAATGTTAAAGGGATTTCAGCAAAAGTGATTACTATTATTTCAGAAGTGGGAGATGCTGCACCATCTACTCCGATAGGAATTAATCTTCCAAACAATGAATGGATACGCGAAGAGCACGGCTCTAAATCTGTTTCATTAGGGAACATTGTAGAGGCTTATAATTATTACAAAGCAAAAAGTCCTATGATGGATGAATTTGGCTCTGGTGATGAAGTGAAAAAACGAGTACGTCAATACAGTGCTCTCGCAGGCAATCTTCATGTCGATATGCACGAAGTAATTGGCCATGCTTCCGGTAAGATCAACGATGGTGTAGGTCCCACAGAACAGACTTTGAAAAACTACTCCGGTGTTCTTGAAGAAGCGCGAGCCGACCTTGTTGCTTTGTACTATGTAATGGATCAAAAACTTATCGACATAGGTGTTATGCCAAGTCTGGAAACAGGTAAAGCACAATATGATTTATATGTTTTAAATGGATTAATGACGCAGCTTCAAAGGATTGAACCGGGAAAGAATCTTGAACAATCACACATGAGGAACAGGCAATTAAATGCTTCCTGGGCTTATCAGCAGGGAATGAAAGACAAGGTTATTGAAAGAGTAAACCGGGATGGAAAAACTTTTTTTGTAATCAACGACTATTTAAAACTTCGCGATTTATTTGGAAAACTTTTACGTGAAATACAAAGGATAAAATCAGAAGGCGATTTTAATGCGGGAAAAGCATTGGTAGAAACTTATGGAGTCAAAGTAGATCAGGCTTTATTATCTGAAGTACGTGAGCGGTTTGAGAAATTAAATATTGCCCCTTATATGGGCTTTATACAACCAAAACTTATTCCTGTTATGCAGGGAGATTCAATAGCTGATGTTAAAATTGAGTATCCTAAAACGTTGATTGATGAGATGCTGGATTATGGGAAGGATTATAGTTTTCTACCGGTGAGGAATTGAGTTATTTAAACACGGAGTACTCCGAGGACACGGAGAATCACAGAGAAGTTAGTAGAGATATTGCATCATACAGACGTCAATGTATTTGCCGAATTTTTTGCCGACTTCTTTCATGACGCCAATATGTTTATAGCCCAGGGCTTCGTGGAGGTGGATGCTGGTTTCATTGTCCGATGAGATGCGCGAAAGGACGGAATGATTATTAACCTTTTTTCCTTCAAGTGTTATAAGTTCAAGAAGCTTTTTTCCAATTCCTTTATTGCGGTAATCGAGATGAATATAGATGGAAACTTCGACAGTGCCATCGTACGCGCAACGATCGCTCCAGGCGCTTAAGGATGCCCAGCCGGTAATAATACCATTTTGCTCTGCAACAAAAACGGGATGGTTGGCTTTATGACTGCGGAACCATTCCATTTGTTTTTCGAGGGAACGTTTTTCAGTATCAAATGTAGCAGTAGTATTTACAACGGCTTCATTGTAAATCTCCATTATGGAAGGCTGGTCCTTTTCAGTTGCCGGACGAAAAGAAATCATTTTACAAAGTGAAACGGAAACTCAATCCCGGTTCCCAATAGCCATAAAATCCGGGAGTGATATCAAAGAAAGGTTTTACATCGAGACTTAAATTGATTGGGACATTTTTGAATTTATAATCTAAACCAAGAATAAAATCGAGACCGAAGGAAGAATGATTATCGTAATAATCAACTTCCTCTATTTTATAACCTTTACCGTGATGCTTGTAATAGAAATAGCGATATCCCCATTTGTCAGAGTAAAAGCCAACGTGCGCACCACCTCCAAAAAACCAGTTCAGTCCTTCTGCTTTTGGAAAGGCAGTATGTTTTTCATAAAGTCCGGTAATCATAGCATAATGACTTCCGAAACTTAATATTCCTTCCAAAGCACCTGTTGAGCCCATGAAATGTTTTACGGAAATGCCGCTGCTTATACCGCCAAGTCTGAAACCAATTCCGGTTTTGTAGGACTGGGCAATGGAGTTAGAAGCAGAGAAAAGAATAATGAAAAGAGAAAACAGGAGAATAAGTTTTTTAGTCATTTTATTTATGATCTTATTTTGAATAAGGCAAAGGTAATAATTTTTATATTTTTATTTTTTTTCATTAATAATTCCGTCAATGGTTTCGCGGGTGACGGAATGATAATTAGGACGGGCGACTTTATAAATTTCCGTTGCTAATTTTTTTCCATCTTCTGTTTTCACTAATTCACTAAATAATGGTTTTACGAATTTTCTTCGGCCTACTTTAGTTAAGAAGTCTTTTAAGATTGGGAAATTTACTTCGTACTTATTGGAGATAACATGAAGGAGCCATGCAAATAATATCTCAGAATTGCCTGTTTTCGAAAAATGAAAGGTATTGTCTAATTCTTTCATTTTTTCATGAGACAAATTAGCGGGCAGGCTGCGGAGGAAGCGAAGCCATTCATTGGTAGTATAGTTTTTTGTATTCAATGTTGAAGCTGCTTTTCCATTAACCCACGCATCTGCATCTTTTTTTACAGCTTCGAAACGGGCTGAATAAATCGTTGGACAACTGGCGGGAAGTCCGGGTTTATAAATCCAGTCTTCAATTTTTATTTTTTGTGCAAGAGCACTGTCGTTGCCAATAATGTTTTCTTTGTATTCAATCAGGAATTCTTCTGTAGTTATTGTTTTGAAAGCATGTCTTTGGAAATAGTTTTTTAGAAAAGCATCGAACTTTTCTCTGCCAATACATTGTTCAATTAACAGCAAAAGAAAATGTCCTTTCTCATATGCAATATCAGTTACGCCATCATCGGGATCGCGTCCTTCAAGATTGAGTTTAAGATGTGTGTCAGCATTAGTATCACCAAGATCCTGAATAGTTTCTTTAAGATCTTCGAGACCAAGAAGAGCCTGCATGTCCGCAAAATCTTTTCCATAAATTGCTTCCATGATTCGATTTTCAAAATAAACCGTAAAGCCTTCATTCATCCAGAAATCATTCCAGGTAGCATTAGTAACAAGATTACCACTCCAGGAATGAGCAAGTTCATGAGCGATAAGAGAAGTAAGGGAACGGTCCCCTGCGAGAATGGTTGGAGTAGCAAACGTAAGTCGGGGATTTTCCATTCCTCCAAACGGAAAGCTTGGCGGAAGTACGATTACGTCGTATTGTCCCCAGGCATAAGCGCCATATAACTTTTCAGCCGCATCAATCATTTTAGGAAGTTCGGCGAATTCATAAACTGCTTTATCAATTGTGACAGGTTCTGCATAAACACCGGAACGTTTATCCAAAGGCTTAAATACAACGTCTCCCACAGCAAGAGCCATGAGGTATGCAGGAACAGGCTGAGGCATTTTAAAATGATAGGTGCCTGTTGAATTTTTTTCCTGAGGATTTTCAGCACTCATTAATGCAAGTAAATACGGCGGTACATGAATGACTGCATCGTATGTAAAACGAATACCCGGACTATCCTGCAAAGGAATCCATGTACGCGCGAGAATGGCTTGCGATTGTGTAAATAAAAAGGGCTGTTTACCACCGGCAGTTTGTTCCGGTGAGAGCCATTGCAAAGCGGCGGCTCCGGGTGAAGTCGAATAGAAAACGGTAACAAATTCTGTTGATTTAGTAACAGGAATATGCAGCGCTTTGCCCATATAGGTTGCTGTATCGTCGAGGTGAAACGCTGTATCTTTCCCGTTTGCGAGAACTTTTTCGATTTTTAAATCGCGTGTATCAAGAATAATTTCTTTTGCATCAACCGATGGTGCAATTGTAAGAGTAGCTTTTCCTTGCAAAATTTTCGAAGTGAAATCAACGGTGAGATCGAGGGAAAGATGTTTGACGACAGCTTCATTAGGTCGTGCAAAAGTGTGCTGATCGGTGCGTTCGATCAGGGTAGGTGTTTTGGTTTCCTGCATTTGATTTTTTTTTGAAGTGCATGCGAACAGCAATACTGCAGCAAATACGTAGATAATAGCGTCTTTCACGAATGAATTTGTATCAGTAAAAAATACTGAATTGTTTTGGTGAAAGTATAAAAATGGAGGGGATTGGCAAGGGATAAAATATTGAAAAATTACTCAAAGAACCCCCTAAACCAGTATTATTTCTCTTCATTTTTGCAGAAAATATGTAAATTTGTAATCATGAAGAAAACAATAATAAGAAAAAAGAAATCAGCTAAGAAGGCTATTAAACGTGCTAAAATAAAGACCAAGAAGCGCAAGGCTTCTACCGAAAGTATTCAGGAAAATGACTTAAGTAAAATTTTAAAAAGTATTAGCATCAATGCAAGAAGACGGGCGTTTCGAAAAAATGCTTCAGTTACTATTATTCGGGAAGGAAAAATCATTAAAATTTTACCAAGTGGAGTGGAAAAAGTAATCGGGAAAATAAAAAAGAAGAACAGTATCATTGATCCCAAACGTAACATCAGTCTTAACTAATGCCTCAAAAACGTATCAGAATTTTTGCAGGGCCCAATGGTTCAGGCAAGTCGACGATGTTAAGGTATATTCCTGATTCCCTTCCATTAGGAGTATACATTAATGCTGATGAAATTGAAAAGAAAATTGATCGTGATGGTATTAACTTAGATTCATATGAAATAGAAACTACTTCTGAAGAGCTTTATGCATTTTTTGACAAATCAGAATTTGTAAGGAAAAAATCGAAATCGGAAGTATTAAGAAATTCCTTTATCATTGAAAATAATATTTTGAAATTTATAAAAAAGAGCATTGCTCCGAAATATGCTGCTGCTATGATAGCCGATTTTTTGAGAGAAAAAAACCTGCACGCAAAAAATGATTTTTCTTTTGAAACAGTCTTGAGTCATAAAAGCAAATTGGATTTAATAAAGCGGGCAAATGAAATGGATTATCATACATATTTATATTTCATTTGTACGGATGATCCAAGAGTAAATGTTGAACGGGTGAAAACCAGAGTAAAAGAAGGCGGGCATCCAGTTCCCGAGGATAAGATTATTGAAAGGTACTTCAGAACTCTTAATTTGCTTCTTGATTTATTGAAGATCTGCTATAAATCTTATTTATTCGATAATTCGGATAAGTTCAGAGAGATTGCAAGAGTGAATAGGGATAAGAGAATTCATTTTATTTCAGAATCCGTACCCAATTGGTTTGAAAAGTATGTAATTGAAAAAATTTAATAGCCTATTATTATATAAAATTTAATTGGTATAGCAGCTTACGCAAGCATAGAAGATTCCAAAGTGGCCCGACCTCGGGTATTTACAATTAGAAAAACTGGAAATTATTTTAAAGTAAATTTATACAGTAAAAAGGGGAATTCCCGCAGAAGGCAATATCAAACCTTCTTCAAAAATTCCGTCTTAAGTACAATCACACTTCCATCAACCCTACATTCCACTTCGGCAGGATCTTCCGTAAGTTTGATGTTCTTTATTTTTACGCCTCTCTTTAGAGTGTTGGAAGATCCTTTTACTTTCAGGTCTTTAACGAGGTGCACTGAATCTCCTGTGTTTAAAATATTGCCGTTACTGTCTTTTGTTTCCATGTGTTGATTTATGAATTGCAAGGTATTGATTTTTTAATCGAAAAAATACAGCTATTCAAACCATTTATTTTATGAAAAATACACATACTCTGAATGGGGAGATTTTATGAATTTTTGAATGAATGGCAATTATGTAAATAAGAATAGAATTTTAGTTTTAATTTTAATTTAAAATTGATCAGGGACCAGCCCTTCGACTATACAGGGCAATGTCATTTAGTTAAGTTAAATGATTTATTCGTAGTCAATTTATGGAATTATTAGGCCCGTTAGGGCAAGACTCTTGGTAACTTTTGGACAATACAAAAGCGCTAAGCCCCTTTAGGGGCGGACTCTTTAAACACACAGCATTTTTCGACAACGAAAGCATACTATATTTACCTACCCGAAAACGTATCATCAAATAAGGAGATTTTCTTATGTTGTTCTTTTGGGTTTTGAATATATTTAATCACATTCATCAAATCGGATTTGCGATTTGATTTTTACAAAATTGTACATGAGGAAAAAGCCGAATGCAATCAATATATGCATGAACTTTTACGCTTTTGTATAAATAGACATATGCGTTGTGTTAAAAGAGTTCGCCCCTAAAGGGACTCGACGTGCTCGTGTTGTCAACTGTTACCAAAAGTAAGGCCCTAAAGGGCCTGTAGCTTTTAAAGGCATTTACTTATCAAAGAGAAAAACAAATTTAAGGACGGACAGGAGCAAAAAAAGATTGCACTCATGAAAATAAATTTTAAAAAGTTTTAACCTTATCTCAATGCCAAAATCATTCTCATTTTAAGAATTATAATTCGATTACGACAATTTAAAGAATCTCATTCGAAGACTAACAATTAGATCAAAGCTCGGCAGAGCGAAGCCGAAGCCAAAATTAAAATTGATCCCCGTTCCCTGAGCGCAGCCGAAGGGTGGTCACTGAGCGAAGTCGAAGTGTAATTAATCAGATTCGAAATATAATTAATTCAAATTACAACATATATTTATTCAAAATACAACGTGCCCATTCGAACTATAAATTCAAAAAACAGAACAGTTAAAAATGTAAGAAATGCCGGAATATCTCTTCCTGTATAACTTCACGCTGCCTTTCAAATTTTTTTCACCCATTAATTCCTGTTGATTGATTTAAGTTTTTAAAACCCTGAATGTGTAAGAACTCCGATATTGTCTTAAAATACTAATATTTAATGGCTTAAGGATGGCAAGATTCAATGATTTATTGAAAAATCGATAAAATTTGCTTACCTTACCAATATAAAAACAGATTAGTCTATAATCTTTCAATGACAGTAAAATCAGGGTACTCACAGTAACCCTGGTAGTTCTTAAAAGTATAGGAAATAATTAAATAAAATTCAAAACAGTTATATAAGTATCTGATGAAACAATTTTTTGCATTATTTTTTATTTGTTTTTTCATCGGTTCTGTCAATGCGCAAAATGTTGATGTAGTTGAAAACCTTCCATCTGTAAATGGTGCTGTAAATGCCATTATTCGAAATGGAAATACAATTTATCTTGGTGGTGATTTTGCATCTGTTGGAGGCTATTATCAGAGTTACGGAGCGAGACTTAATTCTGTCGACGGACAGCCTGAAAAGTTATTTCCTAAAGTAAATGGAAGGATAAATTCATGCATCCCTGACGGTTCAGGCGGATGGTTTATTGGTGGTGATTTTACCAGGGTTGGTGGTGAAGAAAGAATTAACCTTGCACAAATTACTGCTGATGGAAAAGTTACAGATTTCTATAAAAATTTAACGCTTGACAATTCAGTTCTGTGTATGGCGCGTAATGCATCCAAATTATTTATTGGTGGAACGTTTAATTACATCGGTTATAAAACAGGATATGGAGCAGCAGTAAATCCGGCAACAGGAATTGTTAATGTAAATTTCCCTCAGGTAAATGGTATAATTAAGACAATTATTCCGGATGGTGCAGGCGGCTGGTACATAGGAGGAATTTTTACGAAGGTCGGTGCATACAATCGTAATTTCATAGCACGAATCAATGCCAATGGAACCGTAAATGCATGGAATCCTCCTTGCAATGGAACTGTTTATGCAATTGCTTTATCAGGAAATACGGTTTATGTCGGAGGTTATTTTTCATCTATCGGAGGACAAAATAGAAACAATATTGCAGCACTCGATGATGTTACCGGACTGGCTACAGCATGGAATCCTGATGCAAGCTATCAGGTCAATGCAATTTTATTATCAGGAAGCACACTATTTGCCGGTGGTTATTTTACTACTATGGGCGGACAAGCACGCAACGGTCTTGCTGCCATTGATATTAATACAGGGATAACCACTTCATGGAATCCGGGCTTGAACAATGGTGTGGCATGCCTTGGCATTTCCGGAAATACGCTTTATGCAGGAGGAAGTTTTACAACCATCGGAGGTCAGCCCAGAAATTTCGCCGGAGCAATTGATGTATTGACAGGACTACCTGATTCCTGGATTCCGAATCCCAATAATACTGTTAACACACTTGCTGTTTCAGGTAGTACAATTTATCTCGGCGGTGATTTTACAAATGCCGGCGGACAGTTGCGTAACTACATTTGTGCCACGGATATTTCAACCGGACTTTCATTTCCGTGGAACCCCGATGCAGACAATCCGGTTTTTTCACTGATGGTAAACGGAGCAAACGTTTTCGCAGGTGGAAAATTTAATACGATTGGAGGTCAGCCGCGCAGTAACATTGCTGCCTTAAATGCTTCAACCGGTCTGGCTGCTTCCTGGAATCCCGGTGCCAATGGAACAGTATTTAATATGGCACTTTCCGGTGGCACACTTTATGCCGGTGGGGCGTTTACCTCTTTAAATTGCAGGAACAGAAAATATATTGCTTCACTCGATGCAACTACAGGACTTGCTTCTTCGTGGAATCCTTCTTCTAACGATACTGTATTTGCCCTTGTTGTTGCAGATAATACTGTCTATACGGGAGGAACATTTACAACTATTGGAAATCAATCCAGAAATCGTCTGGCTGCACTTGACGCTGCTACAGGCAATGCTTTGGCATGGAATCCGAATGCAAACAATACGGTTTGTGCTTTATCTCTTTCGGGAAATAAAATTTTTGCAGGAGGATCATTTACTACGATGCAAGGTCAGCCCAGAAATCGTATTGCTGCTTTAGACAAAAATACCGGTTCAATCCTTTCCTGGAATCCCGATGCTAACAACATTGTAAAAACGATTACTGTAGTTTCCAATACTGTTTATGCCGGCGGTAGTTTTACTACTATTGGCGGACAGCCACGAAACAGAATTGCAGCTCTTAATCCTTTGACAGGACTTTCTACATCATGGAATCCGAATGCGAACAATGATGTTAATACAATATTAGTTACCGGTGATTTAATTTACGCCGGTGGTGATTTTACAATTATTGGAGGTCAAAAGCGGAAAAGACTTGCAGCTCTTAATAAGTTAAGCGGATTGGCCACTCCCTGGAATCCTATGGCCGACAATACTGTTGCATCACTTTCTTTATCCGGTGATTTTATCTATGCCGGAGGAAATTTTTTAGCCATCGGTGGTAATGAACGTAATAACATTGCTGCAGTTGATGCATTAACTGGAAACATTACAGGCTGGAATCCGAATTCAAACGGCAGTATAAATTCATTGGGTATTTCCGGCAACATTGTTTATGCGGGAGGTAGTTTCACATCGATAGGAGGAAACTTACGCAACAGAATTGCCGCACTTGAAACAATTAGCGGACAATCCACAACATGGAATCCGAATGCAGATGCAGCAGTTTATTCACTGGCTTTGGATGGCAGTAAAGTATATGCAGGCGGAAGTTTTACAACTATTGGCGGACAGTTGCGAAACAATATTGCAGTGCTGGATGCAAACAACGGACTTGCCACTGCATGGAATCCAAATTCAGACGGTACTATTTATTCTCTCATTGTTTCAGGAGGTTTGGTGTATGCAGGTGGTTTCTTTAGTGCTATCGGTACTCAGCCACGAAGTAACTTGGCTGCTTTGGATGCAGTTTCGGGAATTGCCACATCCTGGGATCCTGATATTAACGGTGGAGTTTTTTCAATTGCCTTATCCGATAATTCAATTTTCGCCGGTGGAGATTTCTCTATGGCCGGAGGAGAAAATCGACAAAACATTGCTTCTGTCAATGCAACATCAGGTTTAGTGAATGCATTAAATCCCATTGCTGATGGCGGATTAGTAAGAAACATTTTCATTTCCGGAAACACCTTATATGCCTGTGGCGGATTTACAACCATTGCCGGCCAGGTTCGCAATCGTCTCAGTGCAATTGATAAACTTACCGGCAGTCCTCCTCCCTGGAATCCGCAATCGGATAATTTTATTAATACTATTCATCTGTATGGCAATATAATTTATTCAGGTGGATCTTTTGACAATATCGGCGGAGTGGATAAAAAGGGATTTGCCGGTATCGATTTCAATTGCGTACAATACCTTCCTTCAATTACGTATAATGATCCTTTGTGTCTCGGAAATACCCTGCAGTTAAATGCTGTATCTATTCCCGGCGCATCCTATCACTGGACAGGGCCATCGGGGTTTGAATCAACTCTTCAAAATCCTTCTATTGCAAATACTACTTCAGGGACACAGGGAATTTATAGCTGTCGGGTATCAACGAATGGCTGCACGAGTCCGCCGGCATATATTTATGTTGATGTAAAAGGCCAGGTTCCTGTTGCTTCTAATAATGAAGCATGCATAGGCAATACTGTTGAATTGTATTCTACCATACCCAATGCAGTAATAAGCTGGTCCGGTCCGGGAGGATTTAGTTCAGAACTTTCCAACCCTTTCATTCCTGCATCAACTGCCGGAACAGCCGGTGTATATACGGTTACCGTGACTCAGGGAAATTGTTTACCCCAAACCGCTTCTACCACTGTTGCATTTGCCACTACTGTTATTAATTCTCAACCTGTCAGCGTTACGGCATGCAATCGTTCGTATGCTTTTTTTAACATCAATGCAAAAGGCAATCGATTAACATATCAATGGCAGGAGTTTAACGGTAGTTGGAATGATTTATCGGACAATGAAATTTTTCAGGGAGTTCATCTACAGCAATTATCTGTTTATGCAACAGATTCCTTAAGCGGGCGACAATATCGATGTGTTGTTTCTAGCGGTTGTTTTGCTTCTACAAACAGTTCACCGGCAACACTTACAGTTCGTTCTCCTTCGACGGTTAGTATAAACGGACCTTCTTTCTTTTGTTTTGGAGATACGATTCTTTTAACAGCGAGTTCCGCAGCATCTTATTTATGGAATACAGGAGCAACTACTCCGAGTATTAGGGTTGGCTCATCCGGAGATTATTTTGTTACAGTTACAGATATAAACAATTGTAAGAGCACAGGATCCATAAATGTTTCATCAGATGTATGTCAGGATACTTTAAACATTCAATTATTTATAGAAGGATTTTATGCCGGCGGAGGAGTAATGACAGCTACCGTTGATCCAACAGGCAATCCGGGTTTGTGCGATACGCTGATTGTTGAATTGCATAGCAACAGTCTGCCTTACAAACTTATCTATTCTTCGAAGAAAACAATTAATGTTTTCGGTAATGTTACCATAAGAGTTCCTTCAGCGATGCAGGGAAATAGTTATTATATAGTCATTCGACACCGCAATGCTTTAGAAACGTGGAGTGCCATTCCTGTAACTATAATTTCCAATGCTCAATACAATTTTTCAGATGCAATTACCAAAGCATATGGAAGTAATCTTTCAGATCTTGGTGATGGCAACTTTGCAATTTACAGCGGAGATATTTCAGATTCCAATTTAGGACTGGGTTATCAGGACGGAATAATTGAATCACAGGATTACGGTGATATGGAAAATGCCGTCTATATTACATTGACAGGTTACGTACCCCAAGACCTTTCCGGCATTGGAATTGTTGAGTCTGCTGCTTATGGAATTATTGAAAACAATGTTTACTTTACTAAATCAGTGGTGAGGCCGTAAACCAATAGTTTATGTAATTACTGTTTGAAATATTAATCATAGATACTTTAAACGGTAATGATTTGTGAAATTTTAGAAAGAATTTATTTTCCTAAACTTTTCGAAAAATTAGAATTTACCAAATCATAAATTTGGAATATTAATGTATTCTTAGATTACTTTAGGAAAATAGAACCTTATTACCTTAGTAACAAAACTGACTAGCCTTTACAATACCTTATTACCTTATTTCCCATTTTATTCCTTTTTGATAATGCTTGATTAACTCATCATACTCTTCTTTAAATGTTTTTTTCTTGTGGTGTTCGGATTGATTAATAATATACTTACACACTTTATCTACATCAGATTTAGATACAGAAAAAGCAGATGCAGAATCTTGCCAACGAAAATATCCTTCACTCAGTTTATTATCGTTAATGAATTTAGCTGAGCTTTCTGCAACAATTGAGGCTATTCCTTCTATTGATATTTTTGGTGTTTGAGAAATCAAAAAGTGAACATGTTCAGGATTTGCATAAATACTATAAAGCTTTGAATTATTATTATTAACAATGCCTGTTATGTACTTTTCGATTCGATCGCGATTTAACTCTGGAATACTGGGAATACGGTTTTGAGTGATTAAAATAAAATGAACATAAAGGTTGTTGTATTCAATTTTCATTATAGGAGACTTTTAATAGGGCAATAAGGTAATAAGGTTTTTTTATGGGGAAATTATTTTTTTTACTAAGGTAATAAGGTTTGCATTCGCTATGGATGAAAAGCTCAATTCGTCGCTAATAATAAACTTCTTTAAATAGAAAAAAGTTGGTTAAGATTAATATTTCAAACAATAATTGCATATATTAACTATTTTAAAAATTAGAATTTACAAAATCTTAAATTTGGAATATTAATGTCTTTTTGGATAAGTTCGGGAAGTAAAACCTTATTACCTAAGTAGCAAAACAGACTAACCCATAGACTACCTTATTACCTTATTTCCCATTTTATTCCTTTTTGATAATGCCTAAAGAACTCTTCATTCTCTTCTTTAAGTATTTTTTCTTGTGGTGTTTGGATTGATTGAAATAGAATGAGTGTTAAGGTTTTTGTATTCAATTTAC
>JANOVM010000065.1:0-18704 GCA_031417395.1 Bacteroidota bacterium | reverse complement strand
TGTTTTAATATTTGCTTCCACAAAAGTTGCTGTTAAAGATCTTGAACGTGATCTGTTACGCTTAAGACTTCCGGCAAAAGCCATTCACAGCGATCTTTCACAGGAAGAAAGAGAAAATGTATTGCTTTCTTTTCGCAACCGGTCCACAAAAATTCTTGTGGCCACGGATATTCTTTCGCGCGGCATTGATATAGAAAACATCGGTCTGGTAATGAATTACGATGTGCCCGGTGATGCAGAAGATTATGTACACAGAGTTGGTCGAACTGCCCGTGCTGAAACAACAGGAGAAGCAATTACCTTCATCAATCCAAAAGACCAAAAACGTTTTGCACAGATAGAAGCATTGATTGAAAGAGAAATTGATAAGCTCCCATT
This sequence comes from Bacteroidota bacterium, assembly GCA_031417395.1. GTDB lineage: Bacteria > Bacteroidota > Bacteroidia > AKYH767-A > 2013-40CM-41-45 > JADKIH01. Next base: position 18,326 of record JANOVM010000065.1, on the reverse strand, counting down.
ACCCGCAGGCATGGGTCCCGGCCCTGAATGGAAGCCCGAAGCTAAAATTGATTCAGGTAAAAAAACAAATTTTAAAAGAAATTTCAAAAAGAGAAGTCCCGGTTCAGGCAAACCAAAAAGCTGATATGTCACACGCAATTTTACCCGAATACAAAAAACTTCTTGATATTGCCATCAGCAAAAAAAAAGAAAATAAAAATTTTATTTATCGTTTAAAAAATGCCAGACCGAAAGATCTGGATGAAGTCACGAATGGATTTCACGATGAGGCTTTTGAAAACATCGACTGCCTGAAATGTGCCAATTGCTGTGCTACTACGAGCCCTTTAATAAAAAACCGTGATATAGAAACACTTTCCAAAAGATTGAATATTCGTCACACGGACTTTACAGAAAAATATTTGCGAACCGATGAAGACGGTGATTTTATTTTTAAAAAAGTGCCATGTCCCTTCCTTGGCGAGGATAAACATTGCTCTGTATACGATTCCCGTCCGGGAGCTTGCAGGGATTATCCGCATACACAGCAGAGGAACATTGCGGAAAAACTTCCCATCACTTTTTCGAATTCCATGATTTGTCCGGCAGTGGCTGTAGTAGTAGAAAAGTTAAAAGAAAATTATCCGAAATATAATTTCTTCATCTGATCTCCGATTTCTAAAAAGTTATCACAAACTATCATCGGGTCGATAAAACTAAAGTAATTTTTTTATCTTCGCCTCCCTGCAAAGGCCCGTAAATTAACATGATTCTTCAGGTAAATAATTCGCTCAGACAACTTCTGTTTTCATTTTTATTTATTTTCCTGTTGGGAGCCGGTAATATTTTACACGGACAAGTTTCCTTACCCAATCGCAATCCTTTTAAGCTCACTTTTCGCGGCGGTGCCATGTCGAACAACCACGATATGGAGGCTCATTTAAAAGAAAAAATCGGAAAATTAGCTTCTTATACTGTAAATACCGACTACGCTGCAATTGGTGAAGCAGAGCTATCGGCAGACCTTTTTCGTTTTCGCGGTGCCGCTATTCATTTGCAGGTAGCCGGAATGTATGCCAGGCCGGAGTTTAAATCGAAGGGTGCTGATGGTGTGCATAGGGTAGGTTTAACACAACTGGAAATTGCCCGTGCTAATCTTGTTTTTTCTTTCAACGGTTCCGACCCATACACAATGTTCGAACTACCGTACCATAGCAATAAAGAAGCATTTATTGGCGCAACAGGAATGATTGTCCGCACTGAAAAAACCCAGTTAACACAATATGCTATGGAAACCCTTGGCATAAAAAGAATTCACGGTGAATATTGCCAGGCTTTAGGCGTCACCTTTGGCTGGAACTGGCGGCTCGGCGAATCAGGCTGGGTAATGGGCTTTAACGGCGCTGTTATGTTTGTAATTAACAAGAGCCATCTTGTAAAAGTTGAAACAGATGAATCTTCTCCCTATGCTTCAGGAGTACTTGATTTTGCTCCGCGGATGGCTACAGCGGGGATTGGGTATCACTTTTGACCTTGATTTACTTGATTTTTTATCTTTTTTTTTATGGTCTTGAACAATATTAATTTTTAATCAGACGGTATATTCTCTGCGAAAAAGCATCCTTCATTTTAATAACATACACACCCTTCGCCAGAAATGAAATATCAATTTTTTGATTTGAATTAATTTTTTCGCTCCACATCTTTTGTCCTGTCAAAGAAATTATTTCAAGTGAAGTTGCGGTTTTCACATTAGAAATAAAAAGTTGATCGGAAGCGGGATTTGGGGAAATACGAATAACATCGGTTGCATTCTGCTCTCCTGCATAACCGATAATTACATTATAGCAATTACTGGTATCCGTACATGAATTGTACGTAACAGCAACAGCATAATCTCCGGTGAGGGCGGGTGCAAAATTTTGTGACACTTCTCCGTTAATAGGACTATATCCGTTATTACAATCCAGCCATTGATAAACTGCATTGGATTGAGAAGCAGCCAAAGAATTTCCGAATTGCAAAACATTTGTTGAAAGTGCAGGCGTTAAATTCATTTTAACTATGGAGTCACAACCGGATATACCGGTATAGTTTTCATAGTATATGCCGGGAATGGTTAATGTCTGTGACCCAAAAATTACAGATTGACCCGGACAAATAATTGCTGATGTATTTGTATAGTTTTCAACTCCTGCTACCCAGTTTGACAAAGCGCCCGTCAACGCAAAGTTCTTCAATGCTCCTTTTATAGTACCAGCCTGAGGAATTAATGAATCAACAGAAGCATTGTTTCCGTTTGCTACACCTTGGTTGAATTTATAATATAATTGTAGTCCGGCAGAAACAGGATCGACTGCACTCTTATAAATACAATTAATTTCATTAGGAGTAAGTGCTTTATTCCACAAACTTACTTCATCAATCTTTCCTTTAAAATAGAAATTAGTAATTGAGTAAACTGAATTGCCAATATAAAAATCCTCTAAGGCATTAGTAATTGATCCGCTTGCAGCAATAGATTCTGAAAGAACACCGTTTCTATACATTTGCATCGTAGTACCGTCGTATGTCAGTAAATAATGTTGCCAGGTGTTCAATTGTAACAAACTGTCGACTATATCAAAGGCAAGGCCTGCATCGTTACGAAACCGGGCTTCAACCCGTGAGGCAGAAACCTGCGTTAAGTAAAAATCGGCATCGTTGTCATTCCTAAATCCGCAAAATCCATCGAAGTCAGGAAAAACAGGTGTTGCATTTTCAGGATAAACCCAGCAGGAAATGGAAATCGGTGTTGAATTGGAAATTAATGAAGAGGCACCGTTTACGATTACATAGTCATTAACGTTATCGAAATACAAAGCGTTATCATTTTGCGCTTTAGCTGTTCCGGTGAATAGAATTACCACAGTCAGAAATAGTATTGCTTTTCTCATTTTATTAATTTTATATTTCAAAGATATAAATGTTTGTTTATAAATTCCCCAAACTCTATTTCCAATATTGCATCGGTTAATAATTTTTTTTAAGGCTATAAAAAAGTATTAAAAAATGATTTAATATTGAGCCAAAATTAAACCTATGAGCATAGATTGGCCAATTATCCTCTTAGCAGCAATCATTCCTTTGATTGTTGGTTTTATCTGGTACAACCCAAAAGTATTCGGCACTGTCTGGATGAAAGCCAGCGGTATGACGGAAGAACAAATGAAGGGCAGCAACATGGCCCTTATCTTTGGCTTGACATATATTTATAGTTTATTATTATCCATGGCCCTATTGGGAGTTGTTATTCATCAGTTTCATGTTTATTCCATTTTTGCAAATGATCCGGGTGTTAATGATCCGACAACAGAAGTTGGAGCTTATTTCAAAAACTTCATGGATAAATATGGCAATAATTTCAGGACTTTCAAACACGGTGCCTTTCATGGAACATTGCTTGGCATATTTCTTACTATGCCTATAATGGGAATAATTGCATTGTTCGAAAGAAAGCCGTTTAAATATGTTCTAATCCATACAGGTTACTGGATTGTATCATTTGCCCTAATGGGTGGAATTATTTGCGGGTTTTATAAATGAATAAAAATATTTTAAACTGAAAATATTTTTATTCCATTACAGTAAAAATCTCCCTGTATGATTTTTCAACGAGGGGCACCAGGCGCTGATACCATGCAGCCCATTCCGGTTTGCTGAAGAGTGCTGCCATTTCTTTTTCATACTCTGCGAGGTTTTGATGCGTATTCTCCAGCACCATCGTATACGACGGACCTACTAAATCAAAGAGCACTCTCGAGTTTTTAAGCTGCGATTCACTCATCATTTTTTTTGAGTCCTGCATGACAGACTTAACGTCTTTTGCTTTACCGAACTTCAAACTGAAAACATCTCGAACAATGATCATGGTATTTAAATTTTATGGTTTGAATAGTAAATGTAAGAAAAGTACTTAGTACATAGTACTTAGTACTTAGAAAAAACCTGTTATTAAATTAAGTGAGTTAAATTCAAAAGACAACATGCTAATTACTACGTACTAAGTACTAATTTTCCTCATCAAATCCCAATACGCCTTCCCATAAGGAATAAGTATTTCTTCTCCTTTTTGAATTTTTCGGATAGCGGATAAATAACATTTGTTTTTCTTGACAACGTATTCGGAATTATTTCTTAGTCCCATGATTTTACTAAAGCCTCTTGCATCATTGGCATAGCGGCCAAATGATTTTAAATAGTTTTTTCCATCGATGGCATATTGCCTGTTAAGTTTAAATAAGTAAGCATTGTAGCCGTCCTCATGTTTTACATCTTTCCAAAGCACCAGTTTACCTTTGTATTCGACAATTAACTGTCCTTTGGAGATGTCAATTCGTGTAAATAATCCTTTTCCTGCGCCGGGGATTTTTGATTTTTTAAGAAAGAGGTGTTTTTCAAATAATGCCATTGAATATTAGATTATCAATTAATTTTTTTTCTTTTCTCTCAACATCTCTGCATAATTCATTTTGCGAAGCATTGCATGTAACGTTCGCGCTATTCTTTCTGCTTTTGTTGCCGGAGTTTTTGCACTTTCTATCCATTTGGAAAAATAATTCTGATGTGAAAACGAAAGTGCTTTGAAGTTAGCGAGTGCTTCCTGCTCGTCTTCCAGACATTCCAGCAAATCGGCACTTAACGATGGTTTCTTTGGGTCTGCTTTTAAGGATGCCTTAACCCTGGCGCCTTCTCTTTTACCAATTGCTTTGCGAATACCTGCATTGATGGGCAGAATAAAATCTCCTTCGCCAACGGGTATGAGCGCTAATCCGGAAAATTTATATTCATCCAGTTTGCCCTTTATTCTGAAAGACTTTTTCATACCGGGATACAATGTGCCTGCAACATCAGCGGGAACCTCTATATACGTCCAGCCCGTTTTCTCTCCCATCTTCCCGTATTTTAAAATGGTTGTTGTATAGCTGACCTCTTTGGAGGATATTGCTTTGCTTTTCATAGCATGAAACCGTTGGATTTAAGTGATGCCGGTAATTCCTGACCTATGCCCAATTGCTTAGTCAATTTCCTTTAAATTGACCTTTCCGCGGGCTTTCCTCCTGTTTTCCTCCTTCTTTTTGTCTTTAACTGTCTTTTCCCTGAAACGGCCGTCATAATAACCTTCCTTTAAAGCCAGCTTGCGCTGCAGGTTCTTAGCTGCATTAAAGGACGAGTACTTTTTCTTTTTTTTGGACATTTTACAATCACTTTCCTGAACATCAAAAGTATGATTAAACGGCCTATTTGACAAGTCTTTGAATTATGATTCCTCTAGCCGATGAAAAAAATAACTTAAAAAGTATTTGGAATTGATTGTTAAAATCGCTTAAATTTATTGTACGATAATAAAAAATAAAAATTATGAAAGTATACGATGATAAACACATTAAAAATATTGTTCTTGTCGGCGCCCCGAAATCGGGTAAAACCACACTGGCAGAAGCCATGCTTTTTGAAGCCGGTCTGATTAACAGACGAGGCACGGTTGAAGAAAAAAACACCGTCTCCGATTTTCACGATATTGAACACGAGCGTGGAAGTTCTGTTTATGCTACATCGCTCCATACTGAATGGAAAGATTACAAAATCAATATCATTGACACTCCCGGTCTTGATGATTTCATAGGAGAAGTAATCTCTTCCCTGCGCGTTGCCGATACTGCCGTCATGCTTCTTAATTCAGAAAACGGTGTTGAAGTTGGTACAGAACTCATCTGGAATTATGTAGAGAAATTTCAAAAACCAATACTTTTTGCTGTTAATCACATTGATCATAGTAAATCCGATTTCGAAGCTACGGTTGAATCTGCCAAACGCCGCTTTGGAAAAGCAATTACCGTTATGCAATATCCCGTACAGCAGGGCGACGCTTTCGATTCCATTATCGATTTGCTGAACATGGTTATGTATAAATTTCCTCCTCAGGGTGGAAAACCGCAAAAACTTCCTATTCCTCCTGAAGAAAAAGAAAGAGCCGATAAACTCCACAATGAACTTGTAGAGAAAGCAGCAGAAAACGATGAAAAACTTATGGAATTGTTTTTTGAAAAAGGATCGCTCGATGAAAATGAATTGCGGCAGGGACTTAAAATGGGTATGCTTCATCACGATGTTTATCCTGTCTTTTGCTTATCTGCCAAAAAGAATATGGGCAGCGGCCGACTGATGAGCTTTATTGATAATGTTGTTCCTTCAGCGACAGAATTATTTCCGGAAAAACTCGTCGATGGAAAAGAACTTCCCTGCGACCCTAAAGGAACTCCTGCAGTTTTTATTTTTAAAACATTGATTGAGCCTCACCTCGGAAGACTATCTTTTTTCAAAGTGCTGTCGGGTGAAATAACTGCAGGAATTGATCTTGTCAATTCAACAACCGGTCAGGCGGAAAGACTTAACCAATTGTTTATCATGGATGGGAAAAACAGGAATCAGGTTACTAAACTTATTGCCGGCGATATTGGAGCAACACTTAAGTTAAAAGATACACTAACCAATCAAACGCTTTGTGCCAATGGTAAATCGATAGAATTCGATCCCATTCATTTTCCTGAATCCAGAATTCGTGTTGCTATCATTGCTAAAAATAAAACAGACGATGAAAAACTTGGTTCAGTTTTAAGTGAAATCCATCAGGAAGATCCAACGCTTACTATAGAATATTCCAGAGAACTAAAACAAATTATTTTATCCGGTCAGGGGGAACTCCATCTAACAGTTATTAAATGGAGAATTGAAAAAATATATCACCTCGAAGTTGAATATATTAAACCTCGAATTCCTTATAGAGAAACAATTCAAAAACCTTCTATGGCTTCTTACCGTCATAAAAAACAAAGCGGCGGTGCCGGACAATTTGGAGAAGTGTATCTGAAAATTGAACCGTATCACGAAGGAATGCCTGAACCCGAAGGACACAGCATTCGCGAAAAAGAACAGCTTGAATTACCGTGGGGCGGCAAACTGGTTTTTTATAATTGTATAGTTGGCGGTGTAATCGATCAGCGTTTTATTCCCTCCATACAAAAAGGCATTATGGAGAAAATGCATGAAGGTCCGCTTACGGGAAGTTATGTGCGCGATGTACGTGTCATTGTGTACGACGGGAAAATGCATCCCGTAGATTCAAACGACATCTCTTTCAAGATTGCAGGAATGATGGCTTTTAAAGAAGCCTTCCATCTGGCTGATCCAAAAATACTGGAGCCTATCTATGAAATAGAAATCCACGTGCCGGAAGAACTCATGGGTGATGTAGTAACAGATCTGCAAACGCGCCGTTCCGTAATTGTTGGAATGGATTCTAACGGACAGTATCAGGTGATAAAAGCAAAGACTCCGCTTTCTGAACTTGATAAATATTCTACTTCTCTTCGTTCCATTACACAGGGCAGAGGAAGCTATACAGGACGCTTCTTTGAGTATTCACCCGTACCAAATGATATTCAAAGAAAACTTGGAGAGGAGTATAAAAAGACAGAAGTCCATTAGTTTTAACCATATTTTAATTTACTAAATGCTGCATTGAATTGATTTTTCAATGCAGCATTTTTTGTTGATGAAGCCATTTTTTCATTGATTTTCAAGCAGTTATAAAATAAGTTATTTTAAAAAACTGAGCCATTTTTAAAAATGGATGAGCGGAGGCTTAGAAGCAGAAATGACAATAAATTCACAAAAAAACCAGTTCTTTTTCAGTACTTTACATAGATTTCTAAACGAACAAAACAATTAAAGTGGGGAATGAATTATATTAGGCGGTAAAGAAATGTTATTCGCCCAAAGAATTTTCAGTCTTACATAATAATAGTGCATAGGCTTAGTTATGGGTTATTTTTGTATTTCAAAATCTGCATCATTTAGATGAAAAAGTTAGTGTTGTTTTCATTATTATGTTTACTCTCAGGATTGAATGTCCGGGGGCAAATATCTTTTAGCCGCGAATACGGAGGAGCTTATGATGAAGATGGACGCTGGATGGAACAATTACCGGATAGTGGCTTTATACTTACCGGATCAACTACTACTTATAGTACAGCGCAATCCTCAGACGTCTGGCTTGTTCGCACAGATGCTTATGGAAATCCATTGTGGAGTAAAAGTTATGGAGGACCTTCTTTTGAATTTGCAAACATGGTTAAACCGATTACCGGAGGCTTTATCGTTTGCGGATTAACAACCAGAAACGGAAACGACGATGCTTATCTTATTAAGACCAACAATACGGGCGACACTGTTTGGGAAAAAGTAATTGGTGATGCAGGAACACAATGGTTTGAAGCAATCATTCCAACAACAGACGGCGGATATACTGCAGTAGGTGTAAATACAACTAATACGCATGGAAATTATGATATCTATCTCGTAAAGTTTAACGCTGCAGGTGTTATTCAATGGGAGAGAACTATCGGCGGCGGGTCTTATGAAATCGGAAATTCAATTCAGCAAACCGGGGATGGTGGTTATATTCTTGCAGGACAATCGTACAGTTTCGGTGCATACGACGGTGACTTTTACCTCGTAAAAACAGATGCAAACGGAATTGTACAATGGCAGCAAAATTTTTCAAGACCGTATACTCAGGAAGTTCATTATGTTCAGAAAACCCCTGATGGAGGATTTATTTTAGTTGGTGACGCTGATACACTCGTAAACGGTTTTGGTGATGCTGATGTCTGGCTCCTAAAAACAGATTCTTTAGGTAACTATTTATGGGATCAGGTATTTGGCGGTTCAAAAAAAGACGGCGGCAAGACTGTTGAAAATACTACTGACGGCGGATTCATTCTGGGTGGAATTACCAGAAGTTTTGGCTTGACAAATCCAAATTTTTATCTGATTAAAACCGATGGTCTGGGAAATATGGTCTGGCAGGATACTACCTATGGAAGCCCATACCATGATCATGCTTACCGATGCATTCAAACTTCAGATGGTGGTTATGCTGAATTTGGTTTTTTCAAAAACAGTTATGACTTCGAAAATTTTGCTCTTGTAAAACTCGGGCCTAACGGAAGTGTCAATAAAGATGTTGGCATTGATAAAATCGTTGCACCACTGACAAACCTTTGCAGAAGTAATGGTGTAAGCCTTGAAGTTCAATTAACGAATTACGGACAAACGAATGAACAGGATATTTCTGTGTATTTGTCCATTGATAATGGCACTTCCATTACTTCTTTCGTTGATACATTCATTGGCAGCCTTGCACCGGGCTTTACAAAGTTTCTTACTTTTTCACAGACGTATGATTTTAATTTAAATGGTACTTATACCATAAGTGCATATATTCAGCATAGAAATGCAGATATTTCCTATACAAATGATACTATAGTTAAAACTATAAATGTAATTGCTCCAACAGGAGACCCGATAACAACCTCCGGTATAAGTTGCGCGGCCGGTTCAGTTGCACTTTCATCATCTCCTGCAGCCTCAGTAGATTCAATGTTCTGGTATGACGCTCCTGTAAATGGCAACCTTGTTTCAACGGGTAGTTCATATACTACTCCTGCTCTTACATCTTCAACAACCTATCATGTTCAATCAATCAAAGGCAAAGGTCTTACGGTGGGGCCGCTCAATAATTTTATAGGAACCGGCGGCACTTCAAATACCGGCTACCTTAATTTTGATTCACGAACTCCATTTAAACTTGTATCTGTAGTAGTATATCCAACGACTCCGGGAATCCGTACCATTGAATTAAGAGATTCCCTTGGAACAGTACTACAATCAAAAACAGTCAACCTTCCAACTGCTGCCGGCGGAATTCGTGTATATCTGAATTTTGATATTCCTGTTCAAAATAACCTGCAACTTGGACTTTCAGCATCCAGTTTAAATTTGTACAAAAACAATGATGGTGCTGTTTATCCTTATAAAATTTCTCAGACCGTTGAGATTTACGGATCCAATTCAACGCTAGCCGGTGCATATTTTTATTTTTATAATTGGTACATTTTTATTCCAAGCCAGAATTGTGCAAGTAATTTTGTTCCTGTTAATGCAATCATTGGAAGTAATTCGGCAACAGCTTTCAATCAGTCCCGTTGCGGAAGCGGCAGCATTACCTTAACTGCGAATTCTTCTTCTCCCGTTAAATGGTACGATGCTCCTACCGGCGGTTCACTGCTGAATAGCGGGAATACGTTTACCATTCCGAATTTAATTAATACGACTACGTACTTTATGCAGGCCGACACTTGTTCAAGCCGTATTCCGGTAGAAGCTGTCATAAATCCTCCTACTCCTGCACCCATTGTTTCCAATGCTACTCATTGTGGTCCGGGAAGCTTAACTCTTTCTGCCACTTCCGGTAGTCAGATTTATTGGTACAATGCTCCGGTAAACGGAACTATAATGGGAACAGGAAGTACATTTACAACACCATTTCTAAATACAACAACTGCCTATTATGCCGTTGCAGGTAGTATTTGTCCAAGTTCTCCTGTAGCTGTGCAAGCTATTATTAATTCGGCTGCTTCTCCTGTTGTAACAGGTGCCACTGCATGCGGCCCTTCTTCTGTGACATTAACAGCTGCTTCTCCTGATTCAATCAGATGGTTTAATGTACCAACCGGTGGATTGCCTGTTTTCTCCGGCAGCTCTTTTGTTACTCCTGTTTTATCAGCTCCTGTCACCTTTTACGCAGAAGCGATTACTGTTTGTGCCAGTGTAAGGGTGCCGGTAACTGCAAATATTATTGTTGCTGATCCGCCTGTTGGAACCAATGCTACCCGCTGCGGTGCAGGCTCTGTGGTTCTCTCCGCTCAATCGCTCAATCCAATTACCTGGTGGACATCTCCGACCGGCGGTACATCCGTTGGTTCCGGTCAGATCTTTACTACTTCTACTCTTCTTTCAACTACAACATATTATGCAGAGAGTTCTACCGGTGGCTGCACCAGTGTACGAACTCCTGTAATTGCTACAGTCAATATTACATCCCCTCCAGCAACAACTTCCGGTATAAGCTGCACGACAGGACCTGTAACATTAACAGCTTCTTCTAACGATTCCATTTTCTGGTATGGTGCATCAAGCGGTGGTTCGGCGCTAGGTACAGGCAGCTCTTTTACCACTCCTTCAATTGGTGCAACGACAACATATTATGTTCAGGCAGGAAGTTCATGTCCAAGTATACGTATACCTGTCATTGCATTTATATCTTCAAGTGTAGCTGATCCGGTTACTGTTGATAATTCATTCTGTGGAACAGGGTCGTTAACTCTTTCTGCTTCATCGTCATTTCAAATCAGCTGGTATGATTCTCCGGGAGGTACTTTATTGGGAACAGGCAATACTTTCAACACTCCTATTATCAACAATACAACAACGTATTATGCTGTAGCAGGAAGTCCGGGTTGTAACAGTAATCCTATAGCAGCAATTGCTACTATTAATCCATTGCCGCCGGATCCTATCGCTGCTAATTCGACTAATTGCGGACCGGGACTTCAAACACTTGGCGCTGCATCTGTCAATACACTAACCTGGTATGATCAATTAACCGGAGGAATAATTTTAGGAACAGGAAATTCTTATACTTCAACTTTCACAACAACCACTGTTGTCTATGTTGAAGCATACGATGGCACATGCACAAGTAAGCGCACTCCTGTAACAGCTGCAGTGTATAACCTTCCTATAGTCAATATCGGTCCGCCATCTGTAATAATTATCTCCGGTGCCTCCATCACACTTAATCCGGGTGCAGGTTTTACTTCATACTTATGGAGCACAAATGCAACTACACAAACAATTAATGTAAATGCTACCGGTGTTTATTTTGTAACGGTTCAGGATAACAATGGCTGTTTAGGTTCAGATACAATTTCGGTCAACGTCTTAACAAGCATTTCAGATAACCATCCTGATAATGCAATTGAAGTTTACCCAAATCCTACACACGGAACATTGAATATTAAATCAAATAACCCCTCGCTTCGATTTAGCCTACAGTTAACAGATGTCGAAGGAAGAGTAGTTCTTTCAGATAGTCAAACTGATAACAATTCCATTACCGGGAGCTACGACGTTTCAGCTCTTGCAAAAGGAATATATTTCCTGCGTATTATTTCATCACCGGGAAACACCACACGAATCATAACCATACAATAGCTATAATATTTTTCTCTCTCTAACCAATTTCTGAAAATTTAATTAAACTAAATTCTATCTAAAATGAGAATGTTATTTTTCTTCACATGTCTGCTGATAAGCGGAACACATGCATCAAAAGCTAAAGCCACAACCTGGGAAAAACTATTGAGTGCTACAGGCACAGATGTCTTTCGTTCAGTAAAGGAAGTTCCTACCGGAGGCTATATTGCCGCAGGTTATACTTCAGATATGAACGTTAACGATACGGATGCTTATGTTGTGAAATTAAATGATTCAGGAGATACTATCTGGACATTTAAATACAACGGTCCAATGAGTTTCAAAGATTTGCTTTATAAAGTAATACCAACAATGGACGGAGGGTTTGCTTTCTGCGGCTATTCTTCAAGCTATACAGGCATTTCAGATGATGTAATGATTATGAAGCTAAATGCTTTGGGTCAATTACAATGGGTGAAATTTTGGGGAGAAAGCGGCAGAGACAGAGCACAGGATATTTTAGAATTACCCAACGGTAATTTTGCCATTGTGGGTTATACCACAAGCGTACCTGCTCAGTATTATGATGCTTTTATGCTAATCACCGACAATCAGGGAAACCTGATTAATTCTAAACTCTACGGAAGTTTCGGATACGATGATGCAAATGCTATACAGTTGCTTGCCGATGGCGGCTTTATTTTAGGTGGTCAAAGTTATAATGGCGCCCAGGGTTTGGATCAGTTTCTTATTCGTTTGAATAGTTCCTTGGATACCGTGTGGACCAGAAAATTTGGTACACCATACGCAGATAATATTGAATCGATACTTGCCACTTCTGATGGTTTTATTTTAGCGGGTAATACAGGCACTCTGACTACGGGTGATGACGGCAGTCTGGTGAAAACAGACACAGCGGGAACTGTAGTTTGGTCGAAAACCTTTGGAGGTTCTCTTGCTGATGACTTTCATACAGTAAAAGAAGCCACAGGAGGATTTATTGCATGTGGAACTACCCGTAGTTTAGGCCCCATAGATCCAAATATCTGGCTTTTAAAAGTCAATTACTCAGGTGACTCTCTATGGGCTCAGACATTTGGCGGTGATAATCATGATCATGGCTATAGTGCTCTGCAGTCTTCTGATGGTGGCTTTGTTGTAGTTGGTCATACCGGGAGTTTTGGATGGAATCAGGAGGAAGCCATGATTATTAAAACTGACAGTGCCGGTATCGTATATGATAAATTAAAATACACTAGTGTTGTAGCATTACTTGAACCTTCATCTTCTGTTTGCGGAGGACCTAATACACAAGTAAAAGTTGTTATTAGAAATTTTGGCGAAGTAAGTTTTACCGGTGTTCCCATTACCGTTGAGGTCAGCGGAAATTACACCGCTACTCTTAACCAATTATTTCCATTGACCTCAGCACCGGGAGTATTTGACACGCTTACATTCTCTACAACAATTAACACTTCAGGTATTGGTTCTTATACTTTCAAATGTTATACCTCTACCGATAACGATGTTTATCCATTAAGAAACTCCTTTACAACAACCTTTACCATGGAAGGTTATGCTCCTGCACCATTGGCAAATGATGTATCACGCTGCGGACCGGGTAATGTTACTTTAAATGCAAATTCTATTTCTCCAATACAATGGTTTAACTCTGCAACAGGAGGATCATCTATTTATTCGGGAAGTGTATTCGCTACGCCCTCTCTTTCCTCTACTACAACATACTATGTGCAATCAGGCCTGAACTGTTTAAGCAGCAGGGTTCCTGTCATTGCTGCTATACTTTCTTCATCGGTGGATCCTATTACGACTTCAGCTGAAAATTGCGGATCGGGAACTGTAACACTTTCTGCGGTTTCACAGGATTCTATCAGATGGTACGATTCTGCAATCGGAGGAAATATTGTCGGTAACGGTAGTTCTTTTACAACGCCATCTCTTTCTTCATCAGCAACATTCTGGGCACAATCAGGTGCAGGAATTTGCATTACGAACAGAGTCCCTGCTTATGCTACCATTCATACAGATGTTGTTGATCCTGTAACGACCTCTAATCAACGTTGTGGATCGGGCACATTAACTCTTTCTGCAAATTCACCGGATCTTATTCTTTGGTTTGACTTACCAACCGGAGGAAATATTGTTGGTAATGGAAGTTCTCTGTTAACACCGCCACTTTTATCAAGTACAATATATTACGCACAAACATTCAATGCGCATTGTCAGAGTCCCCGAGTTCCTGCACAGGCAGAAATCTTTACTATTCCTGTTGTAAATCTTGGTAACGATACAATTGTTTCAAACACTTCAGCCTTTACACTAAATGCAGGTACCGGAATAAATACATACCTCTGGTCAACAGGTGATGTAAGCCCAAGTATTTCCATTACATCTTCCGGAACATATTGTGTGACGGTTACCAGTGCTGAAAACTGCAGTAACTCAGATTGCATTTTAGTTGATATTACAACCCAAGTTGGTGAAAGTCCTATTGAAAATTCAGTATCTGTATTTCCAAATCCAACAATAGGGAAATGTACTGTTTCACTTCCTTCTTCAAGTACCTCCGTAAACTTTGAATTGATTGATATGAGAGGAGCGGTTGTTAATCGATTTGAGGGAAGTCAAACTACAGAAATCGATATGACTTCTTTTCCTAAAGGAATTTATTGGCTTAAAATAAAAGCAGATACTTATTCAGGTATGCAAAAGATTGTTTTGATGTAATTAATTGATCAGAAATTTTCCTGTCATAGATTTTCCGCCTTCTGTTACTTTAACAAAATAAATCCCTTTTGAATAATCAAAAGTCGGAATAGAAACAACCTTACTTGTAACATCCAATTTTTGCTGATAAACAATTTTCCCGACAGCATCGGAAATTTCCAGTTGACCGTCAGTAATAGAATTTAAAAACTTAATATTTGCATACTCAGAAACAGGATTTGGGAAAATATTGAATGTGCTTTGATTAATAACATTTTCAATGCTGTTTGGGAGAACCGTAAAGATTTCAGCGTCACCGATAGGAAATAAATTAGCGTCTGCCCCTCCTCCAATTATAAACATGTTGCCGATTGATGTTGCAGGAGCATTGCTCCGCGCAGTTGTCAAGGCTGAAGTTGTCCATGTTAATGTGGCAGTATCGAAAATATCGACGTTGTTATAAACTGTTGATTGTTTTCTTCCTCCGGCGAAAATGACAAAGTTCCCAACAGAAGCAGCACCAAGATCAGCGCGCTCTAATGATAACGAATCAACGGTCCAGGTTTGGGTTACAACATCGTAAATATCGACAACTTTACTTGTTAAATTTCCAACAGTAAGTCCGCCGGCAATATAAATTTTGTTTCCCGCTGAAGCAGCTACACAATTCGACCTGGCTTGCGACAAAGAATCTAAAGTCCAGGTACCTGTTGTTACATCATAAATGTCAACGGTTTTAAAATAAATTCCATTCGTGTTAACTCCACCGGCAAAAATAATTTTATTTCCCGCAGCAGCTCCTGCAAGTGAATGTCTGGCAACAGAAAGGGCACTGGTTGTCCAAGCTTGGGTTAATGTATCATAGATATCAACAGCATCATAGGATACAGGGGGTAATGATCCGTTATCGAAAGCGCCTCCTGCAAAAAGAACCTTGCTGCCGGCTCCGGCACCGGCAAGTTTGCAGCGCGGTCTGGATATTGTCGCTGTAGTCCAGGAAGAAGTGAGCCCGTTGTAAATATCAACATTGTCCTCTACCGATAAGATATCGTCATTAGCGCCGCCGGCAAATAATAATTTTGTTCCACAGGAAGCACCGGCTAGTCTGGATCTTCCTCTTGATATACTTCCGTTTGTCCAGGTATTTAAATTATAATTATACATGTCAAAAGCCGGTGGAGGAATGGAGATAAAACCAATTCCACCTGCAAAAATTGCCTTATCACCTCCTGAAGCCGCGGCCATGTCTGTGCGCGTTCCACTTAAAGTTTGACTGGTCCATTGTCCGTTGGATGAATAATTAATTATTAGTATAAAGAATAACAGTAGTATGTTTTTTTTCATGTGTATGATTTTATTGTTGTGTAAATAAGTGCAATTATTTTAATAAATACTATTTATGTTAGCGCGTCCTTAAACTTTAACCATTTTATACAGTGATTCAAAAATCGGCAGTCCGTCAGTATTTCCTAATTCAATATCCGCTGCCCGTTCCGGATGAGGCATCATTCCAAAAACATTTTTTGTTTCATTGCAAATGCCGGCAATATTATCCTTTGTTCCGTTAGGATTTGACTGTGGCGTAACATTTCCGCTTTCATCACAATATCGAAACAGAATCTGCTCATTATCGATTATTTTTTTCATCGCTTCAGCATCGGCATAAAAATTTCCTTCGCCATGAGCAATCGGAATTTTATACGCCTTATCTTTTCTTAATGAAGCGGTAAGTAGTGTAAAATTATTTTCAACACTAATGTACGTGTTCTTACAGGTGAACTGATGATGCACATTATGCAGCAAGGCCCCCGGAAGCAGTCCTGCTTCACAAAGAATCTGAAAGCCGTTACAAATACCAAAAACAATTCCTCCTTTAGAAGCATGACTAACAACCTCTTTCATGATAGGAGAAAAACGCGCTATGGCTCCCGAACGAAGATAATCGCCGTACGAAAACCCACCCGGTAAAATAATAATATCACATCCCTGTAAATCATGGTCCTTGTGCCATAACTTAACAACATCAAGCTTCAACTTGGAATGAAGAACATAGAAAATGTCATCATCACAATTGGATCCGGGAAAAACTACTACACCTGTTTTCATGTTTTAAAATTAATAAAATTTTTATTTTTTATTCATTTTATCTGAAAAAAAACGTCTGGTTAAAACCTTCTGAAATTCCCTTCTGATAATCAGTTCCGAAAGTTTACCGGAAAAATCAATGTCACTGTCATTCTGTATTAAAGCCCGATAATCTTTCTCATTGATATCAATCCTGTAAAGCAGAGAATTAAAAAAACTCCTGTCTCCTTTCTGAAGTTTTTGAACAATAGGTATGAGCTGTTCTTTTAATTCATCAAAAGCTCTTTGCTCGTTTCCGCTCAAAATCACTTCCATGCCATCTATATTAATATCGCGGTTTATCTGTATTACCGTATCTCTGATAATAGCAAGGTCGTTTCTGTATTTCTCAGGGATTTCCTCCATCCGGTTTTTTATTAAAGTCAATAAGCAGTCTTTTTACCGGACGATTATTGATTATATGCTCCTCTATTATTTCCGGAATATCGTTTACAGAAACACTTCCATAATAATCACCTTCAGGATAAATTACCAGGGAAGGACCGTAGTCACATGCATCGAGGCAGCCGGATCTCTGAGCGCGTATTTTACTTTGCAGGTTTTTGTCTTTTAATTGTTTTTTAAACTCTTTTACAAGTTCCAGACCACAAGCTTCTCCGCACGACTTCTTATCGCCCGGTGGTCTTTGGTTTGTACAGATAAATATATGTTTTTCGAATCTCATGCTGCAAATATAACCTTTGGAATCTTTAGAAAAGAATAATTAGTTTTGATAAAATAAATATCTCATGTTCTACCTAAATGTAATAATGCCTTTCCCGGCAGAAATAATTCTTCGCAGTGTTGTTGTATATCTTTTCATTTTGGCTGCCATCAGACTTTTTGGTAAAAAAGAATTTTCTCAACTTACGATAATTGATCTTGTATTTATTTTATTGATTAGTAATTCTGTACAAAATGCTATGGTGGGCTCTGACAGCAGCCTTTGGGGAGGTCTTGTTGCAGCAGGATCTCTTTTTCTGACTAATTACATTTTAAAATTTGTTATTTACCGTTTTCGCTTTATGGACCGTTTTTTTCAGGGCGAGCCCATTATTCTCGTTCATGAAGGCCGCATCCTTGACAAAAACCTTAAGAAGGAACGCATTTCTCTGGAAGAGTTAGAATTATCAGCCCGGGAACATGGTGTTGCCAGTATTAAAGATGTAAACCTGGCAATTCTTGAAGTTGACGGCAACATCACATTTCTTTCAGACAGCTACCATAAACATTCCCGTAACAAAAGGAGGGCGCATAAATCTATGGGGACTATGTAGCAGTTTCTTTCAGGCATAAAAAAAGGGGATCATTGACCCCCTTTTTCTGTTTGTATATTGGTGTGATTACATTTTGAT
>JANOVM010000064.1:0-59649 GCA_031417395.1 Bacteroidota bacterium | reverse complement strand
AACGCGTATGTGTTGCATTGCTGCCATAACCCGAGCCAATTGCAATGCCTGCAACAGAGGTTCCGTGCATTTGTTCTGTATTATCCGTCCCCTGCGCTTTTATGGAGGTGGAGTCCGTTAGTTCATTACCATAATTGTAGCCTGATGGAGGACTGCCAACACCATTTAATTCCCAAACTCTTTTGATTCTATAATTCTGATAGAGTGTATCATAAAATGCCGGATGATTATAATCAAAACCAAAATCAATGATTCCTACAATGACATCCTTTCCGCTATAATGTAATGGAAGATTAATCCCCTGATGAACAGAATCGACGCGCGTTGTACTTCTTGCAACATTTAGCTGAGGGTAAGCAGCCTGATCGAATTCAATATATGCAATTCCGGAAAATGACGTAAGTTCAACAACCTTTTCAGGAGGAATCTGAACGGTCCAAATGTTGCCGGCTTTTGTGCCCACAACTGCACCAATACTTTTTAACTGAAGGTCTGACAATTCTGCATCTGACACTTTAATAAGTGCGCTTACATATCGTTTGCCATTCGCTTGCATTCGGCCTGCATATCCGGATGCTACTGATTCAGCATCATTTGTTTTTGCAACATCCAGCAAATATTTTCTGGTAAGCGGAGAGAGTTTTGGTTTTATTGAATTGTTTTGAGCAACTACTGAAGTAGCCAGGCAGGTTATAAGAATAAGTAACAATTTTCTCATTGTGGTAGTGATTTTCAAAACGAATATAGTGCTTTTTGATCTTTAATAGCGGAGTTGATGAAAATCAGGAGTTGAAGATTGCTAATAATAGGATTAAGTCACCCTTTAATTCACACAGGCAAATCATTGATTTGGTCTTACTTTCTTTAGTGTTCACCAAAAATGAGCGCGTTTAAAGTTGATGCTGTATTAAAATTTGTAGCGCAGTAGATATACTAAATACAATAAACCATGAGACTTGACCATATTGCCTATCGTGTTAAAGACCGGTTTAAAACAGCGAGGTTATTTGTTGAATGTTTCGGTTATCGCATTGCCGAAGACCTTCCTGATGGTTTTAAAATAGAATTTGATGACGGCTCTTGCGCCGACTGTCTGGTGCTATTACCACCGGAACAAATCACAGGTAATGCTCCATGGCTGACTGAACAATACTTTAATCATGAATATGTGAATTATCATTTGCCACCGGAGGTTTTTATTTCTGATGGAACAGCGGATTCTATCGTTGGAAAATGGGTAGCAGACAGAGGCGGTGTGGGCGGTGTACATCACATGGCTTTCCAGGTTGATTCCGTTCAGAAAACCATGCAGGATTGGAGCGAAAAGGGTTTTGTAGAGTTTGCTTCTGCACAGCCGTTGACTTGCCCGGGATTAGTACAAGTATTTACAAAACCATCAGAACTTACCGGTGTGATTTATGAGTTAATAGAAAGGGAGAGTCATGGTTTTTGTAAAGACAATGTAAAGGCATTGATGGAAAGCACCAGGGATTTTACAAACAAGAAACGTGCTGCATAATTAAATTAATGCATTGGGAAATCTTTGCATAAAGCAACAATAATAAAATTACATTGGCATAAAATGCACTTAACTAAAGTGTTATTTCAGATTCACAATGACAAACCGGGCAAGTGTCGTCATTTTTGCTTTATTCAAAGCAAGTGTATCACCATTGGTGCTGAAATTATCAGTCATGTTTAACACCTTGAAAAATTCCATTTCAATTTCCATATTGCCACATGCCATTTCCGTGGCTCCAATTTTGGAGAAGACAATCCGATAGCCGGCGCTCATTTCAAAACTGCCAAAAAAAGAATTACAACTGCCATTGCCCGTTATATTATTTCCTTTGCTTTTTAGTATAAGATGCGGCTCCTTAAGTCCATTATCAGTTAGTATTATGGGTTGTCCGTGTAATTCAATCAGCCGCCAGTATTTGTCCGTGATTCCTTGTGGCGCTT
The DNA here is from genome assembly GCA_031417395.1 of Bacteroidota bacterium. GTDB lineage: Bacteria > Bacteroidota > Bacteroidia > AKYH767-A > 2013-40CM-41-45 > JADKIH01. The sequence continues at coordinate 57,687 of JANOVM010000064.1, read as the reverse complement.
TCTTCAAAATGTACTTTTCAGCCAATGCACCTGCTATGATATTACCTTTTAAATCAAGTTGAGTAAGTGTGTTTTCACCGACCTTGTATAGAGAAGGAAAGTCTTTAGTGTTGATGTTATTTAGCACTATGCTGTTGCCATCCTTATTCCAGCTAAAGGTTCCATATGATTCAACTGCATTAGTTGATTTTCCTGCATATTTTAACTGAATTTTATATGACAGATCATTGTATAAGGAGATTTCTGTTTGTATTCCTTCACAATCAGCACAGGGTAAATCCCCAATGTAACTCCCTTGCCAGTCTAATGAATTCATACTATTCTCATCCATTAGAGCATTGTTTGCATCAACATCTTTCTTATTTTTTACTGCATTTGAATGTAATTTGCATGAAAAAAAATTTGCAATGAATACAACAAGGATCAGTTGAATAAGCTTTGTAGTCATTTTATGTTATATATAATTTACCGTTTAATAAAAGTATAAATAATTTCAATATTGGACTGCTTTAAAATTTAGCAATTATATATTGAAGTTAATTGGTTTTTAAGAAAAATCCATTATGCAACACTGATGTTTTTGACTCCATTGGCTTTTGCAAAGGCAATAATATCCATTGAAGGCACCCATCGTGATATAGACATTCTGGTTGATTTACGACTGGAACTTTCTTCCAAGGCTGTTCCTACTACCATCCCAAAAATATTTCCATCATTGGTGAATCCGGGACAACCACTTGATCCGCCATAAACGATGGCATCTGTTTCATAAAAACCTAAAATAACCCGACGGGGTAAGGCAAATCTTTGAAAAGCTGAGATGTATGCTCCTTGAAATCTTTCTACCAGGTTAAATGAAATTTCATTCTTGACAAAAGCAACTTCAGCCAATGGAAACCCCAAAGACCCACAGGCAGTTCCATTGTCAATTTTTGAATTATGTAATGTCAACGTCACATCATTATGTGGATGGATGATTTCTATCAGTGCAATATCCCTGTCAATATCTTCCGCAATTAATTTAGCCCGTAGCATGGGAGTGCCGATTTCAGGTGCCCTGATGACTTCAATCTTCTTATGTAGCGGTTTAGACCGGTTTCCATCAATATGCAGTACATGAGCAGCTGTAACGCATACTCCTTTTGCAATCATGAAGGCAGTACCATTGCCAAACTTTATATCATCCACACCGGCAGGCGATTGACATAAAACACCATAAATGGACTCCCTGATTATTTTGCAAGTATCTCTAAACATATACAGTCAATAAAATAGTTTAAGAAAAGGTAAAGCTAAAGTATTTTGGTAAAAAGAAAAACTTTGCAAATGGTGCAGGCAGTCAAATCATTGATATGATAAACAATAGAATGATTTGCAAAAGACATCACTTTTTCTTTGCACGTCGTTTTCGCGCAGCTTCAGAAATAGATTTTGTGATTGTTAATCCCTTCACAAGCTGATTAAGCTCATTTCAATTTTACGGATTTTAATAAACTATTAGAAGGACGTTTTAAACTTAAAATAATATATTATATAATTAGGGCCTACTTAATAAGTAAAATAATTCTTTTAGTTGGCAACTGATAATTTGAATCCCGATAGCTATCCAGATCGACAATATGAAAATGAGGTTTGAGGAGAAATGAAGTTTCTTTCTTTAATACATGAATCGAATAAATGTACTGATGATTATAGTAACAGTTTTGTTTATGAATAACATCAAATATTAAATACTGTAGATGGAGGAAGAATTAAAATAAATCCCCCGAGGCCTCACATTGGAGTCAAGCTAAAATATTGTTAATTCGTTGAAAGTCCCTTAGGGGCTGTATATTAATAGAAATAGTGAAATCAAAAAAAGAAAGTCCTGTGGGGACGTAATATTAAGTGTGAAATAGGATACAAACGAAAATCACGTTCCTACGGAACTTAGGCATTGTAGATGTTCTGATGTTACCCAAATGTAGTTCCTACGGAACTTTTAAAAGAAATATAGGAAATTAGCTTGACGGGTATGCGAGTACTCGGGAGAGCCATGCGGCTTTGCTTCGCCGAAGCTACGCGAAGGCAATGCCCTGGATATCCTGCGCGAACTGGCTACGGAGAATCACACTCGAACGATAATGAACAAGTCCTTAACCTGAGGGTAGATGCACGGATTTTTGAAGCTCTTGCCATATTTTTTTGCACTTGGTTTGTGAAAAATACTTCAAGCGCTCCAATTATCAAGCAATTCACTGTTTTTCAGCAGGCCCGAATTAAGGATATTCACTTCTCCTCCTCCGTCCCAATGGCCTCTTCCCTCACTTCCAGCTTAATCCCATAATCAATGGCAATGCCCGGTTCTGGTTGCAGCACAGGGTAAAATTGTTTCAGGTTAGTGATAAAAAATTCCGGTGAGAGTGAAACCATATTCCATTTAATAGGGAAATGGAAGAGCATTTCTGCATATATATTATTCAATTGGGTGAAGAAATTGTAATAAGCAGCTTCCTGTAATTGTTGAATGAAGAGTTCAACAAATTGATGTGAGGTTTGTTCTGTAAGAAATTTTCCGGAGGAAAGTTCCGGTGTTACGTTTGTTAACTGCAAAACATCATTGTTAACGGCCAGACCTGCTGTGAGCAATATGCTTCCTTTGATGCCATGATGCGCAGAAAACCAGGAGCTTTTTCTTTTAACCTGTAAAGTCAAATTTAATTCATCACCATTCACTTTTATAACAGGATTTTTAAAGTAGATTTTACCGGAATATGCTCCGCAGTTTTTAGCAGCATTGCAGGGATAGTACCTTCCATGACGTTTAACAAATAACCGGTCATTTAATTTATGCTGTATGGCTGTTGCGGGAATAAAAATTTGTAAAGGCATTTTGTATAGGGAATCGCTGCCCACTTCCATCATGGCATCTCTCAACGACTGAAAAGTGATAACTGCTGTTTTGTTAATTCTGTTTATACAAGTTTCACCACGGCCTTCTCCAACAGCATAGCCAATAACTTTGGCTGTGATTTCATAATTGCCGCTATGTGGCAGTTCAACCATTTTCCCGGTTGAATAATTCTGCACCGGAAGGAGATTGCCTTCCCCATCTGTCACAACAAGCGTAACAACGGTATCGCTATTAATATTGATGAGCAATTGATCTTTAATGCCGGCATTTGCAGTGTAGTTTAACTTCAGTGAACCTGTTGATGTTACATAGGTCAAGGCTTTTTCAGGATGGGTCTTAACGCAATCATTGTCCTGTTTACTAAACCACAATCCAGCCTGGGCAGTGGTGTTAACGTAAATGGCAAAACCATCTATCTTGTTTTGTCCGTCATAATGCGGTGCAAACCCAGCTAGTGCCATGTATTTCGAACTCACCCATTCATCACCACATGAAATCAAGCCTTCCACACCTGATTGTGCATGGCTGATACTCCGTACTTCATTCATTAATGTAAGCGAATCCATTATGCAGCTCTCCCCCATTAAGGTGCCTTCAAGATGTAAATGGCCCGTAGTGGTTGCAGTTATTGAGGTGTGCGCAGTTACAGGTTCAGGAATTACCAATTGTTTTTCTAACACCCTTTCCGGCGTGAATTGAACAATCTGGCATCCTGTGATAACAGTTATCAGGCTTGGAAACAGGGCGATTTTTTTCAAATTGCATAGCTTAACATCATGTGTTATCAATTTTGTTGTTGTAATTGCATTTTATGTGATAGTTATTAAACGATTCATACAGCATCGTTTTGCTTTGAAAAAAAGCTCCCTGCAATTTACTTGTGAACAACAATATTGCAGGGAGGAAAAAGGAGGTTCTGCCTGAATTCATGCAGGAAATAAACGCTTGTGGTTGGTTTCTCCTAATTACATTCTCCAGAAAACATTGCATCCTTTTATAATTAAATAATATGAAGTATTGCCTTAGCCGATGCTCCAAATTAATATAGAAAAAAACTGCTAAAAAATAAGGGTATACCCCTATATTTTAGGGGTATACCCTTAGGGAAAAGGTCTATCCGCAGCTTATTTGAGGGAAATCGTAACGGAAATTAATAAATGAAGGTGTGTTTTCAAAAATTTTCCGCATCAGGCAACACCGAGTACATATTAGAAACCAAAAATATTTCTCAAGCTGTATAGCCACCCAACCAAGCATACCATTGGAGCAGAACCCGAAAAGGAGGATGGGCAATTGCACAACTTAGCGAAACGATCTCACGAATACCACAATTTAAAAAACAAAAATGAGTAAAGTCCAATACTGGGAACTACGATTACGTTGAAACGATTAGCATCGAGAGGTTATGAACCATTACTCGATCATTACTTAAAAGTTGCGCCACAACATAACGAACCCTTTGTCTGCCAGTCAGGCAGGGCTGTATGCGTGATCCGCATGTACAGTGGTCATCCTACTTTGCATTTCGGATGATAAATGTGAGAGCCTCTCCCTACGTAATCTTGCGTAGGGCGGGCTACTCGATTATGCGTTCGTACTACTCTCGCCACCAAATTGTGTCAGTCATTGTTGAGGCACTTTATTAGAAGCGACCTGTTGTGTCATCACGAAGCCATCACTGCCGAAAAGGTTTGTAGTGGTGTAACACATAGCAAGGCTGACAAAAGTAAAAGATTGTTGTAAATTTGTCAACTAAAAATAAAAGAAGATGAATCCAAACAAAGCATTATGGGAAAAAGGTGACTTCACCCGAATAGCAGAAAGCATGCGTGAAAGTGGTGCTTCACTTGTTGCCCAATTGGGAGTTACCAAAGGTCTTAACGTTCTTGATTTGGGTTGCGGTGATGGCACCACAGCGATACCTGAAGCAAAACTCGGAGCTAATGTTTTAGGCGTTGATATAGCAAGAAATCTTGTTGAAGCAGGAAACCTCCGCGCAAAATCTGAAGGGTTGACAAATTGCATCTTTCAGGAAGGGGATGCAACCGATTTAAATGAACTGAAGGACGAGAGTTTTGATTTAGTAATAAGCATCTTTGGTGCGATGTTCGCTCCCAAGCCGTTTGATGTGGCTAAGGAGATGGTTCGAGTTACGCGCAAGGGCGGAAGAATAGTGATGGGGAACTGGATACCGGGAGACCCTACGCTTGTAGCGCAAATACTAAAGATAAGTTCTGCTTACACACCACCACCACCGGAGGGATTTATCAGCCCTATGTTGTGGGGTGTAGAGAGTAATGTTACAGAACGTTTTGAAAGTGTAGGTGTGGCGAAAGAAAACATATCGTTTGTCAGAGATACTTTTACATTCAATGCACCTTATTCGCCAATAGAACTCCTTAATACGTTCAAAACCTACTACGGACCTACTATGAATGCATTTGAGGCGGCTGAAAAAAACGGCAAGGCTTTAGAATTGCAGAATGAATTAGAAGTTTTGTTTAACAATCAAAATAAAAGTAATACACCTAATACCACTTCCATACCTGCCACTTTCTTAAGGGTAACGGTTAAACGTTGAGAAACATTCATTGCTCTGTCAAATGTTATAGTATTCTTGATGATGCGATTTTAATGTCAGCATGCTTCCATACTTCATCAAAACGGATTTTTGTTTCATTGTATTTTTTTGTGTCGCCAAGTTTATGGTAAGCATTCATCAGTCCTTTTAATGCCCAGCCATTTTCACGGTAGGTTATTAAATCCTCATCATAAACTTTTATTGCTTCCTGAAATTTTCCTGCATCAATTAAAACTGCTCCCAAATGTTGCCGAATAGAAAAAAACCAGTCAGGCGGCTCGTCATAATTCAAAGCATCTTCTTTTGCAACTGCTTCTTGTAAAAGAGAAATTGCCTTTGAATAATTATTTTCTTTCGCATTGATTTCTCCATCCAGAGTTTTGAATGCAATCACACAGATATCAAACACACTGTTAATTCCCCAAATTGTTAAATCTTTTATTGTAGTATCAGTCATGATAGCATTCATTTCTGCAAGATGGTTCTTCGCATCCGGAATTTTATTTTGTGATAGCATTGCCATGCCTTGAGCATAATGCCAAATGACGGATGGATATTTCAAATCTTTTTCGGGTGCGGACGAATGAAGAATATCATTCCATAAACCAAGCTTTACTTCTACAAACCAAGGGATAGAATAATAATGTTGCAGCGTTGCCCAAGCAGGGTCACGCAATAATTTTTTATGGGAATGACTTGCTGTTGCATTAGCTCCCATCATCGCAATTTTACTTTCACCGCAAAGTGTGGCACATGCTGAAATGAAATGGTAGTTGTGAGGATAATATGCCAATGGATACACGCCTTGTGCATGACAAGCTTCCATATACAAACTGTCAACCAGCACTGCTTTTTGATTGGCAACAACACCATCGTGATATTTTCCTATTCGTATGTAAGTATGTGAAGGCATGTGAACAAGATGCCCGGCACCCGGAACTAAATCACGAAGCAGGTTTGCACTCGCCAAAGCAGTTTCGGCATGTTGCGACATTTCTGTTGCATGAATGTAAAAATGATTTGCGCCGGCATGGTGCGGTTCAATCTGCAAACATTTTTCAAGCACAGATAAAATCTCGGGTGTCCAGGGTTGAATAGTTCCGTCTTTTTTATAAAGATTCCAAGGATGTAAATCCATCAGTGATTCAGCGAAAAGAGAAGCCACAGTTACATCAGCAGAATATTTTTTGTAAACTTTACGCATGGCTGCGGCATAGGATGAATCAAGCAGCGCACGGGCAATTGTAGTGTCATTTGAATAGCGATGTGTTAATGCTTCAATCAAATCTTTTTCTTTCTGTGTGCATGTTGCGGAAAATGATTTTGCTTTTTGCATTGCATCATAAGCCCTTTGAAAATTATCTTTCTCCATGCCTGCATTGTAATTTGGTCCTAACACATAAGCAAATCCCCACCAGCACATAGCACAGGTTGAGTCCTGTCTTGCAGCTTCAAAAAATGAACGCCCTGCTTCGGCATGATTAAAAGCGAAAGACAACATTATGCCCTGATCAAAATATTTCTGTGCTTCCGAATTCGTTGTTGAAACAGGAAAATGAATTCCATCTAATCCGCTAAACAGAGGTGCTTTTTTACCTGAAGAATACCATGTCTTATCCAATACTTCAGGAACACAACAGCCATTTTGTGTTGTGTTGGAATCCGTTTTAGTTGATGCTGTTTTATTTTTTATCTGCTGATTGCATGAGCAGAAAATAATATTAATCCAAAGAAAGTAATGGAGATGTCGCATCATGTTAGTTTTTATTTGTCTTGCAGTAAAGTAAAGCAAATTAGAATTCCGAAAGTTTGAGTTAGCACGGTCGCCCAAGAGTTGCGCATAACAATTTCTACCTCCAGGCGCTTAGGATTCCGAAGGCTGCGAACATACGAAGGAACCAATATCCTGTTTGTACAATAAACCAGCTCCAGTTCTTTTTTGTGAATAGGGCAAGTGTGCCAAAAATAGGAATAATTATCATTACGGTCATTATAATAGAATGAGCGATTCCGTGCTGAAAAGTATGATAGCTATGCCCATCAGGCGCTGTGTCTTGTCCGGGACCGGTTACATTCGTTACCATAAACATGGTGAAAAATAATGTCAGCAAAATAGTAAGGCCATACGTCATGCCGGCATTCTTAGGCTGCATGTCTTTAATGTCTATACCATTTGCTTTTGCCCACATCTTTCCCATTACTGAGGGATGAAACCAGATGTAGCCAATAATAATTTGAGCAACTACAGCAAGTCCATAAGCTGCCCAGTTAATGTGCATTTCTTCCATTTTGTTTTTGTTTAAAAGGGTTAAATTATTCCCAAACTTACCAATTTAATATTCCCATACTAAAGGTTTTAAATATTTTTCTCCAAAAGCTAGATTTTGACAAAAAAAAGAATTAAAAAATAATTATCATTATCATTTTGATTCCAAAATTTCAAAAAAAGGAATTCAAAAACTTGTTTAGACTATTATTTCCCCGTTACTGTCAGTAGTTAAAACTTCACTCATGTAGTTAAAAAATGGCCGAACAAATTTAAAGAGATTATTTATATCTTTAATAAAAGAATCAGAAATAACTTCCCTATCGGAAAATTTGTGTTTGAGTATAAATTGCTTGTGCCTGAGTAAATCAATTGCAGGATGATCTATATGAAAACCCCTTGGTGCTGTAGGAACTTTTTCGCCTCTTAATTCACCAAACTTTTCTTTGATATTTTTTGATTTTAAAATTTTATTCCAGTACTTATAATTATACGATATATCTAAACGTATCCTTTTAAGGTCATCGGGATTGGGGCCGAAAAATCCAGCCGCCAAAAAGCTATTACCCGGACTAATATTAACATAATAGCCTCCTCTCAGTAATTTGGTTGCTCTTTGTAAACTAAAAGCAAAACGCGAATTGTACGGAGCCTTATCCTTACTGAATCGAACATCGCTATAAATTCTGTAAAGACTTTTCCTTCCCGATTCGTTTTCAATCTTATCGTGCTTATTCATTTCAAAAATTAATGCATCAACAACGATACACATATTCTGATGTGCGTCAAGGTAGAGTGATTTATTTTTATTAAACCAATCACGATTATTATTGGTTGATAATTTTTTTAAAAAACCGATAGTGGCTCTTTGAATGGCAGGACTTTTCATTGCTAGGTGATAGTAAAAATCGTATTAATTATATAAAGAATCCTATTTATCAGTCTCAAGTATAGAATTCAACTCTAAACAAAATTGCATTAAATACTTGAACCTACAGTTTTATTATTTCGTTCGCTTAACAATAAATCCATTTTCTACTTTTAGAAATCCGATTTTAGGATAATACTCCATAGCAGATGGCGCTGAAAGGAGCAATAACATCGTCTGTTCCCCAATTTTTTCTTTAGTCAGTTCAATTAGTTTTTTGCCAATGCCTTCCTTTTGATATTCTTTCCTTACGGCAAGATCCGACAAATAACAACTGTAACAAAAATCCGTAAGTGAACGGGTAATGCCAACAAGTTTATCCTTGTCCCAAGCCGTTACAACTAAATTCGAGTTGGTATACATTTTACTAATCCTTTCCTTATCATTTGTCGGACGATTTATTCCCGAACTAATGTAAAGATCTATGATTTGATCTGTTTCAGGAATTAGATCGATTTTATATTCTATTTTCCTTCCCATTTTTTTGCTTGAGTTTATGCAAGTGAAGATTCAATATTGTTTTTATTGAATTTGATTATTATTGCTTTCCACAAAATACATATCAATCTCTCCCTTATTCTTGGCTTGTATCTTTCCACGATAGCTGCATTTAAACGTATCCTTCACCATTTCATAAGTAGCACCGCTGATATTTATTTTTCCTGCTTCTCCGCTGCTTTCCATTCGGGATGCAATGTTGACGGTATCTCCCCATATATCATAAGCAAATTTTCGAAGTCCAACGATCCCTGCAACAACAGGCCCTGTATGAATTCCTATTCTTATTTCAAATGGCTCCTTATTTTCTCTTAATCTTTCCTGCAAATGATCTTTCATGAATTCCTGAATTTCGATCGCTGCTTTCACTACATCAACAGCGTTACTGGCATTGATAACAGGCAATCCCCCTGCACACATAAAACTGTCGCCAATAGTTTTTATCTTTTCAATATTATGCCTTGAGATGATTTCATCAAATGCTTTGAAGCAGATATCAATTTCAGCAACGAGTTCTGCCGGAGAAAGTTTCTCAGATATTTGTGTAAACCCTTTAAAATCGGTAAACATTACCGTTACCTGATGGAACAGTTTGGCTGCTGCACTTCCTTTTAACTTAAGTTCTTCTGCGACTTCTTCAGGAAGAATATTTAAAAGCAAATCGTCAGATTTTTTCTTTTCGGCAACAACTTCTGCTGTTCTAATCTCAACTGTTTTTTCTAAAACTTTTTGTTTTTCCAACAGTGACCATTCGCGAATCTTACTAAATATTCTTAAGCCCCATAAAAACAATAATAAATAAGAGCCATAAGCCCACCAGGTTCTCCACCAGGGCGGAAGAACTGTAAAATGGTATACTATTGGTTGACTCCAGATTCCTTCCGGACTACTTGCTTTGACTTTAAAAGCATATTTTCCCTCATACATATTTCCAAAAGTAGCAGAGGACTTTTCAGTAACAGGACTCCATTCCTTACTGTATCCTTCCAGAATATATTGATAACGCACAGAAAAATTTACCCCTGTTTCTAAGGCAACGAAATCAAAACTAATACTGTTATGCTTGTAAGGAAGTACAAGGTTTTCGGGAACTGAGTAAAAGGCTGAGATATTATCAAATTGTATTCCTTTGTATTTTTTTCTGATACTGTCACGCTGAAATATTAAAAAAGGTTTTCCGGTAATAAGTATTTCCTGTTGTGCCAATATAGTACTATCAGAAAAACCGGGCTTCAGATCATACCAGCAAACAGGGGCTTCATCGATTCTTACTTTCTGTAAAAGCACTTTTGGTGTTTTAATAATTTTCTGCTTCGCATTAGAATCAAAGCGAACCAGGGCAGTTTTGTCGGAACCTGTTGCAATCCAAATTATACCTTTGCTATCCTTGAACATGGCATTTTGTCCGGCATTCACGTCTTTTACCGGTTAACCGGTGGCGCTATTAAAGACTTTTTCAACTTTCCACACAGAATCCTTTCCTGTAAGTTCACAAATACCGGATTTTGTTCCGGCATAAATTTTCCCATTATTCCCTTCAACAATCTGTGTAACATTGTTATCCGGAAGACCATCTGAAGTTGTATAGTTTATTAAATGAATTCTTTTAAACCTGACCGAATTTTTTTCTCCTGAAATTTTTTCAAATATATTTTTCACATTTTCCTTTGTCAACAAAGATATACCTCCACCGGCTGTACCAAACCATATGTTCCCGGATTTGTCTTGTCGAATACACCATACACTATTATTGGCAAGACCCTGAGCGGTTGAAAGTGTTAAGAAAGATTTAGATATTTCTTTATTGTGATCTGTAATATCCGGTTGAAAATTAAAATTATGTTTGCATGAATTAGTGATGCAGAGGTTGGTACTTTTCCTGTTGAAAATTGAAACACCTCCGCCATCTGTGCCAATCCAGAGATTGCCATCCGAATTATCTTTAGTAACACACAAAATGCTATTATTAGCAAGTCCTTGTGCTTTTGTAATATTTAAAATTGTTCTTACATACTTACCGTTTACTTTTTTTATTTCCTGCTCATCACGCTCTGATGATTGTTTTCCCTTTTCAATTTCATCAATACGATTACCATCATAAAGAGATAAACCACCACCATAGGTTCCAAACCAAAGATTTCCATAAATATCTTCTGTAATACTCCGAATACTATTATTTGCAAGTCCTTGCGCCGTGGTAAAACTCATAAATGATTTACCGTCGTAACGACATACACCTCCGCCTTGCGTACCAAACCAAACATTACCTTTTTTGTCTTCTATAATACTATAAACATTATTATTTGACAGTCCCTGTGCAGTAGAAAATTTTGTAAAAGATTCACCGTCATAATAAGACACGCCGCCGCCATCTGTTCCAAACCAGAATTTTCCATTCTTATTTTCAGCAATGCTATACACATTGTTATTGGCCAAACCTTGTTCTGTTGTAAAACTTACAAAAGAATTTCCTTCATAACGGGATACTCCTCCGCCCTGTGTGCCAAACCAAATATTGCCCTTCCGATAGCCATCGGAATTATCTTCTGTAATGGTCCATACATTATTGTTTGCAAGCCCTTGTGCGGTTGTGAAACTAATAAATGATTGCACATAAGAATTAATCTGATCTTCCAAAACGCTTTTGTTTGAATCATTTATTGTTCCTAAATAGGATGGTTGGATTTGGCAATTTTGGATAAACATAGAAACACCTCCGCCTTGTGTACCAAACCAGAGGTCCCCTGAATTATCGATAATAATACTATAGACATTATTATTGGCTAATCCCTGCTCTGTAGTAAATGTGACGAATGCCTTTGATAATTCTGTTTTCTTTTCTTTTTCACTCAGCCGATTCTGAAAATTCTTTTTGTCCTCTAATAAATTGTGAAGTGCCTTTGCTTTTTTATTATCAAAACGCGATACGCCACCACCACCGGTACCAAACCATATATAACCATCCTTATCTGCTGCAATACTATATACATTATCGTTTGCCAGTCCTTCGGCCGTTGTATAATTTGTAAATGATTTAGCTATTTCCACATTATGCTCTTTCAAATCCTTTTGATTATTCAAATCATGCTTGCAGGAATTCTTATTGCAAGGATTGTCAATGTTATTTCCTGTAAAACATGAAACTCCCCCGCCGCCTGTTCCAAACCAAAGGTTTTGATTCTTATTGCCTTCTGAATTTTCTTCAGCAATACTTAATACTACATTGTTGCATAGTCCCTGCGCTGTTGTAAAACTGATAAAGGATTTAGAAATTTCCTTATTATGTTCTTCGACATCATGTAAAATATGTAGATTGTGTTTACAAGTTTTTGCATTGCAAGGCATGTTTGCTCTGCTTGCATCGTAGCGGCTAACCCCGCCCCCCTGCGTACCAAACCAAATGTTTCCCTTATGATCTTGCGTAATTGCAAAAACAGTATTGTTACCCAAACCCTGAGCAGTTGTAAATGTTGTAAAAGATTTTCCGTCATAATGCGACACTCCTCCGCCATAAGTACCAAACCAAAGGTTTCCGGATTTATCTTCCATAATACTCCATACAATGTTATTGGCTAACCCTTGCGTTGTACTGAAATTCACAAATGATTTTCCGTCAAAACGAGATACACCGCCGCCACCGGTACCAAACCAGAGGTTTCCAAAATGGTCCATGCATGATGCAGTAATGGCATCAAGAGCAAGTCCTTTATCGGTTGTATAATTTGTAAAGTTGGATATTCCGCCATAACCAAGAATAAATGGATTTCCATATTTATCCTTTATTATTCCTCCCTTTTCATTTTTTAATACAGGAAGAAACGTCTTTAAAGGAGGTTCGAGAATAATTTTCTTTGTCTCTCCTTCAGCTGTTTTAAAAGTATAAGTTCCGCCTTTTTTATTCGGAACAACTACTGTTAATGGTTTTGGTAAATTTTCTAAAATATATGATTTGAGTTTTGTTGTATCTGATGCATTCTTTACATTATTTACGATTGGTGCGACAAGCGTATCCTTAACATTTAGGAAAACTTGATTTTCTGAATCATCATTTTTTTTATCCTTGAAACAAGAGATGAATGAAAAAAAGAAAAGAAATAAAATTATATGCTTTTTCATACTATTTCAAGCATAACCTACTGGTAATAAATTAATTAAAAGGTTAATCAATTGTTATACTTATGAGAGATTCTTACTTGTAAAAATAAGACAAAATCAGCACACTTAGATTGTATTCAAACCATTATTTCTGATCGAATCCTTTCTTCTTGAATATTGCCCGCATTATTGCGACTAACAATAAAACATTCAATACTGTTCCGCCAACGCCAACAATAATGGCAGCGGCTTCAGATCCATTGCAAGACAACGAGCAGGATAAACCCAGGATTAAAGCCTCCAGTAAAGCAAAAAGTGCGAATGCAAGGATTGTTAAAAATATTTTCCCAATAACTTCGCCACTGGAATCTTTTGCATTTTCCTTTACGTTATCCTTTTCATTCATACGTAATGATAAATTCAATGATCCGGATGAAGCGTAAAATGAATTAGGTACAAATAAATCTACCTTTTTATCAATCTGATGGTTGAATTCTGATACAATTGGAAAATAATCTTTTGAAGCAGACGCCTGATTTCCTACGCTAGCCATTAGCATGAAGCCACTCATCGACAAAGCAAGATCAAATGTCTTTTGTCGTGCATATTGAATTCGATACTTTTCTCCCTTTTTTTGTCTTACAGGATACAAGAAAGCGGTTAAAAGCGATGCCATCATTAAAGCATTAGTAATAGTATTGGTAATAATAATATCGTTCTTAAATAAAACGCTACCAAAATATACTCCAAGTGTTCCTAAAAATAATTTAATTCCCGTTAAGGCTCCACGCGATTTCCATTTATTATTATTTGCCCAGTACGATATATTTTTAATTTTTTTCTCCCCGATTTTAAAAGCACCAAAGGTTAACAGCCCAATGAACCCTCCAAGGATTGCAAATATTACATCTTGTGATTTTTTATTCTCTTTCTTATTATTTCTATATGGAACAGAACCGTTATTATTATTATTCAGTGTAACAGCGTTACTTTTTTTGTTTGAAATAATTCTATTTTCAGTTTTTACTTTTGGACTGATCGTATTCTTCTTCCTTGTGGCTGAAGAAGGAGCGAACTTAGTCACCACTTCTGAATTATTTACGAGAGAAATTTCATTCTTTGTCGCCTGTGGGGTTTTCTCTTTAATTACGTTTTTTGTTGGCGCTAAATTTAGCTTATTGCGACTCTCCCATTCAATATGATATCCCGGCAAGTAGTGTCTTTTCTCAACCGAACAGGAAACCAGTAAATACAGAAATAATAACTCAATAGAAAAAATATTTATCAAATCTTTCATGTTTGACGTTTTTAACAAATAATTTTATTTAAATATACTCTAATTTTCTATTATTACAAATTTAATGGTAGTGACATCTGTATTACATCGATTATCATTCTTCTCCAAGGAATCCTTAAGGCTTCTTTAATATACTTGCACATTTTTTTTTTATTACGACAAGAATTTTCTTAATAAAATCTTAGAAATAAAATCTTAGCACTATGTTTGTTTCCGAATTGAAGGAACTTGACTCTACAGGATCTTGACTTGAATTTACTATTTCGGCCTTAATATTTGTGGTTAAAAACCCTACTTCTGTTCCCACACTGAAATGATTACTTAAAAAATATTCTCCTCCAAAAACAAGTCCAAATGAATTATTCGAAACGGTGGTTTCTATTTTTTCATATTGAAGGCCGTAAGGAGGATTTGGACTATAATTCGTTTGAATATCATCAATATGGTTATTAGAGGATACGTATTTTAATCCTGCATACAAATTTGTTTTTTCTTTTTTCCACATTCCATAAATTCCAATTCCCAGAGTCTTATTACTGCTAGCCAAATCCTCATCCAAGACATCGGAATATTTCTTAATCCTGTTATACCCAATTTCCGGTTGTACCCTTAAATTGGGGGTTACATTAAAAGTCAATACAATCCTGTTACCCGGCAGGACTGAGTTAATTTCCTGCAAATCGTTTATAAGATTGAATGTCTTTAATCCAATACCGAATACTCTATCCCTGGGATTTTTGGTAAATGATTTTGAAGTAAGTCCGGTAGTGTCCTGAGCGTGGATATCCGTAAAAGTTAAAAAAAGCATGACAAGAATGGTGATTTGTGTTTTCATCTTATTTGGGTTTAAATTGGTTAGATATGTATACATTGAAAGAATTCTTAAACAATTATTACTGCAGGAATGAATAGTTTGATAATTCTTTTCGATAATTTAAATACCTTTCTTCATTCCCATCAATATGCATTGTGGTATTCTCGCTACTCAAAGCAATTAGTCCACCAATGATAAAACCTATTGCCCCGTTTGAAAGAATGTTTCTACTATTTGGCATTTCAAACTCCCCTTTCTCACGTATTTCATTAAGAGTAACTGCTCCTGTTGCTACTGCAAATCCCTCAACACCTCCAATTGTAAATCGCTTAATTTTTGGGCCCTTTTTAATAGTTTTTATTTGAATAGTTTTAATGGTTATAACACGAATATTAACTAAACGGTTTTCTTCTACGCCCAAATAATTGCTGCCTGATGTTTTTTTCCTTATGGCTAAAGAAGAATCCATTAAGATATATATTTCATAGTCCTTATAATTGCTTCCATTAATAAGTTCTATTGAGCAACTATATTCCCATTTATTTATGGTATCGCTTTGTGAATAAACCTGCTTGCATAAAAGAATCAGAAGTGTTACGTGAAATATAATTCTCATTATTCGATGTGCGTTATTTAATTTAGTGATCCTTTTTTCAGTCATCAAATGTCTCTTCCTTGAAATACTAAACCTAATTGAAAAATATTTTATGAATTCGAAAAATTGCGATTACTCCCAATAAAACACCTTTTAAAATTTTTTTTAAGAAAATATTCCAAAATTGGAAAACTTTTGCTTAATATTAACATTAAATCACATTTTCCTTTTTTAAAATATTGATATTTACTTAAGATTATAAAATGATATTATGGAATCCATTGAATTACAAAAAATATTTTTTCAACACATCAAATCAAAATTAGCCAACCATGTATCTTTTGTTGAAGATATTGCTGATCTATTAGACATTAGCACCGACAGCTCTTATAGGAGAATACGGGGCGAGAAACCAATTACCTTTGATGAAATTCAAAAACTCTGCCGTCACTATCAGGTTTCACTGGATCATATTTTAAGCATTAATTCAAACAGTACTGTCTTTTTTGGCAGTTGGGTTGATGTGGAAAATTTTGATTTCGAACATTACTTGTCTGATATGTTGAATCAGCTAAATTTCATCAACAAGAGCGAAACAAAAATAATGTACTACGAAGCGAAGGATATTCCACCCTTTCATCATTTCCAGTTTCCTGAGCTGGCTGCTTTTAAATATTTTTTCTGGATGAAAACTATTCTTTCTTACCCGGAGTATAATCGTATTTCTTTTGAAGAGTGTAACCTTCGTGAGAAACTGGCAATTACCGGAAAAGAAATTATCAGAGTATATAGTGAAATTCCCTCCACTGAAATATGGAGTGCGGAAACAATTAATAGCACGATCCGGCAAATTGAATTTTATAAAGACTCTGAAGTTTTCAGAAAAAAAGACACCCTCCACAAATTGTATGCAGAGCTCAATATACTGGTCAATCATATTGAAAAGCAGGCAGAAGATGGGGAAAAGTATCTCGTCGGAGAAAAGCCAAAAGGTGTTAAAAATTTCCAACTGTTTTTTAATGAAGTTTTTCTCGGACACAACAGCATCATGACGGAAACAGATAGCATGCAGACGGTATTCATCAATCACGGGGTTTTAAATTATATGATGACACGCGATAAAAACTTTTGTTCGTATACCAAAAAAACAATGGAGAATACTATGAAAAAATCATCACTGATCAGCTCTGTAAATGAGAAAGAAAGGCAACGTTTTTTCCATATATTAAAAGAGAAGATTGAACGAAGAATAAAAGTTTTATAATAAAAACATTTTGCTACTGCTTCATTAAAAGATTGAAATTAAAAATCAACTTTATAATAGAACAAGGGTAAAAATCCCAATTGGTATTCTTCTTTCACGGGATTAATTTCAGGGTGACGAGGATCGTATACATAAGTCAGCGACAAAATATTTTTGGTTCCGAAAACATTCACCAAATCAAAAGCCAATTCGTGGGTAAGATGCCTGCTGTTTATTTTTATTCCGATCCTAAGATCGAACCTGAAATAATCACGGAACTGCAAACTATTTCTCAATGAATCTACTTCAACGAGTTCTCCCGCCAGTCGGGAAGCCATAGTATCCACCGGACTAAAACGTTTGCCGCCGGCTTGTGTAAGTTTAAAACCTGATGTAAGACTTGTATGATCAGATAGTTTATAATCTTTTCCCGCCAATACATTAAAAGCATAAACGCCATTGAAAGCAGTATTCCTTTCTACGCCATCACTGCCTTTGTACTTTGAATCAAAAAGGCTTCCCGTAACAAGTACAAAATAATTTTCGCTGAAGAATTTTTCATAGGTAATTTCCAAACCCATATTTTTCCCGATCCCCTTATTGGTAAGACTACCGGGGAAGAACCTGGAAAAAGATGCTCCCTCATTAAGTATACTATAGGTTGATTTATTAACTGAAACAGGAACATTATAAAGTGACATATAGTAAATTTCGGCTTTGATGCGTGAATTGTTTTTCAATGACAAGTCATAACCAAGAACATAATGATTGCTTCTTGTGAACGATAAATTTTCATTTTGTTTTACAAATTCTCCTTTGGCATTTTTCACCTGATGGAAGTAAACGTAGTACGGTTGCATCTGGCTGTGCTTTCCAAACCCAAAACTTATTGTGCTTACATCATTCAAATTATATTTCAATCCTAATCTTGGTTCGATTGAATGGCTATTCGTAAGTGTGAGAAATTGAGTATGTATGCCTGCATTCATATTCAGTCTGTCTGAAATTTTATATTTAACCAGGGCATAGGGTTGTATCGGATATGTTGATCTCTTAGCATCTAAGCGGGTAACAAATTTGTAGGTGGATTCTATATAATTGCTGTCGATCAGGTCGTACGTTAAATAATCTGCGTTAATTCCGGATTTGAAAGTAAGTCGGGAATTTATCTTCCTGACAATTACAGCATTGAAAGAAGTTTTTTTGTTTTTAAAAGTATAACCCAGACAATGAACAATGGAATCAACTTCATAATTCTGATCCCGGTAAACAAGATCGTCGTCTGCAACCGCTTCTCCTAGCTGATATGTAAGATTAACATGAGCATACGTTTCAGCATTAATGTTAAAAGCTTTTCCTGCTCCTATCATTCCCGAAGATGTTTTAAAATACTGGTCTTTATCTTTTTCCCCGTAAATTTCTTCTACTGGATTTTTTTGCTCACTTACCTTGATATTGATATTACTTGTACCGCCGATTCCATAGAGAGAAAAATTGCCTCCTTTCTTACCCGGAAAATTCAACTTGAATGTCAAATCCTGATAATTCGGAATCGCTTCTGTTCCAATATTTATGTTCAACGCTTCAAATAACTTCAACGTTGAATAACGGTAGGCTGCGAGGTAAGAAGAATGCTCTTCCCTCTTTATAGGACCTTCCGCTGTAAGTTCAGTTCCTAAAAATCCAAATTGCCCCGTGTATTCGTGCTTTTCATTGTTTCCATTTCTTAAACGCAGATCAAAAACACCTGAAATGGTATTACCATATTCTGCTGAAAAAGCACCTGTAAGAAAATCAGAGTTGTTAAATGTTTTAGTGTTTAACATGGTCACTCCGCCACCTGTTGTCCCGGGTATAGCAAAGTGATTTGGGTTTGCAAAATCGCTTCCATTAATTCTCCAGATAACACCCAGAGGAGAGTTTCCACGGATGACAATATCGTTTCTTGAATCATCGGTTCCCTGAACTCCGGCATAATTACTGGCCATTCGTCCCGGATCAGACCGACTTCCTGCATATCGGTTCGCTTCATCAACGGTAAATGTGCGGGCACTTATTAACGACATTTCATTCACGGTCTGGTCTTTCCTCATTCCATTCACCTCTATCTCCTTGATCATCCTTCTGTTTTCTTCAAGCTCAATGTTAAGGATCGTTTCTTTTCCTGAATTGACTAATATTCTTTGAAGGAATGCCGGATTGTATCCAAGAAATGCAACTTTAATATTGTATGCACCTATTTTTATATCGTCAATCCTGAAGTTGCCAAGGCTATCTGAAGTAACCCCTTTAACCAGCATTGAATCTTTATACAAAATTACTGTTGCATACATTAGGGGATACTTGCTTTCTTTGTCTATGATTTGCCCCCGGATAGTTTGTCTGGGATCATCAGCAAATACTTTTACGGAAATCAGCAATAAAATAAAGACATATAGCTTTTTCATGTGGACTGCAATTTTGCGTTTTTTATTTTAATAACATAGAATATAAAATAAACAATATAGATATGCACAAATAGAAATATTTCGAATCCTATAATATACCATGGCCATTTCCCCAGTATTAACGGATTGTCAACTTGAGGCTTTTCTCTAAAATACATATAGTTGGCATCGAGAAAATAATCGATAAGACCAATAATCGGAATCAAAAACTGACTGATTAAAAATATTTTCAACCATGAGTTTTTACGAACCCGCATATTACTGCAATAGGTAAGGTATAGAGCGGATAAAATAATTCCGCCGTGTGATACATAATAGTCAATAAGTATGTATGTGCCATCTCCTTGTGTCATTTCCGGCGTGAGCAATGAATGAAAAGCTCCCGGAATGCCCCAATACATTAAAAGCTCGTATCCAATCTGGCTTGGAAACAATAAAACAATGCCCGACAAAAAACCTGAAATACTACAGAGTTGCAACGGTAATGATGACCGGAGTGTCCAATGTCCGGTATATAACAAGTATGGATGTATTGAAATCGCTGCTAAAAAGAAAAGTAATCCTAAAAATATCCGAACAGTGTCTTTTAGTTCAGGATAAATTTTTGGTATGAATAAAAAAACGATTATTAAGACAATCGATATTAAAGTCAAAATGTACCAGCGTGAGCTTCCCATATTAATAATAACGTCCAATAGCATAATTATAGTTAGTTAGTTAAGTAAGTAAACAGGGTTTAAAAATGATATTTATAATATGCTTTCTCAATTTATTCCGATTTCTCAACATTTTCTTGAATCCATTTCCGGTACAATAGTACAGGGAGTTCCCGGGTTTATAAAATTGATTCTGGCATTTTTTAATCAAATATTGGCAATAATTATCAAAAGCGGGATTTAAAAATAACGATTAGTAATAATTACTAATTTGTTTTTGCTTCTCTCACCTTATGCAACTTTTTCATTCATTCTCTTTGCAAATTGCAAATTTCATTCCTGATTGCTTTATTTTTTTTGAATAAATCAATAATTGCAATTTTCTCGGGAAGCATTCTAAATATCAATTAGTCATCAGGATTGAGAGGGCATACTTTTGAGTCATCAAATAAAGAATCCTAATCAAATTATAAACCCTTAAAAAAACAAACCAAATGAAAACTAAAATGAAAATCAGAATCATCATTGCTGCTCTTCTTGCAATCACTTTCAGTAATTCCTACTCGCAAAAAACAAGTAAGTCGAGCATGGCGGTACTAAACATTCAAAGTACAGGTGTTATTCCTGATGCCAGGGAAGTCGGACGAATGGTTCGTCTTGAACTTGAAAAAACAAATACCTACAACATCCTGGATATGTATGATGTTAACGACATCTTAAAGAAAAACAATATCGACATCAGTACATGTTTCGGAAAAACCTGCGTGTTGGAAACAGGAAAGATTCTAAAAGCAGATAAAATGATGACAGGATACATTGAGCGCCTCGGAGAGAAAATTGCCATCACCTTAAAAATTCTAAACGTACAGGATGGTGAAGTAGAAAAATCAATTACACAGGAATTCCTGAACCTGCAACCTGAAATAGAAAGAATGATAGAAATCACAGTGAAGAAGCTAACCGGAATCGAACCGGATCCAAACATGGTTGCGCTGCTTATAAATTACAACCAACCAATTGTAGCTCCACAAACTCATTTGCTTCTTAACGGACCACGCATGGGTTTATCGTATACAAGCGGTGAAACAGGAAAACGTCTGACTGCTCCGAAAAATGAAGGAGGATATGATATGTATCCGTGTAATATTCAAATCGGCTGGCAGCATGAGGTGCAGTATCTGAGTTCCGGTAAATTTCAGGGTCTCTTTGAGTTTATAGGACTGGTTGGCGGTTTAGAGTCCGGAAGATTCGTCCCTTCTGTTACTGTTTTAAATGGTTTCAGATTTGGAAACAAAGGCTGGGAATTCGCTATGGGACCTTCTTTCAGGATTGTTACAAAAGCAGATGGATACTATGATAATAATGGAATGTGGCACTTAGAAGGAGATTCTAATCCAGATGTGTCGCAGGAAAATAATCCATACAATATCGTTAGTAGAATTGATAGCAGGGGTAACCCCGTCCTTTCTGTAGGATTAGTACTTGGTGCCGGAAGGACATTTAAGTCCGGCTACCTGAACATTCCTGTTAATGTTTATGTGTCGCCCAGAAAAGAAGGATGGATAGCCGGAATTTCTTTTGGATTTAATATACACACAAAACCTAAAGTAGAAAATTAACAATGAATAATTATAATCTAACATGCATAAATAATCCATTATGAAAACGCAGGTATCCAAATTTGCCTCCACTATATTGGTGCTAATTTATTGCTCATTACAATGCAATTTTATTCAAATCGACAGTACACAGGCATTAAAAGCTTTGGATAAAGGAATTATTTTTCTCAAAGAAGATCGTATCATCAAGAATATCCGGTTAATGCAGATTAACGAGCTCTATATAGTTTATGAGAAAAATGGAAATCTGCATGATCTTATGAAAGATGAAATAAAAAGTATGGAGTTTATTAACGCTCATCCTAAGCCAATGGTTGTCGTATTTGAAAATAACATTGCTGTATTTAGCGAGCTACAATATAAAACTCATTTAAAAAATTAATTTCTACTAAATATTATATATCATGAAAACTACATTATCAACCTGGTTCGTAAAATATTCAGAAAATCATAAAGACAAAACAAATAAGATAATTCATTTTATCTGTGTTCCAATAATTGTATTTAGTTTACTGGGGCTTCTTTCCTGCATCAACATTAAAATCATAAGCTTGTCCGGGACAGCAAAGTACTTACATATTACTTTAGCAGATATATTTATTTTGCTTGTTTTCATGTTTTACATACGTCATTCGATTCTAATATCCTTTGGGATTTTAATATTTTCTTTAATTTGCTTCCTTCTAATTTACTTGGTTAAAGAACATCTTGCTTTCCCGTCATGGGCTGTATTTTCAACTCTATTTTCAGTTGCATGGATAGGACAATTCATCGGACACAAGCATGAAGGAAAGAAGCCATCCTTTTTAACGGACCTTGTCTTCTTGCTCATTGGTCCGGCATGGATAATAGGTTTTCTTTATCGACAGATGGGAATTAGTTTTTAATTACTTCTCTGCGAAAACGACAAGTGCACTTGATTCTAAACTTACCCGATTTTCAGGATATTTCTGATTTACCGTTTGGAATACTTCTCTTTTAATTTTTTCTTTCATGGCATTATCGGCTTTACTCAATGCAGCCACAATAGGGGCACCAACTTCCGTCATCATGTTCCAATATACATCAACGGTGCCACTGTTCAATGCGCCATGTATTTCTTTGATGTTGATATTTTTTAATCCAGCTTGTGTGAAAAGATCTTCCATAATGCCCGGTTTGGCGCATCGAAACATTCCAGGAGCTTCGGGGGGCGGAGGTGGCAACTCCATATTCTTGTTTATAGTACCCATAATAGCTGTGACCCAGAAATTTTTTTCAGGGACATTCCATACTGCTGTGGCAATTCTGCCGCCAGGCTTTAGAACCCTAAACATTTCTTTGGCTGCCAAAAGCATATCAGGAAAAAACATAAATCCAAAGCGACAACTTATTGCATCGAATGTGTTATCCGCAAACGGAAGTTCACTAACATCACAGGCAAGTGTTTCAATATTTTTAATTCCTCTTTTCGTTGCTTTTTCCCTCGCTGTTTTTAGCATGTCCTCTGCTAGGTCTGTAATAATGACCTTGCCGCCATTCAGCATTGTTGCAATAGTCAATCCGGGTTCACCTGTACCTGCAGCTATATCCAATATAACATCTGTACCCTTAGGCTTGATCAATTGAATTATCTCATCACCCATTGGCTTTAAAAATTCCATGGTAAGTACGTCCCATTTTTTCCATCCGGAAGAAAATTTATTCCAGGATTCCTTTTGTTGTTCACGAATTTGCTCCAGTTGCTGTTCCATTGGTTTTGATTTTTAGAATGTGATTAGAAAACACTTTATTATAAATTCATACTCTTCCGAATCAATAAATAATGCTAAACTCTTAAGTAGTCATCCGTTTTATAAAATTTAATGGTCTACCTTTGAAAAAAAACGACAAAAAATAAAATATGTCAATTACCCCAATAACAGATGATTTGAACTTCCTATTAGCCTGCAATCAATAAAAACAATGAAAGGAAAGTAATACTACTTTCGATCCAGTTTAAACGTAATCTTAGCTGTAATTCGATACTCCACAATCTTGTTTTTTTCGACTTTTGCGCTTTGATCCTGAACATAAACGGATTTAATGTTTTTCAATGTTTTTGATGCTTCTGTGACGGCGCTTTGAGCAGCATCTTCCCAGCTTTTTGTAGAATAGGCCAGAACTTCAATTACTTTGTGAATACTCATAAATTTAGTTTTAAAGATTAATAATTAAATATGACAAAATATTATTCCCCCAATAATTCCGGATAGTAATATTTATTTATATGCAAGTTAACAAAAAAAACTATTCTACAGAATTTCAAAAGGAATAAAAATTAAATAATTCCGGTACGCTTATAGGAATAAATTAATTCATCAAGAAATTCTTCATTCTTAAAAATCGTTTTTTCAAGTCTCGCTTCAAGTTTAAAGCCATTCTTTTCCAAAACTTTTTGAGAAGCAATATTGGTTCCGAATGGTCGTGCGAAAATTCTTTTTATATCATACGTTTCAAAAGCAAATTTAATCATTTGAGGAATTGCTTTTGAAATTATGCCATTTCCCCAAAATTCTTCTGCTAACCAATAACCAAGTTCGGCATTTTTTCGGAAAATATCAGTCTGAGGATGAATTCCTATGCCGCCCACTGCTCTACCTTCTATATCAATTGCAAAAATATGAATTGGATAATCCTTGGTAGCAAATTCTATAAATGCTTTTCCCGCTTCATTGGTATAGGGAAAAGGAAACCAATCTGTCATGTACTTTGCAATATTGAAATTGTTTGCATGAAAAACTAAACTGTCCAGATCAGTTGTTGCAAAGGAACGAAGGGAAAAATTCATGAGTTAATATTAATAATTTTTAATCTAAAACTTACTACTCTTTTAATTAAATCGTAAGGAATGGGGTCGTTAATTGGAAATTGAACAGACCCTTTTCCCTGCTTGTACTTTGAAAGTTCTTTAACAAAATGTGCGTGTCCGTTGGGTGTTGCGTAAAATCCAATATGCTTTTTATATGCGGCAAAATAAACCAGCGGCTTTCCATTTATTTTGTATGCCGGCATACCATAAGAAATACCTTCAACTGCTTTGGGTGCACACTTTTTAATTATACTCCGAATCTTTTCCATTAATGCTTGAATGTCCTTGGGAAAAGCTTTTATGTAATCGTCCACTGTTTTAAATTCAGATCTCATTAATAATGTAATTGGACTTACCGGTTTGCTTTTGTACACTAAGCTTTCATTAGTTTTTCAATATCAAACTTCTTCATTTGCATAAAAGCATACATTACCCGTGGCGCTTTCTCAGGATCGTTCATAAGTTTTCCCAAAATAGATGGTACTACCTGCCAGGAAATTCCAAATTTATCCTTTAACCAGCCGCACTTCCCTTCTTGTCCTCCTTCCGTAAGCTTGCTCCAGTATATATCAATTTCATCTTGTGTTTCGCAGCTAATTACAAATGAAACAGCTTCAGTGAATTTATATTCTGGGCCCCCATTCAAAGCCATAAACCTCGCTCCATTTAATTCAAAGATAGCCACCATAGGGTTAGTTGAAATTATTTTTGAATTAGGAAAAACGGTGCAATAATACTCTGCAGCTTCTTTTGATTGCCCGTCAAACCACAAGCATGGATAAATTGAATGTGTCATTTTTTTTGTTTTAAATTATTGTTGTGGAAACTTACTCAAATCCATATAAAATATTTCCCAAATATGTCCATCTAAATCTTCTATTGTTCTTTGTTGCATAAATCCATGATCTTTTGCTTCTACCGGTTCCCTGCCTCCTGCACTCAATGCATTTCCCGAAATTTCATTTACTCTATCAAGACTTTCTACTGACAAAGAAAGCAATACTGAAGTGGATTTTGAGACATCAGTTATCGGTTTAGTGATAAACGTTTTAAACCTGTCATGCGTAAGCAGCATTACAAATATCTCTTCACTAAAAACCATGCATTTTGCACTTCCGTCAGAAAATTGAGGGTTATTTGAAAAACCCATTTTTGTATAAAAGTTAAATGACTTATCAAGGTCTTTTACAGGGATGTTAATAAAAATTTGTGATTTCATTTTAGTTACTATTTATGATTATATAATTTAAATTATCGGTTCATTCTTTTCCAATGATTTTGAGTACATTGATTTAATATAATTGCTGTTTCAGATTTTGATTAAAAGCAGTTCTCCTATCCCAATAAATAATGCTAAATTTATAAAAAAAATTCTTACTCTCTTCAAATGAAAAAAATCATACTATTAGTCCTCATTTGCTTACAAATTTCATTAAAACCGACACTTTCTCAAATAACAGGTTCTCTCGATTCAACTTTTAATAGTGTAGGGTTTTATCAGCATGATTTCGGTTTCAACGATAATCCAAACGATGTAAATATTCAGCCTGACCAAAAAATTGTTTGCACAGGAGTGGCCTTAAGTAATAACTATACCGGAGTATTAAAAGTAGTACGTTTGAATACTGATGGCACTCCCGATAGTACGTTTGGAACCAATGGTATTTTTTCATTCCTTATTACTTATGAAACGTATGGTTACGAAAGTTATATTCGAAACGATGGAAAAATAATTGTTGCAGGTTTAGCTTCTGAAATTTTCGGTTATTACGATATATTATTGTTACGAATAAATCCGAATGGCACATTAGATTCTACCTTCGGAATCAATGGATCAAAAACAGTAAGCTTTAGTTCACGCGACGATTATGCTCATGCTGTTGATGTACAAAGCGATGGTAAAGTTGTCGTTTCAGGAACTACTATGGACACAGTAAACTACTATAATAATCCCTGCATTGTTCGGTTTAATGAGAATGGCTCTCTCGATTCTTCCTTCGGAACAAATGGTATATTTACTTATCCGGGTATAGCAGAAGATAATGAATTAACTAGTATTTCTGTGCAAAGCGATGGTAAAATTGTAGCAGCCGGACATTTTTCAAATCCGCTAATCGGTTTCAATGATTTTGATGTTCTGCTTATTCGTGTTGATTCAACCGGAGCACTCGATTCCTCCTTTGGAAATAATGGTTTAGTAAAAACTTCCATCAACGGCGGCGTTGACGATTGCTTCGGAATGGAAATTGATTCTTCGGGAAATATTTTTGCCACCGGATTTACTACCTTACCTGTTACCCTAACTTTTGACATGATCCTGCTAAAATACGACAGCACAGGAACACTAGATGCAAATTTTGGCACCGGAGGCGTCGTTACATTTAATAACTCCGATGAAGAAGTCGGTTACGATTTAGAAATTCAACCGGATAATAAAATTGTTATTGGCGGAACTTCAGGCCTTTCCTTCTCCGGTCCGCGGCCTGCTGCTTTATGGCGCTATTTATCGAATGGTTCTCCTGATCCTTCTTTTGGTAATAATGGCTTCGATACTACTATGATTACTCCTTATTTTCAGGATATAAACAGCATTGCATTGCAGGCAGATGGAAAAATAGTTGCTGCATGTAAAACCAGCAGTGGTACTCAAAATGATTTTACAGTTATAAGATACTTTAACGATTTACCGACTGATATACGTCACGTTACTTTTAACAATAATCTTTTCCTCTCTCCGAATCCAATTTCATCGGGACAAATGCTGACAATTATCCCCGGTGTAAATTGTACTTCTGAAATGAGAATTGAATTATTAGATTTACTCGGAAAAAATGTTTTTTCCTATCGACCGGGTGTTTCAATATCTGAAAAAAATACAATTCCGATTATCATTCCCGCTACTTTAAAAAGTGGCTTGTATATTTTGAATCTATCCGACAATAATAATCGTTACGTTAAAAAGATAGTCATACAATAATGTTGTTATGCAATTGTCAAGCTGATTAGGAAAAACAACCGTTGTCTATTTAAAAAAGCATCATTGTCATTGCTAGCAATGATGATATGTATGGCAGGGTAAGAGGGAAAACCGTACGAACATATGGCGCAAGCCCTTTTTTTACTTAAGCTTATATATCGGCTATTTTACTTTTAACGTAAGGTTTTTGTGAATTTTACCAAGTATTAAAATAGTTAATACATGTAATTATTGTTTGAAATATTAATCTTAACCAACTTCTTTTAATTAAAGAAGTCTACTATTTGCGACGAATTGATTCTTACATCCATGGCGATTGTAAACCTTATTACCTTAGTAACAAAAATCAGATTCCCATAAACATACCTTATTACCTTATTGCCCTATTAAAAGTATCCCATTATGAAATTTAATACAACAACCTTTACACTCATTTTATTTTAATCAATCTGAACACCACAAGAAAATAACATTTAAAGAAGAGTATGATGAGTTAATCAGGCATTATCAAAAAGGAATAAAATGGGCAATAAGGGAATAAGGTAATAAGGTAGTCTATGGGTTAGTCTGCTTTGTTACTAAGGTAATAAGGTTTTATATTCCGAAAACAATCCAAAAGTACATGACCATTCCAAATTTAAAATTTTGCAAACTCCAATTAATCGAAAAGTATTGGAAAATAAATTTTTAAAATATTTCACAAATCATTACCGTTTGTAGTACATTTAAATCGAATTAAACTAAACAATTGCAATCAACTCTTTATTATTTTCTGAGAATAGCTTCTGTTCTTAGAAATGACCCTGATTAAATAAATTCCGTTTTGAAAGGAAGAGGTAACTATACTTTGACGTCTAAACGCTTTTTCTTCATATATCTTCTCGCCAATTGAATTAAAAATGTTGACTGTATATAAATCTTCATCGGGAAAATCTATGCTTAACTCAGAAGTTAATGGATTCGGGTAAATAGAAAAGTTTTTCGACTCCGTATTATATACACCTGTATTGATTTGGGTATAACTTCCACTGCGATATTTTACCGTTCCTGAATTATCATCTTCCCATACAACATATACTTTATCCTTGCTAATAGCAACATCAGCATTTGTAACGTCAGCGAGATCAACAGTATCATATACACTTGGAAAACCATTTGCTATATTATTTGTAAAAAGAATTGGGAGTTGCGCTGAACCACTTACTGTTTGTTTCCATACAATAGCCATGGCATTTCCATTAACGGCAATCCGGGGATAGTTTTGCTGGCTTAATCCTGTTATTGGTCCTGTAAGATTGGAAACTGTTCCCACAGTCCCGGTACTTAAAGATGATATACTAAAATAATTCCTGTAGTTGCCACTTGCTCCATTCATAAAAACAGAGTAAAGTGAATCACCAACAATTACTCCATCGGGACCGGTTGACGGACATGAATTAATCATCCAATTATTATTTTCAAGAGCAAAGCCACTACCGAATGATGCTGCATGATCTGTTGAAATACCTGCCCAGCAATCACGAATATTGCTGTTATTGTCGCGGTATAACATGGCACATGTATCTCCTGCCATTATAATTGCACCCGGACAACAATCACAAACTTCAGCAGAATTTCCCCAGCCACTTGCTTTAACATCCGTTGAAAATGTACTTCCATAATCGGTAGACGAAGAAATGACCCATCTCGAATCTCCAAAGGTGGAATTGAATTTCATAAATGCCACTATAGGATTCCCTGTTTCATCCGTTGTAACAGCAGGAAAACGGGAAATGCTATCAGCAATAATCCCTAATTCTACAGGCGAATTAAAAGAAATGCCGCCATTGAAGGAAGTAAAAATAAATAATCGATTTGTATCCGTTGCTTCAGGCGTGCGCTTAACAACTACATAAACGGTGTCACCATGAGAAGCTATGTCGGGCCCCATCCAGCTTGCAGTTGCAACAGTTAGCCAGGAAGGATTAAGTTTTGTCGGTGAAGAGAAAGCTGTTCCATCCCATCGTGAAAAGAAAACAGATTGATCACTCATTCTTCCCCATACTACCAATGGATTTCCGGCACGGTCCAATGTTACACGCGGGTGCATGTTGCTATACATACTCATTGCAATATCAGTACTTGCATCCCAAGTGATTGTGTTTTGAGCTTTCGAAGAAATTATAATGGATATAAAAACTATTAAATACAGTAATGCCTTATTCATGATTTTATAAATTTCCCGGTATAAATATTTTTATCGGAATTCATTTTAATAAAATAAATCCCGCTTGATAAAGATGCTGTTTCAATTTGAAAGCTTGATGATTCTACTCCCGAATAAACCATTTTTCCAAAAGCATTGAAAATTTCCAACTGAAATACTCTGTTGTCTCTTGAAACAATATTTACCCTATCCATTGTGGGATTAGGAAAAACAGAAAAATTGTTTTCAATATTAATCTCTTCTATGCCGGTTGCTGCAGTATCCAGTACTAAAAAACTTCCCATCATTCCATCATCTTCGTGATGCAGCAAATGGCAATGATACATATAAGGAACCATGTCATCGGCAAAGTCAGCAAATTGAGTAATAAATTTTACGCTATCTCCGGGTAATACAAGTACAACGTCCTTCCAGCCCCTTTCACCAGCTGTTGGAGGAAGTCCGCCTTTCTCGATTATATTAAATTCTACATCGTGAATATGAAATGGATGAGCAACTAGTGTTTGATTTTTCAACGTCCAGATTTCCGTTGTATTCAGATAAACAGTTTCATTGATGCTGTCAATGTCAAATGTTTTATTGTTCAGGCCAAAAGGTCCTTCGGCTCTATTGGGTGGATCTATAGGTAGTAACCGAATAGTATCCATAACAATAGTGCGATAGTTTGTTGCAGAAAGAGGATTGATTGGAGTGAAAGGAATCAGTGCAGCAGGAATTGTTGTTATAGGTGTACCGACAGTTGCTACAACATTTATCTGAAGTAAATTAAAATCAGAACCGTTTAAAAAATTATCGTTGTATTCGTTAATGGTATCGGCTCCGCTTCCAACAGTATTTGCTCCATAAATTCCGTTTGGTAATTCAGAAGAATAGCTTTTTAGAAAAAGCATTTGTGAAGTCATTCCGGAAAAATCAATAAGGATTTCAGCCCTTTCACCCGGACTAATTTTCAACCTGGTAAGAGCAATAGATGAATCTAACAAACCGCCATCTGTAGCAATTTGATAAAATGTTTGACCATTACTAAAACCAAAATTATAGGTACGCAAACTACTGGCATTTAATAATCGAAAACGAATTACCTGCGCCGGAGCAAGGAAATAGGGATTTACAGTACCGTTAATAAATAAAGCAGTATCTAAATCGCTGGCTATTGCAATCTGTGTCAGGACATCGAATGCTTTACTTTGAACAATTATTGGAATATCATCCACACCATACGTCCTTGGTAAAGGGAGTAGTGCTTCTGTGCTGTCTTTTACAATCAACATCCCCGCTAATCCTTTTGAAATTTGTTGTTCAGTTTGTGCTATACCGTGCGGGTGATACCAATATGTACTTGCATTATTTCTAACCTTAAAAGAAGGACTCCAGGTTCCGTTGGGGTTAATTTTCTGGTGTGGTCCGCCATCGTTGATTGCTGCTACATGAAATCCATGCCAGTGAATCGTTGTACTGACATTTAAATTATTAGTGACATTAAAAGCAACACTATCATCCTTATTTACAATGATAGTCGGTGCCATCCATGAACTATTTATTCCATAGGTGGGAGTCGATATATTACTATAAAATGTCTGCGTTCCACTTTGAATATTCAGGTTGAAAGTTGTTCCGGTAAGCGTTGGTGGAATAGCAAGCTGATTCTGTGCCTGTGCAGTAAAACTATTAACAAGAAACAGTAAGCCAAGGGCAAACTTCAACTTAATGCTGAAGGATGAATTTTTTTGAGCCGGTAATTCCGTCTTTATAAAAAATAGATATGTCATAAACTCCATTCGGAATATTTTCAGTATTTATATTAATTGAATTTGCTTTGGAAATTCCCTTTTGAATTTCCTTTCCATAAATATCAGTAATCAAAAACCGAAAACTACTATATTCTTTTGATACGATATGGATGGACTCCTTTACCGGGTTAGGAAATACGCTGAAAGCTTTTCTGTTTTCTGTTTCGTCGATGGCTGATGGTGCATTAACGGTCAGAATAAAAGTAAGTGTATCTTTCAGGGATGGATTTACTACATCCCAAACGGCATAACGAATTATTGCTGTGCCATAATTAACATGAGGTGTAACGTGTAATAATATAAAACCATAATCGGGTGGATTAATAGCATTCATCGTTCCACTATCAACTAAAGAAGTATAACAAATGGAATTATCACAAACCGATGCATCCCAAAGAGCAGGAACGCTAACACTTACTTTTTTCCATTTCAATTGTATTGTATTGGCTGAAATGTTTAACTGTTGAATGGTAAGTGTTTCCAAATCTTCCATCAATCCAACCATACTTACGGTATCATTAGGAGTATTTGAAAATGTCTGGCTAAAAGAATTACCAGCAGCCGTAAGTAAAACGGCTGCTGATAAAACTAATTTTTTAATTACATTCATGATTAATGATTTACTTTCAATTTACGTGTAGCAGATTTACCATTTACCTGCATACGTACAAGATAATTTCCATTAGGCAATACAGCAGTATTGAATTCTTTCTTTACAGTTCCGCTTAATTTTTCTTCTGAAATTGCAGCTACTTGTTTGCCGGTAATATCAGTAACATCAATTTGTACATTGGATGTTTCTTTTAATTCAACATTTATAATTACATTATCGATTGCCGGATTTGGATAAACACTAAAAGTGTTTACTTCACCCGGTAGATCAGCAATACTTGAAGGTGATAACAATGCTAAAATTTCGTCTCTCATAAGAGTAGTATCGCTTGTTGAGAAACTTAATGTTGAAAATAGAACTTTATGGTCCATTCCTCCCAATACAACTACTGTAGGCATGCCGAAACCACCGTAATGAGCAACATGCGCTGCGCCGCTATCCATTGGTGCATACAACGTCGACAAATTATTAGATGAAACCCAGCTGGCAGCATAAGAACACGTTGTTGAATTCTGATACGGGAAAGCATAACCCTTAACCATTCCCGGATACATAGCATTAATATGATTTGCCATCATCTGAATCTTTTGTGCCGGCGGAGGACAGCTGCCACAATTAGGCATTAAGAAGTGAAGGATTACCGCTTTGCCTGCATCTAAGTCGGCAAAAAGGTCAACTGCATTTCCATTACAGTCCATGCCACTAAATTGCATTGCTGTTGTTTGTGCTTTTGAAATCGTTACTATTAATAGTAAAGCAAGCGATAAGAATATGGTATTTTTCATTTTATTATTTTATTTTTTTGTTTGAATAATTGATATAATAAGAATTGGTATATGCTATTAGCATATAAAACTACAACCGGTTAAAAGTGACGGTTAAAAGTTAATAAATCAAATTCGGAAAACCTTGTCCAATAAATAAATCGGAGTTTTAGGCTTAAAAGGTGGTGGATGATAAAAATCTGCTGATGCAAAAAGATCGTTAGTAAAAGAGTGAATTTCAATCGGAATTTCAAAAGCGAAATTAATTTCAGGAACAACAGTTTTTAAAGTAAAATTATTTGTCTTTACTAAAACTTCACAAGCTTTAAGGTGAACAATTTGATTTTTACAGCAACCGGGCTTCATTTTTTTCTTGCCGCACTTGCATGTATGCTCACCGTCTGAAAATAAATCAACAGAAAAAAGTTTGCCGCCACACCAATGCATACTTATAGCAAGCCCTGAATTTGCATACAGGAATAAAAAAAGTAATAATAGAATTCTTCCCTTTTTCATTGATTATGCTAATATAGGAATTATTTGTAACCCCTGCCAGCTTCTCTAATATTGAAATGGACAACTCTTGGGGAATTACTATAATTCATCCTTCGTACAATTTCTAGCTTAAAACCTCCAAAAAAACCATAAAAAAGTGTTTTGATCGGAAATGTTATTCTTGAATTAGCCCTTTTTTATTAGAGTTAAGGAGTTTTAGAGAGTTTTAGGTAGTTTTAACTGAATAGGACCGTTTATTAAGACGACAAAAACCGATGGTACGATGCAAATCCCCGGAACAGGCACCTATAGAATTGTATTTAAAATCTGTTTAATCGAAAAGGCCTATCAATAAAATATATGACAGTTTCTCAACTCTATTACCTTGAAAACCTTCATTATTGTTTATAGCTACCTCGTCATAGAAAGATTGAGAATGACATAAATAATTAGAAGCAAAATTCAAAATTGGATGCCTTTTATTCTAAACAAATTATGCTACCGGTGCAAATGAGAAAGGTGCAGCAATTTCAATATTATTACTATCAAAAGTTTTTTTGATTTGCTCTTGAACGGTAAAATAAACATCCCAATATTTATCAGCGTTGGTAAAAGGTCTGATCGTTAGCATGATTTTTCCATCTCTAACTTTTAATAGGTTAACAGTTGGCGCGGGTTCAATAAGCACAAGTTCATTTGCATGCATGACTTGCATGGCCAATTCCTTCGCTTTCTCAACATCACTGTTTAATGTAAGGGCTAAAGTTATATCAACTCTTAGAGAACCGTGTTTACTATAATTAACGATAGTATTATTACTTACAGCACCGTTAGCGAGGATTACAGTCTTAAGATCCGGTGTGAGGAGAATGGTATTGAAAATCTGAACTTCCTGCACTACCCCTGTTTGTCCACCTGACTCAATTAAATCGCCGGGCTTAAAAGGTTTGAAGACAAGTATCAGTACACCACCGGCAAAGTTTGACAACGATCCCTGCAATGCAAGTCCAACAGCCAGTCCAAGAGCTCCCACTACTGCAACGAATGAAGCTGTCTGAATGCCTAACATTCCCGCAACGGTAATAAGCAGAAATACTTTTAAACTTACTCCAACCATACTTGCAAGAAATGATTGTAATGAAGAATCGATATTTTTCCGTAGAAGCGATTTTGATGTTATTCTTGAAAACCAGTTAATGGCATACAATCCTATTACAAAAACGACTATTGCTGATAATAGCTTAGGCCCAAAATTAAATGCCCATTGTTGGAGTTGTTCCGAAATAGATACTATCTTTCCCATGATAAAGTGACTTATTTATTAAGAGGTGTAAATTTAATACAAATAATGAAAAAGAAAGAATGTCCTTCCTGCGCTATGGAAATAGATGCCAAAGCAACTATTTGTCCAGTTTGCGGATATGAATTCCCTGTTCAAAATAAAACATACATTCTTGTTGCAATAATACTTTTGATTGTTGCTGTACTTTATCTGATTTTCTGATGCTATTATTCAAATTACTTTTCGAATGGGATTTGTTTTGAAGTAATCATAGTGAATGTATATTAATATATGTACTAATAAGTAAAGCTTAAAATTATTTTAATATGTGAAAATAACCGCGGCGAGGCAGCGATCCGCGGCGGACCGTTGCTTCGCTGCGGTTAAATCCGACTTCATATTACGTTCGACAAATTAAAAATGAATACATAATAAAAATTAAATTGTCTTGCAATCAAAATATTCAAACACAAAACTAATCCATTATTTATCCCTTATTAAACGACGCTTCAACAGAAACACCCTTCGCAAGCGTCTGATAAACTACACAATATCTTTCCGTCAGTTTAGCTATTGACTGAATCTGCTCATCAGTAGCATCCGTTTCAAGCATAAAACTTAAACGAATCGTTTTAAATCCCACGGGTACATCTTTTGAAACGCCTAACGTTCCCCGAAAAGCCAAATCACCTTCTGCTTTTACTGTGCCACTCTTTATTTCGACACCGATTGATGTCGACACAGCTCGCAAAGTAACACCTGCACAAGCAACCAAAGCCTCCAAAAGTAAATCACCTGAACATGCAAGCATTCCATTTCCGCCCGTTGCTGGGTGCAAGCCTGCTTCGATAATTGATCTTCCCGTTTCTACCTTACAGGAAATACCTTCTCCGATTTTTCCTTCTGCTTTAAGCGTGATAATGGCTGTTTCAGGCTGTGTCTTGTACTTCTCCTTTATTGGAGCTTGTATACTTTTAAATTCTTCAGATTTCATTCAGTGAATATAGTAAAAAAAAATTGCAGGATTATTCATAATTTACATGTGCAATATTTCATTGCAAAATATATTCCCTCAATTTTAAAAAATGATTCAATCTTAAAAAATCCTTTGTGCCTTTCTTTGTGCTCTTTGCGAACTTTGTGGAAAAATCCGACAATAAAAATTTAACCACATGGTGCACAAAGAATGGCACAAAGAATGGCACAAAGAATAGTTTATTGCTTACTTACAATAATAGTATGGAACTCAGTATTATCGTCTGAGTTTATTTCGAGAATATATACTCCTTCTTCAAAACCATTTAAGTCAATAGTATTTGAATTGGGCTGTAGATTTCCCTCCAATATTGTTTGTCCAATAATAGAATGAATTTTAAAATGTGTATTCTTAAATGCTTGTGCATCGATATTTATCCAACTCCGTGCAGGATTAGGATAAACATTAATTTGTCTATCATTTTTTGTCGTATTGTCAGCTGAAGCAGAAAAATAGTTGAAACCAATATTATCAACTATAAACCTTGTACCTAAAGAAGGCTGATGAGAACCCGGTTCTGAAGAATAAAAATTTCTTATGGTAAATGAATAAAATGCAGCACCCCCGGTAATAGAATAATTAATTGGAACCGTCATTAAAGTATAAGTACTGGCCGAATCTGTAATGACTGCTAAGCCTTCTGCCACTTGATAACCACTGCTATCCCACAAAACAATTTCCACACTAGCTGAATCCCCATTAACCGGATGGAATTTATAATGAAATTTAAAATTTACAGGTTCAAAAGGGTTGAATTGTGTTCCATAAGTTGGTACTAAATTTGAAAGTCCCCAAGCACTAAAAACTGTATCTTCATCCAAAGCAACGGCGCCGGCAATACCCGTATTAGTACTGAAGTTCCATGCATTTCTTAATTCTAAAGCAGTATTTCCGGAATAGGCATCATTTGTCGGTGCATAAAAAAATTGTCCGTCATATACAATGGAGTCAACAGGATGAGAAACCCCGGTTGAATCAAACCAGGCAGAAAACAAATATACATTTCCCCAATTTCTAATGCTGCCATCAGAATTCAACTGTTCAAAATTAGGATTTAGAATGGTCTGAGCACTTGAGTTTGCCGCTTTTAACGATAAAGCGATAACGAAAAAAGTAAAGATTTTTCTCATAACGACGTGAATTTAGTTGTTTAATTAATACGATTTATCAATGCCTAAAACTAAATGCACCATGCGATTAAAGCAAAAATTCCTGGTAGACAAAAGGTAGACAAAGCCCTTAAATTTGTAAGCCCAAGGTAAACAAAGTCCTTTATTTCAGGTTTAAGATAAAATCCGTGAGATTATCTTCCGAATTCAGCTGCAATTTTTTTCTTAGTCTGTATCGGGCTGTCTTAACGCTATCGGGTGAAATATTTAGAATTTCCGCCATCTCTTTAATGGATAAATTCAATTTTATCAGGGCGCAAATCTTTAAATCGTTTGGACTAATTTCCGGATACTCCAGTTTTAAACGGCTATAAAAGTTCTTATTGATGCTTTCAAAATAGGCGTTAAAATCTGTCCATTCTTTGTCCTGGTTTAAGCCTTTATTGATTATTTTAAAAAGTGGATTTCCTTTAGATGGATCATTGTCCTTTTCTAATTGCTCCTTCATTTCATGCAACAATTCATTTTTCTGTAACATCTGAACAGCCATAGCGCTTAATTGACTTTCCTTAAATTCAATTTCATTTTGCATTTGCTGCTCTTTCAACTTTTTTTGTTCCTCTGTTATTTTTGAAAGTTCTTCTTTGGTTTTGAGAAGCTGCTTATCACTTTTGTTTATCCTTTTTAAAAACAGAATCACTCCTGTTGCAATAAGTATTAAAAAACCAAGGGTACCCCAAAGAATATAATTCGTCAGTGTTGCAATATTTTTTTCTTCCTGAACAATGATTAATTGCCTGTTCTTTTCTGCTACATCAAACTGAACTTCCAGACTTTTAGTAACTCTTTCCTTTTCCCAGGTGGCAAGGGTATCCTTTAATTTCTGAATTTCATTTGCATACGCTAAAGCCTCTTCAAAATTTCCGCGTGCTTTTTTTAGTAATAACAGCTGATTAAGTGAATTTATATAAAACGATTTATCCGATAAGTCAGAAGCAGTGCTTTTTGCTTTCAGAAAAACCTCTTCCGCTTCCCTTTCATTGTTACCGAAATGAAGATGCCATTTCCCAATTCCCAACAACGCTAAAACCTGAGCCTGACGATTGCCCATGCTATCGGCAATAAATAAAGCACGGTCAAAATAATCCTTGCTTTGCACCTTGTTACCCTTATTTTGTTCAATAGAAGCTACACGACAATAAGAACCCGGGAGGTAAATAAGCTTTTTTGTTATAAGTCTTTCCTGCAAGGCCCGACGATGAAAATATTCAGAAGAGTCGGGCATGTTTAAATATTCATAAGCATCACCCAGACTATTATATATTAACCCAAGATAACCGGTAGTATCATTCTCCGAAGCAAAGCCCGCCATAGCTTCATTGCTTAGAGAAATTGCTTCTCTGTATTTTCCCTGCCTGCTGTTGATCGTACTGATTAATTGAAGGCATTTGCTCCGGCCTGTTAGTGCTTTCTGAGGTTCAGACGTTTCAATTTTTTTAAACTCATCCATAGCACGCAAACAATAATGTAGTCCGAGGCTATAGCTGGCACCGTAAGAACAAATTCCCATATTTAATAAAGCAATTGCGCTATTCTCAAAATCTTTAGCCGACTTAGCCTCTTCGTAAGCCATGCCAAAATATTTCAGGGCTGCAGTGTCGTTATCGACAACAAGTTCATCCCACCCTTTTTGTAAAAGGACAGAAGAATTATTTCCGAAAATAAGCGGAGTTAAAAAGAAAAAAATCAAAAATACAAAAAGGCCTCTCTTCAAAATATCATTTAGTTAGTATTACAAAGAAACAAAATTGAAACAATGTTTGCTCCGAATACTAAAAATTTAGCAGATCAAAAACAGAATGGAAAGGCAGCAGAAGTAATTAAACTGCTAATTCCTGAAAACTTGCGTCATGCCTTTTCCTTACTGATTCACCGATTGGAGTGGGCGTTCCATCGTCATCAATACGTACAAAGGTTATATTTGTACTACAAACCAGCGTTTCCTCGCCGCTGTATAGACTATATTTTCTTGCTTCAAGCGATAAAGTAATAGAAGTATTCCCAAGTTCAACCATTTCACCATAAATGCGAAGATGATGTCCGTCCTTTAACGGTTTCTTAAACAACAATTCACCCACACGAACAGTAACCATATTGGGAGTAAAACAATATTCAGTGGCAAATGCTGCTGCTGCCTCATCTATCCAGGCCATTAATGTTCCTCCGAATAAGTTTCCGTGAATTCCAATGTCACGCGCTAAAACTATTTTTTTTGTTATTAATTTCATTATGAAATTCGGTTTTCATTATTTGTTTTTTATTTCTCTACAAAAATAGGTCTTCTTGTTTCAGCAGATGCTACTTCATTGTTATTTTATTGTTAATATAAGTTCCCGGACGTTTCATTGTAAAAACGTTTTTAAAAAAACTTAAAAACTATTGAAATTTTTATCCAACAAAGTCATAGTTTTACTTTAATTAATTCCCAAAAAAAGTTTGCGAATACCAACTATTCCTTCACAGCCCAACGAAGCTTTGCCGATCGTGCTCGCGGATTACTGCTGCATTCCTCAGGAGATGGCCGTATAGGTCCATCAGCGATTTCACTGTATATCCCTTCACGAAAAAGTGACTGAAAAGATTTTTTTACGCGTCTGTCTTCGCCTGAATGAAAAGATAGAATTGCAACTCGACCGCCCGGAGCAAGAGCGTAAGGAAGTTTCTCCAAAAATGTATCGAGAGCTCCAAATTCATCATTCACTTCAATGCGCAAACCTTGAAAGCAACGCTGACAGGATTTCTTAACTTCTTCTTTACGCTTTTCAGGTGAAAGAAATTCTAAAGAATCATTTATTATATCCCGCAATTGTTTTGTTGTTTCAACAACTACACCATTTGCAATATTCGTTACAATAGCTTTAGCAATCGGTTCAAAATACGGTTCGTCAGCATTTAAAATTAATATTCCTTCCAATTCATCCTGAGAAATTTTTTTCAATAGTTCCGCAGCCGAAGTACCACTCTTGGGATTAAGCCTTAAATCTAACGGCCCTTCGACCTTAAATGAAAATCCTCTTTCCGGATTATCGATTTGCATAGAAGAAACACCCAAATCAGCCAAGACAAAATTCATCGGTCCTGCTTCCTCAACAATTTGATCGATACCTGAAAAGTTCATCTTCTTTATAACTACAACTTCCGGCCCATACCCCAACGATGCAAGTCGCTCTTTTGTCCGCGGCAATTCAAATGGATCCACATCAATAGCATAAAGCTTTCCCCCCGGCAATAAGTATTTAAGCATCTCTAAACTATGTCCGCCATAACCCAATGTAGCATCCAAACCAATTTCTCCCGGAACAATTTTTAGAATCTCCATTATTTCCTTCACACAAATTGAACGATGCATTCCTGCAGGCGTCCTTCCCTGCTGAATGACTTTAGCAATATCTGCAGCGTAATCTTCCGGGTGTAATTCTTTATACTTTTCTTTAAAGGATTTAGGGTGTGTGCCTTTGTAGCGAATGCGGCGGACACGTTTGGGTTCCTGATCTTCCATGGGACTAAAATAAGGGTTTGTCAGGTTGTGGACAAGGAAAGATTACCCCCGAATTCACAGACCATCAAAGTGCCATCAATCCACTAAAACCTATTCTACTGTTTAATAAATTTTCTATACGTAGGCTCCTTATGCAATTCAAATCCTCCTTTTATATAAACTGATTCGCCTTCCTTTGTAGCATGCAATTCAAAAAAATAAATTCCTGCTTGCTTTCCCGATTCAATTAGTTTTTCAAGCAACATAGTTGCAATTCCCATTTTCCTAAATTTAGGCACGGTATACATATTCATTATGTAAGCCGACCTTCCATCAGGCGCCCGAAAACTTCCGGGACGTTGTTGAATTACCATTCCGCCAATCCCTGCAAATTCATTTTCAATTTTTGCAATCCAGGAATGGTAAGATTCGTTCAAGATGGATTTTTCAAAATAAACTTTTAGTTCATTTCTTAGCTTACTTTCTTTTATTAAATCTTGGTTTCCCCAGTATTCGGATAGGAATTCTACTCTTGAATCAATTAGGGTTTGAATGTCGGCTGAGGTGGCTTTGTGGAAGGTGATGTTTTGCATTTTTTCACGGAACAATCAATATTCTATTGGTATAATCTGATTACGTCAAAATTAATTCATTTTATGAATCTTATTTGTAAATTAAGCTTAATTTTATTTTGACCGTTTTCTGAATATATTGAGCCGAACTTGTGTCTTTCTGGATCAGGGGTGTCAAGTTTTGTATTATTAAATAAATAGTCTTCAAAATTTTTTGCAAAATAAAAATGATAACAAATTATTTCGCCATCTTCTTTTACAATTATATAACCACCTGTTGCTTGAATTTCTCTTTTCCAAACTTCTGCTGCCCTCATTCCTAAAGCATAATCGGTTAAGAATTTTTTCATTATTAATTCATACATACTTGAATTAATTTTCAAGTCATAGCCTATTGAGTTTTTGTTTGTAATCTTATTAATAAAATTAGCAACAGTGTTTTCCGAAGCGACATCATTTATATAATATAGTACAAGTATTTCAGAAAGTATTTTATCAAAGTTGAAATCAATTGTCTGAAGATTGCTTTTAAAAACATTATTGTCAACTGTCTCATACTCCAAATTAACCCCCAATTTTTTGAGTAATTTGAATTTATCCGAAAACACTCTTGTTTTATTAATCGTGTCTATTTCATGTTGTATGAGTTGGGCACCTTTTAATTTATATGTAAAATTTGTAGCACTGCTGGCATTAACTAAAGTTGAAGGTCGGCCTAGTTGCGATTTAATACTGAAACCTAGTAATGGTTTTAAAAATGTGTTTGGGTCTTCAATTTGAATAGTGAGGTCATTTTTAAGTTTGGATTTTGCTTTCAGGGTGTAAATAGAAAAAGATTCAAGAAACTCTTCTATTTCGGGAATATCAAAAGAGCCCTTCCCTACTTCTGAATCTTTTATTTTATCAAAACAAAGTTTTGCATTCTTAACAAACTCATTTATTGGGATCTTAAATAATGATTCCCCTTCTAAAACACATATAAAATCATCGTAATATGTAAATTCTACAATATTATTTTTTTCGGAACGTGTTATATTAATTATTGGATAAAAGGAATCATTAATTTTGGTGAAATTTTCTCCCCCTAAAAATAATTTCCTGTCGGCCAATAACTTAAGAAGTGCATATGGTTCACTCCATTCTCCTTTATTTCCTGTTAGCATAATTTCTTATTCTAATCGCTTCTAAAATATTTTTTGCGGTTGCTTCAATTGCGGTTACAGCAACAGAATTTCCAAATTGTTTGTATGCAGAAGCATCCGCAACAGGAATTATGAACTTATCAGGAAACCCTTGCAAACGCGCCCATTCTCTAGGTGTCATTTTGCGAATACCTTCTCGATTTACAACTCCCTTAATTTTTGTTTCTGGAGTAAAATCGGTTATCCTAAAATCGATAACCAAGTTTCTTTCTCGACCCATTCCTCCGCAAACAACTGCGTTAGAAATACCGTCATCTGGAATTATTTCAAAACCAAAACCGTTTCCTTTGCTTTCGTGTCTCGTTTTATGGTCCCGTAAGGTTTGTAAATATTGTGTTGATAAATAATAACGAGTCTGAACAACTTTTTTCTCTTTTATTTTTGAAAATTTAACTTTTTTGCCCGTTGGTTTGGGATATTCAAATTCCTTAACTTTTTGATCCTTTCTAAAACCAACAATATAAATGCGCTCTCTATTTTGTGGGACACTAAAGTCTTTTGCATTTATAATTTGTGGGTCAGGAACAAAATAATCCAAGTCGTTGCGCAATACATTTAAAATAGTATCTAGTGTTTTTCCTCCATTGTGGTTTCTAAGTCCTTTTACATTTTCAAGGAAAATTGCACGTGGTCTTTTTGCTTTAATTATTTCAGCGACATCAAAAAACAAAGTTCCCCTCGTATCTTCAAATCCGCCACGTTTGCCTGCAATAGAAAAGGCTTGGCACGGAAAACCTGCACACAAAACGTCAAAATTATCAGGAATATAACTTTTGGTATGCTTTTGAGTAATATCACCGAAAGGAGTTTCGCCGAAATTTGCTTTATAGGTTTTTTGCGATTCCTTGTCCCACTCAGATGTAAAGACACATTTACCTCCCAAATTT
Source organism: Bacteroidota bacterium (assembly GCA_031417395.1). Classification (GTDB taxonomy): domain Bacteria; phylum Bacteroidota; class Bacteroidia; order AKYH767-A; family 2013-40CM-41-45; genus JADKIH01. Next base: position 14,454 of record JANOVM010000064.1, on the reverse strand, counting down.
TGCATTGCAACTCTAAATCCTCCAATGCCGGCAAAAAGATCTATAAAAGTAAATGCGGGTTTATCAGGTGGAGGAAACGGTACATTTACTGAATTGAATATATGTTGTGGAAAGGGGGAATCCTTAAGTATGCCAAGAGGACTGTTTGCAGTAGTTAATTTTACATATTCGTCTATTATACTTTTCGCTTCATTTTTATATGAGGCTTCATACTTTGTTTTAATATTATGTAGATAGTGCGTTAAAACAGCATCATCGTTAAGTTTATCAATGGATAATTTATTTCTTTCTGTTTTTTGCTTTTCCCTTAACTGAATACTTTTCTGTTTCATTGATTTTGTTTATAATTTTATTTATACAACTTGCTCGATCTTTTTCGATTTCCTTTCCCCAGAATCGTAATACAATCCAACCTGCTTTCTTAAGATACGAATTTACTTCTTTATCCCTTTCGATATTACGCTCAATTTTTATTGTCCAAAACTCTACATTGCTTTTATGATCGTATTTCCTTGACTTCCAGTTTTTTCCATGCCAGAATTCGCTGTCAGCAAAAATGGCAATCTTGTATTTTTTGAATGTAAAATCCGGTTTTCCGAAAACCGACTTGTCATTTTTTCTATAACGAAGTCCAGAAGCCCATAAGTCTTTACCTAAAATTGTTTCAATCTTAGATCCTTTGTTTTTAACGGCTTGCATGTTTGTCCGTCTCTGTTCTTTAGTCAATCTATCCATTTTATGCACTACATTTTATAAATATAGTAATATTATTTGCATATTTCGGAAATATATTTCATACATTTGCCGTCCTTAACAAGAACAAAAGTAATATTATGCGTTCAAAGAAAAGAGAAAGGTTTGAAAAAGTTGCCTCAAATCGGGTGCAAAAAGTCATTGACTTTTTAGATCTGATTGGTAACTGCTCAAACAAAAATAATTACGAATATTCTGAAAAGGATGTTGAACTTATGTTCAAAGAAATTAACCGTGCTGTGAAAGAAGCAAGAGTTATGTATGATAAGGAACTGAACAAAACAAAAACTGGATTCAAATTTCAAAACTAAAAATCAGCATGGAAAAAAATTGCAAATGGTATTTCGGGAAAGAAGGCGGAATTGATATAGGTCCCAATGACCCGATTCATCAAACATTCAAAGGCAGTCCTTATTACTCAATTGTCAGAGAGGCAATTCAAAATTCTTTGGATGCAGTGAACGATAACCTGTTTCCGGTTGGCGTTTCATTTCAGTATTTTGATTTGGACAGGATGAAATACCCTTCGTTCTTCCAACTGGAAGAACACATCAATCAAGCATTAGAGTTTTACAAAACAAACGGTGATGCTCAAAGATTGTTTGGTGGAATGTTGAAGTATCTAAACGGCAATGAAAATGGAAAAAAGAAATTGAAAGTGTCTTGCCTTAAAATTTCCGATTCAAACACCAAGGGAATGCAATTCACTGATGGAACGGATTCTCCTTTCTACGCTTTTCTCCGTGCTGCCGGTGTAAGTTCAAAAATGTTAAGCGGTTCGGGGGGCTCATTTGGATTTGGTAAAGGTGCATACTTTGCTTTGTCTCCAATCAAAACGCTTGTAGTTTCATCAAAAGATGTTGACGGCAATGTTTACTTTGAAGGTGCTACACGATTGACAACTCACAAGAACGGTAATGAAGAAAAAATTACTGCTTATGGATTTTATGACAACAACAATGGTGAACCTATCAGCATTGAAGAAAATGTTCCTGAAAATTTTAAGCGTAGTGAAACAGGAACGGATATAAACATTATTGGTCTTTGGGATGAGGTTGATAGAAACAGATTGATGATAAAATCTGTGCTGAATAATTTTTGGTTGGCAATTCATGAACACAAACTTGTTGTTACGATAAATGATGTAACGATTAGCAAAGAAAATTTGGAGCAAGTGATTGATGAATATTTCCCGACTGAATATGAAAGCGGGAACGCTACTGAAATTGAATCATGGAATCCAAAGCCGTATTACAAAGCTGTAAAGTATGCAGAAGCAAATGACCAATTCAAAGTTTTCAATGATGTGCTTGATACACTCGGCAAAGTAAAAATGTATGTGTATTTAGAAAAGGGTTTGCCGAATAGAACTGCATTTTTCAGGAAGCCAAAAATGGTTGTATTTAAAAGAACGAATCGGAAAATAAACGGATATGCTTCTGTGTTCATTTGCGAAAGCGAAGAAGGAAATGAAATTCTTCGCATGATGGAAAATCCTGCTCACAACGAATGGAGAAAGGAAAATTATCCGTCAGATGAAGGTCGCACACATAGGACAGCACGCAAAGCGGAAAGTGAATACAGCGATTATGTAAATGCAAAACTTGATTCGCTTGCGAAGCTGAACACAAGTAAAAAAGTTGCGTTCCTTGGCTTGGAAGAATTTCTTTCAATACCTGAAGACCTTTTGGATAAAGATGATGATGCGGAATTGTCTGGCGATAACACAAGCAATTTTTCTGGTGCTGCCACAAAAGATTTGTCGCAAGATGAAACAGGAATGCAAACAACAAACAAAGTTGAACCTGTTATAATTAAGCCAACTATAAAAGAACAAAGCGAAGTAAAAGAGGAAAGCGATATTGAAGGAAAAGATGATGGAAAAGAAACTGTTACTGTCGGTGGAGATAACGAAGGCGGTGGTGGTGATGAACCAGGAACGGATGATGGCAATACAGTTGGTACAGGTGAGCAAGGCGATGAACCGAAAGACAGCCGTGTTCTTGTCAAAGTGAAGTTGAAAGTTGCTTCACAAAAGGAGCAAAACATTTTGTATCACAACTTAATAGTCAATGCTGAAAAAGATATTGCAAAAGCAGAATTGGAATTGCTTGTAAGCGGTGATAACGATAAAGATGATGGAATTGAAATTTCTTTTACCGATAACGGAACGGTGCAAGGCAATAAACTGAAAGGTGTTGCATTGTCAGCCGGAAAAAACGAAATCAAAATTCGTTTTGCAGATAACCTTAAACACTCCATAAAAATAAAAGCATATGAACTTCAATAGCGCCTCATTTCCGCATCCATTATTGAGTGTTTACAATGAGGATGTAAAAAGCAAAGTTGCGTTGAACCCTGTTCCTGCAATCACTTCAAATGTTGATGCTTATTCTGTCATTGTAAGCTGTGAACACGATAATGCTGACTTAGCTGCATTGGTTAATTCCGGTCAAGCAGAATATTTTTGTGAAGCAACTTGCTCAAATACTTTGTATCGTGAAATTGTAACCGGAATAACCAATGAATTGAAATTAGAAATTCCGAAAAAGCAAGTGAAAGGAAAAGTAAGTTTTATTTGTGCCTTGGTGGCAAAATCACCAATTACAAATTATCAAAACAGTAAATCGCATCCCGATTACAACGGCTACAATTTTGAAATTGAAAGCGGAGATGTGTTGGCTTTCTTCGGTGAATTTACTTTCAATGCTGACATCAATTACGAAAAATTGAAAGCGGTTTCTTCGTTCATGGAAGTTGTAAAAAATGAGGATTTAATGTTTACAAATGTTGATTTGAATAAACCCAAAATACAAGTTCAACTTCCTAAAGAAGATTACGAACTATATGAGAATGACAGTATTTCAAAAAATCAAATGTTTGCTCCAATTTTTCATTCATCAATTGTGTTCAATGCACTGTTGATAGCATTATACAACTTTGAAACGCATAAAGGCAAAACTACCTGGGCAAATGCAATTGAATATAGATTGAATGAAAAGGAGTTTGAAACTATCTCAATTAAAGATAAAGAGAACATTCCAGAAATTGCTCAACGGCTCTTAGGAAATCCATTTCACAGATTAATTTCTGAACTCCAAGTTATTGTTGAATCACCAAATCAAAACGAAGAATATTAAAATGGAAAAGCAACAAATATTCAAAGAGAAATATCTCCTCAAACTGAAAGAGGAAATTGATAAAGACAAATACAGAAGCAATGAGTTTGTGTATGACAAGAAGCAAACTTTGATGATGCCGAACATCAACAAGCCCGATGGCTTGTTGAGTAAACTAAATCATGAAAGTGATTTTGAAACTGCGGTAGCAGTTTTTGAAGCGTTCAAAAATCTAGAACCAATTCAAGCATCTGATGAACGCCTGTGGGCTTACCTGTCGCATGTTGACTTATATCCGTATATGATTAAGCGTTGGTCGGATGTTTACAAGGGTGAAGCAAGCAAGCCAGAAAATTATATTCGTGACCATTGGTTTTTAGAATCAACTGTTCAAAGTAATTTGCTCCGTCATGCTATCTCCGGTTTGTGGTGGGCTGTTTACCTGTCTGTTGATGAAAACAGAGGAACGAAAAAATATGAGTTGACAAAAATTCTTTTCCGTCAACTGGATTTCCCGACAAGAACTTTAGGGACTGAAAAATTGGGTCGTCATAAAGAATGTGTAATGGGGATTTTAGAATTCATTCAAGAGAATGAAGAAATGTTTAAAACACATTTTGAAACAAAAACACGCTTCATCACTAAACACATTAACCGAATCGGTGGAGTAAAACCGATTGCCTACTATGACCGTTATTTTTTCAAAGGGGAACTGCAAAAAGTTTCTACAAGTATTTCTGCTATTTAATTTTAATCTAAATCCTTATATAAAAAAGCGCTGGAGAAGTGGCTCTTTTGCTTTTGCCAATGTGTTGGCGTGTGCAGTTGCGGCAAAAGCAAATGTGCGACTTGTGCGTAAGCAATAAAATTTTTGATAGTGGGCTTTAAAAAAAGAAGTTTATTTTTTTGAAGCGTTGGCATTGGAAGCGTTGTCAAGTCGTCTGGTTCATTTAAACTGTGTATAATCCAGCGCATCCTGACCCCCCTTTCCAGCGATCCTGACCCCCTGTTCCGGGCATGTTGACCCCACCTCTTGGTGAGTTTTCCGGCATGTTGACCCCGGCATTAACATTTGATTCCGGTATAGCCATCTATTTTCTTATTATTGATAATTCGTAAACTTTAAACCAATATAAAAACGCTTCCGAATTGGATTTACTTTGTCTCATTGTTCAATTTTTTTTGTAATGCAATTCCTTTTTTTGTTAATCGGTATTTTTGATTCCTACTTGTTTTTTTATCGGGCAAGGTATTTTCAATCAACCCATTTTCCATTGCTGGTTTTATATATGATTTTTGAAAATTATCTCTGTTTTTAAGTTCCCAAGCAGCCATTAATTCATCACGACTCATTTCGCCTTGAATTTTCCATACAAGCCTATGGGTAAGGTTTTCCAGAGTTAGATATTTGCCTTCATGTATGGTATCATGTATGGTATCATGTATGGTATCATTTGCGGTTCCTTGATTGCTTTGGGACCATGGTCTATAAAGGATTACCTTGAAACCTTCTTGAATATTGAACTGGGGGCGACTCAAATGCGCCTCTTCCAACAAATGAAAAATTTCCAAGGTGTCAGTACCATAGCGTTCAATATCGCCAGTTAAAAACATACAATTGGCCAACAAGGGATTGTGAGGGTACGAACCGTGCGCAATGCTTAAATCAGAAAGTTCTAACTCGTTAGGCAATTGGCCCGGATTAAACACCAGCTTGCCGGATATTGTTTTGTCGTGGAGTCTGAAACGAAAACCATTTGTGTGCAGAAATTCCCTAACCATAAGTTCGGGTTTGGTGTCCTTGCTTTTATTTTGGCTCATGTTGTAACTTCTCACTTTTTTGTTGCGAACATCAAACATTGCTGTAATTTATTTTTTCTTTTTCCTTTTGCCTTCTTTCAATTGCAAAACCGATTTTGCATTTAAAGATGTTACAACTTTTTTTCCTGTACGAGCTTCAAGCTCTTTCCGTGCTACGTTTGCAACATTGCCGCCTTGCTTTGCAACCTTTTTACTGGCTTCAAAATCAATCGGATTTACTGCAACAGAAATATCTTTGGATGAAGCTTCTGCAAGCATGTTTAATATGAGTTCCGTGTTGGTCATGTTATCACGAAGATTTTCTTTCTTCAACCCTTTTAGTACTTTATATTCCTTAGTGGTTTTATCACTCCATGCTTTTATAATAATGTCGGTGAGTGTTGCAAACTGAACACCTTCTTTCAATCCTCTTTTCCTCCATTCATCAGTTAACTCTTTTCTTATTTCAATACTTTTCAGTCGTTGGTTAATCCAGCTTTCTGAGTAACCTAATTGGAGGTATTGTTCCAAAGCTCTGTCAATAGAAAGTTCGGGGTCCTGCATTTCATCTAAGCGTTCAGCAGCCACTTTCGCCAGCCAGAGTTTAAACGGTTCTGCTTTGGGTGATGGAATGGATTGTATGAGACGGAAAAGTTGTTCAGTGTCGGCAACATCGGTCATTCGCATTTTGCCATCCTCGGCTGCCATTTTCAACTGTCCGATTTTTTCGGACAGTTGACTTCCTTCCTTTTTAAGTTTGGCTTTAAGGTCACTCCAATATTTCCGAGGCCTATCGGTGCCGGTTAAAATTTCAATTACATCAATAATTGACAAATACCATTTTTCCTGATCAGCATCCCAAAAGGTTCTTACTTTTTTGTCTTCAAATATTTTTATTTCGTTTTGCTTTTTCACTACTCAAATTTATTTACTGAAATTTTATTTAATACTTAATTTTCTTTTACTTCCATTTTATTTGCAAGTTAGTTAATACAAAATACAACTAATAGTGAATAATTCTACCATATCACGCCTCCATCAACTTCCCAATATCAAACTTCTTCATCTTCATAAATGCCGCTGTAACCTTTCCTGCTTTTGCCGGGTCGTTCATTAAGGTGGCCAGAATGGAGGGGACAATTTGCCACGAAACACCAAACTTATCTGTCAGCCAACCGCATTGTACTTCTTTTCCGCCTTCGGTGAGTTTGTCCCAATAGTTGTCAATTTCCTCTTGTGTTTCGCATTCAACAACTATGGAAACTCCTTCGTTAAATTTAAAGTTGTGTTCTCCGGTTCCATCCATGGCAGCAAATAAATAATTATTCAATGTGAAATGTCCAAATTCCAAATTGCCTTCCGGTTGTGCACCACCGGCTTTGTAAGTATGCAGAGTATGTATTTTTGAATCCGGAAATATAGAAGTATAATGTTCAATTGCTTGTTTTGCTTTGCCGCATTGTTCTCCAACAAAGAGAAAGCAGGGAATAATTTTTGGTACACCGGCAGGTAATTCGCCAAGCATGAGCTGCCAGGTCATTCCAAATTTATCAACTACCCAGCCGTATTTTTCACTCCAGGGGTATTTGCCCAAAGCCATCAAAGCACTGCCGCCTTCTATAAGTTTATTGTAAAGGCTTTCTATTTCTTCATTCGTCGGACAAGAAACAAATAATGAAATAGAAGGATTGATTTTGAATACAGGTCCGCCGTTTAAACCCATAAACGGTTTTCCTTCCAATTCAAATTTTGTTACCAACGGATTTTCTGAAGTAATTTTTGAGTTTTTGAAAATTGAGCAATAAAATGTTGCTGCTTCTTTTGCCTGGTTGTCAAACCATAAACACGGGTAGATTGAATTATTCATTTTCTGTAAGTTTTTTAAAATTATTAAGTATTGCCTGCCAGCCATCGCGCTGCAGGTCGAAGGTATTCATTGTTTCTGCTTCAAAAGATTCTGTAATCGTTACACGATCTTCTTGTTTTTCAAAAATTATTTTCGCTTTCCTGCCATCGGCCATTGTATACTCAATGTTTTTGTTTTCCTCAACAGCAGTATAGGTTCCACCAAAATCAAAACCCATGCTTCCATCCTTTGCTTCCATTCTGTATTTAAACAAACCTCCTATTCGTAAATCATTTTCTGCAGTAGGTGTATGCCACGTTTCGGTGGCTGTACACCATTTTATTATATCGCCGGGATTATTCCATTTTTCCCAGACTTTTTCTATAGAAGCATTGACCGAAGTTTGAACAGTAATGTAAAAATTCTCAGCCAACGCTTTTACCTTTTCCAATCCCTTCGGAAAAGCCGTATCAAAAAACTCCATATACTTTTCGTAAATGTCAATCGTAACTGAAACAGTTGTTTCACCATTGCTTTCAGTAATAACATATCGCTCCTTCCCTCCTGACCATTGTTTTGTTTCTTCATCCAATGGTAATTCTTTAAAATTATCAATGTTACCGATATGGGTGAATTCCATAATTTCGAAAGGTCTGTTTTCTGAAACGTTGCTAAACATTCCTTTTCCATCAGGAGTTAAAAAATGCACCCTGCTTCCCTCTTTCCAATTATCGGTTTTAGCATAGGATCCTTCACAAAAAACGCTTGTCCAGTTTCTGTAATGATTATCATCCCAAAGTGCAAACCAAACTTTTTGTGGGGTTGCGTTTATCCTTATTTTATATTCTTTTTTTTGCATAAAATATTTATGGTATAAGTCTATCTGTATTTTATTTACTCTTTTTCTCTAATATTACTTTGTGCAATAGCAATTGCTTTGTGTAAACGATCCAATAGTATTTCCTTGGATGGCAAAATAGTAAAATAATCAGCCACTTTAATATTGCTATTGTGTAATTGTAAAAGCTCAATATGCTCTGGGCTTTTGCCTGTACAAAGAATCAAACCAATTGGCGAATTTTCCCCTTCTACTACTTCATATTTTTCAAGATATCCCAAATACAATTCCATTTCCCCTTTATTGGCTGCATCAAATTCGCCAATTTTTAAATCGATGGCAATTAAACATTTTAACCTTCTATGGTAGAAAAGCAAATCAATGTAATAGTCTCTGTTATCAATCATTAATCTTTTTTGGCGCGCTAAAAAAGCAAAGTCTGTCCCCAATTCAGAAATAAAACGTTGCAATTCGGCTACAATAGAGGCTTCTAAGTCTTTTTCAGAATAGGTGTCTTTTAAGCCTAAAAAATCTAAAAAGTAGGGGTCTCTAAAAACTAAATCTGGTGTTAAAAGGCTGGATTCATTTAGTTTTTGCAATTCGTTTTTAATAGTCTCTTCGGGCTTTTTACTAATTGCAGTTCTTTCATAAAACATCGAGTTGATTTTTTCATGAAAGGTGCGTACACTCCATCCTTCTATTTTACACATTTCAATGTAAAACAAGCGTTTAAGATCGTTTTCCATGGAAGCAATTAATCTAAGATGCGACCAACTTAATTGTGTACACAGTGTGTGCACAATATTAATGTCAGGATAAATTTCAGCAAATCGAACACAATGGTGCAAATGTCGTTTGCTCCAGCCATTCCCATATTCAAGTTCTAATTGTCTCGATAGTGTAGAGATAATTTCCTTACCATACTCAGCCCGTTTGTCTTTGAGTATTTCTGAATTAATTCTGTTGCCAACTTGCCAATACAATAAAGTAATATTCGCATTAACTGCGACTACAACTTGCTGTTTACTCTGTTCAATCAGTGTTTTTATATCACCAACTATTCGACTGCTTTTATCTAAATCCTGACCCATAGCTTATATAATTGGATTGCTAGTTTCTCTATCCTTGTAATGAAAAATTTATCGTTGTAAATCCATCCCATTAATATTCTAAAACTTATTTCTCAAAATTTCAATTTCTTCAATTGCCTTTGTACTTCTCGTTCCACTTGATCAAAATCCGGCAAATTGTTTATTTGTTCACTCAAAGAACTTTGCCATCGCCCTTTGTATTGTGGTAATCGTTCAACGAGTTTTTTGGGGAAATCCGCGGGGTTCAATTTTTTACTTGCACATTTATTGGCGAATTCCTTCAAATATGAATTAGCATCCATTTCATGCACTTCCAATAAATACCAAATGTCGTAAAAATCGCGGGCTTGCATTCGTTGCATAACTGATCGCATTTTTTCAACCAACACTTCTTCTAATAGATAACATAAAAGTTGATGTTCCTTCAAATCAGAATAGCCAATTAAAACTGGTTGCCTTTGTGGCTTAAATTCTAATTTTTCATTTCTTGAAATATCCACTTTTACTTTTTTATTACTTCCTTGGCCACCAAGAGGTCCTACATAACTAATGAAAAAATTAATTCCTCCTTCTGATTTTATAGTGGCATCGTTTTCTAATTCGTCAATGATTGAAAAGCGAATATTTGCCTCCTCCAAAACATATTCAAAAGTTTCTTTAAACCATGCAATAATTTGTTCGTTTTTTATTTCATTATTCAGTAAAGTAAAATCAAGATCTTCAGAAAACCGGTAGTCATCAAAATATATTTTCTTTAAAACAGTTCCGCCTTTAAACACAATTGATTTCGAAAGATTTTCATGTTGAGAAATGCCTTGCAATATCCATGAGAGCATATAGTCCTTTTCTATTTGCTGGTCACGAACAACTTCTTCACGCGCTTTCTTTTGTATTTCGCCCGGTTTAATCATGTATAAATTGCAGACTTAATCGTTTCTGTTTCTAGATTCTGTTGAATGCTCCATCTACTGATCATTTTTCCGGATTTCGGTAATTCTGTATCCAATAAAACATAAGAAGCAGTTTTTGCTTTTTGCAATTTCTCAATGATATTATTCTTTACTTCCAGCAGTTCCAATAGAAATCCAAGTCGTTTAATCACAGCCTGTGATTTGAATTTATTTGTATAATCGAGCAACGTATCAAATTTTATTTTGCTTTTTGAATTATAAATTGCTCTCGCAACTTCAACAATTCCGCCAGCATAATCAGGTTTATATAAACAATCCACTATTGTTTTCTCAAGATCGGAGCATTGTACTTTATTAAAATTATCGATCCATATTTTTTTTGCTCCAAAAAAATGACTTTCGTTATGATATATAAATTGAAAGGATATGTTTTTGATTTTAATTACTGATGGACGCATTTGTTTTGAAACAACTATTTGCTCTTTTAAAGATGGCTGTGTTATCAGGTTATGAATTTGCAATGCAGAATAGTAGCCGATGTAATGGCCGGTATCCTTAACTAAATTTTCTGCTATCACGTGCCAGTCAGGCATAAACGATTCTGAATTCTGTTCGTACGGAATAATAAAATAAACACGTTCTTTCAATCGCATCAAAAGACCCCTCTTAGTCATGTCACTTAGTAATTCTTTAACTGCACCGCCCTTTGATTTAGGTAATGCTTTAAATGCTTCGGCATAATCAAAACAAGCCCTGTTTTGTCCGTTGAAATAGGATAAAATTTCGTTAGATTGTGTTGAAATATATTTATGTTTCATAGTTTATTAGTCAGGTTAAACCTGACTACAATGATACGAAAACATATTAAATATTGTGACATTTTCCTCCATTAATTATGATTTATTGCCGTAAAATCAAAATAAACTTGATTTTTTAGAGAAAAAGGCAATAAATTAAAGAATTTTATGATCCATTGAACTCTCCAAAATATTTCCCCCCAACCACTCCATAGCCGTCCCCCCCAACAACCTCTCCTTCACCTCCACACTATAAGGCATAGATTCAATCAACTTCCCCGGCGACAATTCACCAAGTGGAAATGGATAATCAGTCCCCAATGCAATGCGATCGGCTCCCATGAGATTAACTAATAAATCAAGTGCAAGGGGATCGTGCACCAATGAGTCAAGATAAAATTGTTTAAGATACTTGCGGGGGTTTTCGAGGTTGTCGATTGCTACTAGGTCGGGGCGGACGTTGAAGCCGTGTTCGATGCGACCGATTGTTATGGGGAAAGAACCACCTCCATGTGCGAATGCTACACGCAGTTTTGGTAAGCGTTCAAAGACGCCGCCGAAAATCATGGAACAGATGGCCAGCGATGTTTCTGCCGGCATGCCTACAAGCCACGGAAGCCAGTACTTGGGCATCTTTTCTTTTCCCATCATCTCCCAGGGATGAACAAATATGGATGCATTTAATTCCTGTGCTGCTTCAAAAAATTCGAAAAGTGCAGGCTCGTTTAAATTCCAGTCGTTGACGTGCGAACCGATTTGCACACCACGCATTCCTATTTTCATGCATCGCTCAAGCTCTTTGATTGCCAGCTTCGGTGCTTGAAGAGGAACTGTACCCAGACCGATGAATCGCTTGGGATATTTCTGCACAATACCTGCTATATGATCATTCAAAAACATTGACAAATCAAGCGCATCTTCCGGTTTTGCCCAGTAACTGAACATTACAGGTATGGTGGAAAGAACCTGAACATCGACATGATGTTTGCCACAATCTTTTAACCGCACTTCAGCATCCCAGCAATTATCCTGTATCTCGCGGAAAAATTTTCCGTCTATCATCATACGGGCACAACAAGGTTTGTGATGATCGAGTGATATAAATCCGCCGTAACCGTATTTCTTTTTCAGATCCGGTAAATGCTCCGGAATGATGTGCGTGTGAATGTCAATTCTTTGCATTTGCTTTCTGCATTACTTCTTTGTACAAACGTTCGTACTTTTCCGCTTCAGGGATCTGGCCTGTGTTGCGGTAGGTTATTGCCAATAGCCGGTATGGCTCAGCGAATTCTCTGTCGGCTTGTATGGAGCGTTTAAAATATTCAATGGCATTTGCAAAATTCTCCTGCGACATCTTTGTATGCACACTTGCATTAGCAGGATCTGCTTGTATCTGGCCGGCTTCTCCCATTCCAAAAACACCGAATACACTGGCAAGATTATTCAATGCATGTGCATACTGGGGATTGTACTTTATGGCCTGTTGAAAATAAAATTTAGCTTCGTCATAACGTTGCGCTTCGAAACACAATGTACCATAGTTATTGTAAAGAATGGGATGCGTTGGATTGTGTATTAATCCTTCGCGATAATCAGCTTCTGCTTTTTTTATGTCTTTAATCTGATTGTAAATAAATCCTCTACGCTGGTAAGCATCTGCATATTTCGGCAAGATGGTTAAGGCTCGTGTTAAATAATCAATTCCTTCATTTCTGGCTATCATTCTTGCCGCACTGTCGGGAAGTTCAGCCAAATGATCATCAGAAGTAATATTGTTCGCTACATAAAAAAGTAAATGCGCACTGTCGCCGGCTTTCTTTACGTCTGTTGCATATAGGATATCGTCCTCTTTCCATTCTGCATTGCGCGCCATTGTTTTTACTCCAAAAAGAATGACAATTACAAATACAGTAAGTACGGGCTTCTTATACCTTGAAAAAAAAGAATTGAAATCTGTCAAGGCCTGTGATGATGTTTCAGATTTCAAAACCCTTGAAAGTAAAACTGCAAAAAGCAAGCATACACCGAGGGAAGGAATAAACATCAACCGCTCTCCGTAATTAGTTCCAATTAAAATAAAAACATTGCTTATCAGGGATGCTGTTGCAAAGAAATAAAGTATGCAAAAAGAAATAATATCCTTCTTTTTGAATTGCATGAATGCAATTACCAGCGCTCCTAATAATATAATAAAAGGCACAAGAAATTTCCAACTGCCTAGTCCGATAACAGGAAAATGATTGTACGATCCATCAGCAATAAGTGGCGAAGGAAAAACAAGTAACTTTAAATAAACCCCCAGGATATAAATTGCATTGGCCTTTTGTGATAGGAAATCCTTTATTGCAACAAGCGAATTGTCTTCCATGGGAGTCGTCGTTTCCGTATGACCCAAGACAGCTCTTCGTATCAAAAGAAAAACAATAGTGCAAACTACCATTGATACTATTGTTGTAATATATTTTTTCTTTACCGCCTGCGTGAAAAAATAATACATCAATGGTATAACAGCTATAAATGGTATAGCCGATTCTTTTGTAAACAAAGCAGCGAAAAAACAAAGTATTGCAATTAAAAAAGCTCGGGTAGAATCTTTCGTTACGTAACTATGAAACGAAAAAGCAGAGGTCAGGCACAGCAGCAAACAAACTATTTCATCCCTGCTTTTAATATTAGCGACGACTTCCGTATGAATAGGATGAGCAGCAAAGAGCAAAGCGGTTAAAAATGAAATCAACAAATCGCCATTCAAATACCTGCTCAAGGTTCGAAAGAGCATATAACACAACAATGCATACAACAATACATTTATCCAATGACTTAAGGCAGGTGTATCCGGTGCAAGCTCCCATTCAACAGCAAACATTGCTTTCGATAGCGGACGATACAATTGGAAATCCGATGTATTCATTCCATACCGATAGGACGTTTTAAAAATTTCAGGTATGGCGCTAATACCTTTTTTCGTCGACGTATTTTCGGGAATCAAGCCGTTGTCATCGAGTACATAACCATGATTAAGCGTATTGGAATAAAGCAAAAATCCGATTAAAGCAACCAGCAGTCCAAGTACAAATCGCAAAGACTGTTTTGATTTCTCCTTTTTCTGAATTTCTTTCGGAGAAAAGCCCGGCGACTTTTTCTGTAAAGCAATTTTCTCCTTCCGAGTTAATTTTTCAGCCATAAATTTATGCAGGCATTACAGGTGGCTCCATTACAGTACCGCATTTTTTACAGGTACGTAATTCTTTATTAGTGTAAAAATTATTCATTGCTTGTGGCAGCTGTGTGACAATATC
>JANOVM010000063.1:0-75285 GCA_031417395.1 Bacteroidota bacterium | reverse complement strand
ACGCGGCTGACTGAGCGCATAGACGAGCCCTCCACCAGCATGGAAAAGCGCAAAAGTAGAGTATTTGTGAGGCCCCGTCAAGCATTTTTTATATCAAACCGATAGTTTTTTTTCAAACCTTAAGCCTTAAGTCTTTTACTTGTGGCAAGGTAGGGCTCCAGCTGTCTAAACATAATATACTCCCCCCAACCAAATTTAAACCAGCCCCGTAAACGCCTTTAAAAAAATAAAAATGCATTCTTTTGTCGGGGCGCCATGCAGGGCGCCCCTACAATAGAATCCATTTTTATTTATTGAACGTCGTTAACGTCCCTGATTAAAATTTCTTTGAGGCCATTATATTCTGTTAAAATACCGGTTACAGAAACCGTTCCTGTTGGATAAGGATCTGATTTAAAAGTAGCGCTGCTGGCAGTGTAAAGAGTCAATGTTCCTGTGCCATCATTTAATGTATTGGCTCCTAAGTTTCCATTGTACGTGCCTGTTCCAGTAATGGTCACATTATTGATTTTTACCAATTGACCTTCCCATGTATCATAATTCGTATTAATATCAGCTATAGTTGCTATACGAGGAGTTACGCTACCGGTTCCAATTACAGAAGCATTACCCAATGGAATATTATTGATTTGTAAAACACCTGTGTAAGTAGAAAGTTCATTACCGGAAACTTTAATTTCAAGGAGTGAACCAACAGCAAATGTATGTGTTGCATCAAAACGAATTAGCATGCCTGCAGTTCCGTCCTGAACGTAAGCGTTTTTACCGGTTAACATAGCTGTAGAGTAATTCGAAGTAACTGTAACAATGATTTTTTTATCACCGGGCAGGTTGGTAACTCCGCCATTATCTAAAAGACGTATGCTGTCAAGAGGCATTAGAACAAGGTTTCCGGTTGAGCCATCGCAACGAACACCGGTCATTTGAACATCTTTCAGTCCGCGGATTTGTAACTCACCGGCGCCATTATAAAGACTATAAACACCTGTAATACTTCCATTGCCTATAGGAGTTTTTGTCAATGCAAATGTAGAATAGTTGCTGGAGTATAGAATTTGTGGTGGTATAGTAGAATCGCAGCTTTGAAAATAAAGATTTGATCCGCTGGTTGCTGCATAAGCAACACCGGCATCAGCATCTGTGAATTCGACATTGTTGAATTTTACAAGTGTATAAGGAGGAATATTAGGATCATCCAGTGCGTAAACAGCCGGGGTTATATATTGTCCCCATTTACCCTTGACGAGATATCTCGAAACAAGATTTGCCGGTATTCTTCCAACAGGATTGGCTGCTGAAGCTCCAAGTTCTACGTTTCCGCTGTTATTAGCGATGAATAAGCCTTTGCATTTTACAAAAACTTTTCTTCCTAAGGGATATTCAGTATAAAAATTAGATACATCAACAGCTATAGCAATTCCTGAAGAATCCTGCTGAAGGATAATTTTCTTATAAATATTTCCTGAGGAATCGTCGCCAACAACTACGCCTGCAACAATAACATCTGTGGTAATTTCTTTGCCAACAGAAGAGACAGCTAATGCTTGTAATTGTTTGATGGTATGTGTAGGTGTAATGCTTGGATCGACATTGGCCGTTACAATATCGTCGTAATCTTTATCCACACAAGAGGAAATAGCGAAAGACGTTAATGTCAGGATAAGTACTAAACGGAGGATTTGAATTGGTTTTTTCATCGGAATTGGATAGTATTTTGGTTTTTAGTTTTTATTTAATTGAAACGAAGTGTAACACTTGCAAAATAAGTTGTGCCGAAAGCATAACCGTATTTATTAGGATAGGTACTTATGTTACGTGTAATATTATCGAAACGTAATTGTTCGTAAGCGGTATTTGTCAGTTCTTTATTATTTAGAATATTAGTAATGCCGATATTAAACAAAACAAAAGAATTTTGCTTTAGCGATTTAAATTTATTATTGATTTTCCACGACCATCCGCCGGAAACATCCATGGTAAATTGAGCATCACGCTTTTCCTGTCCAAGAATAGCTTCCCAGGTAGGTGTCCCTTCGTCTACAAATTCCAGTGCAGAAAGTGTGCGGCGGGCAGGGTTGATATCAGCATAGATATCGTCGAAATAATTCAGGTTTACATAAACAAACCAGAATTTTTTTGAACGGTAGTTTATTCCTACAGTATATGCTTTTTGAGGACCACCGGCTACACGAAGATTTTTAATGTAAACAAGGTCGCCATTAGCGAGAAGAGTGTCTTTATTATCCTGTGTAATTGTTGTAGATGGTCTATTGGTATATAAAAACTCACCTAAAGATGCAACAGCAGAAGCCGTAAATCCTTGTCCAAGGTTTGCATCAACAGCAAGTTCAATACCGGAATGGCGTTTTTCAATTCCGTTTACAGTATAATTAACAAATGTTTTCAGGTCATCGTAATAAAACCTGCGGATTTTAGTAATGTCGCTGAAATTAGTTAAGTATGCTGTTGCTCTTCCTTTAAGGCGTGGGGAGTTGTATAAATATCCCCCTTCAACAGTAGAAATTGACTCATTGACAGGCTTGCCAACTACATTAGCATTGGTTCTTGGGGCAATAAATGTATTATCAAATAAGGGAGCACGTTTTACTATTGCGCCGTTTGCATAGATATAATTTCGGCCATTGTACTTATACGTAACACCTCCTTTAAAGGAAGGGTTTGTGAAATTGTATTTTTTGGAGTCTCCAAAAGAATTTTCAGGAAATACTCCATTTTTAAAATTACCCGTACGATAGAAACCGGAAAGAGCTAATTGTGCAGAGAGGAAAAAATCAAATCGCTCGTATTTAAACATCGACTGAGCCCATGCTGTACTTTGATGAAGATGAGCTATGTAATCGTAAGCATATTTGTCTCCTTCATTTACAATTGCATTTGGATTGTTTAAGTCCAATTGAATTACATTAGGGTCTACCAACGTTGTAATATCAGAAAACTGGTTCAGGTTAACGAAGCTTTTACCGCCCAATAGATCAACTAATTCTTTATAGTAATGTAAATCCTGTTTTTGGTAAATGAAGCCACCTGAAAGCGTTAGATTGTCGGTAAGGTTATTATTATACGTTGTATTGAAGCCATAACTTTTAGCATCAGTGACACTGTTTGAGAGCACATAGAGAGCTAGTTCATGCGTCTGATTTGCATTGTAAATCTTTTCCCAGTCTATCTGACGCGCTGATTCATTTTGGCTTAGATAATTTGCAAGTAAAACTGAATCGCGGATTTCAGATGCAGGATCTGCTCCATACGAAGGATCAAAACTTGGCAGGTATCTGTAATAATCCGGTCTTGGGTCTTCCGCTTTATACCAGTCTAAACCGGAAGTCTTGTATTTTCCGAATTTATAACTTAAAGCAGTTTTTAAATTAGACTTTTGATTGATATTCCAATCGTGTGTAAAAATTGTAGTAGGCTGGAAACTATTTGAAACTCTTGCATTTCTTTTCTTTCCATTTTGAAATCCCCAGTTTGGATTATAATAATTGTCTCCGGCAAGGTCTTTTATTTCCTGAACGGATGGTGAAGGACGGCCACTTTTGGTGCTAACCGCAAAACTAGTTAGAGAAATAGAATAATTGAGGCCGATTTTTTTCTCTACTGAACCATAGAATGAGTGTCCGTCATAAAATGTTCCGGGAATATATCCTTCATCAGCCCAACGGCGGGCATACGATAATGCATAAGCCCAACCTTTGCTATTGGTTCCGGAGCCAAAGGAAACCACTACGCGGTTATTGTATGTTCGGTTTGAAGAAGCATAAGAAACCTCTAATTGTTTTCTTAAATGTGAAGCCCTGCTATCGATACTTGTAACACCGCCAATACCACCAAAAGAAAAATTACCGGCTTTAATTCCAAATAAATTTTCTCTTGAACGGACAGCATTGTTAAGTCCACCGTAAACATAGTATTCGCTTCTGCCGTTTGAAAGATCCGTAATTAATGCTCCGTTAAGCAAGGTAGGGGAGTTGTCACTATCGTATCCTCGAAAACGGAATCTTGCAATACTAAATGTAAATGTTGCTGCTGAATAAAATGGATCCCGAGAAGCAGTAAGCAAACTTGATACTCTTGAAGAGGAAGATTCTGTCATCTCATCTTCGCTAAGTGAAACTGTGGGAATATCAGTATTTGAAGCATTAATCGTTTCAGCATCCGTTGCAGGGGAGTTGATATTTTGAATGATATTTTGAGAATTTACATCTACATTTTGTGTGAAAAGCACGCTGCTCCCATCAGAAACCTCAAGGACAACTTTTCCAAATGGAACATTTTTTAATTCATAAGCTCCGATTGAATCGGTAAATGTTTCTATTGATGTGCCTTGTATTTTTACCTTGGCTTTGGAAATAACCCGTCCTGCTTCATCTTTTACAATTCCTCGCAAGGTTGCAGTTTGAGCAAATGAAATAAGCGGTAAAAAAATAGAGAGTATGAAAAGTAGTTTCTTCATCACGAATTTAAAGTATTAAGTTTTTTTTATTTTTTGGACAACAAAGCTACATAATTCGGGTTGATTAGCTAATTTTTTAATTAGCTAATTCGTTAATATGTTAATTCGTTAATTTTCTAGTAATTTAAAGTTAAAGAAAACCTTAATCATTTCTAAATAAGGCGTTCATATTCGGATTAAATATGACAAAATTCAAGGAATTAGGGGTATTTGAAGGAATTATCATTTCTTAAAGACATGCATCAAAATTTGTATGTTTGTCATCCATTTAAAAAAAAGAAAAATGCGTTATTTATTGTCAATACTTATTGTTTGGGCTATTTTTTTTCCTGCAGAAGCACAAAAAACATCTTACAAAGTGGGACTCGTTGGTTTTTATAATCTCGAAAACCTTTTTGATACAATTGATCAGCCTAATGTCATCGATGAAGAATTTCTTCCGACAGGAACAAAGAATTATACGGGTACTGTTTATAAAGATAAATTAAATCGCCTTGCCAGTGTATTATCCAAGATTGGCACAGACCTTTCTCCGGACGGATTGTCGCTTATTGGAAACGCTGAAGTTGAAAATATTGGTGTCCTTCAGGATCTTGTTAATGATCCGCAATTGAAAAGCAGGAATTATAAAATCATTCATTATGATTCACCTGACGATAGAGGTATTGATGTAGACTTGCTTTACAACCCAAAGTATTTTACACCAATTTCAAGCAGATCATTGCCCGTAAAACTTGTTAATTCCGATAGTACTGAGCGAAGGACTCGTGATGTTCTTTTTGTACATGGTAAATTTGATGGCGAAGATATGTTTGTATTTGTCAACCATTGGCCATCCAGAAGAGGAGGAGAAGAAGTTAGTGCTCCCGGAAGAGCAAGTGCTGCAAAAGTTTGTAAGGATAAGATTGATTCTATTACAGCAAAAAATCCAGAAGCTAAAATTATTGTAATGGGTGATTTGAATGATGACCCTGTAAGTCCTTCCGTAGCAGTTGTACTTGGAGCGAAGGGTGATAAAAACAAGGTCGCTTCCGGTGGAATGTATAATCCCTGGATGGAAATGTATAAGCAGGGAATTGGTACACTTGCCTACAACGACAGCTGGAATTTATTTGACCAGATTATGGTTTCAAGCGGCTTCCTTGATAAAAGTAAAAACGGATATTTTTTCAAAGAAGCAAAAATATTCAGCCGGCCCTGGATGATTGAGACTTCCGGCAGGTATAAAGGCTATCCCAAACGCACGTATGATTTTGACAATTATATTGCAGGTTACAGCGATCACTTTCCTACGTATATCGTTTTGTTGAAAAGGATAGGCGCTAATTAAATCGTCTCAGGAAAAGTTAATTTTATCGAAGGAATAATTATTATTAAAATCAGATTGAAGAATTTGCTTTAATAAATTGAGTTATTGATTCATTACAATTGTTATAATAACCCCAAGCAAAAAACAGAACAAGAATGAAAGGACCCGTTTCCCAGTTTATGGAGAGAAATTATCTCCATTTCAATGCAGCAGCGATGATGGATGCAGCAAAAGGATATGAAACTCACCTGCTGGAAGGTGGAAAAATGATGGTTACCCTTGCCGGTGCCATGAGTACCGCTGAATTGGGAATTTCACTGGCAGAAATGATTCGCCAGGATAAAATTGCTATCATTTCCTGCACAGGAGCGAATCTCGAAGAAGATATAATGAATCTCGTTGCGCACAAACATTACAAGCGTGTTCCGAATTATCGCGATCTGAGTCCGCAGGAAGAATGGGAGCTATTGGAAAATCATTACAACCGTGTTACCGATACGTGCATTCCTGAGGAAGAGGCATTCCGCCGTTTGCAAAAACATATTCACAAAATCTGGAAAGATGCAGATACGAAGGGAGAGCGTTTTTTTCCTCATGAGTATATGTACAAAATACTTTTATCGGGCGAGCTGGAGCAGTATTATGAAATCGATCCGAAAAATTCATGGATGCTTGCTGCAGCGAAGAAGAATATTCCAATTGTTGTTCCGGGGTGGGAAGATTCGACCATGGGAAACATTTTCGCTTCGTATGTTATCAAAAATGAAATCAAAGCTACTACCATGAAAAGTGGTATTGAGTATATGGCATGGCTTGCCGATTGGTATCGTAAAAACAGTGGAGGCAAAGGCGTGGGATTTTTTCAAATCGGCGGTGGAATAGCAGGTGATTTTCCGATTTGCGTCGTGCCTATGATGTATCAGGATTTGGAATGGCATGATGTTCCTTTCTGGTCGTATTTTTGTCAGATCAGTGATTCAACAACGAGTTATGGTTCTTATTCCGGTGCTGTGCCGAATGAAAAAATTACCTGGGGGAAACTGGGGATTGATACGCCGAAATTTATTATTGAGAGTGATGCTTCTATAGTGGCTCCTTTAATATTTGGGTGGTTGCTGGGATGGTAATTTTTTATATTCTCTCTTTGTGGATGAGTTGGAAAATATTTTAGTGTCGGATTTTTACCGCAAAGTTCGCAGAGGTTTACGCAGAGTTCGCAAAGGTTAAGGTTATTATTTCTTTGTGCCTTCTTTGTGTTCTTCGCGACCTCCGTGGTAAAAGAGGAATCTCAAAAAAAGCACTAACTTTATTTTAAAACCTATGGACCTGTTTCAGTTTTTAAGAACAATTCACATCACATCCGGTGCAATCGCTTTTGTTGTTGCACCGATAGCACTAATAGCCCACAAAGGCGGAGTAAACCATCGCCGCTGGGGAAAAGTGTTTTTCTGGAGTATGACAGCTGTAGCTTTATCCGCTGTTATTATGGCACCCATGCATGAAAATCTATTCCTTACACTCGTAGCAGTATTTAGTTTCTATCTGGCATTTTCAGGGTATCGGGCTCTGTACAGAAAGGATTTTTATAAGACACATAAAACAGCATTCATCGACTGGTTTTTTGTAATTATCAATTGTTTATTTTCACTTACATTACTAATCTTTGGAATAATTCGATTGCCTGATTCGTTCGGAATTATTTCTATTGTATTTGGTTTCATTGGAACTTCTATAGGATTTCGTGATATAGTATCTTTTGTTCGTCCTCCGAAAGATAAATCACAATGGTTTTTTTCTCACATGGTTGGAATGGTTGCATCCTACATTGCTGCTTTGTCTGCTTTCTCTGCTGTGAATCTTACTTTTGACTGGCTGCCGGCATCCATACAATGGTTGTGGCCAACAATTATTGGAGTTCCGTTGCTTAGAAGATGGGTTCGGTCGTATAGAAACAAGTTTAGCAAAGGGAGGAAGGTTACGGATGAGGCTATTGTTAAGATTAAGGTGGATGCGCTTTAAAGTTAAAAATCGTTAAGTACTTTTCGGTGAAGTTGAAGCACGAAAAATGAATAAATTGTTTAACTAACAAATACTGGTATTCTAATTTTCTTCTCTGCTCTGACGACTTTGTTACCCCAACTTTGCTTCTCTTCATCTCTCATATATAATAAAAGAAACGATGCTTCGACGGACATTCGTCCGTTGTAAGGTGTTGTGTGATATTCATCCACAATTAAATGCTCATCGTGTTTAATAACCGAAAGTAAATGTAAAAGGCAATTAAGTATTAAAGAAATTATTACTCGACGAAGTAATAACCTGTGGAATCAAACATTCAATCCAAAAATGTTTAACCCTTTATTTTCTTGACAGTATTTCAGCGAATCAACGATTAGTTGTTGCTGAGTTACACGTGTGAACAGATCAATCCAATTGACAACTGCCATTGTTAAGTAATAGGTTTTAGCTTTATAGAAGTTTTAATATAAGTTTCTTCCCATATTGAAAAAATTTTGATCTAAAATAGGAGGAAGGAATATTCAAATCCATGTAGTCTCGAGTTTCATGCTTATATTTTTCTGCAAATATTTTATAAAAATAAATAAAGTAAGAAAAAATCCGGTGTTTACCTATTCTCTGCATTAGATTATGGAATACTTCATAGACGATGAGCCTTGAAAAGTGGATACATATCACACTGCTCAAAACAACGGACGAATGTCCGTCGAAGCATCGTTTCTTTTATTATATTTGAGAGATGAATAGACGTATAGCTGGGGTAACAAATCCCTCGCAGCCGGTAAATATGAATTTCAAAATTGCCTTAAATGAAGAATAGATTTAATATATATATTATATTTTTACTTCTTTCTGAAAGTGTTTTTTTTATTTCTAAAAATTATGCGCAAGAATTTAGGAGTGGAGAGATTACAACTGTTATTTCGCCACCTATCTCAAACTGCCATGTATTTGCTACAGTCGTAATTTATACTGAGGATGGTATTCCAGTTCGCCCATGGCTGCACATATACTGGGGTGATGGTAAAACAGATTCCCTCCCATTTTTACTTTCTAATCAATTGCAATGCGCAAATTATCGTATTTTTAATTTTGAGCATAATTATTCTGGTTATGGAGATTATATTATTGAAATAAATGAGCCTAATTATATGGGGAATATTGTTAACATCACAAATTCTTCAAATGAATCATTTAAATTAATCAAAGATGTAAAAATCAGACCTGATATTGGATTAAATAATTCTGTTAAATTTACATATGATCAAGTTTGTGAATGGATCTGTTGTAATTGGATATTAGATATCGCTGCTTATGATCCAGATCCTTCCGATAGTTTAAGTTTCGAGCTTACGCCATGCTTAGTATCAAATTATTCTTTTACCAATGCAACTTTAGATTCTGTTCATGGCTATTTTCAAATGTATCCACAAACTATAGGAAATTATGCGGCAGCAATTACTGTTAAGGAATGGAGGCGATTATTTAATGACATGACATTGATTGGAAGTACTACTCGACAGCTATTATTAAATGTAAATTCTTTAATTTCTGTCAATGAAAGCGAATTAAATTCTAAAGTTATTATTTACCCAACTTTATCACAAAAAGAAATATTTATTAAATATAGTGATATTAGAATGATGAAGGTGAATGTCTGTAATTATTTGGGGAATACTTTAAATACTGAATTTAATATTGATTCCAATAATAAAATTGATATTTCAATATTGAAACCAGGATTTTATTTTCTCTTTCTTGAAACTGATAATGGTTTATTTATTAGAAAATTTGTTAAAATTTAGTATAAATTGATGATATATAACGTAAATTCTATATTAGTAATCCAAGAATGAAATATCCTACGACAATAATAATTTTATTACCCACATTTTCTGAATTACACAGTCAAGCTGTATTAGGAAATTTATTAAAGAATAATTAAAATCAATTTTTCATTTGAAACATGCAATAAAATTTCTCAATGATGGGCTCAAATGTATTTTGTAAAAATCAAAAGGAATGATTCTTCGTTTTTTGAAAAGTTTATAATTCAGAATTAAATTGTAAGCGCCTAATCCGCTTTAACCAAAAACCTTACCTTTGTCCCCTAATCCCAAACCATGGATAAGTTTTCATACCTCGGCAATGCCGATGTCGGACAAATTGATGCTTTATACAGGCAATTTCTGGAAAACCCTTCTTCCGTTGAAGACAGCTGGAAAGAATTTTTTGGCGGATTCGAATTTGCGCGTACGAATTTTCCGGAGAATGGAAAATCAGGTAAGACAATTCCGGAAAATGTTCAGAAAGAATTTAATGTAATTAACTTAATTAACGGATACAGGACTCGGGGCCATCTCTTTACCCATACAAATCCTGTTAGGGAACGCAGGCATTATCTGCCTACACTCGACCTGGAAAACTTCAATCTTTCATCTGCTGACCAGGAGACTGTTTTCCATTCAGGTACACTGCTTGGCATTGGCCCGGCAAAACTGAAAGACATACTTGCTCACTTGCAGCAAACCTATTGTGCCAGCATTGGTGCAGAATATAAATACATACGAAGCCCGGAAATCGTAAGCTGGATTGAAAATAAAATGGAGGGTTGTCGCAATACACCTTCATTTACTATTGCGCGGAAAAGAAGAATACTCGAAAAATTAAACGATGCTGTTGCTTTTGAGAATTTTGTGCATACTAAGTTTGTTGGGCAAAAAAGATTTTCTCTTGAAGGTTGTGAGACGCTTATTCCTGCTTTAGATGCTATTATAGAAAACGGTGCCGAACTTGGCATTAAAGAATATGTGATTGGAATGTCGCATCGAGGAAGATTAAATGTACTTGCAAATATTTTAGGAAAAACATACGAAGAAATTTTTACTGAATTCGAAGGATTGGAATACGATGAACTTGGTTTTGCAGGCGATGTTAAATACCATTTAGGCTATTCTTCTGATGTAGTAACTACTTCGGGAAAAAATGTTCACTTGAGTGTAGCGCCAAACCCATCACATCTTGAAGCCGTTGATTCTGTCGTCCAGGGTATTGTGAGATCTAAGATTGACAATACTCCCGGCGGTGACGAAAATCATATTGCTCCAATACTTATTCATGGTGATGCAGCTATTGCAGGACAAGGTGTCGTTTATGAAGTAATTCAAATGTCTTTGCTTCGTGGTTATCGTACAGGGGGTACTATTCATCTCGTAGTTAATAATCAGATCGGTTTTACAACGAACTATATTGATGGAAGATCAAGCACGTATTGCACAGACGTTGCTAAAGTTACGCTCTCACCGGTATTTCATGTCAATGCAGATGATGTTGAAGCATTGGTTTATACTATTCAGCTTGCGTTAGAGTACCGACAGAAATTTCACAGGGATGTCTTCATCGACATTCTAGGATATAGAAAATACGGACATAATGAAGGCGATGAACCAAGATTCACTCAGCCTTTATTATACAAAGCGATTGCCGCTCACGACGATCCAAGAAAAATTTACAACGATAAATTATTATCACAAGGAGAAGTTGAAGCAAACCTTGCCCGGGAGATGGAAAAATCTTTCAAAGAGATTTTGCAGGGAAGTCTTGACACGGCACGGAAGGTAAAGAAGAAGAAAGTAGCATCTTACCGGGAAGGAAGCTGGAAGTCTTTGCGACTGGCTACAGCAGAGGATTTAAAGCAAAGTCCTGTCACCGGTGTTGATGCAAAAATTCTCAATACCATTGGGGAAAGAATTACAAGCCTTCCCGGTGACAAGAAATTCTTCAATAAGACGCTTAAGTTATTTGAAGACAGAAAAAAAATGTTGAAGGAAGGCCGTTTCGACTGGGCTATGGGTGAATTACTTGCTTACGGTACATTGTTGAATGAAGGATTTCCGGTTCGCTTCAGCGGACAGGATGTAGAACGTGGTACATTTTCTCACAGGCATGCTGTAATTAAGATGGAAGATTCAGAGGAGCAATACACCCCACTGAATAATATTAATTCCAACCAGGCTGAATTCAGAATCTATAATTCATTATTATCCGAATATGCAGTATTAGGTTTCGAATATGGCTATGCAATGTCTTCGCCAAATTCACTGGTGATTTGGGAAGCACAGTTTGGTGATTTTAATAATGGCGCTCAGATCATCATTGATCAATACATAAGTACTGCTGAAGATAAATGGAACCGCATGAATGGAATTGTTTTATTACTGCCGCATGGTTATGAAGGACAAGGAGCCGAGCATTCCAGCGGAAGAATGGAGCGGTTCCTGACCTTGTGCGCCAATCTGAATATGCAGGTTGTCAATTGTACAACACCGGCTAATTTTTTCCATGCTTTACGCAGGCAGCTTCAACGCCCTTTCAGAAAACCTTTAATTGTTTTTACTCCAAAGAGTTTGTTGCGACATCCAAGATGTATTTCTGAAATTAAGGATTTAGCTTCGGGTTCTTTTACAGAAGTAATAGAGGATGTAAATGCAAATGTTTCAAAGATTAAGCGTGTTCTTGTTTGCAGTGGAAAAATTTATTACGATTTGTTGGAGCAGAAAGAAAAAAATCAGGTTGAGGATATTGCAATTGTGCGTCTGGAACAGCTTTATCCATTACCTGTTGATCAATTACAAAAGCTTAAAATAAAATATAAGTCGGCCGAAGAATGGATATGGATACAGGAAGAGCCAATAAACATGGGCGCCTGGTCGTATCTGCTTCGGGTGGCAACTTCTGTTATTCCATTTAAAGTGCTGGCGCGGGCAGAAAGTGCAAGTCCTGCTACAGGCAGTTATAAAGCACACGATCGTGAACAAAATGAATTAATCACTCAAGCATTCAAAAAATAAAACGTATGGCAAAAATTGAAATGAAGGTTCCAAGTCCGGGTGAATCTATTACAGAAGTGCAAATTTCACGTTGGCTGAAGAAAGATGGTGACTATGTTGAAAAAGACGAAGAATTGTGTGAAGTGGATTCCGATAAAGCTACATTAACACTCAATGCAGAGACATCAGGTGCCATAAAAATTTTAGCAAAAGAAGGAGATACAATAAAAGTTGGCAGCGTTGTTTGTACGATTGATGATAGTGTGGCTGCTCCCGTTGCTGCAAAAGTAAAACAAGAAGTTGTTGCAACAGCCGCTAACGAAGCTGTAAAAACTCCTGTGAAAGAAAAACTATTAGAAAAACCAGAGACTTATGCTCAGGGAATTCCTTCCGTAGCTGCTGAAAAACTCATGCGTGAAAAAAATATTTCATCTGCTCAGGTTACGCCTTCAGGAAAAGGGGGAAGGATAACAAAAGCAGATGTGCTAAACCCTATAACTCCTTCCATCAGGACAGCTTCCGGAGGAAGAACAGAAAAGCGCGAACCAATGACCATGCTTCGCAAAAAGGTAGCAGAGCGTTTGGTTTCCGTAAAGCAGGAAACAGCCATGCTTACAACTTTTAATGAAGTTGATATGAGTGCTATCATGGATATTCGAAAACAATACAAGGATATATTCAAAGAAAAATACGGAGTCGGTCTCGGTTTCATGTCATTTTTTACAAAAGCTGTTTGTGAAGCATTGCTTGCTTTTCCTGCTGTAAATGCACGCATAGATGGAAGCGACATAATTTATCACGATTACTGTGACGTAGGAATTGCCGTGAGTGCACCGAAAGGGCTTATGGTTCCTGTCATTCGCAATGCTGAGTCACTGACTATGGCTGAAATTGAAAGTAAGGTAATTGAGTTAGCAACGAAAGCTCGTGATGGGAAAATCTCTATTGATGAAATGACGGGCGGTACATTTACAATTACTAATGGAGGTGTCTTCGGTTCTATGCTGTCTACGCCGATAATTAATCCACCGCAGAGTGCTATACTTGGAATGCACAATATTGTTGAGCGGCCAATTGCTATAAATGGTAAAGTTGAGATTCGTCCGATAATGTATGTGGCCTTATCGTATGACCATAGGATTATTGATGGAAGGGAGTCTGTGAGCTTTTTGGTTAAGGTTAAGCAGATGTTGGAGGAGCCAGTGAAGCTTATGTTTGGCGGGAATGATCCCGTGAAGGCTTTGTTGGGGATTTAAAATAGACACGAAAGCACAACGGATAACTTTGAATACTGTTTCAAACTTTTCGTATATTTCAGTATAAAAGATCGTCAATATTGTATTAAATGATAAGGCTTTTTTCTGCTTTCCCTTTGCCACTCGACTGGTCCGAATCATTTCTGGGAATTTCAAAGAATAATTCTTCTCTCGAAAAATTCCGTTGGATACCCGCTGATAATTTGCATATAACTTTATTCTTTATTGGTGAAGTGGAAGAGGATAATCTTGAAAAAATAGTTTCCGCTCTAGGAAATTTATTTGAAGAGCAAAAAACTTTCACGCTTGAATTTGAAACGGTGGAGTTAAGGGGTAAGATAAGTCATCCATCCATGTTGTGGGGAAAATTTTGTAAGAATGAAATGTTTTCTCAATTATCGGAAAGTATATTTCAATCTGTGAAGGAGTTTATGACAATTGATGTTGTACACAAAGATCCTATTCCGCATAGTACATTAGCACGAATAAAACCCGGGGCGAATACGGATTTAATAAATTTGAAAATAGAAATTCCCGAAAAATTTATTTCAATCGATGCAGCTGAATTATGGAAGACGGTTCAGTCAAAGGATGGAGTTTGGTATGAAAGATTGCAGCACTGGGAATTGTTGGAATGAAGAAAAAACTATTTCTTTTTTTTCGTTTTGGCTAACTTGTTTTTGGATGCAATAAATTCATAGGATGTTTTAATAGCATCTTTAAACATATCTTTTCTTACTTTTTTTAATTCTACAAAGGTAGCGCCTTGTTTACCCCAAGCGTTAGGTACAGGAAAGAAGATATTTTTTCCAATACTGCAAAAAGCAGATTGATCGACAGGCGAAAGTAGAAGCATGGCGCGATTGTCTTTGTCCCAATAGGTTGCAAATATTTTATCTTTTACTCTAAAAGAAGGTTTTTCGAAGTGAGGCTGCTCTGTGGTATCAGGAAAAGAGAGAGCGAGATTTCGGAATTCTTCGAGGGTGATCATTAATATATAAAGATGAAAAAAAATTTTATTCGTAATCTTTAATAGTTGATTGGAAATTTATGCACCTTCTGCTACCACTTCCTTTACTTCAGGAATCAACTGTTTTAAAAGATTTTCAATTCCATTTTTTAACGTTACTGAGGAAGAAGGGCAGCCGCTGCAAGAACCTTTCATTATCAATGTTACAATGCCATCATTAAATGATTTAAAATGAATAGCCCCGCCATCCTGCTCAACTGCCGGTTTAATATATTCGTCAAGCGTCTCTATGATTTTACTTTCAAGTGCAGAGGCAGAGTGCGTACGTTCTATTGCTGGATCAGCAACTTTTCCCGGTTCGCCAATAAAAACAGGTTCGCCGGATTCCATGAATGATTTAATGAACTCACGTAGAATGGGCATTAGTTCATACCAGTCTATATCCGTTGATTTGGAAACAGTAATAAAGTTGGCAGTAATAAAAACCCCTGATATTCCGGAAAAGGAGAACAATTGTAAAGCTAATGGACACTCTTTTGCCTGCTCTTTTGAGGTGAATTCAACACTTCCTTCCAATAGAAGGTAGCTGTTCAATACGAATTTCATCGATGCCGGATTGGGTGTGGATTCGGCATATACTATTACGACTTTCTTTTCAATCATAGGGCAAAGATAGGTGATAATTTTAAACCTTATGGTTGGGAGGGAACATTAATTATTTTTCTAGACCTTTGTGTTTACTTTGTGTTCATGGTGGACTTTGTGGTTAAAATAACTGATGGTTGTTTACCACAGAGAACACAAAAGGCACAGAGATTTCACAGAGAAAAATGGTTTTAATTAATAAGTGTACTTTTGTATTATGCGACAAACAGTTGATTTTTTAGTAATAGGCTCGGGTATTGCCGGACTTACATTTGCTTTGAAGGTTGCAGAGCATGGAAAGGTTCTGGTAATTACCAAAGCTGCAGCTGACGAAACAAATACTAAGTATGCACAAGGCGGTATTGCCGGTGTGTTAAAGGGGCCTGACACTTTTGAAGGGCATATACAGGATACTTTGAATGCAGGTGCAGGATTGTGTGATGAAAAGATTGTGCGCATGGTTGTAACAGAAGGAGCCGACCGTATCCATGAAATTATTAAATGGGGTGCTCGTTTTGACCGTACTCCTCAGGGAGATTACGATCTGGCGCGTGAAGGCGGGCACAGTGCTCACCGTGTTTTGCATTTTAAAGATGCTACAGGTAATGAAATTGAAAGAACATTGTTACAACAGGTAAACGATCATCCTAACATTACCATCGTCACGCATTATTTTGCTCTTGATATAATTACACAGCATCATCTCGGACAGGAAATCAAGAGAGGTACAACAGGTATTCAGTGCTACGGTGCATATGTGCTAAACCTTGAAAGTGGCGAGATAGACACTGTTTTGTCGAAGATAACACTCGTTGCAACCGGTGGTGCCGGACAGGTATACCTTTCTACAACCAATCCGGTTATCGCTACGGGTGACGGTATTGCCATGGTTTACCGGGCAAAGGGCGAGGTGAAGGACATGGAGTTTATTCAATTTCATCCTACGGCTTTGTATAAACCGGGCGAATACCCATCTTTTTTAATTACTGAAGCGGTAAGAGGAATGGGCGGAATTTTAAAAACAAAATCAGGTGAAGAGTTTATGCAGCATTACGATGAACGCGGCTCACTTGCTCCTCGCGACATTGTTGCACGTGCCATAGACAATGAAATGAAAAAACGGGGAGATGACTTTGTTTACCTCGATTGCAGGCATATAAATCCTGAAGAATTTCTTTCTCATTTTCCAAATGTTCATCAAAAATGCCAGAGTATAGGAATTGATGTTTTTAAACAGATGATTCCAATTGTACCTGCTGCCCACTATATTTGCGGCGGCGTAAAGGTTGATGAATATTCGCGGAGCAGCATTGAAAATTTATATGCAGCCGGTGAATGTTCCTGCACCGGCCTTCATGGTGCAAACCGTCTTGCCTCTAATTC
This sequence comes from Bacteroidota bacterium, assembly GCA_031417395.1. Classification (GTDB taxonomy): domain Bacteria; phylum Bacteroidota; class Bacteroidia; order AKYH767-A; family 2013-40CM-41-45; genus JADKIH01. Next base: position 58,400 of record JANOVM010000063.1, on the reverse strand, counting down.
ATTGCTCGAAGCACTTGTTTTTTCCCATCGCGCTGCTAAGGATGTTATTTCCAGATATAAGGACATAGCTTATTGCATGACAGTACCCGAATGGAATTCAGAAGGTACTGTTCAGCCAAATGAATTGGTGCTTATTACTTCGAATATAAATGAACTGCGTTTTGTAATGAGTAATTATGTGGGCATTGTCCGTTCCGATCAGCGATTAAAACGGGCACTCGACAGACTGAGAATTATTTATGGTGAAACAGAAGCTTTGTATGAAAGGGCAATTGTCTCACCAAAAATTTGCGAACTCAGAAATATGATTACTGTCGCTTACCTGATTGTAAAATTTGCCATGGCCAGGAAGGAAAGTGTAGGCCTTCATTATTCTACCGACTACCCTCCCGTTGAAAGAAGGATCACAGCATAGTATGAATTTAGAATCTTTTATTCAAAAGCTATTTTCTATAAGCAATAAAAAAGAGTTTGAACGGCTAGCTCTTGAAGTTTTTCAATTTCAGTATACCGGGAATAAGGTTTACGGAGAATTTATTAAAGGCCTTGGAATTGACCCCGCTTCAGTAAATGATATTAAAAAAATACCCTTTTTGCCCGTAGAGTTTTTCAAGTCCCATAAAATTATTACCGGTGATGATACCAGCGAAAGGGTATTTTCAAGCAGCGGTACAACTTCAGAGGTATCCGCAAAACATTATGTAAAAGATGTTTTTTTGTATGAGAAGGTTTTTACAAAAGCATTTAATGATTTCTATGGCGACCCTTCGGAATATGCTATGCTTGCCTTGCTTCCATCTTATCTGGAACGCCAGGGATCTTCGTTAACGTATATGATGGAAAGTTTAATCAAGAAATCAGAAAATGAACACAGCGGATTTTATCTTCACGATCTTGAAAAACTTAATTCCACACTGAAAACACTCAAAGAAAAAAAGCAAAAAGCAATTTTATTCGGTGTCACATTTGCTTTGCTTGATTTTGTTTCTGTTTATCAAATGGATTTTCCCGGACTTATAGTTATGGAGACAGGTGGAATGAAAGGAAGAAGAAAAGAAATGGTTCGGGAAGAAGTTCACGGTTTACTTTGTAAAGGGTTTGGTGTCGAAAAAATTCATTCAGAGTATGGCATGACGGAATTACTTTCGCAGGCATATTCCAAAGGAAAAGGAATTTTCCAAACGCCATCGTGGATGCAAATATTTATCCGTGACACGTACGACCCTTTTATGGATGCCGGTATAAATGCTACAGGTGGAATTAATATAATTGATCTGGCCAATGTAAATTCATGTGCTTTTCTTTCAACACAGGATTTAGGTAAGGTCTATTCCGATGGTACCTTTGAAGTACTTGGCAGGTTTGATTTTAGTGATGTGCGCGGGTGTAATTTGATGGTGGATTAACGCCCTTGATTTTTATCGTTTTTATTCATGTTTCTAAAAAGCAGACTAATACCAACAACGATGGCTATTGCAAAAATAAAATTGAAGATAAGCTGTCTATAACTATCGGGCGAAAGGGCACCCATTCTTTTTTTAACAATCCATATAGAAAGTATACTTCCGAGTGAGATGGAAATCAAAATAATAAAAAACCTTCGTCTGTCGCTCATTAAGTGGAATGTATTGGTTGGGTTAGTTTATTATAATCAGGTAATAATTCTTTTTTCCTTTTTGAGCCAGTATGTATTTTTCTTTGATGACATGGTTCATGTTTATCATCAGTTCCGTTTCCACAATTTTTTCTTTGTTGATGAAAACGCCTCCGCCCTGGAGCATCTTTCTTGCTTCACCGCGCGAAGGAAAAACTTTTGTATGATCGGCGAGAAAATCAATGACGTTAATGCCGCTTTCCAGTGTTGTCCGGGGAATATCAAATTGCGGTACACCTTCAAAAACAGAAAGCAGATCATCTTCTGAAAGTTTTTTCAGACTATCGGCAGTACCTGTTCCAAAAAGAATTCCTGAAGCTTCAATTGCTGCTTCATAATCTTTTTGACTGTGAACTCTTGAGGTTATGTCTTTGGCAAGTTCTTTTTGCAGAAGTCTTTGATTAGGCGCTTTTTCATGCTCCCGTTCAAGCGATTCAACCTCTTCCCTGGTTTTCAGAGTAAAGATTCGAATATAATTTTTTGAATCTTCGTCGGAAGCGTTTATCCAGAACTGGTAGAATTTATACGGGGAAGTTCGTTTAGCATCAAGCCAGATATTTCCGCCTTCTGTTTTTCCGAATTTAGTTCCATCTGCTTTTTTAATTAAAGGTGTAGTTAGAGCAAATGCTTCTCCGCCGTCTTTTCTGCGTATCAATTCTGTTCCCGTAACAATGTTTCCCCACTGATCGGAGCCGCCCATTTGCAGCTTTACATTATGATCTTTCCATAACCGATAGAAATCATAGCCCTGTACAAGCTGGTAAGAAAATTCAGTAAACGACATTCCTGTCGCCAACCGGCTTTGTACTGAATCCTTAGCAAGCATGTAATTGATAGAAATATGCTTTCCAATATCCCGAATGAAATCAAGGAAGTTTAATTCTTTAAACCAGTCGTAATTATTTACGATTTCTGCTGATCGTTCGCCGCAGTTAAAATCGAGAAATTTCTCCAGCTGTTTTTTCTGACAATCCAGATTGTATTGAAGAATATCTTCACTTAATAAATTTCTTTCCTGCGATTTGCCGGATGGATCTCCTACCATTCCTGTTGCACCTCCAACGAGAGCAATAGGTTTGTGACCTGCCTGCTGAAAATGAAGAAGTGTCATTACCTGAACAAGGTTTCCGACCCCCAAGGAATCAGCCGTAGGATCGAAGCCAATATAACCCCGAACCATCTCTTTATTAAGTAGTTCTTCAGTTCCAGGAATCATGTCGTGCAGCATATTCCGCCAGCGCAACTCTTCGACAAAATTTTTCATTTTTTTGCTTTGAGCGCCAAAGATAGGTAGGTTGGCTTTATATGCAAAGAAGCTGCAAAAGAAATATTTTAAGAGAAAAATTGATCACTTTTACATCCTGAATCAATATTTCTTTTTTATCCCCATCTTTACACCCATATGATTCTGTTAACAGGAGGAACCGGACTGGTAGGTTCTCAATTACTTTTTGATCTTGCCTCCTCGGGAAAAAAGGTGCGTGCCATTCGTAGAAAGGAAAGCCAAATGAATGTGGTTGACGGACTTTTTTCTGCTTTTCCTGAATATAAAAAAAATATTGAATGGTTTGAAGGTGATGTATTAGACCAGTTTTCCTTAGAAGAAGCTATGGAAGGCATAGACACAATTTATCATGCAGCAGCTTTTATTTCTTTTTACCCATCGGAAAGGAGCAAAATGATGAAGATAAATGTAGAAGGTGTAGCAAACATGGTAAATGTAGCTTTAAAGAAAAATATTAAACGATTCTGCCACATTAGCTCAACTGCTTCACTGGGACGCGTATCGGGCGATGAACTACTCGATGAAAATTCCTGGTGGAAGACATCGAAGTACAATTCAAACTATGCTATCAGTAAATACGGGGGCGAAAGGGAAGTCTGGAGAGGCATTGAAGAAGGGTTGAATGCTTTTATAATAAATCCATCAATAATTATCGGTCCCGGAAACTGGAAGAGTGGCAGTACTCAAATGTTTTCACAAGTATGGAAAGGACTGCCTTTTTATACAGAAGGAGTTGCAGGATTTGTTGATGTGCGCGATGTTTCACATTCAGCCATTGCACTTATGGAAAAAGGAGTAAGTAATGAACGCTATATACTAAATTCGGAAAATGTAACTTATCGTTACGTTTTTGACTGCATTGCCGAAAGTCTCGGGAAAAAGAAAGCATATATTAAAGTCACTCCGTTTTTAAGCGCAATAGGATGGAGACTTGAGAAAATAAAAAGTCTGCTTACTAATTCTCGTCCCATGATTACAAAAGAAACGGCTCATAGCGGCATGATGCAATTTCATTATTCCAATGAAAAAATTAAGAAGGAGATTGGAATTGAGTTTATCAGCGTAGAGGAATCAGTGAAAAATGCTGCAAGTTATTTTTTGAAAGACATAACGCACAATTAACGATTCAGGTCAAAGCAATATCAGCTTTCATCGTACGTTTTCACCTTCCAGCCTGCTCAATCGAGTAATTACGGAATCATAAACCTGTCCAAGTATTTCCGGTTGTTCACTATAGAATTTCAGACTTCGCAGTAAATCATCTTTTTTTACATGGTTTTTTTTTAAAATGTAAGCAAGGTAGTCCTTCATGGTAAAAGTAACAGAGTCGGTACGCGATAAATCACCAATGGCTGATTGTGCGAGGTGAATGTCTGTTAATATTACTGCCATTTCTTTTTGCTTAATAACATCTTCGGGTATGGAAACAGGCTTTTCTGAACAGGCAGCTAAAAGGGTTATAATTGTAAAGATTATTAAGTTTATTTTTTTCATTTATAAAAAATTAATTCTCTGCCCCTTTACACTTTCATTAAAAACTCCATTTGAATATGCGGCATGACCGTTTACAAAGGTATAAACAATTTTAGATTTGAATTGTTGACCTTCAAAAGGACTCCATCCGCACTTGTAAAGTATATTGTCGGACGCAACTTTCCATGGGTCATTTAGATTTACCAAAACCAAATCCGCATAATAACCTTCACGAATATACCCTCGCTCTTTTATCTTAAAACAATCTGCGACAGCATGTGACATTTTCTCTGCGATTTTTTCCAGAGATATTTTTTTATTGTGATAAAATTCAAGCATGGCTGTAAGCGAATGCTGCACCAGTGGTCCACCCGATGGAGCTTTCAAATAACTTTGTGCTTTTTCAGCCAGCGTATGTGGAGCATGATCGGTAGCAATAACATCAATACGGCCATCGATGACAGCAGATAGTATTGCTTCTTTATCTGACTTGTTTTTTATTGCAGGATTCCATTTGATTTTTGTGCCCAGTCTTTCATAGTCGCTGCTATCAAACCAAAGATGATGAATGCATGCTTCAGCAGTAATTTTTTTGTCTTTCAATGGGATATCGTTTCTGAAAAGGCTTAGTTCTTTTGCAGTGCTAATGTGTAGTATGTGCAAACGGGTGCCGTTTTTCTCTGCAAGGTTAACAGCAAATGAAGAGGATAGATAACATGCTTCTTCACTTCGAATTAGTGGATGCATGGAAAGGGGAATGTCTTCTCCATACTTCTCTTTTGCCATGGCTAAATTTTTCATTACTGTCGCTTCATCTTCACAATGAACAGCAATGAGCATTTCAGAATTTGAAAATACTTTTTCAAGAACAGCATGATCATCTACCAGCATGTTGCCGGTTGATGAACCCATAAATATTTTTATGCCACAAACGTTTTTTTTATTTGTTTTCATTACCTCTTCAAAATTATCGTTACTAACTCCCATGTAAAAGGAGAAATTAGCAAGCGATTTGGAAGAAGCAAGAACGTATTTATCTTCGAGTAAAGTCTGTGTCAGTGCATTGGGAACAGTATTTGGCATTTCCATATACGTTGTAGTGCCGCCGGCAACTCCTGCTCGGGGTTCTGTATAAAGATCTCCCTTATGGGTAAGTCCGGGTTCCCTAAAATGAACCTGATCGTCGATCACTCCGGGGAAAAGATGCAAACCTTTTCCATCAATCACTTTTGCATGAGCATGAGAAATTGAAGGAGCAATTTTTTCAATACGTTGGTTATGGATTAAAACATCAGCGGAAAAAATTTTTCCTTCGTTGACTACTGAGCTGTTTTTGATAAGGTACATCACCTTTGGTTTGTTGGTTTTGGATATCTTCTAAAAAAACTCTTCCATTTCATCTGAATAACACCTAAAATAGCTTCTTTGAAAATCCCTTTACTCATTTTGCTTGTTCCTTCAACCCTGTCGGTAAAAACTATTGGAACTTCAACTATTTTAAAACCAAACTTCATGGCAGTAAACTTCATTTCAATCTGAAAGGCATAGCCTATAAATTTTATTTTATCGAGCGGAATAGTTTCAAGTACCTTCCGTTTATAACAAATAAAGCCGGCAGTAGTATCTTTTATGCGCATACCTGTTATGATCCTAACGTATACAGAAGCGTAATAAGACATTACAACTCTTCCCAACGGCCAATTAACTACATTCGCTCCTCTAATATATCGGGAACCAATTGCTACATCAGCGCCTTCTTTAGAGCAAGCATTGTATAAACGAATCAGGTCTTCGGGATTATGCGAAAAGTCGCAGTCAATTTCGAAAATGTAGTCATACTTTTTTTCAATGGCCCATTGGAATCCATGTATGTATGCAGTGCCTAATCCAAGTTTGCCGCTTCTTTCTTCGAGAAAAAGTCTGCCTTTAAATTCGTCAAAAAGTCGTTTAACAATAACGGCAGTTCCATCGGGTGAATTGTCGTCGATTACCAGTATATCAAAAGGATGGGGCAAAGAGAAAATCTTTCGCAGCATCTTTTCAATATTCTCCTTTTCATTGTAAGTAGGGAGGATAACTAATGAATCATTCACAGAAAGGGGATTTGGAATTGCAAGATAGGGGAGAATAGTTGATTAGGCAATTCTTAGTTAATTTGAGAATTTGAAAATTTGAAAATTTGAGAATGAAGGGGATAGGTTAATGGAGAGGGTAGGAACAGCTGTTTTTAGAGAAAGGATTGTGAATTGTATGTTAAAGCTTAATAACTAATTTTTTTAATTAAAATTTGAAATTTTATATAAATTGAATATGCTTTTATTCGTTTTGTTGAAGCGCGCCGGACTGTATATCCTCGACAACTGTTGGGTCGAGGAGGGTCGAAGTGTCGCCAAGGTTAGAGGTTTCTCCTTCGGCTACTTTTCGGAGAATACGGCGCATGATTTTTCCTGATCGTGTTTTTGGAAGTCCGCGTACAATCTGAATCTTATCGGGTTTCGCAATAGGACCGATAATTTTAGCAACAATGTCTTTTATTTCCTGACGGAAAACATCAAGATCTTCGCGTTTGCTTGTGGAAATTACATAAGCATAAATTCCCTGCCCTTTTATAGAATGAGGATAGCCAACGACTGCTGATTCGACAACTTCCGGGTGTTCATCAATGGCATTTTCAACTTCCGCTGTTCCAATGCGGTGACCTGAGACATTCATGACATCATCAACACGACCGGTTATACGGTAATAACCATTTTCATCACGTTTGCAGCCGTCACCTGTAAAGTAAAGTCCGGGGTAGGTTGCAAAATAATTTTGTCTGCAGCGTTCATGGTCGCCGTAGGTTGTTCGAATCATTGAAGGCCATGGAAAACGAATGCATAAATTTCCTTCGACATTATTTCCTTCGATTTCTTTGCCTTCATTGTTGACAAGCATTGGTTGTATTCCCGGTAATGGAAGTGTTGCAAAGCCCGGCTTTAATTCTGTTATTCCCGCAAGTGGTGAGATGAGTATACCGCCTGTTTCTGTCTGCCACCAGGTATCTACAATGGGGCATCTTTCTTTTCCAATGTTTTTATGGTACCAGTGCCATGCCTCTTCATTAATGGGTTCTCCAACCGTACCAAGTATGCGCAGAGAATTTAATAAATAAGGTTTTATAAAATCGAGACCTTGTGCTTCCAGTGAGCGAATTGCTGTTGGAGCTGTATAGAAAATATTTACGTTGTGTTTATCAACGACCTGCCAAAATCGTCCGGCATCGGGCCAGACAGGAATACCTTCAAACATGAGGGAAGTAGCACCGCTGAGAAGCGGACCATAAATAAGATAGGAATGTCCTGTTACCCAGCCAATGTCTGCGGTACACCAGTATATTTCATTTTCTTTGTATTGAAAAACATTCTGAAAAGTATATGCTGTATAAACCATATAGCCGCCGCAGGTATGAACAACGCCTTTTGGTTTGCCTGTTGAGCCCGAAGTGTAGAGAATGAAAAGCATGTCTTCGGAATCCATTTCTGTGGCCGGACATTCGGCATTTACTTTTTTCATTTCGTCTTCCCAATAGAGGTCGCGACCGGAATTCATATTGATTTTTCTGCCTGTTCTTTTCAAGACAATTACTTTTTTCATTCCCGGGCAATTCTCCAGCGCTTCATCAACAATTTCCTTTATGGGAATTTCTTTTGCTCCGCGGTATGCTCCGTCGGAGGTAATGGTTATTGAGCAATCACAGTCTCGAATTCTTTCGCTGAGGGAGTTGGCGCTAAAGCCGGCAAAAACTACTGAATGAATTGCCCCAATTCGTGCGCAAGCCAATATTGCAATAACAGCTTCGGGAACCATGGGCATATAAATGCAAATCCTGTCGCCTTTTTTTGCTCCGGTGTTTTTCAAAACATTGGCAAACATACATACCTGTTCGTGAAGCTCTTTATAAGTTAATGATCGTGTGGCTTCGCTGATATCGTTGCTTTCCCAAACAATAGCTTTTTTATTTCCGTTAAGTGCCAGATGTCTATCCAGACAGTTTTCAGTAATATTCAATTTTCCGCCAATGAACCACTTTATATCCGGTTGTGTAAAATTCCAATCCAACACCTTCGACCATGTTTTTTTCCAGGAAAAAGTGGATGCAATTTCAGCCCAAAAAGCTTCAGGGTTATCGGTGCTTCTTTTGTAAGCAGTATTGTATTCTTCTAAGGAATGAATTTGAAATGGCATATGTCATCTTTTTAACAAACGCTAATATAATAAATAGTTTATCATCTTTATTTCTTTATTGGTGTCAATCGAATTAAGTATTTATTGGAATTTCATTAATAATTCTAATTTTCAATTTTAAGGTCAGGAATTCTGTTCAATATTTTTTGAACGTAAAGTTGAAACGAAAATGCAACGTGTCGCAGCGTATTGAAAGAGATCTTTAGTTATAAGGTATAACTGAGAAAGTCGCAATTTTTAATTTCTTGGAAGATGCTTTTCAAAATAAAAAAAATCGTTACTTTGCCATATGAAACTATTCGTAAAAAACATTGAACAATCCGTAAACGAAGTTTTACTGGAATCCATTTTTAAACAATTTGGCGAAATAATGGATACAAAGATTGTCTACGACAAGATTACATGGGAATCTAGAGGGTTTGGTTTTGTTGAGTTTAAGAAAAAGGAAGACGCACTTAAAGCCATTGAAGCATTAAACGGCAAAGAACTTGTCGGTAAAAAGTTGTCGGTTGAAGTTGCTGTAGAGAAAAGATAATTATACTAAAGCGGTTTGGATTTGTGATTTCATTTTCAGATTGAAAAACATAACACAATACAAATCCATTGGGCGCGTGAGAATCAATGCTCTGCCCTTGGGCTCCACTTAGTAAAGAGACCAGCATATTTAATTGCCTGAAAACAAGCAGTAAGTATGAAAAAAAGGCTTGCGCCTGATGTTTGTACGTTTTTCCCTCTTACCCTGCCGTACAAACCATCATTACCAGTAATAACAATGATGGTTTTATAAAATATTCAAAGATTATTTTTCCTATTCAGCTTAACAATATCATATAAGCCGGTTATTTTATTAAAATTTTGTCATTCTGAAATAATCTGTATTCACAAAACCTTAACGTTTCAAGTATAATAAGGCCTGAACTTATTTTGTTGCCTGTTATTGTTTGATAATTTTCCCATCTTCCATTTCAATAATCCTGTTTGTCTTTTGAGCAAACTCCTGATCGTGAGTAACAATTAGCAGAGATTGTTTGTAGGTTCCCGCCAGTTCCTGAAAAATTGAAAAAACTATTTCACCATTTTTTTTATCGAGGTTTCCCGTTGGCTCATCGGCCATAATAATTATTGGATCATTGATAAGTGCACGTGCAATGGCAACCCGCTGCTTTTGTCCACCGGATAATTGATTGGGTCTTTTTACAGCTTCTCCTTCAATTCCTAATAATTTTAGTTTTTCATAAGCGCGATGCTCTATTTCCTCTTCACTATAACGTGCAAGTTTTAGTCCGGGCAGCATAACATTTCTTAAAACTGAAAACTCATTCAACAGGTAATGAAACTGGAAAACGAAGCCAATTTTTTCATTTCTTACAACAGCAAGTTCTTTTTCCTTTTTATTTCTTTGGCTGACACCGTCGATTAATAAATCACCCTCATAATCCGTATCCATCGTTGATAGAATATACAGCAACGTTGATTTTCCGCATCCCGATTTACCAATTACAGAAACAAATTCACCTTGTTGAATTTCAAATTCCACATTTTTCAATACCTGCACGGTTGCCGGATCGTGAAAGTATTTATTTATGGATTTTGCCTGAAGAATAGTTTTCATTTATTTCCCTCTGATGATAATTACCGGATCTATTTGTCTGGCTTTTCGTGCAGGGAAATAGCCTGCGAAATAGGTGCATATAATAGCAAACGTTCCGCCAATCAAATAAAATTTCGGATTGTAATTAATCGGATAGGTTTTAATGGTTGGAAGGGCTGCTGTATTGAATGGGATTTGATCTATTCCTGAAGAAACCAGATAGCCGAAAAAGAGGCCGAAAAGGCCGCCAAAAAATCCTATGCTCAAAGCAATCAAAAGGAAAATTGCTTTAACATCATTGCCCGAGAAGCCTGTTGCTTTCAGAATGGCTATGGAATCCATCTTTTCATAGATAAGCATGTTTAATATATTATAAATACCAAAACCTGCTACAATCAAAAGTGTAATCCCTACTACGTAAGAAATCAATGTCCTGACAAAGCTTCCGGTTTCAAATTGCGAATTCGCAGTTTGTATGTCTATGGCATCAAGGCTATATATTTTTTCATATTCTTTTGCCACAAGCGGAGCTGTTTTAAGGTCTTTTAATTTAATGTTGATGTCCGTAATATAATTTCCGGGGACACCAAGCAATTTCTGTGTCGTATTTATGGAGCAATAGCTTTGAACGTTATCGATATCCTGAAGACCGGATTGAAAAAAACCTACAACCTTTAAGGGCATTCTTTCTCCTTTAGTTGTGGTAACTTGTATGACATCGCCAATATTTGCAAGCATTTTTGCGGCAGCACCTTTTCCAAGTATAATACTGTTCGGAATATTCTTCAGGTCGATGTAGTTTCCGGATGTTACATAGTCATTAAAAAAGAATAGCTTGTTTTCCTTTTCTACATCAATGCCATTTATCACCCCGGTAAGATCAATGACGCCAACATTGTAAAAAACCTGAGCAGTAATTTTAGGAGCCAGACCGGAAATGCGATCATCGTGAGAAAGAAATTTCATTATATCGCCGCTATTAAAAATCTCCAACCGTTCCTGTTTGGGTTTTATCGAATGAATAAAATTGTAGCTATTATTGAATTTTTCATAAAGAGAAATCGGCTGATTTTCATTTGGCTTGATTTCATTGTAAAGACGGATATGCGGTGTTCGGTTCAATATTAATCCATCAAGTAAATCATTGAGACCAGTCATAAAACTTAAAAGTGTAACGAACATCGTAATACTAAAAGTCACGCCAATAGCAGCTACGAGAGTTTGTTTCCATCTCGCCAAAAGCAAAGCCATTGAAATACTTACAATGAGTTTTAATTTCATTCTGTCGGTTTAATTAATTCATCCTCTTTCGACAGCCCCGACAGCACTTCAATTTTTTGATAATCTCTCAATCCTGTTTTAATGGGAACTTTATCACCATTACTTTTAACTACCATAGAATCTCCCAACAGGTAATTCCTCGGTATAGTTAAGGCATCTTTTTTTGACTGAAGGACTATATTTGCTTCAAAGGTAATGCTTGGATAAAGTGTTTCCGGCCGGTTGAGAAAAACAGCTTCAACCAAAAAGCTCTTGGAGCGTTCATTCATCATGGGATCAATTTTTTGAATAGCAGCTTCAAAGACTTTTCCTTTATAACTGTCCATGGTTATAAGGGCTTTTTGTCCGGGCTTAACTTTTAAAATATCGTATTCATCAACCTGCATTTCAAGAATGAAAGAACCGGTGTCGCCAATAACAGCCAGAGGCGCCTGTACGCCGGCCATTTCACCTTTTGATTTTGATAAGCTATACACTTTCCCGTCAATGTCACTACGGATAATATAATCGTTATCGAGACTTTGGGAAATCAGTAAATTCTTTTTAGACTGTGAAGAAGCAAATGTTAACTGTCTGTTAAGCTCATCGTAACGAAGAAGAGCAGCTTCGTAAGCGGTTTTAGAATTTTCAAACATTAATTCTCTTTGCTCAAGTTCTACCTTACTTCCGATTTGTTTGGTCCATAATTCTTTTTGTCTTTGAAAAAGAAGAGAATCATTTGCCAGTTTACTTTTGGCCAGGTCAGTATTAATTTTTAGCTCTTGAAGCTTGTTCTGATTGTTAGTATAAGCGTTGAATTCGGCAGCGAGTGCTGCATTTTCTTTATTCAGTTTTGAGGATTCATTTATTAAAGAAAGAATGGGGGCGCCTTTTTTTACAATATCGCCCTCATCAACATAAATGTTTTCAATAATGCCATTAACTTTTGAAAAGACCTGGTATTGGTTTTTGCTCTTTATGGTGCCACTGGCATAGACGGATTCCGTAATATCCTGAACGATGGGATGTATTTTTTCAACATTTTTTTTGCAGGAAATAAAGAAGATTATCAGGGAAAAGAGAATAATTTTTTTAAACATGATTTCGAAATAAGAATTCACAAACTTTAGAGGGATATGGTAAATAAGATTGAATAAAATAATATCTGCCGGAAGTGCGTTTAATTTGCATGCGAAACTAAGACATTTCTGCCGAACAAATCAACAATACTGTTGGCAAATTAGCGCTATCAAAGCTGAATTCATTTAAAATCCTCCACAGAAAATCAATATTTTTGTATTTCTGAAAATATACATGAGTTAAATCGACTTATCATCCTCATTTCCTCCCTTGAATAGACTGCTTTCCATTATTGTGCTGATAATAATTTCTATGACCAATCCGGTTAAAGGTCAACTTTCGGATACGATTGACTATAGCCTGAAGCAGAAACCAAAATTCTTTATTACACTGGCATCCTTTAATACATTTATTGATGGTCAATATGCAAATATAGGAGGGGTAAGATTGGGATTGAATTACAATCAGCGTATTCGTTTCGGTTTCGGTTTTTTTAATCTCACAAATAATGCAGTGGTAACCAGTATAAACATTAAAGAGAACGATCTGGATTATTATACCAACGGTCAGTTGTATTTTCATTTTGTCAGCGTTTCTACAGAATATTTCTTTTACAATAAATACCCGTGGCAATGCGCTGTTATGCCACTTCATCTTGGTTTTGGAGTAGCAAAATATGGTTATATCAATCGTCCGGGCCGCATAAAATCGTATACAAAATCGGAGTCCGTTGTTCTTTATCAACCTGAAGTTTCAGCCCAATACAGCGTTTTCCAATGGTTAGGGGCCGGTGTTTCTACCGGCTACAGATTTACGCTGATTCGTTCCAGAAAAGAGGTAAAGGATCTCAATGCACTCACCTTTTCATTTGATATTCGTTTGTTTTTAGATGAGATTTACAAATTGTTATTTATTAAGGAGAAAGAATCGTAATAAACTGCATTAATTAAGTTCTCAGCTAAAGACATTATCTTACTTTTGTACTTATGGTCAATTCTAATTTAGATCCAACAGATGCCAATTTTACTGCTGCTGAGCGTGAAATTGATAAAGTATTGCGTCCGCAGGGATTTGATGACTTTACCGGCCAGCAAGGCATTCTGGATAATCTAAAGATCTTTGTTGAAGCAGCTAAAGGCAGGGATGAAGCTTTGGATCATGTACTGCTGCATGGACCACCCGGACTTGGCAAGACAACGTTGGCATATATTATTGCCAATGAGCTTGGGGTTAATATTCGTACAACTTCCGGTCCTGTGCTTGATAAACCCGGCGACCTGGCTGGATTACTCACCAATCTGGAGCCCAACGACGTATTATTCATCGATGAAATTCATCGTCTTAGTCCAATAGTAGAAGAATATCTTTATTCTGCTATGGAGGATTATAAGATTGATATTATGATTGAGACGGGACCGAATGCACGTTCAGTTCAGATTAAAATTCACCCCTTCACTTTAATTGGTGCCACTACGCGTTCAGGTTTGCTTACATCGCCTTTGCGTGCACGTTTTGGTATTACTTCCCGACTTGAATATTACGATGCTGATTTATTGCAGAAAATCATTAAACGTTCTTCTTCACTTTTGAAAATCGAAATAATTGATGCAGCGGCAAATGAAATCGCCCGCCGTAGTCGCGGTACGCCTCGTATTGCAAATGCTTTGTTGCGCCGGGTGCGTGACTTTGCTCAGGTAAAAGGAAACGGTATTATTGACCCGGAAATTTCTCACATTGCATTGACAGCTTTAAACGTCGACAAGCATGGTCTGGATGAAATGGACAACCGCATATTGACTTCCATAATAGAAAAGTTTAAAGGTGGTCCTGTTGGTATTACGACGATTGCTACCGCTGTCGGAGAAGAAGCAGGGACCATTGAAGAAGTGTATGAGCCTTTTCTGATCAAGGAAGGTTTTCTCAAGCGGACTCCACGTGGTCGTGAAGCTACAGAACTTGCATACAAGCATCTCGGAAAAGCGTATCTTCCTCCGGCGGGTGGACTTTTTTAATCGGATTTCCCGGAAAATATAATGGCAATACACAGGAATTCTTATGCATTTTCTATAAAAGAAGAAGCGCTTCGGCTTGGTTTTGATTTTTGTGGAATCGCAAAAGCAGATTTCCTTGAGGAAGAGGCGCCTGTACTTGAAAAATGGCTTTTGCAAAATATGCAGGGAAAAATGGCCTACATGCAAAATCATTTTGACAAACGATTAGATCCACGACAACTTGTTCCCGGAGCAAAGAGTGTAATTTCGCTTCTCTATAATTATTATACGGATGTAAAACAGGATGATGATTCACCTAAAATAAGCAAATACGCTTATGGTAAAGACTATCATTTTGTAATCAAGGATAAGTTGAAAGAGCTGCTTGGTTTTATTCAACAGAAAATCGGTAAGGTAGAAGGAAGGGTATTCGTCGATTCAGCCCCTGTACTTGAACGGGCCTGGGCCAAAAAAAGCGGATTGGGATGGATTGGGAAAAACACGAATCTTATAAATAAAAATAACGGCTCTTTTTTTTTCCTGGCTGAAATTATTTGTGATCTCGAACTTGATGCTGACGGACCTATAGAAGATTATTGTGGCACGTGCACACGATGTATCGATGCTTGTCCAACGGAAGCTATTATTAAGCCTTATGTTGTCGATGGAAGCAAGTGCATCTCTTATGTTACGATTGAGCTAAAGGAAGCAATCCCTGTGGAGTTTTCAGGTAAAATGGACGATTGGATTTTTGGCTGTGACGTTTGTCAGGATGTTTGTCCGTGGAACAGATTTTCAAAAGCTCATAAAGAAAGAAGTTTTTCCCCTTCTGAAAATATGCTTCACATGAAAGAAAAGGACTGGGAAGAAATTACCCTGGAAGTATTCAACAAGGTTTTCACGGATTCGCCTTTGCAGCGAACCGGTTTTGAAGGAATAAAAAGAAACCTGTCTTTTATCAGGAAGAAAACTTCCTGAATACATCTACAATTACATCGCTGTATGCAGCAAAGGTTGCAACACACCAGACTTTTAACAGTCGTCTTTCTTCACGTTTTAATAATTGTATGGACTTTATAAGTTCTTTTCTGAATAAATTTCTATCGAAGCTTACTTTCGTAAGTATTTGTTTTGTGTATTCAAACATGAATATCAAATTTAGATACTCTAATATACTGCCATTTCATTGTTTTGTCAAGCACTATAATATTTGACCAGTTGATAAATTTTAATCGCCTATAAATCAAGCTGATTAAATTTCGTCAATTTTTAAATGCCTCCTGGCAGCCAATGTTAACATGGCTTTTCGGGTGTTCTAATGAGGCAAAAACGCCTATAATCTTACATAATAAATCTCGTTGTGCAGGATTAAGAATCATTAACAGTTGGAGTCAAAGAATAAATTAATAATCGACAGCAATAATTCAGACAAATTCCTTTTTCTAACGTTTTAATCAATTTCATTAAGAGCAAAACCTCATTACCTTAGTAGAAAGCACACAACCAAAACAAAACCTTATTACCTCATTTTTTTATTTAATTAATTTTTATCAGAAGGCAATTCGAAAAAATTACTCAGTGACTTTAAATTAGGTAATAAGGTTGTGGTAGGAAGGAATCGTTTTTCTACTAAAGTAATGAGGTTGCTTGCTGTGCTGGGATTAGTTATCAGTATTATTTGTAACCTGTTTTTATTGATTTATATTATAAAAAGAAAACCTTATCAGAAATTAGGGAGAGCAACTACATCAACCTTATTATTCTTTTACAATTTTATAAACGAATTCCTTCCCCGTACTTGTAATAATATCAAGAAAATAAATCCCTGATGGAGCATTAAATTTGAATTGAAATTCTGAAGCAGATTCAATCCTGAATAAATCAATAATTTTTCCCTGTAGGTTAGAAACCTTTACATTTAATTCTTCATAAACACTATTTAACTTAACATCAACTTTATCTTTCGTCGGATTTGGATAAACATTAATTGATTTCACAAAAGCATTTTCTCCAACATTTACAAATATAAAATTATGACAATTGGAAGTGTCTGTACAACCGTTTTGATTTAGTATTACTGCATAGTTTCCATTTGAAGTAGGTGTAAAAGTTTTATTGGTATCTCCTGAAATCGGAAGCATGGTATTGCAATTTAACCATTGGTAGGAAGAGCCGGTGGCATTCGCTGTTAAGGATTGTAAATTACTTGTTATAGAAGTATCTATTCCAAAAATGGTAATCGGTTTAGTGGTTGAATCCGGACAAGCTCCTGTTGTAGTGTAGGTAACATAATAGTTTCCGGGTATAGAATTATTGAAATAAATTATTCCCGTAACGGAGTGGACATTTATCCCCGTAGGGGAAAGTGAGAAGTGTCCGCCGGTTTGACCGAAAATTAAAGGAGTTGCATCCGGACTATTGTTACAATAAAAAGTTGAAGGGTAAGAAAAATCGGCATTACTTAAAGTGTTGATTGAAATTGGCCGACTTGAAACACTGGAGCAAACACCGCTTTTAGTATATACTACCGTATAAGATCCCGGGTTTGATATGCTTATATTGATTATTCCTGTTACAGAATCAACTATCAATCCGGGAGGGTTACTTACAAATGTACCGCCGCTTTGTCCTGTAATTGTCGGAACAGGATTGGGATTGTTCGAACAATACGAAGTATCGTTGTAATAGAAATCTGCATTTCCTGTAGCTATTACTGTTACCGATTGTGATAAAGAGTTTGTACAGGGTCCGGGCGTTGTATACGTTACTGTATAGGTTCCAAGAGTTGATAGGGCGAGGTTTATAGTTCCCGTACCGGAATTTATACTTAAGCCGGTAGGAGTGCTGGAGAAAGTTCCCCCGGTTTGTCCGCCAATTGCAGGAGTGGGATTCGCTTCATTTCTGCAATAGGATGCTGAGTTATAATTGAAACTTGCATTCCCTGCAGCTGTAATCGTAACGGCCTGACTTGCTGTATTCGGACATATACCCGATGTTGTATAGGTTACAGAGTATGCTCCGGGATTGCATGCACTTAAATCTATAATACCCGAACTTGCATTTAAAACTAATCCTGCAGGAGTAGAAGAAAAAGTACCACCTGAGAGTCCGGTGATGGTAGGTGTAGGATCGATTGCATTGGGGCAATAAGAAGCAGAATTGTAATTAAAATTAGCACTGCCTGTTGAATTTATTGTTACTGATTGAGTAGATGAGCTTGGACATATTCCTGAAACAACATAGGAGACAGTATACGTTCCGGGGTTTGATGCGCTCACATCTATTGCCCCTGTTGCAGCATTAATGTTTAACCCTGAAGGAGTAACTGAAAAAATTCCTCCCGAAATTCCGGAAATTGTTGGAGTAGGATCTACGCTATTTGTGCAGTAAGAAGAAGAACTGTAATTGAAATTCGCATTACCGACAGATGCAATAGTTACAGAATTACTATAGGAGTTCGGACATGTACCTAAAACAGCATAAGTCACCGAATATGTTCCCTGATTTGATGCGCTTATATTAATAGCTCCTGTACTTGAATTTAATACCAACCCTGAAGGGGTACTTGAGAAAGTTCCACCCGTTATTCCGGTTATTGTTGGTGTTGGATTCGGAGCCGATAAACAATACGTGGCCGAGCTATAAGAGAAATTCGCATTGCTCATTGGGTTTATTGTAATGGATTGTGTTGATGATGTCGGACAACTTCCGGTAACTGCATAGGTAACAATATAGGTGGCAGGAATGGATGCACTAACATCAATAATCCCTGTACTGCTATTAATCACCAGGCCGAGAGTAGTACTATAGAATGATCCTCCCGGCTGTCCTGTAATCGTTGGTGAAGGATCTAATGCATTCAAACAATAGCTCGTCGGACTGTATGAGAAATTCGAATTAGCCATTGAGTTTATAGAAACAGTACGTGTCGATGAATTTGGGCACGTTCCGGTTACGGAGTAGGTAACAGTATAGGTTGATGGGTTTGAAGCACTCACATCAATGATTCCTGTTGCAGCATTTATTACTAATCCCGGCGGTGTACTCGAGAATGTACCTCCGGATAATCCTGTAATTGTTGGTGAAGGGTCTACTGCATTTACACAATATGCTGATGAATTATAATAAAAATTTGCATCGCTCAATGCATTGATGGTAACGGATCGCGTTGATGAATTCGGACAGGTTCCCGTTACGGAATATGTAACAGTATATGTTGCCGGATTTGATGTGCTCACATCAATCATCCCTGTACCTGCATTAATTACTAAGCCGGTAGGAGTACTGGTGAATGTACCTCCTGCAAGTCCTGAGATTGTTGGTAAAGGATCTGCAGAACTTACACAATAATCGGTGGCATTGTACGAAAAGTTTGCATTGCTCAAGGCATTTATAGTAACAGAACGCGTAGATGAATTCGGACAATTTCCGGTTACAGAATAAGTAACAGTGTATATTCCCGAATTAGATGTAGTCAAATTAATAGTCCCTGTGCTAGTATTAATTACTAAACCGGTTGGTGACCACGAAAAAGTACCTCCCGCCAATCCTGTAATTGTTGGTGTGGGATTTGCCACGCCTGCGCAATAAGCAGGAGCACTATAAGAGAAATTAGCATTACTCAATGCTCTTATTGTAACAGAGCGTGTCGATGAATTCGGACAACTTCCGGTTACAGAATACGTAACTGTATAGGTGGCAGGATTTGATAAACTCACATCAATAATTCCTGAAGTGCTATTAATGCTTAATCCGGAAGGAGTGCTTGTGAATGTCCCTCCTGTCAATCCTGTAATAGTAGGAGCGGGGTCAATAGCATTTACACAATAGGAAGAAGCGCTATAATTAAAAGAGGCATTACTCAGAGCATTAATGTTTACTGATTTGAAGGATGAATTAGGACAAAGCCCGGGAGTTGTATACGTCACTAAATAAGGTCCGGGAGTAGAAGCACTAACATCTATTTTACCGGTATTGGCATTTATACTGAGACCTGCAGGAGAACTTGTAAATGTTCCTCCCGGTATTCCTGAAATTGTAGGTGTAGGATCGGAACTTGTTATACAATACGAAGAAGAACTATAAGTAAAATTGGCGTTAGGCAATGTATAAGTAATTTCTAAAACCGGAGCATTGCCATAATCCCTGCTGCCGATTCGGCGTGACGAACAATTTAAAGTTTCATTGCCAATAAGAATCCACCCATTATTTGAGCCGGGGTTGTTTATCCAGCCCTGAACTTCTGTAACTAAAGACGATGTTGAGGCAAAAGTTTGAAGCCCTGTACCTGCTGTAAATGTTGTTGTCGCTGAGACAGAACCAAAATCACCTCCCGGTGTAGTCCATGGGTTGGTTCCTGTTTTCGCATCAATCCAGGTTGCATCAGGAAAGATAGCCGGTGCTCCCGTTCCTGTTCCGAAAGATGTTCCTTCACCCCATTCCGTTAATACAGGACTTAACGTATAATTGGTTGCAGTTGCAGTGGGCGAAGTAAAGTCAACGTCAAATGTCAAGGTAACGCTTGTAACAGTAGCAGCGCAGGAAAGACTTGTTAAGTCGAATTGTACTAATGCCCTTCTATTATTTCCCGAGCATGTTTGTCCGCAAAACAATTCACCTATACCGTTTGAATTTAAAGTCGAATCAGAATAAATTGAATTATCTTTACTAGGAGTTAATTGAAGCGTCAGAGCTGAACAAGAAAATGAAATTAGCTGCTTGATAAAAAATAATAATAAAATTATTCGTTTCATTTTTATTTACATTGATTTTATTGAAATCCTTTTAATAATCGATTTAAATAAATTATTTATATCAATTAATGATTAATATAAGTAAATATAATATTTAACCAAATTGTAATAAAAATAAGCCTTTTTAATCTAATTTCCAAATTTATCTTAATGAAAAGGGCAATCTGATAGAAAAAATTAATAGTTTAATGTAAATGAATATTCGTAGAATCTATTTATTTAATTTCGACAATTAGTATTATCCATTCCATCGATAACTTTTCTGCTCCAACCCTGCCAAATCAATTACCCTGTCTATCACCGTTGCTGCCATTGCATCAAATGTCTCCGGCTTTGAGTAAAACGACGGTGTAGCCGGACAAATAATCCCTCCGGCTTCTGTAATAGTTTTCATATTGTTGATATGAATGAGACTGTAAGGAGTTTCACGAATAACAAGGATTAGTTTTCTTCTTTCTTTGAGAATAACATCGGCAGCGCGTGTCGTCAGGTCGTTGGAAATGCCGCCTGCAATGCGCGCCAGTGTTCCCATGCTGCATGGACAAACAATCATAATGTTGTAAGCTGCAGAGCCACTGGCAAACGGTGCCGTAAAATCTTCTTTGGAATATATTTTAAAAGGCAGCTTTTCGTATGACTCATCTCCCAGTTCGTATTTCCAGACTTGTTTTGCATTGTTTGAAAAAACAAGACCTACATTTTCGATTTGATCTTTTAGGGCAATTAATTTGTCAAACAATACTTTCGCATAAATGGATCCGCTGGCTCCTGTTACTGCAATAACAATTTTATTTTTTTTATTCATCGGAAGGAAACGGTAAATTCTAATTAATTCAATTGAGATTTTTCAAGTACTAGTAATTTTCTTCTATTCATACGGTTATAGAGCCAAACACCTAGAAAAGCGCCAATAGCATTTGCAATAGCATCCCTTACATCACCGTCGCGTTGAATAAAAACATAGGTTTGCAAAATCTCAACGAGGACTCCGTAAGTAATACTTAAAGTTAAAGAAAATAGGACGGCATTTTTATAATAAACAGAAGTCTGCTTCATTTTTTTGAAAGCCTTTAACAGCAAAAAACATTGAACACCAAAAAGAATAAGATGAGCTATTTTATCCGGTTTTAGCCACTGTAAAAAGCTAAGCTCAGGAAAATCTTTTCCTGGAAGCCCGCAAAGAATTAAAACAAACAGAGCCCAAATTAATGCGGGCCGGAATTTCCGCCAAAACATAGTATTGTTTTCAGGCATCAGCGCCCACTAACTGCTCGTATTCAACGGCTGAAAGAAGGCTGCCTACATCTGATGGATTAGTCATTTCTACGCGTATCATCCACCCCTTTTCATAAGGGTCGGTATTTACAGATTCAGGAGCACTTACCAAACCGTCATTGACAGCAGTAACCTTTCCTGAAACGGGCATGAATAGATCCGACACCGTTTTTACCGCTTCAACAGTACCAAAAATGGAATCTTTTTCGAGCGTTTCACCTTCGGTTTCAATTTCAACGTAAACAATATCTCCCAGTTTACTCTGGGCAAAATCTGTTATACCTATAATCGCTGTATTACCTTCAACACGGACCCACTCGTGTTCTTTGGTGTATTTTAGATTGGCTGGAAAGTTCATGGTTTTTTTTGCAAAATAAGGAAAATAATTTGAGAATTTGAGAATTTGAGAATTTGAAAATGGAGGTGTTATAAATTTTAAAATTATTCCGCCATCTTAATTCTCAAATTCTCAAATTTCCAAATTCTCAAATTACCTACTGCGCCAGCGTAAACCGTATACTAATCCCCGCATTCGTATTCGAATTCGGATAGCTGGTTGATACAAATGGTTCGTTAGCAGAATAATTGTAAAAAGCCTGAACGTTAAAGCGATCGTTGATTGGATAATCGGCCGAAATCTTAAAAGCAAGGGTTTTGGTTCCGCCGCTTGGCTGATTGGTTCCTTCAACAACTTTTCGAAGAATTGTAGTATTGTCCCGCAGGTTAACATCTGCTTTTACTGTCAGATCGTTGCTGAGTTTTTTCTTGCCCCCGGTACGGAATGGTAAGGTTACTTTTTTGAATTTATAGCCAAGGCCAATGGTATATTCTATGCCGCGGACCTCTGTTACCTGACTGTTGGAATACGCAAGAGAAATTGTCCGGTCACGTTTTATTTCAAAGCGTGTCTGCAGACTGTTTTTCCAGGTCATATCGATTCCAATAAGTGGAGCAAGTTGTTCTGATATGGTAATTTGCTGCAAATCGTATTGTGGAATGAAGTTGCCAATTGTATCCGTGTTATTGGGCATTTTGTTATTTTCATCCCTTGTGTAAAATAAATTCTGTGTGAATGAATTGATACTGTATATGGAACGATAACCGTGTGAAATAGTAAGCGACTGAAGGAAAGAAGAGAACAATTTAAGCTTGGAAAGTCCATCGTACGTAACTCTCCAGTTTGGCATAGGAATAGTTGGGAATAGTTTTAATATAGATCTTGAAGGTGTCCTGCCTGAATATGCTGAAAGAAAGGCATAGGTTAATACTTCTTTTTGTGTAAGTCCGTAGCCATTGGTATTAGGTTGTCTTGGCACATTTGGATTTTCAGCGTCAAGTATTCCTGAAAATGTCTGACGATTTTTTACAAATTGATCAAAGTTTTTATTCGAATAATCGTCAGCGTCTTTTACGAAGTGTGTATTCCAGGTCAGATACGATATTGAAAAGTTACCGGATTCCGTTACACTCGAACTTCTAAAGGTTCCATCTGAATTTTGATATTTGTAGTATTCGTTATGATTGAGTGTGTAATTTCTGCTACCATTCAATTCTATCTTTAAACTTTTTAAAGGTTCAATTGTAACACGAACGGTTAGATTTTGAAGATAGGTTCGGGTAAAATATGAATTCAGCGTTGTGTCTTTGGTAAGCCACTTATATTTTACGGCATCCGGTCGAATATCTCTCTGACTACCGAATACAAAACCATATCCCGGTGCGGCAGGACTACCCGGAAAATTATTGTCGTTACCCAGGAAATCTCCTATACTATTTGGTTTGGGAAAGAAACCGGGGAGAAGCGTTCCATTTGTTTCAGAATAATTTACGGAAGCAGTTTTAACCATCATTAGCGTTTTTGCCATTCCTCTAAAGATTGGTTCCAGAATGCTTGGCTTAGGAGTTAATGTATCCGGTTTTGTTTTAAGTGAATCTGAAGGTAATTTAACTTTTGGTTTTGGTTTACTCTTTTGAGGCTGGCCGGCATTTATTTTCTTCAGGAAAGGAATTTTATTGTACAATGTGGCAAAGGTTATACTTGCGTTGTATTGCATGGTTTGAGAATTCTGAATGGTATTTCCCCAGGGGTTTTCATCGGTAATTCTACTATTTATTGTGTCAAGATAAAGCGGCGATGACTTCCAGTCAAAATCTCCTGTATAACTTACACTTCCTGTTATCCAGTCCGTGAGTGGGAATTTCGTGAATGGCACTGCATAAGTAGCTCTTGAAGTTTGATGGAAATGATCCAGACGACCAAGGTTTTTCAGGTTTCGGGTAATTGAATCTCTTTCTTCTTTTGTATCGATGCGCCCCGGCGGTTCGTCAATTATGGCATAAGCATCGGCATTGTAATCAATCTTTAATGCTTTAACCAGGTCCCAATTTAAGCCGTAATTGCGGCGCATAAAATATGTTTTCTCAAAAGTTGGACTCAGATTAAAGGACAATCCTGTATTGTTGCGCAAAAACGTTTCCGAATAAGTTCTGTCCAGACTGGCCCTGAAATTTAATGCCGATGGTATGGGATTAAAATTTATGTCCTTGATTAGTTTAAGCCACTTTGAATTTAATACTTTGGATTTATTTTTTTCAAAAGGCGCAATAGGTTTTGATCCGCTGTTGTAGTTATAGCCTACGATTCCCTGATAGGTTTTGGCAAAAGCACGTTCGATATTATAATTACGTTGATAGTTTTCAGTATAAGCATACGTAAAATTAAGATTCTCCACATCGTAAATGTGCGATTTGGAATTGCCTCCGGTTTTGGCTTTCCTGACATTTGTGAAATTCAGACTTTTTCTTTGTGTATAGTCTTTGACACTTCTGCTAATATTGTCCTTAACTTCTTTAGTTGGAGCTGCATCTAAAGCGCGATCCAGAAGAACATCGGGATCGAGCGGATTGTATTGTGGGTTGATAGCAGCTTCAGAATATCCAAAATACATTGGTATTTTTATTCCTGATTTTTCAGGCAAGAATTTTCCCAATTCAATGCTTGTCGAAAAATCGTATGAAAGTTTATTTTCTTTGGATCGCTCACTAACTTTTTTCTCAATACTTCCCCATCCTGCGCTGCTTTGATTTCCCACAAGAGACATGGTTCCAAGGTCAGCGAGTTTACTGGTAATACGGGCTGTTGATGCAATGCCGCCGTTTTCATTAAAGTCAGAAAGTCTTAATTCATTAAACCAAACTTCACCGCAAAGTTTAGCACCCGAACCGCTTCCATCTTTCGGATTCCGAATTCCCAGCATAATTGAACGAACGTTACTCAGGTTTGGAGTACCTTTTACGGTAATGGTCCGTCCGCCAATGATTTTTTTAAATGGTGTAAGCAACGTTACATTTGGATTTAATTGCATTTCACCGTTCCGTGCAAGCTTGACATCAATCAGATCATCAAGCGTAATTTCCATATTGTTGCTCTCAGGCCATATTTCACTTGGAACAGTTGTGGGAGGAACCGTTATCGTTAAAGGAATATCGTATTCGTAATAGTTATCGTTAAAGTCACTTCCGAGTCTTATGAATGCATGCAGGTCGCCATCGCTTATTGTTGGTTGTCCGGAAAGCGATTCAGCATGAATGAACATCTTCAGTTTTTTATATGAACGAAAATCAAATTGTGTATTTCTATATGCTGCACGTGCATCGCCATCCTGAAGCTCACAAACTTTGAGCGTAAGCGATTGTTCATTGAGTGTGGTCAGTGTTTGTGTGGAAGGGCTTTGTTCTTTTTCAATTCCGGGTGGTAAAACATAAGGAATGGGAGAACGATTACCGTTTTCTTCAATACTTACAGCAGCAATATCCAATGTTGTTTCTCCGGGAACTTCAGGGGTTGGACTGTATTCGCCATCCTGCAAAAGTGAAAACTGATACCTTCTCCATTCTCCACGCAGGAATTCCAGTTTGGCAAACTTGCAGATTACGGGAGTCTGAAAGTTTTTCATGAACATACGAATGAATTCTATATTCGTAAATTCAGGATCACCAATTGTACGCTGCGGAAATTTAATTGGAATTTTAAACTGATACCATTTTACAAGCGTATTATTATTGTTTGCAAGACGAACGGGAGCCTCTATTTCGTCTGTAATATAATTTTGTCCAACCACTAAATTTCCAGGCTTAAGAACAATTTTATACTGGAAATAGTTTTCCCCGATGTTCATGTTATTATCCCGATTTATATCTTCTGCATCGGGAGTTGCAGAGTAAATGGTAAGGTTAGAACCGCCACTGCCTATGGAGTTTCCTTCCTGACCGTTCCACCTTTTATAACGATCAAGAATTGGTATTGCAGGGTTGTCATAGGATTGATCAAGGAAATAAAGAAAATCATCACTCGAAGGATCTGTATTTGCAGAAATAAAAGCCTGTGAAGTGCTGCCAAAACCTGATAGAATTGCTCCAATGAAGGTACTTTGAAAATATGAATTTTCATTGGCATCATTCAATCCGTCCAAACCAACATCCTGTGCAATTCTGCTGTCATTGTCATTATCAAAAGCGTTTACAATCGATTGCACATTTGGATAAACGCCCCACGGTGTATTGTTTACAGTGTAATTGTTTTTAGGTGAAGGCAATCCATTCTCAAACGATTTATGCTGATCCTTTAAAATATCTTCCGATAATGTTCCTATGTTAAAGTAAAGATCACCACCGGTTGAATCGTTAAGTGTATTCGTAGTAAAAGGATCCATCAACCAGAATTGAATGAACTCAATGTTGTTGGCTTCAAAATCGTTTGTTTCAATTTTCCGCATAATGCCGCCCCAACGTGATTCAGGTGATAATAATCCTCCGTTTGAATTTATTCCTTTTGAATATGTACCCGGCATTACATCGTAATTGTAAGGCCCTCTTTCATTAGGATAAAAAGCGACATTCATACAAGTGATGAACTGTGGAGTTTGTAATTTCACATTCGGAAAAATTTCTGTTTGCAATACTTCCCGAATAAAATTGTTGCTTCTTGTTTCGTCTGTAACGTTATTGGGTTGATTGCCCTGATCTCGCTGAAAAACTCCATCTACATAATACCAGGCAATCTTTCCGCGATTTAATCCGGAGTTTATGCTATCTGCCTGCGATTCGGGAAACATGGTAACTTCCGTTTGTCCTTCCGGTATTGAAGACAAATACCAGCTGGCAGGATTTTTAAGATCCAGTGGAGTAATGGCTCCTTCAAAATCATCTACGTAAGATATTCCTGTTTTGCCTACAGCACTTGAATGGCCGGGTATAAGCTGTGCTACTTCGCCACTGAAAGTCAGCGTAGATGTTTCTTTCGTACTGTAAAACGGAAGTTTATCTAAAAGTTTGGTAATGAAACGCGATTCTCTTCTGTAGTTTCCATCCAATCCCCAAACAGTATTGGAAATAGGCTCGTCGCCTATATTTACTTTTTGAGTGAGTGGTTTTTCATACATATGCAGGAAGGTACCGCCAACCTGAAGGTCTTTATTAAAGGTATATTCCAGTCGTGTTCCAATAAGTGACTTTGTCTGCAAAGCGAATAAAGAATTACTTTCCAGATTAATGGTAATGGGTGTATTTGATTTCAGCAAACCGTCGTTAATGATCTTTACTCTTCCAAGAGTATAGTCAACGGTATAATCCACATTCTCTTTTAGCGTAACACCACCGGCGGTTACCTTAACAGAACCCTGCGGAACGTTTACTGCATTCAACGGAATTTCAGAACCGGAAGAAGATTGAAAAGAACCCCGCAGACTGAATTTATTTTTTTCAGGCTGCTGTTGAGCAGCTGTCTTTGTTGAATCGTAAAGGGCATTATAAGTATAAAGGTCTGCTGTTTGAGCATCGTTGCAGAATTTGGATTGCAAATAACTTCCGAATGGTTCTCTAACAGGAAAAATAATTCTTCCCGCCTGAGGATTTACCGTTATCCCCGATACAAAATCAAAAAGTCCATCAGGCTGTGGGTTGAGTTGTGTATTCAGATCGTCGAGGTTTAGCAGACTTAAAAGCGGAATTCCTTTTACCTGATCGCAGCCATTGGGAATGTAATTGATGTTACCACCGATTTTATCATCCTGATACAATACATCCAGGCGGAACTTTTCCGCAGAAATACTATAGCCGCCGAGTGAATAAATGTTTTTCATCATCAGATCCCAGGTATAAAACCGTGGACTGAAATTCGTACTGTGAATCAGTTTTACGAAGAGGGCAGAATCTCCGCTTACTCCTGAACTTGAAGTTAGTTCACCAACACGATGCGCTCGCCCGTTAAAGGTGTATTCAAAAGCAACAGCCAATACATCATTCGAACGAAGTTTTGAGTTTAATGATATGTATCCTAATCTGCTGTTATAAGTATATTCAGAAGGCTGCAACAGACGCGCATTTTCAACAGTCTCGTAGTTTTTAGTACGAGTGTAATTATAACCACCTGCTGTATTGGCATTCTCTATAAGTGTTGAATTAGAAATTCTTCGTAAAGCACTATATCCTCCGGCTACCGCGCCATTAAGAATTGTGAAAAGTTCATTAGAGCTGTCTGAAGGCTCTACAATACCGGTTGGGAATTGAGGCACCAGTGTTTGAGAAGGATCCGGTCTGTATTCACCCAGATCAGAGAAAGCGAAAATGTTTCTGTTTTGATTGTTCTGTGAACTTATATAACTGCGGGAGGTAACCCATACTTCAAGTCGTGTAATATTTACTGATGAAGCCACACGATTCAGGTCACGCAGGTTCTGGTCGTATGTATCTGCAAAATATTGTGAAATGAAAAAGTGTTTATTCTCTTCGTATTGATCCGATTTAATGTCGAAGGTTGTAGACTGAGCTCCGCCCTGAACGTTGATAGTTTCCGGTTTACCTTTTTGCTGAGATAAAACCTGGGTAACATTTAATTTACCAAATTGCAATTGTGCTTTAATACCGAACAGACTTTGTGAGCCCTGAATAAGCTGACTGTTAAGCGGCATGGTAATATTACCGGCTTCAATTTTTTTAATGATGTCGTCTTCGTAACCGGAATATTCGATTTTCATTTTGTTTTCGAAATCGAAGGTTGCTTCCGTATTGTAATTCGTAGAGAGTTTCATCTTATCGCCTATGTTTGCGATAACATTCATCTGAATTTTTTCTTTGAAGTCGAAAGTGGTTACCCTTCTTTGTGTAACAGGGATGTTTGGATTTTCACTATTCGAAATGTTAATACCGAAACTCAGTTCAGCAGAACCTTGAGGACGAATATCAATAGTGTTTCCGCCAAATATGCGATCAAAGACTACACTGTTAATAGTAATTTTAGGAGCGAAAGCTTTTTTATTCAATTTGTCATCTTCACCGGCACGTTGCCTCCAGTAGTCGCGTGTGCTGTGATTGAATTCATGTTCAACAAATTCTTCAAAAGTTAAATAGGATGGATTTCTGTAAAACAGATTGCCCATATTTTCATTGATGTTGTATCGATTATTATCAGGATCATACTTAACATCGGTTTTAATATTAGCCGGATCATTAAGATACATTGGACTTTTCCCGGAAGGTGCTGAATAGGAATCACCATACCTGTCGCCAAAAGGATATTTAAGACTTGTTGTATCGGAGTCGCTTAAAAAAGCTGACTCTGCCTCAGAAGGCAAAGGACCGGACGGTTTTCCTGTACCCCATACAGAAGCAAGGACCGGCAAAACAAACCCTAACCCTAAAAAAAACTTTTTGATGCTTTTCAAGGAAAATAATTATTGAGTGAAAGTATAGAAAGTAGAGTTTATTCGATTTTTAAGCGTTTTTTTCGAGAGCCCTAAATTAGCTTTTTTAGCAGTTCAAGCAACAAATTTTATAGGGCTTTTAGAGCATTCTTAATTAATTCTTCAACATTTACTGAGGGACTGGTTTTGAGTATATTATCTAGTGTACGATCGACAGTGTTTCGGGCAAATCCGAGGGTGACAAGTGCTGCTATAGCTTCTTCTTTAACTCTAAGGTTGGAAGTCATAGAAATAGGCGATTTTCCATCTTTTTTCAACTTTCCTTTCAATTCCAGAATAACACGTAAGGCAGTTTTTTCTCCTATTCCTTTTATGGCCTGCAGCTTTTTTGCTTCTTCCAGAATGATGCAATTTTCAATTTCAGATACATTCATTGACGAAAGCATCATCCTTGCAGTGTTGCAACCAATACCTGAAACCGTAATTAACATCTTAAATAATCTTCTTTCATCTTCATCGATAAAGCCGTACAACGTATGAGCGTCCTCAGTTATTTGAAGGTGGGTCAAAATACGAATGTGTTCACCCTCTGAAATTTTAGAAAAAGTGTTCAAAGAAATATTCACATGATAACCAACACCGCTGCATTCAACAATTATGAATGTGGGGTTTTTTTCAACGAGTTTTCCGCTTAAGTGATTGAGCATGATTCTTCTTTTTTCGTCGGAGTTTTGATATTTGACACTTAATTTTTGAAAGTAAATATCAATTTAAATCTTTCCTTTCGCAAGATAGTTATTTAGTTAATCCGATAGCTATCGGATTACCCTAACTATTCTTCCTCGACTGCGCATCCACCACAGCAATCGTAACCATGTTAACAATTTCACGAACGGAACTGCCCAGTTGTAAAACGTGAACGGGTTTTCGCATTCCTAATAATACCGGTCCGATTGCTTCGGCGGCGCCCATTTCCTGAATGAGTTTATAGGCAACGTTGCCCGATTCAAGGTTCGGAAAGATAAGTGTGTTGGCACCTTCATTGGCGAATTCACAAAAAGGAAAATTATCTGAAAGAAGAGAAGGGTTCAGTGCAAAATTTGCCTGCATTTCACCGTCGACCATCATACCCGGATATTTTTGATGAAGAATTGCTACAGCGTCTCTTACCTTTTGCGCTTCCGGATCATTTGATGAACCGAAATTGGAATATGAAAGCAAAGCAATCCGCGGACGAACATTAAACTGCTGAACGGCCCAGGCAGTAAGCACAGTAATTTCGGCCAAATCATTTGCAGAAGGATTTACGTTTACAGTAGTATCGGCAAAAAAGATAGGCCCTTTTTTGGTTATCATAATGTACATTCCGGCGACTTTTTTAACGTCATCCTGCGTGCCTATAATCTGTAAAGCCGGACGAATGGTATCGCTGTATTTTCTGGTAAGACCGGAAATCATGGCATCGGCTTCACCAATGTCAACCATCATGGCGCCGTAATAATTACGCTCGTTCATGATTTTTTTTGCTTCATAAAGAGTGAAGCCGCGTCGTTTTCTTTTTTTGAAAAACAGCTCACCGAAGAACAAACGCTTTTCTTCTTCCTGTCGTGGATCGATAATTGGCGTATCACCTAAATCGAGGTTATTTTCCTGAATGAGACCGGCAATTTTTTCTTTATTACCCAATAAAATAGGGCGGGCAATACCTTCGTCGCGCACGATTTGCGCGGCTTTAAGGATTTTATAATTATCGGCTTCGGTAAAGACAATGCGTTGAGGGTTTTGTTTAGCTTTACTGGTAACGACACGAATTAATTTATTGTCGAGCCCGAGACGTTTACGGAGTTCATCAACATAATTCGGCCAATTGGTAATTTTTACTTGTGCCACACCAGAATCTATTGCCGCCTTGGCAACTGCTGGAGCAACGGTACTTATTAAACGTGGATCAAGAGGTTTTGGAATGATATAATCGTAGCCGAATACAATGTTCTTGGCATTGTAAGCAATGTTAACGATTTCGGGAACAGGTTCTTTTGCAAGATCAGCAATGGCGCGGACAGCAGCCAGTTTCATGGCTTCGTTAATCTGTGTTGCTCTTACATCGAGTGCGCCTCTGAAAATAAATGGAAAGCCAAGGACGTTGTTGACCTGGTTAGGGAAATCGGAACGACCGGTTGCTATGATAATATCCTCGCGTACACTTCTGGCATCGTTGTATGAGATTTCAGGATCAGGATTGGCAAGAGCGAAAACAATAGCATTTTTAGCCATGGATCGAACCATGTCTTTTGAAACAACATTCCCTTTGGAAAGTCCGAGCAGAACATCGGCACCTTTCAAAGCCTCTTCCAGCGTATGAACTTTTTTTCGGGTAGCAAAAAATATTTTATTCTCATCCAGATCGGTGCGGTCAACATGCAAAACGCCGGTGCTGTCAACCATGACAATGTTTTCTTTTTTTGCACCAAGAGAAATATAAAGTTTAGCGCAGGAAATTGCAGAAGCACCGGCACCGCTTACGACAATCAGTACATTTTCAATTTTTTTTCCTGTAAGTTCGAGTGCATTCAGCAAAGCCGCACCGGAAATGATTGCAGTTCCATGCTGATCGTCGTGCATGATAGGAATGCGTAATTCTTCTTTCAGTCTTCTTTCAATTTCAAAACATTCAGGGGCTTTAATATCTTCCAGATTAATACCTCCAAAAGTGGGAGAAATGGCTTTAACAGTTTGAACAAATTTTTCTACATCCGTTTCTGCGATTTCAATATCAAAGACATCGATATCCGCAAAAATTTTAAACAGAAGTCCTTTTCCTTCCATTACCGGTTTAGAAGCTTCCGGGCCAATGTTGCCAAGCCCGAGCACAGCTGTGCCATTCGATATTACGGCGACCAGATTTCCTTTTGCTGTATATTTATATACATCTTCGGGGTTATCTGCAATTGCAAGGCACGGTTCTGCCACTCCCGGTGAGTATGCCAATGATAGGTCGCGTTGAGAGCTGTATGGTTTCGATGGAATTACTTCAATCTTACCCGGTCTTCCTTGTGAATGATAGTCTAAGGCTTCCTGATTTTTCTTTTCTTTTTTCATTCCTGATTTTTAGGGGCAGCAAATCTACAAATAAAAAAAGCATCGAAATATTCCGATGCTTTCCTTATAATTTAATGCAATTAATTAGCGGTGCGCTACAATGAGTTTTTTAGTTGCAACAAGTTTCCCATCAGCAACAATTGAATAAAAGTAAATTCCTGAATTTAATTGTGAAGTAGGAATAATGAGGGTTTCCTGTCTTTCGGTTAATTTAAATTCATTCAGTTTTGATCCTAAAATATTATACAAAACAAAGCTGCCGTTTTTAACAGATTTCAAGTCATAAGAAATGCTTGTTAAATTATTGGCAGGATTTGGAGAAGGGTTAGAAAGAGAAACTGAATTTGAAAGTTCATCAATACCAATTGATATGTCGTAAGTAAAAGAAACACTTATAGCGTCATTCAGATCAATCGTATTGAAGAAATTATAATTAATTACTGAAATACCTGTATGACCAGCGGGCTCCAGATAACCGATAAAAGAAGTATTGGTATCGCCGGGTGCAATTGTAACTGCAGTTGAAGAAACAGATACTGTAGGAGGGTAGCAGTTTATACCCCAGCAGAAATAGGAAACATGACCGCTCGTAGCACCAAAATTGTCCTGAGCTACTTTAACAGACAACGTATCTACTCCAATATTTAAAATTTTAACATGCGTGTTTTTAAGAGTAGTGTCACCAAAAACATACCCGGTTGCATCGTGTGATTCAAGATTAGTTTGTGCGAATGACAAAAGCGGAAGGGTAAATACAAATAACAATAAAGTAGCTGTTTTTCTCATTTTCTATAATTTTAATTGTATAATAAGCAAATATAGGGAGTTTTTTTGATATTTTAACAATAGTTTACAGCCAAATGTTAATATTGCACCGTTTATTTAATATTCCTATATTAGCATCCCTTTATTTTAATCAGCTGTCACCTAACCAAACTCCCTAAACAAATGATAAAAAAAATTACTCTACTATTCGCATTACTAGCGATGAATGTTGTTGCAAATGCTCAATATTCGTACATCAAACAAACTTGTAATAATATGAATCCCGGTAACCTGAATAATGACTATGAAGGTTTGGCTTTAGTTCAACAAGGTTGGAGTGTTCTTGGGGCTGGCTCTTCAGTACCAATTTGGAGGTCATCCACCATCCCTTTTGGATTTAACTTTAACGGTAATTCGTATACATCTTATAAAGTGTCAACAACAGGTATTGTGACATTTGATGTGGCAGTAGTTGCTGTTCCGGATTCAAATAATGTTGCAATTCCTTCATCAAAAATTCCTAATAATTCTATTTGTGTTTGGGGAATTACAGGCCGTCCGGGCAACTACTATGATTCTATTGCAGTAAAAACTTTTGGAACAGCTCCAAACAGACAGCATTGGATATGGTTTGCTTCATTTTCAAAAGCCGGTGTTACCACAGGTTACACTTATTGGTCTATTGTTCTTGAAGAGACTACTAACAATATTTACATTGTCGATCAGCGTACAGCTCCAACAGCAGGTTTAACATTAACGCTTGGTGTTCAGATTGACTCTACTACGGCTTATCAGGTAGCAGGTTCTCCAAGCATTGCTTCAGGAGTTATTACCACCAATACAGGCACAACCGATCCAAGTGATAATATTTATTATCAATTTAATACTTCATTTAAGGGTTATGACGCAAGACCTAAAACTATTTCTTTGAAAGGTGGTTTTCCATATAGAAATTTAAATGGCGGACCACTTGCAATAAGTGGAGCCATGACTAATCTTGGAAGTCAGGATATAACATCAATGATTCTTAATTATTCAGTAGATGGGGCTGCACCTGTATCAACCCTTCCACTTACTGTTACTTTTCAGGCAGGGAAATGCTATAATTATAACCATACTCAACCATGGACTCCTGTAGGAGCCGGTTTCCATAACATTAAATTTTGGGCTTCTGATTTAAATGGAAATCAGGATGAGGATCATTCTAACGATACAATATATGCAAAAATTTATGTGTACGATGCTGTTCCTGCAGAACATAATGTAGTAATTGAAGAGCAAACAGGCACATGGTGTGGCTGGTGCCCACGCGGTACTGTTTATATGGATTCTATTTCAAATGTTCACCCTAATACTACTGTGTTAATAGCAGTTCATGGTGGATATACTCAGGAGCCGATGTACTTAGCAAATTATGATGACAGTCTTGGTATATTAAATAGCAGCGCTCCGAATATCTTTATTGATCGCTTTGTTCAGGATGATCCTTCAGCAATATTTACCCAATATAATAGTCACATTAATAATTTTGGTTTAGGTGACGTTGCACTAACCGTAAATTATAACAGTGCAGCAAGTTCAAGTACCGTTAGCACAACCATTACTTCTGCCGTTAACATTGATGGTGATTTCAGAGTTGCTTGTGTATATACTGAAGATGGTGTTACAGGAACAGGTGATGGTACTGACAATAATTCTTTTGATTATGATCAGGCAAACTATTACTCCGCAGGCGCTAATCCTTTAGTAGGTGCCGGTCATAATTGGGTAGCCGAAGCAGATCCGGTTCCTGCAAATCTTATGGTTTATGATTTTGTTGCAAGAAAAATACAAGGTGATTTCCTGGGTCAACCGGGCAGTTTGCCTTCTTCTTTAACTGCAGGTATGACTTACAATTATTCATTCCCTTCTTGGACTATACCATCTGCTTACAATGCTTCCAATATGAAAGCTCACGTATTATTAATTGATGCTGAAAACAAAATTATTATGAATGGAAGAAGTATGCCTGTTGTTTCAACAGGAATTGGTCAGGTTGTTAAAGGAAATTACTCATTATCTGTATTCCCTAATCCTGCACAAAATCAATTGTCTGTTGACCTGAACTTTAAGGACAGTGAAAAAGCGACTTTGGCAATTACGGATATGTTAGGAAAAGTTTGTTATTCTCAGGATCTTGGTTCATTGATTTCAGGTACACATCGTATAACTGTTGACATCAGCAAATTTACTTCCGGAACATATTTTGTTACCTTAAACGGTACCAAAGGAAATGCTACAACTAAATTTGTTAAATAATTTTTTAATTCAATAATGCCAGATAAGGAACTGTTTCAATTATAGAAGCAGTTCCTTATTTATTTGGTATAACATTTAATAAAAATAAAAATGAAAAGGATTGTATTCTTATTGACATTCGTTATTATTTCTTTCTGTTCAATCGGTCAGGAAGCACCAGCGGTCAGGTTAATTCCTTCCGCTACTGTTACCACATTAGCCGGCGAAAAAATTAATACTTCGCAATTTAGCAATGAAGGTAAGGTTATGGTAATTGATTTTTGGGCAACCTGGTGTAAGCCTTGCATTGAAGAACTAAGTGCTCTTCATGAAAGATATGCAGACTGGAAAAATGAAACCGGTGTGAAAATTATTACCATTTCTATTGACGATGCACGAACCATGTCACGGGTGGCTCCATTTGTTAATGGAAAAGGATGGGAATTTGAACAATACCTTGATCCAAATTCAGACTTTAAACGCGCCATGAATGTAAACATGCCTCCTCAAACTTTTGTAATTAATGGTAAAGGAGAGATTGTGTGGCAGCATGTAGGTTATGAGCAGGGTAATGAAGAAGAACTTTATCAGGCAATAAAAAACAATATGTCAAAATAATTTTAATAGGAATTATAAATAACTTTTATGCTGATCGATTTGAATCCGGCAAGCAGAACTATTTTTAAAATAATTCTGCTTTTAACCGTAATAGGATACACTTTTCCGGTAAAAGCACAATTGAATACCGGTGGAATTCACGGTAATTTTGAACTGAATGCTCAGTATTATATTGCTGATTCAGCCATTGGAACAAAGGATGTTCCTGAAAAATTATTGACAAACGGTTTTGCCAATTTCGTTTATTCCAAGGATAATTTCTCTGCAGGATTGCGATACGAAAGTTATTTGAATCCTATGCTTGGTTTTGATCCCCGCTACAAAGGAGCAGGCATACCGTTCCGATACCTTACCTATGCCAATAAAGAGCTCGAAATAACCGTCGGAAACTATTATGAACAGTTTGGCAGTGGCCTTGTTTTCAGAAGTTATGAAGAAAGAGGCTTAGGACTCGACAATGCCATGGAAGGTTTGCGAATCCATTACAGACCTTATCAGGGTATTATGGTTAAAGCCTTCATTGGAAATCAACGTGATTTTTTTTCCAAGGGTGAAGGAATTGTTCGTGGAGCTGATCTTGAATTAAACTTAAATGAATTGTTTACTTCATGGGCTACGAAAAAAACCAAATGGATTTTCGGCGGAAATTTTGTCAGCAAATATCAGGATGATCAAAATCCTACCTATGTGCTTCCAAAAAATGTTGGTGCAGGCTCAGGCAGAATTAATGTGATTCGCGGCAATGTTAATGTAAGCGGAGAATATGCTTATAAAATTAACGATCCTTCTGCCGATAATAGCTATATTTTTAAATCCGGTTCGGCTGCCTTGCTTAACATTGCATATTCCAAAAAAGGTTTTGGCGCTTCCTTAGGGGCTAAAAGAATAGAAAACATGAGTTTTCGTTCTGACAGAACAGCAAGACAAACCAGTTTAATGATTAACTACCTTCCTGCTATGACGCGTCAACATACCTATATTCTTCCTGCAATTTATCCTTATGCTACACAGCCTAACGGTGAATTTGCTTATCAGGGTGAGTTGTTTTTCAATTTGAAATCGGGTACTTTATTAGGTGGAACTTACGGGACAGATGTAACATTGAATTACTCCAAAGCAGTCGATATTGATAAAACACCTACAGGTGATGACCTTGGATATAAATCTGATTTTCTAAAAACCGGCGATGAAATATTCTTCGAAGATATCAATGTTGAATTCACCCGAAAACTTAGCAAGAAGGTAAAATTGTCCTTAATGCTCATCTACCTTGATTACAACAAGGGTGTTATTCAAATTGCAGGAAGTGGCGCGGGACACGTTTACAGCACTTCGGCTATTGCAGAGATTCATTGGAAACTATCCTCAAAGAATGCCATTCGAACAGAGTTACAACACCTTTCAACCAAACAGGATCAGCAAAACTGGGGCTTGTTGCTTGTTGAATATACCATGGCTCCGCATTGGTTTGTTGCAGGCTTTGACGAATACAATTATGGAAATGATATTTCTGAAAACAGACTTCATTATTATTCCGCAAGTTTTGGCTACACTAAAAATTCAAATCGTATCTCCATAGGATACGGTCGTCAGCGGGCAGGTATCTTCTGCATTGGCGGTGTTTGCCGGAATGTTCCTGCTTCCACCGGTTTTAGTATGTCAATCACCAGTAGCTTTTAATAAATCGAAACTAAATGAAATTAAATATTAAATATTTGTTCGGAGCGGCAATACTCTTGTTCATACAAGCGTGTGATAAAATAGACGCTCCTTATCGGGAAACAACGGATGCTGTTTCCGGTACAAACGACAGTACGATTATTATCGGCGGAGATACAATTGTATTTCCTGCTGATCCAAGTTCACCCATTAAAAAAGTTTTGGTTGAAGATTATACCGGTCATTTATGTGGTAATTGTCCTTCTGCCGGGCTATTACTTAATAATACCCTTAGAGGAGTTTATGGAGATAAATTTATAGTAGTTTCTGTACACTCAGGTTTTTTTGCTCATCCATGTGGAAGTTCAGCCCCCTGTCCCGGTGCTGCGGCACCCCCAGGTGCTTTCTCTACAGATTTTACAAATGCTACCAGCAATGCTTGGGAGGCACAGTTTGCGGTTTCTGCCCAGGGAAATCCCAACGGAACTGTTGATAGAATAGATTTTGGAACTACTAACTTTGTTAAAGCCGATAATCAGTGGAGTTCATTGATTCAAAGTCAATCCTTGCTTCCTTGTGATTTTAAAATCAGAATTATTAATCAATTCGATTCTACAAACTTTGAATTGAAAACTGCTGTTCAAACGACTTTTCTTAATAATAAAACAGGTGAATATAAATTGCAGCTTGTATTGGTAGAAGACAGTATTATTGATTGGCAGGAATGGTATGGGCATACTCCCATATATGAACCCTCCTTTGTGCATAGGGATGTTCTTCGTGCAGGAATTAACAGTGATTTTGGACAGTTAATATCAACCGGAGCTGTAACTTCAGGAACTGTTAAGCTGGAGGGTTTCACCTTTACCATAAATTCTAACTTCGATCCGGCCCACTGCAAGGTTGTAGCTTTTATTTATGATGCTTCCAATTACCAGGTGCTGCAGGTTGAGGAAATGAAAGTAATTGAATAGCATTATGACACTTCGTTTTTTGATCAACTGATGAAAAAAAAAATTCTTTTTTTGATTTTTTCATTAGCAGCTTTTCATCTCTCAGGACAAAGTTTTGAAGGGGGCTTGCGATTCGGTCTTTGCGGATCACAAGTAAATGGCGACCAGTTAAGCGGTTTTAATAAAGCAGGTTTGATAGCCGGAGGATTTATTGGCCGGAAGTTATCGGAATCTGTCTCACTTCAGATGGAAATGGTATTTATTCAAAAGGGCAGCCGCAAGCCTACGGATAGTGACAATAGATTTTACCGTTTAAGAGTGCACTATATTGAAGTTCCGCTATTGGTAAAATATAAATTAGCCAAAAAACTTGAAATTACTGCCGGTCCTTCTTTTGGAACACTTGCTTTTTCTGCTGAAGATGATGAATACGGTGTATATCCAAACCCAATTCCTTTTAAGAAGTATGAATTGTCCGGAAATTTTGGAATTATTTACGCTTTAAGCGATCAATGGTCTTTTGATGCCAGATATAGTAATTCATTAAATACCATTCGTCCATTTCCGGGGAGCTATCATCGGTTTTTTGAAAAAGGTCAATACAATGTATTGATTGAGTTTTCGTTATTGCTTCGTTTATAAGAGTCTTGAATACCGGATTTCTCTGCATATAAATTTTGTATCTTCGTAATCAGTAATGATTAAGAAGCCCATGAAAACCGAATACTATTTTTCGGAAAGTCCCGTTATTGACCAGGTTGGAGTCGAAGAGCGAATAGCCAGATTCAACAAAAGAAGCATAAAGAAAGAGTCCAAAATGGCCGCCTTAAAGCTAGCCATGAGTATGATGGATCTTACCACACTCGAAGCGAAGGATACTCCGGGAAAAGTAAAGCAATTGTGCACCAAAGCCATGTTCCCGCATGCTGCCATTCCGGGTATTCCATCAGTTGCTGCAGTTTGTGTGTATCCAAATCTTGTAAGAGTCGCTAAAGAAGCTCTAAAAGGATCCAAAGTAAAAGTTGCTGCCGTTGCTACTGCTTTCCCAAGCGGTATGTCGAGCCGGAAAGTGAAACTTGAAGAAACGCGCTGGGCTGTCAACGAAGGTGCTGATGAAATTGATATGGTCATTTCACGCGGACATTTTCTTGCAGGAGAATATGCATATGTTTACGATGAAATTGCTGCTGTAAAGGAAGCCTGCGGTAAAGCACACCTGAAAGTTATTTTGGAAACAGGGGAGTTAAGCACACTCGACAATGTCCGCCGTGCAAGTGATATTGCCATGCAGGCAGGAGGGGATTTCATAAAAACATCGACAGGAAAGATTCAGCCGGCAGCCACGCTTCCTGTAACATTGGTAATGCTTGAAGCTATCAGAGATTTTTATTATGAAACCGGAAAAAAGATAGGAATGAAACCTGCGGGAGGAGTTGCTACTGCCAAACTTGCTATTCAGTACCTCGTTGTATTGCGGGAAACGCTCGGTAACGATTGGCTTACTCCCGATCTTTTTCGTTTCGGTGCCAGTTCTTTGGCCAACGATTTATTAATGCAAATCGTAAAGCAGCAAACCGGTGTTTACCAAAGTATCGATTATTTTTCAAAAGATTAATAAAATTGTCAGTCAAGCAAATTCGAAATGGAAAAGGATAAGATGAAAAAAAATAAAAAGGATGTTAAATTAAATTTTGATACAACCTGGTCCTATGCAGCCGCTCCTGAAAGCAGCGATCATGTGAAAATTAAGGATACCTATGGCTTATTCATCAACGGTGAATTTACAGATCCTTTATCCGGAAAGTATTTTGATACCATCAATCCGGCCACTGAGAAGAAAATTGCCTCTGTTGCGGATGCAGGTCAAAAGGATGTTGACAAAGCTGTTGCTGCTGCCCGTAACGCTTATGATAAGTACTGGAATAAAATGCCGGCAAAAGAACGCGGCAAATATATTTTCCGTATTGCCAGAATTATCCAGGAACGTTTAAGAGAGTTGGCCGTAATAGAATCCCTTGATGGAGGAAAACCCATACGCGAATCACGTGACATTGATGTGCCTCTTGCTGCTTCTCACTTCTTTTATTATGCCGGCTGGGCCGATAAAATTGAATATGCTGTACCGGGTGCACGTGCAAAATCGTTGGGTGTCGCCGGACAAATCATTCCATGGAATTTTCCATTATTGATGGCTGCATGGAAAATAGCTCCTGCACTTGCCGCCGGAAATACAGTGATTTTAAAGCCGGCGGAAACAACACCGCTGACTGCTTTAACTCTTGCAGAAATTATACGGGATGCGGGATTGCCTCCGGGTGTCGTTAATATTATTACTGGAGCAGGAGGAACGGGTTCTGCAATGGTTAATCATCCGGGAATAGATAAAATTGCTTTTACGGGATCAACGGAAGTAGGAAAGATTATTCAAAAAGCATTGGCAGGCACATCGAAAACATATTCTCTGGAGCTTGGCGGAAAGGCCGCTAATATTATTTTTGAAGATGCTGCAATCGATCAGGCAGTAGAAGGAATTGTGAATGGAATATTCTTTAACCAAGGACATGTATGCTGTGCAGGATCGCGGTTATTTGTTCAAGAAAGTGTGGCCAAAAAAGTAATTCGGAAACTGAAGGACAGAATGGAAACACTTATCGTCGGAGACCCGCTCGATAAGAATACGGATATAGGGGCCATCAATTCCAAAATGCAGTTGGATAAAATAAAACAATACATTAAAATAGGAATGAATGAAGGAGGTGAATGCTTCCAGACATCCTGTGCACTTCCTTCCAAAGGATATTGGCACAGACCTACTTTATTTACAAATGTTTCACAATCATCGCGCATTGTTCAGGAAGAGATCTTCGGTCCTGTTTTGAGCATACAAACATTCCGCACGGTCGAAGAAGTAATTGAGAAAGCAAACAATATTCCGTATGGCTTAAGTGGAGGAGTTTGGACCGATAAAGGATCTAAAATTTTTAAAATGACTACGGCGCTGCGTGCAGGAGTAGTGTGGGCCAATACCTATAATAAATTTGATCCTACATCGCCATTCGGCGGATATAAAGAAAGCGGCATGGGCCGCGAAGGTGGCTTGCACGGTTTAATGCCTTATCTGCATCTGGATAATTAAAAATGAAAAACAAAATGGACGCTATCGAAAAAAATAAATCAGTCGTTGACGTTGATACAAACGGCCAATCCAACGGTCATTCTTCTAAAGGAGAAAGACTCGATGTAATGAAAACATATAAAATTTATATCGACGGTAAATTCCCCCGGACCGAATCTGGAAGATATTACCCTTTGCTAAATCCGAATGGCAAGACGATAGCAAACATTTGTAATTCTTCACGCAAGGATTTTCGCGAAGCAGTAGTTGCAGCCCGCAAAGCACAGCAGGCATGGTCTTCCCGAAGCGCATATAATCGTGGA
Source organism: Bacteroidota bacterium (assembly GCA_031417395.1). Lineage (GTDB taxonomy): Bacteria > Bacteroidota > Bacteroidia > AKYH767-A > 2013-40CM-41-45 > JADKIH01. The sequence continues at coordinate 16,305 of JANOVM010000063.1, read as the reverse complement.
CAAATTCTCTATCGCATTGCAGAGATGCTGGAGGGACGACGCGAGCAATTTATCGCTGAATTAGTGGAAACCGGCAGTACCCGGTCACAGGCAGATAAAGAAGTAAATATTTCAATAGATCGTTTGGTTTATTATGCAGGATGGTGTGATAAATTTCAGCAGGTTTTCAGTGCAGTGAATCCGGTGGAGTCATCGCATTTTAATTTCTCCGTGCCTGAACCAATGGGTATAGTTTCCATATTATCGGCAGAAAGTTCAGGACTACTTGGATTAATTACAGCCATTGCCCCGGCAATTATCGGAGGTAATACAGTTATTGTACTTGCATCAACAGCCAAGCCGTTAAGTGCAATTACCTTTGGAGAAGTGCTTAACTCTTCTGATGTTCCTGCCGGCATTGTCAATATATTAACCGGTTATAGATCTGAATTGCTGACCCATTTTTCTACCCACATGGATGTAAATGCCATAGTTTATTTCGGAAACAATCAGGAAGAAATTAAATTGATGAAAGAGTCTGCTTCTCTGAATGTGAAAAGAGTTTCTGTTTATTCTGAGAAAGAATTATCCGAAGAGCGTTCTCAAAATCCATATAGAATTATGGACCTTCAGGAAATAAAAACTACATGGCATCCTGTTGGACAATAATACTAAACCTATGTTAATTCATTTACAGGAACCCATTAGCCGTGAGGAAAGAATAAAATCTATGCAGCAAAAGCCATTTTTAGTATGGCTGACTGGCCTCAGCGGATCGGGAAAAAGTACTTTGGCTTCCGCTTTAGAAAAACAATTATTGGAAAAAGGTTTCAAAACATATTTACTTGATGGAGACCTGATTCGGGCCGGCCTAAATAAGGACCTTGGTTTTTCAAAAGAAGACAGGAAGGAAAACATAAGACGCATAGGTGAAGTTTGTAAATTATTGACTGATGCAGGATTAATTGTAATTACTGCATTTATTTCACCTTTTCGGGCCGATCGTGAATTAGTCCGGTCAATGTTTACTGCTTCAGATTTTGCAGAGATATTTGTTAATGCTTCTCTTGAGGTCTGTGAAACCCGGGATGTAAAAGGATTGTATAACAAGGCCAGAAAAGGCTTGATTCCTGAATTTACTGGGATTAGTTCGCCTTACGAAGAGCCTCTGAATCCGGAGCTCACACTCAATACAGACAAGGAGTCGGAAGAAGTTTCTCTTTCAATATTGACGGATTATATTCTTAAAAGAATAAGCATAGCGCTGTAACGCTTTTTATTCTTATCAGTAAAAGATCATATTTAAATTGCGGCAAATTTTTAATTTGCTTTATCAAAATTGTTGACATGTTAAGTTATAACCTTGATCATTTAAGCGAGCTGGAATCAGAAAGTATTTTTGTGATCAGGGAAGTTGCAGCTCAATTTCAAAATCCTGTTTTATTATTTAGCGGAGGAAAAGATTCTATAGTGGTTTCACACCTTGCCCGGAAAGCATTTCATCCGGGAAAAACACCCTTTCCGCTTATGCATATAGACACCGGACATAATTTTCCGGAGACAATTCTTTTTCGCGATAAATGGATTAAGGAACAAGGTTCAGAGTTGATCATTCGATCGGTACAAAGTTCTATTGATTCGGGCAGAGCAGTGGAGGAGAAAGGAAGAAATGCCAGCAGAAATGCTTTGCAGACCGTAACACTCCTGGATGCAATAAAGGAATTTAGTTTCGATGCAGCCATTGGCGGAGCCAGAAGAGATGAAGAAAAATCGAGAGCTAAAGAACGCTTCTTTTCACATAGGGATGAGTTCGGACAATGGGAGCCACGACACCAGCGGCCGGAGTTGTGGAACATTTTCAACGGACATAAACACAATGGAGAACATTTCAGAATATTTCCATTGAGTAATTGGACAGAGCTGGATGTGTGGAATTACATTTATCGCGAGAAAATTCCATTACCAGAATTATATTTTTCACACAAAAGAAAGGTCTTCCAACGCGAAGGTGTTATTTATGCTTTCGCTGATTTTATTAACCTTGCCGATAATGAGAAAACCGAAGATATGAATGTGCGTTTTCGAACCATTGGTGACATGACTTGTACAGGAGCCGTTGCAAGCAATGCCTCAACGGTTGAAGATATTATAAGAGAAATATTTGCTTCTACGGTTACCGAAAGAGGAACGCGCATTGACGACAGGAAAACGGATTCAGCCATGGAAGATAGAAAACGTCAGGGCTATTTTTAATTTAAGAATATAAGTCAAAACTTCTAACCACAAAGTATCATGCCATTTCGTACCCATATAGAACTTTTACGTTTCACTACGGCAGGAAGTGTTGACGATGGTAAAAGTACCCTCATTGGAAGATTGCTGATGGACACAAAAAGTCTGCAGGATGATCAGGTAGAAGCTATAAAAACATCCAGTCAGAAAAAAGGTATGGATGACATTGACCTTTCCATGTTTACTGATGGACTTAAAGCCGAACGAGAACAAGGTATTACCATTGACGTTGCTTACCGTTATTTCACAACAATCAAAAGGAAGTTTATTATTGCTGATACTCCCGGGCATATTCAATATACCCGCAATATGATTACAGGCGCATCTACAGCAAACCTTGCCTTAATTCTTATCGATGCTCGTAAGGGAGTTGTGGAACAAACCAGGCGTCATGCTTTTATTGCTAGTCTGCTAAGGATACCACACATGGTTGTATGCATCAATAAAATGGACCTTGTCGACTACAACCAGGAAACGTATGAAAAAATCGTTGAAGATTTCCGTGTATTTTCTTCAAGACTTGATGTAAAGGACATACAGTTTATTCCAATCAGTGCCAAGTTCGGTGATAATGTCGTTAACCGTTCACTGAAAATGCCATGGTATGAAGGCAGTACGCTGCTTTTTCATCTGGAAAACGTACATATAAGCAGTGATTTAAATCATATAGACTGTCGTTTTCCGGTGCAATATATTATTCGTACACAGAATCAAAATGGATTGCGCAGCTATGCAGGCCGACTTGCAGGTGGTGTTTTTCGTCCTGGCGATAAAGTAATTGTTTTGCCATCCGGTGAGAAATCAAAAATTAAATCCATTGAATTAGCAGGAAAGGTTTTGGAGTATGCTTTTTCACCCATGTCAGTAACCCTAAATCTCGAAGATGAAATTGATGTTGGACGAGGCGATATGATTGTCAGAGAAAACAATGTTCCGCAAACAGGACAAAGCCTGGATATAATGATTTGCTGGCTTAATGAAAAAGCGCTTAAAACCGGTTCAAAATATATTCTCCGGCATACCTGCCGTGAAATGAATGCGTGGGTAGATAAGATTCATTATAAGATTGACATTTTAAATCTCCGTAGAATGGAAGGGGAACAGTTACTTTCCATGAATGACATAGGGCGTATTCAAATTCGAACAACCTTGCCATTGGTTTACGATAGCTACAGGCGGAATAGAAATACAGGAAGCCTTATCTTTATAGATCCGCATACCAATGAAACTGTTGGGGCGGGAATGATTATTTAAAAGCATATTGTGGAAAAAGAAAAAATCAGAGAATTAACATTGCTTGCGCTGGAGACAGCATTTGAAGCGGGCCAAAAAATTCTGGAAATTTACAGTGATAAATTTACTGTTGATATAAAATCAGATGGTTCTCCATTGACAGCAGCTGATAAGGCTTCGCATGATACTATCGTAAGCAGACTTGCACACACGAATCTTCCGGTATTGAGTGAAGAAGGCAAGGATATTCTATTTGATGAAAGAAGTCAGTGGAATTACTACTGGCTTGTTGATCCGCTTGATGGAACAAAGGAATTCATAAAGCGAAATGGAGAGTTTACCGTTAATATTGCCCTGATGGAATTTGGTGTTCCAATTTCCGGAGTGATTTTTCAGCCGGTAACAGGTATGGCTTTTGCCGGAATTGCAGGAGATGGATTGTATAAATTCTCTGTCAACGAAAAGCCTTCGATCAATAAGAAGAGCAGGATAAATATCGACTTGCCGAATGCGGAAAATCAAATGCGGGTTATAGCAAGCCGTTCGCATATGTCTGATAAAACGGAAGGATTTATTAATGAATTACGCCTTAAAAGTAACAATGTCGAACTGGTCAATGCAGGCAGTTCATTAAAATTTTGTTTGCTTGCAGAAGGCAAAGCAGATATTTACCCTCGTTTCGCTCCAACCATGGAATGGGATACAGCAGCCGGACATGCGCTTTTAAAAGCTGTTGGTAAAAATATTTACCTTTTTCCTTCCGGAGAAGAGATGACCTATAATAAACCTCATTTGATTAATGAATGGTTCATTGCAAAGTAGGTTTCGGCATTCACTGAAGAAATTCGGTACTGACCGTGATTACGGCGAGCTGGTGCGTACCAGCTTTTTTGCTTTATTGGTAAGGATGACAGGAGTCTTTACCGGTTTTCTGGTAACATTGCTTACTTCAAGATATTTCGGTGCCGATGCGCTGGGCATAGTCGCTATTTGCCTCGCAATATTAAGTTTCGCTTCAGTATTTGGAAAAGCAGGTCTGGATGTAGCCCTGATGAAATATATTGCCGGATTTGCTTTGGTCAATGATTATTCCGGAATCAAATCCGTTTACCTTTCCGCAGTTAAAATAATATTCCCCGTTTCTCTGATTGTTTCAGCATGTCTTTATTTTCTCGCTCCATGGATGGCGACGGATCTTCTTCATAAACCATTATTGACGAACCTTCTCAGAGTAAATGCCTGGCTGGCTCTTCCACTTGTTTTTTTATTGATAAATTCTGAATCCATCCGTGGACTTAAAAAAATTAAAACATATACTTTTTTACAGACTGTTTCAGTTTCCCTTTTAGCAACTATGTTGTTAATCTTTTTTTCATTTCGGGAAAGTGGTAACGATATCCCTGCTTATGTGCAATTTATCAGCATTGCCGCTGCAGGAGCAATTAGTACTTTATGGTGGATAAAATACAGCAAGTTTAACCACTGTAAGGCAAAAGGTACTATTTCATCGCGAGAACTTTTCCGTACCAGCTCTTCCATGTTTACTACTACATTAATGCAGCTAACAATGTCATGGGCAGGTACATTAATCCTGGCTGCTTATGTCAGCGAATCGGAAGTGGGAATTTACAATGCTTTAATCCGGATATCCGTTTTTACCAATGTTACTATACTTGCTGTGAACAGTTTTTCAATGCCTCGTTTTGCAGAATCTTTTGCAGGACAGAAATACGATTCCATGAAAAAACTTGCAGGCGAATCAGCCCGTTTGATCTTCCTTACTTCTTTACCTATTTTTGTAATACTGGCCTTATGCCCGCAATGGATTTTATCGGTTTTTGGAAAGGAATTTCCGGGAAATGAAAATGCACTTTATGTATTACTTGTCGGACAGTTTATTGTTTGCTTTTCCGGACTTCCATCACAGATATTAAACATGGCCGGCAGACAGGATACGTTAAGAAACATAGCAATATTTTCAGCGATAGTAAATCTCGCTCTTTGCTTCATTTTAATTCCTGCCTATGGGCTTATGGGAGCATGTTTTGCCCAGCTGGGCGGGACTTTTATCTGGAATTTCCTTAGCCTTTGGAGCGTTAAAAAACATTTTGGATTTTTTGTGTTTTTTAATTTAAGCTTTAAAGACAAATAGAAGAGATGTTTTTTTAATTTCGTGGTGTGGAATCAATTGAAATAAAGAGGCGGGGAAGTTTGCCTGCGCCTATTTCTTATACCATCTTAATCCTGGTTTATATTTCAACCTTTAGGATATTTGCTACCCTACCTCTTGAAAATCTTCATCAGGTAATTTCTACCGGAGCCATTCTTATACTGAGTCTGTACTATGTTATTAATTTAGTAGTTAACCTGCATCACAACAGGATTACGCGGCTTGATATACTCATGTGGGTTTTTATTCTTGTGAATTTTCTTGCCGCCTATAAAGGACATGTCGTATTTGGCCAGCCGTATTATTATGGCATTATGGCTCAGCGGTCGGTTTTATTATCTCTTTCAGGAATCCTGACTGTATCATTTCTTAATCATGGATATTTTACCATTAAACAGGTTGAACGCTCTTTTCTAATAATTTCACTTTCCCTGCTGTTTATTTGCTACTTCTTCATCCTTTTCATCAACCCGGGTAGTTTTACAGATGAAGAATTTGTTGCTTACAGTCCAATACGAGGCTACCGATACCGTTTTCAATTTGCTCTTGTAATCATGCTGCTTTTTTATTCATTGTTTAAAATTTCTCACGAAAAAAAGAACTGGTTTTCAATTGTTGTATTTCTTATTCTTTTTTATCTGGTTTATTTCCTTCAGTCGAGAACGACGCTTGTCGTTTTGGCTATAACACTAATAATTTATTTTTTCAGAAATTATTCTCTGCGGGATAAAATTCGAAATACGCTTATTTACGGAAGCCTTTTTCTTTTGGCCGGACTGGTTTTTTTTAGTTTGGGCTATACTTCACTATTTGAAAAATACAGAATTCTCTATCACAATGTTCTGGAAGCTTTTTTTTCGGCTTCTCCCGATGAAGCATCCTCTGCAATTCGCTTCAAAGAACTGCAAACAGCCATAGAGTATATTGGCAAAAATCCAATCCTTGGCAATGGGTTTATCAGCAATCAATGGAATGGAGGATTTAGGGATATTTTCGGATATTTTTATCCTGTAGATATTGGACTTCTGGGAAATGTATTTGTATTTGGTATTCTGGGAACAATACTGATTTACCTTCCATATTATTTTTCACTTTCCATGTCTCGAAAAGTAATTTCCGGCAATGTTTTTTTTAAAACATGTGAATATATGCTCCTGTTCTTTTTTCTAAGCATGTTTTTCTCAGCTGTTAATATTCGTGATTCCAGCAGTATAATGTTTCTGGTATGCCTGCTTTATTACTTTCGCTACTACGACAAAAGTACTTCGGTTCCGCATGTTGATGTTATTCCATCGCTATCATGAGGAATCCTGATTTTCTAATAGTAGGAACAGCCCGTGCAGGCACAACCGCTTTGCATTATTATCTGCGCAGTCATCCTGAAATATTTTTACCTTCACAAAAGGAACCTTGTTTTTTTTGCTTCGGCGAAGATAAATTGAATTATAAGCGCGGTAAATTTGCTTTTGCCGTTACTGATTCGGGTAAGTATTTTCGACTATTCGACAAAGCCGCATCGAATCAGGTAATGGGTGAAATTTCTACTCCGTATCTTTATCTTCATAAGCAAACTATTAAATCCATACAAAAAAATTATAGTGGAGTTACACTTCCAAAAATTGTAATTATTCTCCGCAATCCTGTTGAAAGAGCATATTCACAATATCTCTGGAAAGTCAGAGATGGAAGAGAAGAGCTTTCTTTTTTTGATGCTTTGAAAGAGGAAAATAATAGAATTAATCAAAATTACAGTATCGATTACCATTATGCACATAGGGGATTGTATGCAGAAGCGGTGAAGAACTACATGGAAAAATTTCCTTCTGTGAAAATAATTCTTTTTGAAAATTTCAAAAATCATTTTGAAAACACCATGTCAGAGCTATTAATTTTTCTGGGAGTCAATGAAAATTTTAACTTTGTGAGAATAGATAAAATAAACAGTAGCGCAAAGCCCCTTTTTCCTTCTTTAAGCAAACTTGTTACTTTTGAGAGCAGAATAAAATACGCTATACTCAACTATGTGCCTGATTCAATTCGGCTTAGTTTTAAGGAGCAGTTCTATCGTATAAATTCCGTAAATACTATTGCGCCGCCTATTTCCGAAGACGCTCGAAAATTTTTGCTGGACTTCTATCAAAGAGATATTTTGAAGCTTCAGTCTGTAACAGGGCTTAATCTTAATTCATGGTTGCAAAATGAATGACGCCCCACTACAGATAGCCATTATCGATCCTGTTGGCCAAAAAGCCGGTATGGATTTTTACAACCTTTCGCTGGCACGTCAATTAAAGAATTTAGGCTGCAGGGTTAAAGTGTACAGTAACTATACATCAGAGGAAAATTCTGACATTGTTATCAACCGGTTTGAATTTTCTTTCAGTAAAAGCATAAAGCATCGGATACTTTTACTTATTCAATATATTTCCACTCTCCAAAAAGCGAAAAAGGATGGATCAAAGATTGCAATACTTCACTTTTTTCATTCTTCTTTAATTGATTATTTACTTTTTTCACTGTGTAGGTTTTATGGATTCAAAATTTGTTTAATTCTTCATGATGTTGATAGTTTTATTGCTTCACAGAAAAAATCCTGGTTATTGAAATGTTTGAATAAAGCATCATGCGTAATTGTGCACAACGAGACAACCTGTGATGAACTCGTCAGCAGAACAGGGTATCCTAAAATTAAAATTAATGTAATTCCACATGGAAACTTCTCAGACCATCCGCCGAAAGTTAGTAGAACGTTTGTCATGGATTACTTTAAGTTAAAGCACCGGGGTTTTTATTTATTGTTCTTCGGAATGATTAAAAATTCTAAAGGTCTGGAGTTAGCATTGGAGGCACTGCAAAAAACCGATAGTAATGTACATCTCATTATTGCTGGCAGAATGAGAGGTCAATCATTCGACTTGTATCAGGAAAAAATTAGAGCGATTGGACTTGAAAGTAGAGTGCACTCGTTTATAAGGTACATTTCTAATTTGGAGAGGCATTATTTGTTCAGTCTTGCTGACATTGCAGTTCTCCCGTATAAGCGCATTTACCAAAGCGGAGTATTGCTATTTGCAATGAGTTATGGTGTACCTGTTATTGCCAGCGACCTTCCTGCAAACAGGGAAATCATCGATGGTCAGAATGGAAAACTATTTATTTCAGGCGATTCCGGTGACCTGACCCTGCAAATAAATATGTTGATAAAAGATGAAAATGCCAGGATATTACTGTCGAAAAAATCAATAGATTACGTAAATAAAAATCATGATTGGGCAGAAATTGCGAGGATGTACATGGATATTCTAAAGACTATTAAATGCTGATTTCAATAATAGGAACACATGGCATTCCTGCTAACTACGGCGGGTTTGAAACATTTGCACAACACCTTGCTATTGCTTGTGCAAATAATGATATTAAGGTCAGGGTTGTCAATGAAAAGAACAATCCAGTGGCTTCCCTCCATGAAAATATTGAAATAGTTGCTTCCGAATTTAATAAAAGTGAAGACCCGCTTAAGTTTTATAAGGATTCAATGGATATTGCTGTTGCTGATAGCGATATAATTTTAGTTTGTGGAGTTGGCGGCGCCAGATATTATTCCGAAGCCAATAAATATGGCATAAAAATAATTACATGTGTCGATGGACTTGAACATTTGCGAAAACGATACTCCATCCTTCAGAGGGTTGTTGTATATTTTTTGCAAGGACTGGCAGCAAAAAAAAGCGATCGAGTAATAACAGATTCTCACATTGGAGAAAAATATTGGCTTAAAAGATTTCCAAATGAGAAAAGGAAGATCAAGATGATATCCTATGGTACTGATGATTGTCTTCCGTTTGATCTTTCTGTGCTGGAAAAATTTGAGTTAAAGAAAGATGGATATTTTCTAACCATTGCTCGACTTGTTCCGGAAAATAATATTCATGAAATAATTGGAGCAGTTAAGGATTTTATTGGCAATAAAAAACTTGTACTCGTTGGTCGTATGGAGAATACTGCTTATGTAAAGGACCTTCAGGAGATGGGTGGGGATAAGGTACTTTTTCTCGATGCCATTTACGATAAACATATATTGGATTCATTGCGGCAGGGCTGTTACATTTACCTTCATGGACATAGTGTCGGAGGAACAAATCCATCCCTCCTGGAAGCACTTAAAGCAGGTAGCGCCTGTATTTGTCACGATAATGAATTCAACAGAGAGGTTACTGCAGGCAATCAATTGTATTTTGATACATGGGACGATTTATCGATGATATTAAACCTTCTGGAGCATAAAAATGCCGATATCGATGATTTAAAAATGAAAGCATCAAAAGCAGTTCAAAATTATACATGGGATAAAATCTATAATGCATATTTTGATTTATTCAACCGCTTGACAAAAAGCAAAAACAACAATGCAGAATAGGTTTCAAAATGCAACAGGCTGACGTATCCATTCACAGTTTTGATGAAGACGGTTTTTTGCGATTGGCGGATCTTTGTGCTACTACGTATCCGGGCAAAGAAATTTCTGAAGAAGAATATCTGGCTTGGGAATACCGGTCTAACATTGATGGTAGAGCATTAATATATGTAGCCGAGAATGAAACAGGTTTAATTGCTCAATACATCGTTCTGCCCAGAAAATATTCTATTAATAATGTCCTTATCAATGGATCACTTTCTGTAAATACGCTAACCCATTCAAGCTTTAGGGGCAATAATCTGTTTCCTCAATTGGCGGAAGAGACATTTAAAAGATGCAGAGTTCAAAATATTAACTTCACTTTAGGATTTCCAAATCCTATCTCCCTTCCTGTTATTCAAAGAAAAAAACTTTTTGAAACAATTGGAGAATTGTCTTTAACTATTAAGCCATTAAATCCATTTCGTTCTTTGTATAAGTATTTAACAGGAAAGAGAGAGAAGACGGGTAGCGAAATTGAAATGGATTTTACTTCCCTTCACCAAAAGAATACGGATGTTTCTGAACTCAATCTTAAAGAAGACAAAATTCTTTATGATGAGTTTCTAACTGCTTTTAATCTTGAAAAGCAAAATGTCACATTTCGTTCCGGTGAATTTTTAAATTGGCGCTATAATGATATTCCGGGAAGAAAGTACTATTTATTCAAACTCATGGAAGACGGCTCCATGACAGGTCTGGCAGTATTCAGGGCAAAATATATTTATGGTTTAAGATGCGGCATTTTAATTGATTTTTGTTCTTTAAAAAAAGCAAATAAGTTGTCTGAACTATTAAATAAACTGCAGCTAGTCTCTAAAATAAATAATTTGGACCTGATATTTTCTGCCGCACCTTCCCATTCACATGAATTCTCCTGCCTGCTTGAAAACGGCTATTATAAATTACCGGCGAAATTTTTACCTCAAAAACTATCTTTAATAATCAGAAAGCATTTGCCCGATTGCCCTTCACAGGTAACAGATTTCAATAAGTGGTTTCTTACCTTTGGTGATTACGATATTTTCTAATCATGAATATTCTCACTTTTGACCTGGAAGACTGGTTTCATATCCTCGATCATCAGGCCATTGCTTCGCCTTCTTCCTGGGAGGGAATGGAGAGCAGGGTAGAGAGGAATTCAGATCGTATTTTAATGTTACTGGAAGAGAAAAAAATACGGTCAACCTGGTTTTGCCTGGGCTGGATTGCAAAAAAATATCCATCATTGATAAAGAAAATTTCAGAGAAGCACGATTTGGCCTGTCATTCTATGGAACATAAACTCCTTTTCCGGCAAAGCAAGGAAGAAGTCAGAAAGGATATTTTACAAAACGTTCATTTATTGGAAGATATTTCCGGAAAAAAGGTCAATGCCTATCGGGCTCCCGGTTTTTCTTTTACTGCCGAAACTCACTGGCTGCCCGCGCTTTTGGCAGAAGCCGGTATTGTTTACGATTGCTCTATATTTCCTACCAAAAGAAATCATGGAGGATATGCGCGTTTTCCTTCCTCTAAACCCTGCAGAATTTATTCGGGTAACCACATTATTAAGGAATTTCCGATGACTACCTATTCATTGGCCGGAAAGCATTTTGTCTTTTCAGGAGGAGGGTATTTTCGATTTCTTCCATACTATATTATTGATTCATTGATGAAAAAGTCAGATTACGTAATGACGTATTTTCATCCACGTGATTTTGATTCGGGTCAGCCGGTAATTAAAAGCCTTCCCTTGAAGAGAAAGTTTATGTCATACGTCGGTTTAAAAAATTCTTTTGTAAAATTTAATCATCTGTTAAATGATCATACATTTATGTCGTTGGAAGAAGCAGGAAACAGGATCGACTGGAATTCAACGCCACTAATAAAATTTGATAAAATCTAATTCTGAAAATATTCATTCAATTTGCTTTCTTAATATGAAAAATAAAAATGGATTAATTAATTGTTCTGAAAATCATTATTGTTTTCATACAGTAATAATCAGAAAAGCTTTTTCTGTGAAAAAGGCATATCTGTTTCTTTTATTTTGTGTCTTCTTTTCAGTAAGAGTTGATGCTCAGGAATATTTTTTCCCGTTAAACAGAGATATGGAAACGCGCATAGCTTCTTTTATTAACGCAGATACAACGGGTTTCCATACTGCTTTCAAGCCTTATACTATTGCCGATCTTAAGGCCGTTGCTCCATTGGATTCTGTATGGGAGCCAATAGTGGGAGAATCGAAATTTTATAAGACATGGCTAGGCAGAAAACTAAGAAAGGAACACCTTTTGCTGATTAATGAAGATGATATTATTCTTGCTGTTGATCCTGTATTTAACTTTCAAATTGGCAGAGACCGGAAAGCAAAAAGAAATGTTTATATGAACACCAAGGGCGCTCTGGTTAGCGGGAATGTAAAGGACAAATTCTTTTTCTATACTCAGTTTCATGAAAACCAGGCAAGGTTTGTTAATTATGTGGATAGTTTTGTGAATGAATTCCAAGTTGTACCCGGACAAGGCAGGGTAAAATTTCTGGAAAAAGAAAGTTTTGATTTTAGTCAGGCTACAGGCGGTATATCCTATACTTTAAATAAGCATTTTGATTTTCTTCTTGCCAACGATAAGAACTTCATTGGTGATGGGTATCGGTCTCTTCTGCTTTCCGATAATGCATACAGCTATCCATTTCTCCGTATCAATATGACGTTTTGGAAATTCCGGTACACTGTCATTTATCAAGTTTTGCAGGATTTGAAAACACCGCATGATTTTGATGTTGGGTTTTATAAAAAGTATGCTACTACCCATTATCTGGATGTAAATATTGGGAAAAAGAATAAGTTGTCGGTAGGCTTGTTTGAGACAGTCCTTTGGAAACCGGCGGCTTCGCGCGGATATGAATTGTCGTATCTAAATCCAATGATTTTTATTCGACCTGTTGAAAATTCACTTGACTCCCCAGACAATGTTCTGCTTGGAATAAATGCGAAGTGGAAAGTGAATAGACATAATATGTTTTATGGCCAGGTAATGCTCGATGAATTTATTCTTTCCGAGGTGAAAGCCGGAAATGGCTGGTGGGGAAATAAGCAGGGCTTGCAGGGCGGATTTAAATCATCGGATGTTTTAGGTGTAAAATCGTTAAACTTTCAAACGGAAATCAACTATGTAAGACCGTATACTTATCAGCACAGAAGTGAGCAGCAAAATTACACACATCACAATCAGGCACTCGCACATCCCCTGGGAGCGAACTTTTTTGAATCAGTAACGATTGTCAATTACAGGTGGAGAAATTTATTCGCCGAAATTAAAATTCAATATGCAAAGACAGCGCAGGATACGGGCGGTTTGAATTATGGAAACGATATTTTCAAAAGCTACATCGATCACGGACCTGAATACGGGCATGAAATGTATGACGGTTTGAGGGGGAAAACGAATTCAGTTGATATGCGATTGAGTTACCTGGTTAATCCTAAAACGAATTTCAATATTGAAATTGGGGCAGTGATGAGAAAATTCAGCAATGCATTTTATGAAGATAATTCACAGCTGATATATTTTGGGGTTAGGACGTCGTTGGAGAATTATTATTTTGATTTTTGAAGGGAGTATTGGGATTTGACACGGAGGCACAGAGACACGGAGTTAGGCGATGTCTTTGAGGCGGGTGACGAGGATATTTAGGAAGTTTGTTAATGGTTTTACGGCCATCATTTTAAGCATGGGGTTAAGGTCTGCATTAAAAGCAAGTTGCACTTCTGCTTCAGTAGAATTTTTTTCTAACATTGTACATTCAAGGGTAAAATCAAAAGGGGCGGAACCGTGTTTGCCTACTAAAATAAAATTATGAGGTTTTTTCTCAAGTATCTTCATTCCCAGTGAAGCCATGCCGGCAATAGAAAAAGAACATTCATCCTCTGTCGATTTCCAGTTAGTAACCTGTTCAGGCATCAGTTTTTCGAAATTATTGAAGTTGCTCAAAAAATTAAAAACTTCTTCAGGCGATTTATTTACTATCGTTTTATCGCTTTCTATTCTGGTCATAAAAAATTCTTTATAATATTTATTAGTCTTTTCCCCAGGAATCCGGTGCCTGCCGCCATTTTTCCAGTGTTTCGATTTCACTGGCTTTAACGTAATTTGATTCAGCTGCCTGCTTAATAAGAACCTGGTAATTGCATAAAGAGACAACAGGACATTGAGCTTCTTCAAAATTTTTCTGCGAAATATCAAAGCCATAATTGAAAATTGATATCATGCCTTTTACCTTACAGCCTGCCTCTCGCAATGCAGAAACCGCCTTCAGTGAACTTTGCCCTGTTGAAATAAGATCTTCTATTACAACAACTGTCTGGCCGGACTGAACTTCCCCTTCAATCAGATTTTCCCGCCCATGGTCTTTGGCTGATGAGCGTACATAAACAAATGGAAGCCCCATTGCTTCAGCAACCAGTGCCCCCTGAGCAATGGCAGCAGTAGCAACTGCAGCAATTATATCAGGTTTTCCATAGCTTTTTTCTATTTGAGCAGCAAGCTTTTGACGAATATAGGTTCGTACAATAGGGTAAGAAAGCGACACCCTGTTATCGCAATAAATAGGCGATTTCCACCCGGAAGCCCAGGTGAATGGCTTTTCGGGTTGTAGTTTAATTGCTTTTATTTGAAGTAATTGTTCGGCAATTTTCCGTGAAACGATTGAATCGACTGGCATGTGACAAACGTACAAAAAAAAGAAATTGTTTGCGAAACGGTTGGCATGTTTTTCACACGTTTCATAAACTACTAATTAATACTTATGAAATATACTAATTACGCAATACCTTTATGGATTCTTAACCTCCATCCATGCATAAAGTATTTATTAATAATAAGCCACTGATATTTGAGAATATTTATGGTGATTTAAAAGCAACAAATGGTAATTTATTAATACTTAGTGAATCGTCATTTACTATTGATGACATTCTCCATAGAATCGAAACTGAAAATATTCCCGGAATCATTTATTTATCTGTAACGCCGGATCAAACCTGGACGGATTTTACGAGCCGATTTGTCCTGGTTGAAGCAGCCGGCGGAGTGGTAAGAAATGAGCTGGGAGAGGTTCTTACTATTTACAGAAGGAAATTCTGGGATCTGCCCAAAGGGAAACTTGACTTTAATGAATCGCCTGAAAGTGCTGCAGTGCGTGAAGTTAAGGAAGAATGCGGATTGAAGAATATTGAAATGGATGCTTTCTTAACAAAAACATTTCATATTTATACAGAGAAGAAAAAAAATGTTTTAAAGAAGACCCATTGGTTTACTATGACATCTGACAGTAAACAACGACTGCTTCCACAGGAAGAGGAGGATATTGAGAAAGTCGAGTGGATGAATAAAGAGAAAATAATAGATAAGTTTTATCCAAAGACGTATCATTCTATTGCAGAAGTTCTGGAGAAATATTTTGCCAAACTTGAAACAGTGGAAAAGACTTAATTATTTAGCATCAATAAATAAGCGTTGTATTGTTTAGAGGCACTACATGATTAATAATAAATCGTTTTCTGTGTGCTTAAAGAGAACATATTTTGCTGATGAAGCAGCTGTTTTTAATTTATTTAAAGATGGAACGATATTTAAGCTTACCGGTGCAGATGCTATTCAATATGATTTTAAAGTCAATGGAGGCTTTCTGTTAATTTTTGAAAATCGGGGAAGGATATATGGCCGATTTCTTACAATCACAGCCAATAATATTAAAATTGAGTGGAATGTGGAAGGCTTCGAAAAGCCGGTTGAATTAATGACTTCAGTTGAAGTATCCATATTCGGAAACAAGAGCGAATGTACTTTTACGCTTAATCATTTAAATATTTTCCAGGAAGATTCCGCTGCTGCAAAACGGCGGGCATGGACAGAAATACTTGATAAGGTTGAGCAACTTTTGTGATGAAGTGGATGAAATAACCAATGAAAAGAACATTTATACTCTGAACGGTAAGGATCCCTTCGGCTGCGCTCAGGGAACGGGAACTTGCTCGTATTTAGGCTTCGTGTCTTGTCCTGAAATAGGTTTACACTAAAAAGTGTAAAAATGGACAAAAAAATTATTCAAAAAGCGGGTAAATTTTATTCTGAATCAGAAAGACATCAGATAATTCAGGAATATCTTTCAAGTGGATGTACTAAATCGG
>JANOVM010000062.1:0-182768 GCA_031417395.1 Bacteroidota bacterium | reverse complement strand
TCCGATTTAGTACATCCACTTGAAAGATATTCCTGAATTATCTGATGTCTTTCTGATTCAGAATAAAATTTACCCGCTTTTTGAATAATTTTTTTGTCCATTTTTACACTTTTTAGTGTAAACCTATTTCAGGACAAGACAACCCTTCGACTGCGCTCAGGGACCGGAGATCAATTTTAATTTTGGCTTCGGCTGCGCTCAGCCGAGCTTGTAGAAAACAATTAACATTTTCACGAATATCATATGGAAAAAAAATTCAAAAATAAACCCGAGCAAAAAAGAATGCACTCATAAAATATCAAAAAGCCAGAGCTCTTGCATCAATGCCGAAGTCATTCTTATTTTAAGAATCTTAATTCGAATTCCTCTAATCAAAGAAACTCCTTCGAAGACTAACAATTATTTCAAAGTCGGGCTGAGCGTAGACGAAGCCAAATAATAATATACATGTCGGTCCCTGAGCGCAGCCGAAGGGTCTTTCTTGAGTCGAAGTGAGTTCACTAAGCGTAGTCAAATGGTTCCAGAGCGAAGCCGAAGGATGGTTCCAGAGCGAAGCCGAAGGATGGTTCCAGAGCGAAGCCGAAGGATGGTTCCTGAGCCGAAAGATGGTCATTAACCAAAATCGAAATATATTTATTTAAATCATTAAGCTTGCCCTTTCGAAGTATTGTACTTAGTATTTAGCAAAAAGAAGAAAGCCTTTTCATATCATACCAAGTATTAAGTACAAAAGTATTTACCCGGTCACTTAAAGGCTTTGCAATTCTCCATAAATATCTGAATTGATTTTTCGTCTCCGTACTCAGCTGATTCCTTAAAGGTTTCGCAGGCTTTTTCTAATTTATTTAATTTGACATATGCTATTCCTAGGTGATACAAAGTTTCTGTATCAAATGGATTATAGATTGCTACACTTTTAAAATTATATACAGCTTTCTTAAAATTTTCTTTTTTAAATTCTTCTAGGCCCAGATCATAAAAGTAGTCTCCATTTTCACAGTTTGCACTATAACTTACTTTCTTAGTATACCCAACTTCTGTTGCATTTTGCGTTACACCAAACGTATGAGTCTGTATGGATTTATCTCTGTACATACTGGATTTATATTTTGCATTTAATAAATGAAAACCAACTTTACCATAAGCTGTTATTGGCTCATTGTTCAATTTTACAGGAACCCAGGATTCCGGAAAACTAAGGAAGGTTGCTAAAATCAGGCTATCCATTTTTTTATTATAAGGTTCCGATAACAGTTTTACATTATGAAGCTTCCCAATTGAATCTACTACAAACGAATATAAAATAAGTCCGTGATGACATTTATCAATGGGAAGTTTATTTAATGCTGCTTCAATTTCTCTTAAACGTCCAAGGTTATTAGCAACTAATTGATCTTTTATTGTGTCGCTACTATAATAATACGTTTTTTCATTAGTCATTTCATTATAGAAATAGTCGTTACTCTTGTAAATCTGGCTGAAACAAATTGTGCTCAGTAGAACAAAAAACAGTTGAATAATTATTACGTATTTTTTAGTTAATTTCATTTGTCCGGAAAAAATATGAAAAACAATATTATAAAATTAATTGGAATTAATTAATATTTATCGTTATTTGCTTCATTCAAAAAAAAGGAAATGGACGAATCAAACAAAAAAACTTTCAAGCCTTATATTTCCGCTACGGATAGTATTCCGGAATTTACACTAAAGGCAATATTACTTGGTTCCATGTTTGGAATTATTTTTGGCGCTTCAACAGTTTATCTGGCTCTTAAAGCAGGATTAACTGTATCGGCTTCCATACCCATAGCGGTACTTTCCATTTCTCTGGGAAGAAAATTATTTAAAACATCTATCCTTGAAAATAACATTATTCAGACTACAGGTTCTGCCGGAGAATCAATAGCGGCGGGAGTTGTATTTACACTTCCTGCATTTTTATTTCTTTCCGTAAATGAAAGTGGCATAAGCAGCGGAAGTGAATACTTTCAGTACTGGACGATTTTTACATTGGCTGTATTGGGAGGACTTTTGGGAACATTAATGATGATACCGTTGCGGCGTTCATTGATTGTTAAAGAACATGAAACACTTCCTTACCCTGAAGGGACAGCATGTGCCCATGTACTCATTGCCGGTGAAAAAGGAGGCGACTTTGCAAGGACAGCCTTTCAGGGATTGGGCTTTTCTGTTGCTTATGCTATTTTTCAAAAAGTATTCCATGTAATTGCAGACACGCCGGCGTGGGTAACTAAACAGACGAATAAATTTTTTCCAAGTGCTACACTCAATGGAGACATTACACCGGAATATCTTGGTGTAGGCTATATCATTGGACCAAAGATTGCCGGCGTCCTTGTTGCCGGAGGTGTTCTTGCCTGGCTTGGACTAATTCCTCTTTTAGCCTCTGTAGTTCCGCCCGATGTAATTGCTATTCAGCAGATAAAACTCGGATTTTTGAAAGACCTGTTAACTCCCGGAGGAAAAGGTGGGTGGGATCCTGTAACGCACACATTCAGCGATATGTCAGAGGCCATATACAGAACATACGTAAGACAGATTGGCGCAGGAGCAGTAGCAGCAGGAGGATTTATTACGCTCATTAAAACAATTCCTACTATAGTATCATCCTTTCGTGAAAGTGTTAGTTCGATGAAAGAAAAAGGTAATGCAGGAGTTTTACGTACTGAAAATGACCTTTCTTTCAAGACAGTTATATTTGGCAGTCTGTCCCTTGTTGTGCTGATGTCGGTTTTACCTGTCATTCCCGGTGATACCATTATGAATAAATTTCTTTTGGGAATACTTATTGTTGTATTCGGATTTTTCTTTGTAACGGTTAGCAGCCGAATAGTAGGAATTATCGGTTCGAGCAATAATCCAATTTCCGGAATGACGATTGCAACAATTATGGGAACAGCACTTGTATTTATAGCTATTGGCTGGACAGGAAAAGTTTATGAACCAATGGCACTTGTTGTCGGAGGAATCGTATGTATTGCGGCCGCCAATGCCGGAGCGACTTCACAGGATTTAAAAACAGGATATATTTTAGGAGCAACGCCAAAATACCAACAGCTCTCTTTATTCATTGGAGCAATTGTCTCATCTGTTGTAATTGGTTTTACGGTGCGCTATCTCGACAATCCAACGGCTGATTTAGCCGCTAAAGGAATTCAGCATGCTATTGGAGAAAAATTTGCGGCACCGCAAGCAACACTAATGGCCACGCTTATTAAAGGTTTACTTTCTTTCAATCTCGACTGGAATTTTGTACTGGTCGGAGTTTTTCTTGCTATTACGATGGAGTTATGCGGAATAAAATCGTTGTCATTTGCAGTAGGAGCTTATCTGCCCCTCTCCACTACCCTTCCTATTTTTGCAGGAGGCGCATTGAAAGGACTGGTTGACTGGAGAGCCAAACGCAAGAATGAAAAAACAGAAGATTCAGAGCTGGGAAGAGGAAGTTTATTCGCAACAGGACTTGTTGCAGGTGGTGCACTTGCAGGTGTTATTGTTGCACTTTTATCTGTCGACGACAATGTATTCAACTCATTGGAAAAAGTTAATGCATCTCATTGGCTGACTTCCATGCTGGGAGAAGGAGGATATATGTTACTCAGTACAGGTTTCTTTGTATTCATGGCCTGGGTACTCTATCGGGCAGCAACAAAAAAGACAGCATAGGATTCAGAATTAATTGACTTCATCATGAAAAATCTTATTATCATTTTTATTTTCATTTTTATGGGAAAGACTCATGCGCAGACTTTTGAATCAATGAAATTCGATGATATCAAGCTTCAATACGATGAAAAAGACGATACGCTATACGTAGTTAATTTTTGGGCAACATGGTGTAAACCATGTATAGAAGAGTTACCTTCATTTGAAAATTGTCATCAAAAATATAAAGAGAATAAAGTAAAAATCATTCTTGTAAATCTGGATTTTAATTCGAAGTTTGATCTGCTTGTTATTCCATTCATTCAAAAAAGAAAAATTGAATCGAAAGTAATACACCTTACCGATACTGATTCCAATACCTGGATCAATAAGGTAGACAGTGCGTGGAGCGGAGCCATTCCTGCCACTGTTCTTATAAAAAACGGAAATAAAACTTTCTTTAAGGAAGGAACCGTTACACAAACTGAATTAGAAGAAATAATTAATAATCACTTGAAATAAAATAAACGGATACATGAAAAAAATCATTTGTATACTTATTGCAATAACACTTAAAATAAGCACACAGGCCCAGGGTTATAAAATCGGAGATGCAGCAGGTGATTTCTCCCTCCTTAATGTTGATGGAAAAAAAGTGAGTTTTGCCGACTATAAAGAAGCAAAAGGTTTTATAGTAGTCTTTACCTGTAATCATTGTCCTTTTTCACAAGCTTATGAATCAAGGATTATGGAACTGGATAAAAAATATTCAAGAAAGGGATTTCCTGTAATAGCAATTAACCCAAACGATGCAATTGCTGTTCCCGATGATTCTTATGAAAATATGAAAACTGTTGCCTCAGAAAAAAAATATACCTTCCCCTATTTAGTCGATGAAACACAGGAAATAGCCAAACAATTTGGAGCAACACGTACGCCCCATGTCTTTATTTTGAAGAAAGAAGGAGATAAAAACACAGTAAAATATATTGGAGCAATTGATAACAATACTGAAGATTCACAACTTGCTGACAAGAAATATGTAGATACTGCCGTTGAAGCTATTCTTTCAGATAAGAACCCTGCAATTGCTGAAACGAAAGCAATAGGCTGTACCATTAAATGGAAAAAGTAATAAAATCTTCAATTCAGCTTATTAATCTACAATTCCCTGACAAACAAGGCTTAGAATTAACAAAAAGATGCTTGAAAATATAAGAAATACTCTTATTTTTGACTCCTGTTATTTATAAATCAATTAATCTAACCAACTATACAATGAAAAAAACATTACTATTATCATTATTAACGATTCTTACTCTTGGCGGTTTTGCACAACAGAAATGGAAATGGATTTGGCAGGCTACAGGTTTTGTTCCTGTATCTTCAGGAGTTCGGAACGTTAGCGTCGTTGATTCGAACATTGTTTGGGTCACTTCCTATGATGGTTCAGGTGGGAATCTTCCCCGTCAGGACTATTCCAGAACAAATGATGGCGGACAAACATGGCATGTGGGAACAATACCTACTCAGGTAAATTGGGACTGGAGTATGTTGTATGCTTTAAGTGACAGCACAGCCTGGGGAGTTTTCTTTAATTCAACATTCTCACATGCAGGTCAAATTTGGAAAACTACAAATGCAGGTCAAAATTGGGTTCAGCAAGGTGCAGGGGCAATATATACTAGCACTACGGAATCATTTCCAAATGACATTCATTTCTGGAATGATTCAGTTGGTTGTGTAATAGGTGATCCTTTAACTATTAACGGAAAACAGTATTTTGAAATTTATACTACAACTAACGGTGGTACAACCTGGACATTAGCAGATACTACAAACCTACGCGCACTTAATACAAATGAAGCCAACCAAATTACTCACGTAACGACTGTTGGTGATACAATTTGGTTTGATAGTAATTTTGGCCGTGTATTCCGTTCTATAAATCGTGGATTGAACTGGACAGTATCCAATACAAATCTCATTAATTTTGAAGGCATTATCGACATCGCTTTTTATAATCATTTAGGCGGAATAGCTAGATATTACAACGATACATTAGCTGATAATATAGTTGTTAAAACAAGTGATGGTGGTGATACATGGACTTCTTTCGCACTTAATGATACTATTTTTGGTGGTGATTTAAAAGCTGTTCCCGGAGTTGATTCTATGCTTGTAAGTACTGGAATAAGCCGTAATTTCAATAGTTTCCAGGGTACATCTATTTCTACGAACGGTGGTCTCAACTGGACTGTTATTGATACCAATATCCAACGCGGAAGTCTTGGAATAGCTGATTCACTGACTATGTGGTGCGGTGGATTTACAGAATCGACTACACTTGGGGGAATATTTAAATGGATAAATATTTATGACGTTACCTGCAATGATGTTAATATAAGTTCAGGAACACTTACTATTGATACTGTAGCCATTTGTGATGGTGACACAGCAACCCTTACAACTACAGGAATATTTGCACCTACTAATGGATCCTTTTATGGATTTGGTTATGCAATTTCACAAGTACCTATAACCGGAGCCGCTGATCCAAATTCTGTTTCCATTACTTCAACAAATATTATCAGTCCTGCACCAGCTACATATAACTTGCTTCTGATAAATGATGGTTCGTTATTTGGAGGTCCTTCAGGTCTTCCATATGGATTGTATTATTTTACTCCTGTCGTTTTCGGAAATGCAAACTATGCCGTTATTCCTCCTGTAGGTCCAACTCAACTCTTTACAGACTTAAACTTTGATCCAAATTGTACTATGACTGGAACATCAGTTTTAATTGATATTCAGGATCCGGGTCTTCCTCCATGTTCACCTGTTGGAATTAAAGAACTATATTCAAAAGTATTAAGCATTTCTTCTTCTTTAAGAGATCGCAATACACTGGATGTTAAAATCAATTCAGCAAAAACAGGAAAAGTATCTGTTCAAATTCTTGACATTACAGGCCGTTCTATCAGAACAATTGAAAGCACTGTAAAAGAAGGAAGCAATCATGAATATATTAACGTTGAAAATCTTTCTCAGGGAACATACCTTGTGAAAGCTGAAATGAATGGTATTAAATCTACTACTAAGGTTGTAAAATACTAATAACATAATTTTTACCAAGGAAGCCATCTGTTTTTAACAGGTGGCTTTTTTGTTTTATGCTGATCTAAAATACTCCTTTACGAATAGCAGTCATTCGAATTCGTTCTTCCGGAGTTTGCATCAAATAAATAAATTCATTGGTTGATTCAAGCCATTCGAAAATTTGTTTCATAGAACGTTGTTGATGTACCCGAATTTGTTCATCAGTTACAGAGTAATAAAAACCCTTTTGATTTTCAGATGGTTCAATGTCCATTTCTAATTTTAGATAAAAAGTAAATATCTTGTCGATCTTGAATGCGGTTTGCAAATTCTTTCAGCTTTATCAGGTGATCAATGGAAACAACATTTAGTTTTAGGTTACCCTCCATTCTCTCAACTCGTTTATCCCATAATTCCGAAAATAATATTGGGAATTCAATAACAACGTCGAGAGCCAAAAATGCTGTATCATAATTAAAGAAAGAAAGAGCTATCAAGTTTTTTGTAGTTACCAGTTTTTTACGCTTCAATTCGTCAGCCAAATCAGAAATTTTAATAGGAACTCCATTTTTATATTGCAATTCATCAACACATTTTTCGAATTGACTCAGGTTTTCAACTGTCAAATCCAGAATAATGTCTACATCCGCTGTCATACGTGGGATACCATGAAGATTAACCGCTAATCCACCACATACTACATACCTCACCTTGTATTCTTCTAGTTTTTCAAAAAGCAATTTGTAATTCATTAAATTTAATTTTTACAAATATACAAGATATATAAATTAAAAATCAAAATTTTCTATCTTTGAGGAAGACTCAATTACCTTAAACAAATACAATAATTCTCTATGAAATATCTGTTAATTTTTAGCATCCTGTTGGTACAATTCACTTCTACTATGCAGGCTCAATTCACTGAAACACGGTTGCTTCGTTTCCCTGCCGTTTCTGCAAAAAGCATAGTATTCTCCTACGCCGGTGATTTGTATTCAGTCCCCCGCAGCGGAGGTGTTGCAAGAAAAATAACAAGTGATGCAGGCTATGAGATGTTTCCACGTTTTTCTCCCGATGGTAACACCCTTGCTTTTACAGGACAATATGATGGCAATACTGAGATTTATACAATGCCTGCACAGGGTGGAATTCCTGTCAGGTTAACTTTTACCGCTACATTGGGTCGGGATGATTTAAGCGACAGAATGGGACCTAATAATATTGTGATGACATGGCGAGACGATAGCAGCATTGTTTATCGCTCTCGTAAAAAAACGTTTAATGATTTTAAGGGACAATTATTTGTTGCCAAAACAAAGGGTGGATTGAGTGAGGAATTGCCATTTTCAGTTGGTGGATTCTGTTCTTATTCTCCTGATAAAAAGATGATAGCACTCAACAGAATTTTTCGTGAATTTCGTACGTGGAAGTATTACAAAGGCGGAATGGCAGATGACGTCTGGGTATTTGATTTCAGTTCTAAGAAATGGGAGAATATAACGAATAATGTTTCGCAGGATATTTTCCCTATGTGGCATGAGAATAAGATATATTTTGCAAGTGACCGCGACCGGATTATGAATCTTTTCGAATACGATATTAAAACGAAACAAACGAAAAAGATTACTGACTTTACAGAGTACGATGTAAAATTTCCTTCACTTGGAAGTGATGCAATCGTTTATGAAAATGGCGGTTATATTTATGTCTATGATTTGAAAACAGGTTTAAATACCAAGGTTGTCATTTCCATCAACGACGATATGGATTCAGGCCGGAATTTTTGGGTCGATGCATCCAAGTTCATTAATACAACTGATATTGCCAGCGATGGTAATCGATTAACAGTAACTGCAAGAGGTGATGTCTGGACAATTCCTGTAAAGTCCGGAATAACACGTAATCTGACAAAAAGTAATGGAAGCCATGAACGAGATGCAATCTGGAGTCCGGATGGAAAGAGCGTTGCATATATTAGCGATGCAAGTGGTGAAACAGAAATTTTTACTATTAGTCAGGACGGATTAAAAACTCCAAAGCAGATTACAAAGAATGGAGATACCTATAAGTACGCTCTATCCTGGTCTCCAAACAGCAAAATGATTTTATGGAGTGATAATAAATTACGTTTATGCTACGTAAATGTTGAGACAGGTAATCAGGTAATAGTTGATACAAATAAAACAGGTGAATTTAGTTCGTATGAATTTTCGCCTGACAATAAATGGATAGCTTATTCAAAGCCGGATGATGACGGTCGTTATAAAGTATTTCTCTATAACCTAACAGATAAAAAATCATATGCCGTTACAGATGCCTGGTATGAATCGGAAAGTGTACATTTCAGTGACGATGGTAAATATTTATTCTTTGTAAGTGACCGTGATTTTAATCCAGTCTACAGCAGTACTGAATGGAATCATTCATACAGTGATATGAGTAAGGTATATTTCGTTACGCTAGCGAATTCAACAGCTAATCCGCTTGAGCCAAAGAACGATGAAGTTAAACCTGAAGAGCCTAAGAAAGTCACTGCAAATGATAAGTCGGGCAATAAGGATAAAAAAGAGGCAGAGAATAAAACTGATACTGCAAGCAAATCCAATAGAGTTGATATTGACGGGATTCAAAACAGGATAGTTTCACTTCCCATTGGTGCGGGTAAATATTGGAATATTAATTGCATAGGGACTAATGTATATTATGTTTTCAGTTCATCAAAAACTGAAAAGCCAACACTCAAATTTTTCGATTTAAAAGAGAAAAAGGAAACAGATCTTGGAGTCGTTGATGGTTATAGTGTATCAAGCGATAAAAAGAAAATGTTAATTCTTAAGGATAAGAACAATTATGTAATTGACCTTCCAAAAATAAAACTCGATTTAAGCACTACTGTTGATATGTCAAACATGAAAGTTTATGTTGACAGGAAAACAGAGTGGCATCAGATATTTGAAGAATCATGGAGGCAGATGCGCGATTTCTTTTGGGATCCAAACATGAGTGGCGTAAACTGGCCCGCAATAAAAAAGAAATATGAAGTGTTATTACCATACGTAAATCACCGAAATGATTTAACATACATTATCGGCGAGATGATTGGCGAACTCAATACAGGTCATTCCTACACCGGCGGCGGCGACAGACCTACTTTAACCCGCATCAACATGGGACTACTTGGAGCAGAACTTACGCGAGATGCGTCAGGATATTACAGCATTACTAAAATTCTGGACGGTGAAAACTGGAATAAGAATAACCGCAGTCCGCTTACCGAAATAGGAGTTAATGCAAAAGTGGGAGATTTTATTGTTGCTGTTAATGGTGTTTCTACCAAGAACATGAGTGACATTTATGAATCACTTGTTAACAATGCCGATAAACAAGTCGAGTTGTCACTTAACACTAAAGCCTCGGAAGAAAGCGCTCGCAAAGCGATTGTTGTACCGGTGAATAGCGAAGCATCGTTGTATTATTACAACTGGGTTCAAAAAAATATTAAGTTAGTAAGTGATTCTACCAATAATGAAGTAGGTTACCTCCACATTCCAAACATGGGAGTTGAAGGTCTGAATGAATTTGTCAAACATTTTTATCCTCAGCTAAAAAAGAAGGCTCTTATTATTGACGATCGCGGGAATGGCGGAGGCAATGTTTCTCCCATGATTACCGAACGATTGAACAGAGAATTGGCAATGATTGTAGTTTCCCGAAATAATGCCCCAAGGCAGGATCCGAATGATATGGTAGTTGGACCAAAAGTTTTATTGATTGATCAGTATTCAGCATCTGACGGTGATATTTTCCCATACCGGTTTAAGAAGTATAAAATGGGCAAAGTAATTGGTCACCGGAGCTGGGGCGGAGTTGTAGGAATAAGAGGATCATTACCTTTTGTTGACGGAGGCTATCTAAACAAACCTGAATTTTCAAGGTATGATACTGAAGGAAAGGAATGGATAATGGAAGGATACGGAGTTGATCCTGATATTACAGTTGATCAGGATCCATATCTTGAGTATATGGGAACCGATCTTCAATTGCTACGTGCTATTGAAGAGATAAAAAATGAATTAAAGTCACAGGGAAAAAAATTAGCGCCAATGCCTAAGTATCCGAGGAAGGATAAATAGGATGTAGTTATTTGCTTTAAGGTCTATTTTTTGTTTTCTAATCCAAAACTAATACCGCTATGCAGGATTTTCAATCACTACATTTTGAAATCTCAATATTTAGTTAGTTTTGAAAGTTGTCGCACTTTTTCCTGTCGATCCAATTTTGAAAATTCTTTATCAATATGCACAACACTATTAGAGCCCAATAATGCACCAACTAATCCGCCTAATGTCAACCCAACCAAACTGCCCAATAATTTCCGCGAACCTGCTTCGCCGCCCGGTTGAAAATAATTGTTATGATATGAAGATGCTGTGCGCTCATTTTCAACAAGCATTTTTGATCCTAAAAAAGTGCCGGCACATAAACCAATGGTGCTGCCAATTAAAATACTTCCAAAAACTTTATCAGGAGCTGTATGGTGATGGTATTCTGAAATAGAGTCGATTAATATAAATGAAACGCCTTTCTTGGTTTTTACAAAAACTGTGTCGTTATTAACTTTTTTGACATTTAAAATATTTATCCGCATACCTGAATAAGTTATAAAATATTTCCCCTTTCTATTCTTTCCCTCCATCGCATTACAGATAAAAATCAGGCTAAGAAATGCCAATAAAATTTTCTTCATAATAAATAATTCTTAAATTCTCAAGGAACCAATTCAAGTATAAATATCACAATATTTAACAGATATTACAAAGATTTCCTTAAAGTTAATTCCTCTTTGGTGCTCTTATTTTTCAAATTATAGGAATATAAGATGTTAATCACTGCATAATAAATATTTAGTTCACAGCAAAATCAGAAATGGCATTGGTATGGTATCACACCTTGTAATACCTTGAAAAATTACATCTGCATTTCCCATATCCAATTCCCTCGCCTATCGATATATCCAATTTTATTATTTCTTTCTACACGAAACAGATCTTTACCGCAATAATTTATATAATCGAATTCTGCTTCGAGGATTGTTTTTCCGTTTAAATCGATAATGCCATAGAAAGAGTCCTGGCGGAATGCGGCAAATTTTCCGGTGAAATTTTTTATTTCACCAAATTTAGGTGTAACAACAAAATTTCCTTTGTCGTTAATAATTCCCCAATGATTATTTGATTTTACTATTGCCCTGTTATTATAGAATTCTCTCGCTGCCTGGAATTTTTTGTCAAATAATTTATTTCCCCATTGGTCAATAAAATAGTATTCAGCGTTTTCAGGTACTATTGCTTTTCCAAAGGAAAATCCTTTAATAAATTTAGGTTTAATTAATAAATTTCCCGATTTATCCATGTAACCTGTCTTGCCTTTGTACACAACCATGGCAAGTCCTTCTTCCGTAAAAGGGTATATTTTATCGAACTTAAAAGAAGAAACAATCTCTCCCCTCTTATTAATCAAGCCATACGAACCCTTCCTGCTCACTACAGACAGATTATTCGAATCGAATTTTTCTGCCGTGCTGAATTTCTGCTTAATAATCCAATTCCCTTTCTTATCAATCAATCCCAGTTTGCCGGATAACGATGCCCAGGCTACATCTTCCTGAAATGGTTTGGCCCTCCTTAGAGAAAGCGGAATAGAAATCTTTCCTGATTTATCTATATAAGTCCAATAAGCTTTACTCTTAACGGCCGCCAGATCATTCGAAAAGATATCAGCTTCCTTAAACTGAAACGGAATTACTTCTTCACCAGTATTGTTTATGTATCCCCAAAGCTTTCCGCACTTAACCGCTGCCATACCATCGCTGAAATCCATGACGGTATCATACTTTATATTACCAATAACATTTCCATTCGTATCAATAAATCCCCACTTCTTATCTTTCTTCACCCTGACGAAACCCTCTATTGTCGAACCCATATCTTCGTATACAGGATCGACTTTCACAAATCCTTCTTCATTGATTAATCCGTACTTTGAATTTTTTCCGGATACCATGTAATACGTTTCATTATTCGCTTCAACAATGTCAATGTTATCATAATTAGCTTTGACAATACTTATTCTGTCAACATTGATCACACCCCACTTATTTTTGTATTTAACAACGACGTTACTCCATTTATAATGCTTAATAAATTGATAATACGGAGGAAGGATTACTTCCTCTTCGCCGGCAATTCCCCAAAATGAATCGATGCAGCGTAAAACTGTATTTTCGTCGGACACCATTTTTTCCGTTTGTTCATCTGCCGGTTCCCACTTTGACACGAAGGACTTCATAAATGCCGAAAGGCTCATTATCTCTTCGTCAGAGGCACCTTTATTTTCAAGAATTAACTTGCCCCTTGAACAAAATCGAAACATGTTTTCGTTTAGGGATGAAACAAATATCCTTGGCATAAATCTATTGAAACTCCATCGATAGAGAAATCCTTGTTGACCACTTATTGAAATACATCGTGCCAGAGATTTCAATGAGTCTTTATAGTCGTCAACCTTAATATCTAAATATTCTGCCGGTGCAATTATCTTACAATTCACGTGATCGACTATGCCAAATTTTGATTTGATATGAAAAGTGGCATTGCCGATTTGATAGTCCGTCTGTACATTGCTGATTTCAGTGAGAGTCAATCCCGATTGCGGCCTTATATAAATTTTGTCATAGGCAGGCCAAATGACAATTTCACCTTTTGAATTTCTCAAACCGTACTTCTTATCGATACTTGAATAAAACCATCCCAAAGAGTTCATGTTACCATTATTTCCTGAATTTACCATTCGATAGGAAGTATTATCCCTTCTGCCCACATGAAAGGTCTTAGCATTTTCATAGCTGGTTACATCGTAAGGATTACCCGATTCATCTAGTTCAATTACTTTCAGAGATTCATTCTGACGTGCTTTGATACCTCCATCATATATTGACATCGATTCAAACTTCGGCTCTTCAAGAATATCTCCCTTGTCATTAATCAAACCATATCTCTTTTCAAAGAAAGTCATTGCAACATGCTTGTCGAATGAAAGAATGAAATCGTATCTGGGGGAAATCATAACTCTCCCACTGAAATCAACCAGCCCGCATTTCCCGTTTTGACGTACGACTATGCAGTTTTTCACACCATAAGCGATGTCCTGATAATCCGGCTTTAGAATTTCCAATCCTGCACCATTCATTAAGCCGTATAATCCTTTTGTATAGGTAAGAAAATAATCATCCTCGAATAATTTAAAATTCAACCCCGTCAGATTACAAATGTTCCTTCCTGCATTCACATCGAATACTGTAAACAAAGTATCCTTTCGCAGTTTAAAATAGTTTTCAGTCATCCAGGTGAGTTCGTCCCAGGCAGGGTTGATGATTATTTTTCCTTTGCTATCGGCCACTCCCCATTGATGATCCTGACAAATAAAAATCCGGTCAGCGGATTGTATGCTGAGTTTTTCATATAAGCAGGGAAGTATAGCTTTACCGTTTTTATCGTAGAGTCCCGACAAGCTGTCTTTCCTTGCATACAGGAAATTGTATTGTGCCATGCTTAGCGAATCAAATTCCGGTTCGCAAACAATCTTTCCCGATGAATTTATCAAACCATATTTGTTATTCTTTATATAAAATATATTTCCATCGTTGTTATATCTGAAATCTTCAATTTTAATATTTGTTATGATTTCCCCTTTCGTTGTCATAACACCCCAACTTCCCTCCTTATAGATACCTATTAAGTTATTCTTAAAGATTCGAATATTTTCAAAAGCAGGTTGAATGAGAATATTTCCGGTAGAATCAATCAATCCAACTAAACCATTTTTTTGAATCTTAGCAAATTCGTTGTTGTCAAAATAATCCGCAGCCTCGAATTCAGGAACAATTTTAATTTCGCCACTTGAATTAATGTATCCCCATTTTCCGTTTTGTTTTATGGGGAAAAGGTTTGCAGCTTCAAGGTGAATCAGAATTACAAAGAAGGTAACAAATAATAATGCTAACTTTTTCATTGCCTGATTTTTTAAATGGAGGAAATTACAGCGCAAAGATTTTCCGCATTGACCACTTCGTTGTCAGCTACTTTTAAAACGAATGTAAAATTAGAATTGCCGCTGGCATTAATGCTGTTTAACATTGTCTTGAAATCCTCATTTCTAAAATAGGCAATACGATTTCCCGGTAGCACAGCAATGAGTTTGTTCTCATCGTTGGGATTAAAAGTAAAATTGTTTTTTGTATCGAAATTGTATGTTATAACGGCTCGTTGGTTTCCTGTAACCAAATAAAAGGAATTTTTTTTCAAATCGACGCCGGGAATCTCTTTATCAAACTTAAAATCGGCATTGAGTTTTATGGCAAACTCTTGTTTATTATAGAAGCAATCCCAATTATAAATTCCGAAGTTATTAATTTCGAAAGTTCGGAGCAGGTCGGCTTCACGCGATAACTGATCTATTTCAGCTTTTTGGGCAGCCAAAGCGTTTTCATAGACTAATAGTTTCTTCTGAAACCCGGCTAGGGCCTGTCTATAATGTCTTCCATTGAGTACAGGAGAAACTATAGTTGTAAAGTCGCGTTTTCTGTCACTCAGGTGAAGCGAATATGTATTTCCCTCCTTACCGATTCGTTGAAGCTCGACGAAACTCCATTGATTGGTAAAAACCCATGGAGTCTTCTCAGGATTTTTTTCAGGATCGTTTCCGGCATACTGCCATACAACATCTTTGAAATCGTTAAGTTCAGGGTAAAGGGCAGCGTTAACCTCAAGATCAAAAACGAGAGAATTTTCCTGTTGTTTTATCGGTTTCAAGGGTGCTTCGGCAATTTCAGGAAGTGATTTCAACTTTAATTTCTTCTCTTCGTTTTCCTGAGCTGTAGAAGTTCCTTTTAGTATCCATTGTCCCTCCTGCTCATTAAAATAATAAAAACTGTATTCATCGCCCTTAGTGAAGGAAGCCATCTCCACCCGGATTGCTGCTTCCTTGGCAATTTGAACCGGTACCTCATTTTCAGTCACACCTTTAATTTCGAACATACCCGCGGTTTGAAAATTCTCATTGCCAAACTTCATAGGTATTCCGCTCATTAAAATTTGTGCACTGTTGTGGAATTCCCTGTACTTAATCTTAACTTTAGACTTCACAAGCTTTCCATCGGAATTTATGAAAGCATCTTTTGGTAAATTGATTCTTGTTCCATTGTCCAGCTTAATCACACCACCGGTAGATGGATCAATAGTGTTTTCTGTAAAGGCAACATCTACATTTTTAAAGGGAGGGGAAATTTTGTTTTCTGTCCGCTCAGAAATTGTCCTGCTGCAGTTGCTCATTAATAACAGGACAGACAATAAAAAGGTGGTTTGAATTGCTCTTAGGATCATCATGGCTTAAAATTTTAAATGTGTTTAAAGAAGCAACGTCGGTTTCATAAGAAATATTTTAGGCTTTTAAAATAAATTATATATGGTTTTGACTCAAGAAAAATACTTCGGATTTTTTATGTCATAATTAAAATTATAAATAGATTCCATTCGCAAATAAAATATCGATTCTGCGACTTGATAACATCACATACCATGAGACGCACAGTAATTACACTTTACTTATCTTTGGGAATGCCTGAACAATTGGTTAGAAGAATTTCCGGCCGTTCTCCAAGTAGTAAAGAGTTTTATCGCTATGAAAAAATATCTGAAGAAATACCGGATAAGGAAATTTCAAAAGTTCATTCAAAGCTGGAAAACCTTCAAAAATGATTAATAAAAATGCTACTTTTATTGAAAAATGGTGCTAAAAATAAACGGCTATTTATCGTGTAATTATTTCAATTTTAATTACTTATATAGTTTGAATTATCATCCGTTTGGGATGGTAATGCCGGGGAGGGGTTTTAGTTCCGGAACATACCGTTTTGGATTTAATGGGCAAGAGAAAGACGATGAAATAAATGGTGTTGGGAGTAGTTTAAACTTTGGGGCAAGAATTTTAGATACAAGAATTGGAAAATGGTATTCAATCGATCCTCTGCAAAAAACTTATCCAAATTTGAGTCCCTACTGTTCTATGGGGAATAATCCTATTAGATATGTTGACTCTGACGGGAAGAAACTATTTTTAAGTGGGGCGCAATCAAGAATAGATATTATGAATCTCGTGCCTCCAGCTTATAGAGATCGCGTTACAATAACTTTAGAAGGCGAAGTTCTGGTAAACATGAGTGCGAATACTCAAAATCCAGTAATTATTAAAACTGGGTCAGCAGGACTTGAACTTTTGTCTAAATTATCAGAGGCAAATGAGAATTACTTGTATCAAACAACCAATACTTTACATAGGGAAAGGCCAAGTGACGGAAATACACAAACTGTAGATTTAACTAAGGTTTCTACAAAGGGTATGAATAATTGGTCTGATACAAAACGATCTCCTAAAAATTTAAGAGAATTTTTAAAGTTTAGTCAAGGAACTGCACCGCATGTAAGTGATGATACATACAGACCATTAGTTGATGAAAGCCAAAGGTGCTATGAAGGAATAATAACGATTTCTCCTGATATGAAATATACTGATTCGGGTGGTGAGAAAAGAAATGGCGTGGTATTCCATGAATTATGGGAAAATTACGAGAGAACAACAAACAAAAAACCCTACGGAATTCCATATTTCGACGCCAACGGAAATGGCAAAATCGGAACAGATTTCGATTATGTATTTGATCGATCTAAAGGTGGAGCTCATAATGATTCAGAAAATGCTGAAGGTAATTTTCATGATAGAAGTGCAGAACCTGGAAAAGCAACAGTAGAGAAAAAGCATGAATAATATGAAATTAGATCAGAAGTTAAATTTATGTTTAACTGTTATTTTTCATTTTTTTATTTTTTCTCTAACGGCACAAGAGAATCTAAAGGTAAAAAGTGAAGATTTATTTATTAAATGCTTTATTAAAAATGTTAACAATAATTTAGATTCAACTAAATTTTGCTTTTGGATAAACAACGTATCAGATAGCGATATGTTTTTTTTTAATTTAGATTTTTATCCAGCGATTAGAAAAGTT
The DNA here is from genome assembly GCA_031417395.1 of Bacteroidota bacterium. Taxonomy (GTDB): domain Bacteria; phylum Bacteroidota; class Bacteroidia; order AKYH767-A; family 2013-40CM-41-45; genus JADKIH01. The sequence continues at coordinate 164,881 of JANOVM010000062.1, read as the reverse complement.
GATACTGGTTACTTATATTATTTTTCAAATTTCATTACCGATAGTGAAGGAAAAATACTACTTAAAGGATTAAATCCAAATGATACAGCCATAATTGAATATTCTGTAAACAATTTATTCCATTCAAACAATATTAAATATAATTTTAATGAATCAAGCAATTATTTTAATTTTGAATTACTTTATTTAAAAATTAATATTTCTAAAGTTAATAGTAAATTAACAATCAAAAAAGAATTAGAGGTTGGGAGGTTTTATTATTTAGATTTGGGAAAAACTATTTCCATTTCTAATTATTAATTTCAATCACAAAGCAGTACTGGTATTTAACAGCAGTAGTTTTGGGTCAGGATTAAAAGTTGGGGAGTAAGTCTGAAAAAGATAGCTTTGCACCCATGCTAAGAGTAGTCTTAGAGCGAGTAGTTCGTTTGATTAAATGAACAGACATCTATTCGCGCAGACTACGACTTACATTCCCAAAACTATCAACTGTAAAACAAGGAATGCAATTCAATAAGTGATACTTTGACAGGACCACCCTCTAAGAGTAGTGGATTTAGCTTTTCGATTTGCCACATCACATACTTTGCGAAGGAAGGCGATTACTACTTATCTATCTTTAGGAAAACAGGAACAATTAATACAACGGATTTCCGGGCATTTTCCGGGGAGGCACTCATCGAGCAGCTCGACAAAAAAGAAAAAGCCACCTTCTATTCAGTGCTTGATTCTTTTATTGGAAAGAAAAAATTAAAGGATGCGCTGAGTTCGGCGCTGCAGGGGGCGGAGTGACAATTATTTTATCCATCAACATATCGAATAGCAACTTTTAAAATAGTGCTGTCTTTCTTATCAATCATAATTTCAAACGCTTGCGTTTTAAAGCTATTTAATGGATCTACGGATTGTAAATCTAGATACGTACAATATCTAAGTAACACAGCTTCCTTTCCTTCTATATATCTATCTGGATAGTACATCCAAGGCTGACCAAAAAACGCTTCAACTTTTTGCCATTTAATTTTTTTTAAGTCACATTCCTTAAGAAGAAAAGGAGCAAGAATTCTTCTAAATCCAAGCTGGCCTAATGTGTCCTGTTTCCAAAACCTTGAATTGTCCTCAGTGAGGTATTTACAACAACAGATATTCTTATCAAATTTATGAACTGAATAGTCAATAACATATTCGTCTTTAGAACCTCTCTTATTTACATTACAACCTGCAAACAATAGAGTAATTAAGCAGGAATAAATTATATAGGCTTTCATTTTTTATACTTTTCACCATTATTATATGGATGTGGGCCGGCGGGATCTGAATATTCAATAATTTTTGTCGCTCCACTTTTTTGAGGTGAAACATAAAAGTGGAATCCTTGTTTATTTCTCAGCCCAACAACGTCTTTACTTGTCACAACCCGTTGTTTAAGAATATCACTTCCACCAGGACCACTATACATCAGCGGTATTTTTTTGCCATTTTCCCAATTAGAAAAATGAGTTTCATTACCATCTTCACTGCTATTGAACCCAAACATGTGAAAAAATTCATGTGAAAAAGTATTACCTCTCCTTTGTTGATTTTCTAAATTCAGATCGAATTGGCCCGAACCGTTATATGCAGAAAAAGTATTATCAACCATCTCCATAATGTTGATAGATTGATCATGTTCTTTTTCTTTCCGCTTCTCACTTAATTGTTCATCATTAACAGTCTCAACTGATATATCAAAATTGACCGGCACTGTTCTGCTTCGGCCCCAAATACCTTTTAATTCAGGATTATTTTTTAAATTATCTTGTATGTCCTTTTTGATCAACTCAACCGCCTTGTCCGAATCCTTCCCATGAACAAACACCTTAGCTTTTACATTTATTGAAATTACTTTTCCATTTTTATCCCTTTGAGGTGAAACTTCTGCACCCTTTCCTGTTGGATCAATAAATAAAATAGGATTATTATCAAAGGCAGCATAGGGACTTTGCCATGAGAAAATAATCGGATCGGGACCAAATCTTCTGCACAATCTAGGATCATATCCATAATCCACAAAACTTATATGGTTCCCTATTCCCTTTATTTCATCATCATGCTCAAAACCGTTAAACCCAAATCGATAACTACTCGCATTAAAACCCCTCCCCAGCATTACCATCCCAAACGGATTGGTATCCTATGCACTTAACCAGTCAAGATTTTGGCATATTTTAATAAATTTTTACTTTTTTCGATTTCAATGAATTCCTTTCTTAATGATTCTCATTTGAAATACCTATAAAGGTATTATCGTTTCTATATACAATTATTAGGTAGTTTGGAGCAAGTGCTTCATCAATAGAATTGCCCTTACATTTTGTTGCGAAATGATAGAAATATTCAACTTGATTTCTTGCACGTTTGATTTCATTTGGCCTTCCTAATAAGATTAATGAAAGTACTGAATCCTTTTCCACATAATGATGAAGTTTTTCCCAAAATTCAAAAAAAGTTCTATTTCTAAATCCTAAGCACCCTAATGAATCCATTCGCCAATTTTGTAGCTTTAATTCTAAAGAATCAATATGGTCGTATTTCTCTTTCTGAGTTTGAGAGTAACTACTAAAACATATCAAGCTTAAAAAAGGAATAATTATTAGGAAATTAATTTTTCTATTCATATTTAATTAGAAACTGTTAACGATAAATATTTTTTCTTTGTCTACTGTCCTCTTTGCGATTTCAACTTATCATTTTTCTCTTTTATATCAGGTCCGTGCGTATCACTTCCATCCTTCCAATAAACTTTATTACCAAAAAAACCAACAGGAGCTGATTTTCTTCCGTCTTTTAATAAAGTCCCTAATTTCAAATCATCGATATCATCTTGAGTTACCTTTCTCGTATCACCATTTATATTTCCATTCTCCGCACAACTAATCCTGGTACCATCACCGCTACAATCTTCTAAATGTTGTTTGCCGTTCATAGTCATGCCCTCCCAATATTCATGAGGGGCGTCAGTAGTATATACATCAGAAGTGAGCCAGAATCCTGAATTTTGTGCTGTCTTAGTACCTTTTGAGTCAGAAGGGTTTACATCTTCAATTCTTATCCAATTCTTTTTAATATTTCCATCTTCATTTTGCATTTTTTTTACTATGCGTCCGGTGTAATCATCGTCACTTTCGCCATTATTTTGTTTTATAGGGACTGCCATTATTTTAAATTCTACATTGTATTTTTTCTCGTCAATTGTTACTGTTCCCCTAGCGGCATTCCATACATTTTGCATATTCAAAGCAATCTTCTTAACATTTACTTTATCTAATGCACTCCCATAAAAATAGAATTTGGATTCAACTACGATAGTATTTCCCCGAACATAAGCGACTCCACTTTCCATCTGGATCAATAATATAAGTTGGATTGTCGTTAAAAGCACAATATGGACTTTGAGAAGGATTTGTAATCTGATCCAAGCTCAACCATCTTCCAAGTCTGGGATCGTAAACTCTAGCTCCGAAGTCAATCTGATTGCCTGAACCTTTCACTTCATTATCTTTTTCCTTCCCGCTAAACCCAAACCGATATGAAGTAGCACTGAAAGTTCTCCCCGGCATTACCATCCCAAACGTATTGTAATTATGTATACTAAAATTATCCAATTTAAAATCAACAAATAATATCCAATTTCTTTAATAATATAATAAAACGATTAACACTTAACTACGATGCAGAACTTTGAAGTGTTACAACAAATTGCCACTCTCCATCTTTATATTTATATAAATATGTTTCTGTAAAACTGTTGTTAGACTTAAACATCCTTGTAATTTGAATTAATGCAAATTCTTTAATAAAAATTGGAGCAGCGAAAACAAAATAAATGTACTTTTCCTTTAATAGCAACATATCGTCTAATGGAACGGACTTATTATTCTCATTTATATTTTCGGCCATATTACTGTTAATAAATCTAAAACGAGAATTGCAACATGTTAATTTTGATTTTTTACTTTTATTTATTTTATCAAATATCATTGTCGTTTCGGTTTTGGAAAAATAATTTCGAAGCTTCTTTTTTAAAAAGGGGCTTTGAAATGAATCGTTCAAGAAATAATAAGGCCAAAAATCCTCAAGTATTTGAATATATTTATATGTGCTATCAGTAGATTTATTCAGCATTAATTCAATTAAGTCACAATTTTGACTATATGAAAGGTTCGGCAACAAGAATAATAAAAGAAACATAATACGTGAAATCATTTATTTATTGTTTTTTAAAAGTGACTTGAGATTTTTCAACTTGATTCTTCTTGAAACTTTCTATAGAAATATTATATCGATTTCTATAAAAGCCTCCCCATTCATTTGGATTTAATTTATCTTTTATCGTCCCCAAATCTTGTCGTGAAAATCTATCCTGTGGCCGACCCAATTCACCATCAGTGGCAAGATCGAGTCCAATAATTTTATAACAAACATCTGTTCCTCGATCTAAATATTTCGACAATGAATTTTGTTTGCCCATAATATTTTCAGAGAATCCTGAAATTTCTCCATTATTTTTTTTCCGGTCCTCTCTGTGAGTTTCTTCATGAAGAATTAACATCGAGGTTGCAAATAAAGTGGATTCATAAAGTGGATCATCTGGACTAATTTCTCCAATTGACTTGACAAGACCTGCTTCAAATAAAATTCCTCTCTTCTCGTCTGATCTAGCTCCTGCTTTTGCTGGACTAGGATCTACATTTACGTCAATAGTAATTTTGGGTGTTCCAGGACGATATTCCATCCATTTTAAGATTTGTTCCCTTGAATAACCTGTTTGTTTCGCCATTTCGGAGAGTACAACAGGATTATCTTTGACTATATTACTAATGTTAGCTACTACTCTTTCAAAATTTGATATGTTTTGAATTGTAACTCCAGCTTTTTGAGCTGCTGCCGTTACAACGATTTGAAACAATCCATTATAATCAATACTATTGATTGGAGTATTCCCAGCAAAACTGTAAGGAGTTTGTTGCGGAGTTTCTTGTGAATATCTATCAATAGATAAGAACCTTCCTATCCTTGGATCTTCAATTCTATCTCCGAAATTATTCGAATTCCCCTGTCCCCTTATCTCATCATCTTTTTCCTTATCATTAAATCCAAATCGATAACTGCTAGCATTAAAACTCCTCCCCGGCATTACCATCCCAAACGGATAGTAATCATTTTCTGATGCAATCTCAGGCTGCGACGGACTTGCAAAACACTTATCGCTAATTTTCATATGCCAAAGTTAAATTAATTTCCAATGCTTCAAAAGACATTCTCCTGCTGCCCCGGATAGGCCCTTAATTCTCCTAAATGCATGGTGTTGCCTCGACGGACACTTCCGCCGGTTGGCGGATTGTTTTTTGTTGTGTGATATTCATCCACGGTTAACTAAATACATCATCCTGCCTTTAAAGAGTGATTTGAATAATTTAACTTGATAATTAAAATTATTACCAATCATAAAAATTACTTTCCAATTTCAATGCGAAGCCTTTTACCTAATCCTACCTCTATAATTTTATAAAGTGTTGTAAGTGCCGGTTCTATCGAATCATTTTCAATTCTGGAAATGTAAGTTTTACTTGTTCCGCTAAGTTTAGCTAATTCATCTTGAGTGATTCCCTCTTGAAGTCGTATTTTTTTAATAATACTTCCGAAATAATATCTGTGTTCTTCGTTCTCTATCCTTTTACTAAACTTATAAAGTATGTCAGGACTTATTTCGTATGGGTAATATGATTCTTTACCATTCATATCTACCAATGGAATTTTAATATTATTCCAAGATAATGTTTGGTTTCTGACTTTCACTTTTTTAAATTCATTGAAATCAAGTAAGATATATTCAGGATCATCTCTTTTTATTGCCCATTTTTTAAACAAAGCCTTAAAGTCAATTACTCTTGTTTCGCCATTATTGAAAATGCAGTATAAGTTAAAATCTTTGATTGATTTTACTTTGAGTATCCTTGGTGTTTTAATCTTGTTTTTCATTTTCTTAGTTTTGGATTTAATCTGTAAAAATTCTCAAGTAAATTTTCTTGTACCCTTTTATCACTTGCCCACTTAATTACCTGATTGTATTGTTTAATCGGAAATTCTCCTTCATAGGTTTTAAGAGTTTTTATGACTATTAAGATTTCGTATTCCGCATACAATGCGTGAAAGTGAGGTGGTAAATGTTCTCTTGAATATAAATCTATTTTTATTGAATTGATTGTATGTATCGTTGGCATTTCTTAAAGATCCCATTTTCATTACGTAAAGTTACCAAATTTGGTAACTAATGTCAAGACTTTTTTGTTATATATATAGTATTAATATTCAATATTTTATGTTTTTTAAGATGCAAACGCCTGAGTTGTTAGGATTCAGTTTAGAATTTTAAAATTGACTTAAGCTCTATTTCCGGAGATCTGGTTTTAACATGGATGAATATCACACAGCTCAAAAACAATCAGCCAGCCGGCGAAAATGGTCATCGAAGCATCGTAAATTAATTTAACTTTTGCATATGAAAATTAGCGATAAGTGTTTTGCAAGTCCGTCGCAGTTGGTGAGATAAAGAAATTAGCATGAGGTATCCCCAGCTCCGACGGACTTGTCAAACATTTGTCGTTAATTTTCCTAACTCAAAGTTAATAAATTCTGCGCTGCTTCGACGGTTCCGATAGCTATCGGAATCGTCCGTTGTTTTTTAGTTGTGGGTATTCCAGCCAGATGGCAGGCAGGCATCCACCGTTAAGGGCTCATCGTCTTTGTATTCATACTTCAGTTCAGCCGAAGCAATTGGCTATACAGGATTTTCAATCCTGCACCCGATAACTGCGGATTTTCATCCGTGAATAAAATATTATTAAACCAAATGTGGATGAATATCCAAGGCTCTCCTAAGAATTCTGCAGAAAAAACAACAAACGAATCTCAATAGCTATCGGGACCGTCAAAGCAGCCCCGGACTCGCATCCAAACTCATACTAAAATCATTCACTTTTATAACCAATTCGCTTCCTTTCGTCCCATTTTATTTCTGCGGCTTTCTCATTTAGAAGATTTTCAATTGCTTCATATAAATGGTTTAATTGTAAGTCATGTACTCCAACTTTTTTCTTCAATTCTTCCAATTGCTTTTTGATATCCTTTTTACTTAATACTATTTTCCTTATTTCAACAAATGCTCGCATTATAGAAATGTTCATTTTTATTGCCCTTTTTGAATTCAAGACGCTGCTTAACATCGCTACACCCTGTTCGGTAAATGCATATGGCAAATATTTATCTGTTCTGTTTAGCGGTAAATTTTCGATCATCACAATTTGTGATGATGAACTTTCTTTCAAAGCTTTTAACTGAGACTGAATTTGATCGTACTCAAAAGGTTTCAACTGAAACATAAAATCCCTTGGAAACCTGTCAATGTTTCTTTTGACGGCTTGATTTAAAACCCTTGTTTCCACTTCATATAAAAATGCCAAATCAAAATCAAGCATTATTCTTTTTCCTCTTAAATCATATATTCGGTTTTGTATGCTTTTTATAATTTTCATTTGTTTATTCTTGGAATGATATAACAGGTAGGCTCTTTGAAAATTGATTATTGAGAAATTTTAAATTACAATGTTCATGCTATTGTTACTAAATTTTTGCTTTATGAATTCAATGTCTAATTTTAACTCCGTAGTATTCAAAAGCATTTTTCTCAGTGCAACAAAAGCTCGCATAATTGCTATATTCATTTCTTTAGCTTTTTTGCTTTTTAAAATTCCCGCCAACATAGCGACTCCAGCTTCTGCGAAAGCATAAGGTAGTGAGCCGCCAAGAACCTGTTTTGATGGTATCACATTTTGTGATACCATAATTTCAACTTCAATTTCGGTTAATATAAACATAAAGTCATCCGGAAAAAGTTCTATATTCCTTCGCACAGCTTGTTTTAAGGCTCTCGTTTCTACTTGGTAAATTTCTGCGAGGTCGCTATCGAGCATTACATTTTCGCCTCTGAGAATAAGTATTTTATGTATTATTTTTTCCTTTGGGAATATGTTGTTTGTGTTTTCTTGCATGTTGTGATTAGTATTGGTATAGTTGAGTCTGAGTGTGGGTGTGGGTGTGAGTCCGAAGTCTGAGTCCGAAGTCCGAAGTCTGAGTCCGAAGTCCGAGTCCGAGTGTGAGACGGAGTGTGAGTCTGAGTAAAATCCAACCTACAGACTCAGAACCCAGACTCAGACCCCAGACTCGGACTACGGACTTCGGACATCGGACTCAATCTACCCTCACCCCGCCCACCCCTCCCTATCCAAACTCCTATACTGTATCGCCTCAGCCAAATGCTCCGTTTTTATATCCGCAATCTGCTCCAGATCGGCAATAGTACGAGAGACTTTTAATATTCTATCGTAAGCTCGTGCAGAGAGGCCAAGTCTTTCCATGGCTGTCTTCAATAGCGCACGACCGTCATCCGTAATTTTACAAACTTCGTGAAGCTGTTTTGTACTCATCTGTGCATTGCAATACACGCCGGAATCCCCTGCATAGCGAAACGCTTGTATCTCCCTGGCCTTCTCGACACGTTGACGAATTGTATCGCTCCGTTCTCCTGCACGTAACGATGTTAGTTCGTTGAAAGGAACGGGAGTTACTTCGAGATGTATGTCGATGCGATCAAGCAACGGACCGGAAATACGTGTAAGATATTTTTGTACTATGCCGGGACCGCAGACACATTGTTTGTCGGGGTGATTATAGTAACCGCATGGACATGGATTCATGGAAGCCACCAACATAAAACTTGCAGGATACTCAATTGAAAATTTTGCACGTGAAATTGTTACAGTGCGTTCTTCTAAAGGCTGGCGCATAACTTCGAGAACGGCGCGTTTGAATTCGGGAAGCTCGTCGAGGAATAAGACGCCGTTGTGTGCAAGCGAAATTTCTCCGGGCTGGGGAAAGCCGCCCCCTCCTACTAATGCTACGTCGCTTATCGTATGATGCGGCGAACGAAAAGGACGCACACAAACCAGAGATGCTTCTCTTCCAAGTTTACCGGCAACAGAATGTATCTTTGTCGTTTCGAGGGCTTCATTGAGTGTTAATGGGGGTAAAATAGTTGGAAGTCTTTTGGCAAGCATCGTTTTTCCTGCTCCCGGTGGACCAATTAAAATAATATTATGTCCGCCGGCTGCTGCTACTTCCATAGCGCGCTTTATGTTTTCTTGTCCGCGTACATCGGAGAAATCAAATTCTGATTTGCCCTGATTGGCTTTAAACTCTTCTGCTGCATTGACAATTGTCCGCTCCAGATTTTTTTCATGGTTGAAGAATTGAAACACTTCTGTCATGGACTCCACTCCATACACCTCAAGGTTACTGACGATTGCAGCTTCCCTGGCATTTTGTTTAGGAAGAATAAAACCTTTAAAACCTTCTTTGGCTGCCTGAATGGCAATGGGCAATACACCTTTGATAGGCTGTAAACTTCCATCGAGTGACAGCTCTCCCATGATGATGTATTTTTCCAATTCATCCTGCAGCATTTGTTGTGAACCGGCAAGAATACCCATTGCAAGTGTGAGATCATACGCTGATCCTTCTTTTCGAATATCTGCCGGTGCCATGTTTACAGTAAATTCATGCCGGGGGTATTTGTAATTGCAATTTTTTAAAGCAGCCACTATGCGACGCTGACTTTCACGCACGGCATTATCGGGAAGTCCAACAAGAATAAAATTCACTCCGCTACTAAGATTTACTTCAACTGTAATTGTTGTTGCATTTACGCCAAAGACAGCGCTGCCAAAAGTTTTTACAAGCATTTTTCAGACAATATATTTTCAGGCCGCAAGAGCAGCATTTTTTTTAGAATTAAATGTGGGTTTAGAGCTTACTTCATTGCCTCTTCCAGGCAGTGAATCAATGCATGGATTACTTTAATGTGAATTTCCTGAGCTCGGTCGGCAAATTTTGAATCGGTAGCTCTGATCTCTACGTCGCACAAGGATGCCATTTTACCACCATCTTTTCCTGTAAGGCCTACAACATGCAAGCCGATTTTTTTTGCACTTGCAATGGCAGCCAGAATGTTTTTCGAATTTCCGCTGGTACTTATTGCCAGCAGGACATCCCCTTTTTTTCCAATTGCTTCTATATAACGGGCGAATACCGTTTCATATCCGTAGTCATTGGCTACGCAACTAATGTGTGAAGGATCACTAATTGAAATTGCTGCCAGTGGTTTTCGGTCTTCGCGAAATCTTCCGGTTAGTTCTTCGGCAAAATGCATTGCATCACACATGCTTCCGCCGTTACCGCAGGAAAGTACCTTTCCACCATTCTTCAATGATTTAGTCATTAATTCAGCAGCATCTGAAATCGATTTTATATTCCTATCATCGGAAATGAAATCATTCAGTGCTTTTTGTGCTTCGAGCAGATCGGATTTTATCAGTGAATTTGTACTCATTGCATAGAGATTGAGGGTGTAAAGTTATAAAAGGAAATAAGGATGTAAAATTTTCCCGCCAACTTCATGCATATAATATACTTAAAATAAAAAAAGGAAGAGGCCCTTCAGCCCCTCCCTTTACAAAACTTAACATGAAACAATCAATTCTTAATTACTTTTTGATACTTGTGTGAGCCATCGGAAAGAGTTAATTCAAACAGGTACGTTCCCGGTGAAATTCTTTCGACGTTAACTGCACCTTCGAAGCCGTTTAACTTACCGGAGAGGATTTCAGACCCTTGAAGGGAAAGGATCCGGTAAGCAACGACTTCGTTTGCAGCTGACGACAGGTTAAAATAAATTTCAGAGTTAGCAGGATTTGGGAATATTTTAAATGAAACAGGTGACTTAATTTCTTTTACACCGGTAAGCTGTGAAGGGGAAATTACATTGATTGTAAATCCGGGCAAAGACCGAAATACATTTCCCATGGAATCGACAGTAAGTGTATCGCAATAGGTGCTGCTGCAGCCGTTTGGATCAGAAACTGTGAGACACAGATTATACGATCCCAATGTCTGATAGTAATGCGATGGAAACTGTGCTGTATCCGAAGTGCCATCGCCAAAACTCCATTGATAAGTGATATTTTGTCCGCTCGATAGATTTACAACTGATACTTGATACGGTGCCAGTTGAACGAATGCAAAAAATGCCTGACAATTTCCTGTTGGATTGCCCGGAATTGTATCTACCAGCACAAATGAACAGAATTGATCGGTGCAGTTACCGGTTACAATGGTTAAGCAAACATTGTATGTTCCGGGAACAGCATAAGTGTGCTGTGGAAAACGAGTAGCAGACGTTCCTCCATCTCCAAAACTCCATACATAGGTTGTTAACGACGGATTGGCAATTGATAAATCGATAAAGAATGCATCAAGACCTAAATTGGAATTGATAAATGAGGCATGACAAGTATTGGGTCCGGTACCGGCGGTAACATAAATACAACTGTGGCAAAAAATAGTCTGAAAGGAATCAGTTTCTGTTGCACATACAGAATATACACCTGAATTATTGTAAACATGACTGACTGTTGTACCTGTGCCAACAGAACCATCACCGAAATCCCATACAATAAATGAAGAAGAAGATGAAGGCGGCATATTGAATATAAAGCCATTTGCATTTGCTGAATCAGGAGCAAAAGTAAGGAAACAGCTTCCTGTATTTCCTCCTACCCAAACCTGTTGACAATGATTACATACAATGGAACCTGAATTTCCAACAGACATACAAACCTGATAGGATCCTGAAGCTGCGTATGTATGACTCGGATTAGGACCCGTTCCTGTTGTATTGTCACCGAAATCCCAAGTAATTGAATTTGCCGGCCCTGTTACATTCGCTGTAAAGTTTGCTGTCAAACTATTCGTTGTATTTAAAGCATATGAAAAATTACAAACAGTATTGGGCCCTGCATAAACACTGTCGCAATGGGTGCAGATTATGGCACCATTGGCATCAACCTCTGACATGCACACTAAATAATTTCCGGGTAATGAATAAACATGGCTCGTAGTCGTATCAATACCCGTTGATCCATCGCCAAAATCCCATACTACACTTGATGCGGGGTTGCTTATATAAGCATAAAATGAAAAAGCAAAATGATTAATAGGATTTGTACCAACACCAAATGAACAATAAGGAGGAGGATTCCCATTGGTAATCCACTGACAATAGGATGAACTGCAATTACTGGTAGTCATGCATACAAAAAAAGAGTCAACTGAATTAAATGTATGACTTATCTGATTTCCTGTACCGGTTGTATTATCTCCGAAATCCCAATTCACAACCGAACCACCCGGAACATTTGCAATAAAATCAAACGTAGAAGGAGTCAAAGGGTTGTTAAAATATGCATATGTACAATTGTTGGGATTACCTTGCAAAACAAATAACTGGCAAGATGAACATATGTTTGCACCGGTTAAAGAATCGATTTGAGTTAAACATATATTATAGGTCCCTCCAGCCGAATAAATATGGCTTACTACATCTCCGGTTCCTGTATTTCCATCGCCAAAATCCCAAAGCGATTGTATTCCTGCAGGGGTTGGAAATAATGTTTGGCAAGCAATCAATCCTTGTCCGACACCCGAAAAACTGATAACAAACTGGCAGGTATTTGGAGCAGGGAGGCTAACAGTATCACAAGAAGAACAGATGAGAACATTTAGTGAATCGTATATATTACAACAAGCAAGAACCGGTAAAATAACATTGTAGGCATGCGAAGGATAAGTTGTAGAACTTGAATTACCATCGCCAAAATCCCATGAAAAATGATAAATATTTGGAGAAAATGTCGAATTTGGAGAAAAAGCAACGACTGTTGAACCCGGATTTGTTGAATAGTTAAAATTGCAATTTTGTCCATTTATTCTGAATGCAAACAGAATCAATAAGATAAGCAGCGAAATGGTCTTCATAACAGAGAGTTTTGGTTCTTACTCTGCAACACGTATGAAAACTATTAATGGTTTAGTGTGGATTAAAATAATTTTATGAAGGACGGGGCTAAAATGAAAACGAAAACAGGAGGGTTTATTGAACTAGTGCAGCCCTAAAAAAGAAAGAACAGCGGCTCTCCCTTCCGCTGTTCAAATCGAATAAACACCTTCATGTTGTTTAACCAAAAACGATCCATGAGTCTTACGAAGATACAGCGGGAATGCAGTGAAATCAATTGTTTTCGGCTCTTCTAGGGGTTCTCTTGGTGAATCGAATTATTCGCTCTGTAAAATTGAAAATTGTATTAGTTTAGCAGGCAAAATAATTGATTAAGTAATATTCAATTCAGCGTGACTATACAAGAAAATTTTTCACTTAAAAGCTTTAACACGTTTGGACTTGACGTAAAAGCTCGTTGGTATGCAGAAGTTCATTCCACAGAAGAATTACTTAAAGTTTTGAATGATGATAAACTTAAAAATGAAAAAAAACTCATTCTTGGTGGCGGCAGTAATATGCTTTTTACGGGAGATTTCGACGGAATAGTTATTCGCAACCGGATTGAAAAAATAGAAATTGAATCAGAAAATGATGACCATGTTTTCATAAAATCAGGAGCAGGATTGAACTGGCATTCTTTCGTTCTATATACTGTTGAACACAATTATCAGGGATTGGAAAACCTTTCCTTAATTCCCGGGTGTGTTGGTGCTGCTCCCATACAAAACATAGGTGCTTATGGTGTTGAAATCAGGAATACGTTTCAAAGTCTGCATGCACTTAGTATGGAAGATGCAAAGATCCATCAATTCGATGCTGAAACTTGTCGCTTTGGATATCGCGACAGTATTTTTAAGCATGAAGGAAAAAATAAGTATTGCATTCTGGATGTTACGTTTCGTCTGAATAAAAAAGGAAAAATCAATACTTCTTATGGTGCTATTGAAGACCAGCTGAAATTAATGAATGTATCAGAGCCAAATCTTAAGGATGTCAGCAATGCTGTTATTGCCATTCGAAAAAGTAAATTACCGGATCCGAACGTAATTGGCAATGCGGGAAGTTTTTTTAAGAATCCCGAAATTCCGGGTGAGCAATTTGAAATGCTTGTTAAAGAATTTCCGGGATTTGTAGGATATCCGTCAGGAGGAAAAGTAAAACTTGCTGCCGGTTGGCTTATTGAACAATGTGGATGGAAAGGGAAAAGAATTGGCAATGTTGGCATGCATGAAAAGCAGGCTCTTGTTTTGGTGAATTATGGGGGTGCGAGCGGTGGAGAATTATTGGCTCATGCGGTGAGTGTGAGGGAAAGTGTGTTGAAGAAATTCGGTGTTGATTTGGAGATGGAGGTCAATATTATTTGAACATTTTTATACTGAATATATTTTAATGAATGTTCAACATTTTGATGGTAGTGAGGTAATGATTAGGTAGGATTTTAACCACAAAGGGCACTATGGGCACAAAGAAAACACGGAGGATTGTGTTTAGAATTAACAAAAAAAAAAATTAATTCAGAGATTTTAACTCGCCTTTGGTTAGGATCATATCCTGGGCTAGTTTTTTTACGAGGGCGTCCATGCCTTCGCCATCATTTTCCATTCCTTTTAATTCTATGGTACGGCAGGTTTCGGCAACGGCTTCGGCGCCTAAGTTCAAAGAAGAGCCCTTTAATTTATGAGCAATAGAGGCCATTTCTTTCCAGTTATTTGACGACAGGGCTTTGGCAATTTCATACATTTGTTCATCGGCTTGTTTAATGTACATTTCAATTACCTGACTGAAAAATGATGGATCTGATCCGGCAGTCATGTCTTTAAGGCGACCGATTGATTTCAAATTTAAGATCAAATGTCCTTCAAGTTTTTGCTGTTTAGTTATTTCTTTCATTTCGATTTGTGCACTCTCTGGCTTTTCTTTTCCCCACTGTCGAATTTTATTAACGATTTCTTCTACAAGAAATGGTTTGCTAATATAATCATCCATTCCGGCTTCAATACATTTTTCTTTATCGCCTTCAAGTGCAAAGGCTGTCATGGCCACAATTACCGGACGTACAGCCGGCTGCAGCTTTATGCGAATGAAACGTGTTGCTTCAAAACCATCCATCTCCGGCATTTGAACATCCATGAAAATAAGATCGAATGATCCTTTTCTTAATTGATCAATAACTTGTAAACCATTGGAGACAATAACAGGACTGTATCCAAATCCTTCAAAAATATTTTGTGCCAGTTTCTGATTAACGAGATTATCTTCTGCAATTAATATTCGAATAGGAAATTCATCTGCCAGTTTTTTACTCGTAACCGGAATTGCTTTTTCATCTCTTGAGCGCTGATGTTCCTCTACAGAGAAAACACTGATCAATATATCCAATACTTTAGAACGGTCTACATTCTTTGGAATGACTGCAGAAACAACATCGCTTGTATAATCAAAGAATATATCATCCGTCTTAACAGCATTAAATAAAACTATGGGCAAATCATCTTTCGAACGAATGTCCCTTATTTCTTTAGCTAGCTGCAATGAATTGGTGCTTATTAATTGTGCATCAATCATTACAAGATTGAAGTCGCTTCTTTGTCTTACACTGTCTGATGCATGTACAGTATCACTTGAAATCTGAGGTATCATCCCCCATCGTTTGAAATAATCGGCATACAGAGCTGCTTCGGTTCTGTCATCGCTTATAATTAGGACATAAGAATTTGCCAGACGGTTTGTTCCATTCTTAATTTTCTTAGGAACATCTTCCTGTTTAACCTTTTCAGTAATTATGGTAAAAATAAAATCTGAACCTGCTCCTTCTTTGCTTTCAATCCAGATTTTTCCATGCATCATTTCAACGAGGTTCTTGCATATGACAAGTCCGAGTCCGGTACCACCGTATTTCTTGGAAGTATCTGCTTCGGCCTGCGTGAAACTCTGGAAAAGTTTTCCGATTTTATCTGCGGGAATACCAATGCCCGTATCCTTAACATCGAAACGCAATTCTATCTTATTGTTTTGAACATTCTTTTGGCTAATATTAATGCTTATTTTCCCTTTGGCCGTAAACTTAATTGCATTCGATACAAGATTCATAAGTATCTGTCGCACGCGTGTTATGTCGCCGTATACATAAGAAGGAACATCTCTTGCAATTGAATATTGAAGAGACAGATTTTTCTCAATTGCTTTAGAAGCCAATAAGTCGAAGGTTTCTTCAATACATCTTTTAAGAGAAAATGGCTTGTACTCCAGTTCCATCCTTGCTGATTCAATTTTTGAATAATCGAGGATGTCATTTATAACGGATAGCAAAGCATCGCCGCTCAACAAAATAGAATCAACGAATTCCTGTTGCTTCGGCGTAAACGGTGTCGTGCTTAATAAGCGCCCCATTCCAATAACTCCATTAAGCGGAGTGCGGATTTCATGGCTCATAGTTGCCAGAAACCCTGATTTGGCACGGGTAGATGCTTCCGCTTCTTCTTTAGCCTGAATAAGATTCAACTCATTCTTTTTTTTGTCTGATATATCGTGTCCGAAAATTGAAATATTTCTCACCAAACCATTTTCTTCTTTTACGGGTGTAATAACTATTTCAACTTCCGATTTTTTTCCATTTACGGTAAATGTCTTTTCAAAAATTATTTGCTCTCCTTCAAAGGCTTTCTTATGATATTCCAGGTAATCCTTATGAAAGGCTTGCGGTAGAATATCCAAAAGGCTAAAACCGGTTTCAACTATAATACCAGTGTGTGTGAAAAGCAGCGTACTGAAATTTTTATTAATCAACTGAATAGTATGACGACGGTCTACAGTAATAATTGAATATTCTGCATTTTCTATTAATGAATTCAGCTTTCCTTTGTTTTCATAAAGAATGGCTTCAATGCGTTTTCTTTGAGTAATGTTTTCCGACATGGAAATAATAAACTTCGGATGCCCATCTTTGTCGCGCGACAAAGATGCGGAAGTACTAACCCAGACGATTTCATTGCTGCGTCTGATCATACGCTTTTCGCTTTTCGTGGAAGGTACTTCGCCACGGAATAAAGCACTGAGCGAAAGTTTCTCTGCTTTCTTGTCGTCGGGATGAATCAGCGAAAGGATTGACATACTTTGCAATTCATCTTCATTATATCCCGTCAATCTGCAGAAGGATGCATTCACTCTTACAAAACCATAATTGGGGCCGATGATGGCCATAGGGAATCCTGCATCATCAAACCATTCATATCCTTTAACCGGTATTTTTTCTACAGGTGAAGCCGTACGAATTAAAGGATATATTCTTACACTGATAACAGCAAGTCCGGCCTCTGTAGTTCGAATAGCCTGAAGTTCTGCTTCAAAGGGTTGTTTGTTTAAAGCACGAAAAATACCGCGAACCTTTGCCCTACCCGATTTTTCAAGTCCGAGTTTAATTGCATTTCTTTCGTCGGAAGGCCAGGCAGGATCAAATAACTCAGTCAGGTCTATTCCTGTCAATTGTTCCTTACTTGTCGCATCAAAAAGTTTTAAGGCCCCTACACTGCAATCAATAGTAAGCCCTGTTACTGCATTTACGACAAAAACTGCATCATCGAAAACTTCTCCGGTATTCGAAATTATTTCTCTGAAAATTTTTCTTTTATCAATTGGTTCGGCAGTTTCTATCTGTTCTTCTTCAGGCTGCTTTTCAGGGGCCTGCACGCGGAACCACATATACAGCAGCGTAAGAATTACAAATCCAAAAAGACTAAGGAGAAGAAAAAAAGTAAAATGCAGCTGCAGCAGGTAGTCGAGCACAAAAACAAGTGCATAGACTACTGCTACTGCCAGTAACAATAGGCGATAGAGGATCTTTCGACCTTCTGTATTCCGGGCGGGTTTATTTGCTTTCTTTTCCAATAGGACACACCTGTGCGAATCCTTATATGCTATAAGAGTCAAGATGTTTTAGTGATACAACAACCTTTATGAATAATAACGTTTGAAATATTACAGCTATAGAAAAAAGTGTACTGCCTGAACTTTCAAAAATAACAGGCACGTAAGTTGAAAACACTAAAAAGTCTTTTTATTTAATGAATAAACAAGGATTTCAAGACTATTTTAAAAAAATTAAGACCTAAAACTTACAGTTTATTCATTTCTTCCCGAACAAAATTAATGAGCTCACTAATGTAGTTTTCGGAAAAATCAAAGCGGATTCCTGCAGTTTTATATACTTCGGGAATGGATGCACTGTACCCTAATTGTAATGCTTTTGTGTAATTTTTAATGGCTTCTGAAGGATTCATTTTATAATTCCTCCAAACAGCAATGGCTCCCAGTTGCGCCATACCGTATTCAATATAATAAAACGGTACTTCGAAAAGGTGAAGTTGTTTTTGCCAGATAGCTTCAAGGGCTTGTGTGTCTTCACTCCAGTCAACTAGTGATGAACTGAATTTGGAATATATTTTTTTCCAGGCTTGAGTTCGTTCTTCTACAGTGTGTCCGGGATTCAAGTATAGCCAATGCTGAAAAGCATCGATGCATGCAATCCAGGGCAATGTTTCAATAACACCTTCTAGCTGCTCGCGTTTAGCACGTTTTAATTCTTCCTTGTCGGTAAAAAAACAATCCCAATGCTCCATGGAAATTAACTCCATGCTCATGGAAGCCAGTTCTGCAATCTCTGACGGTACTTCTTTGAAGCCAATAAAATCAAGGTCGCGTGTAACCATGGAATGAATGGCATGACCTCCTTCGTGAACCATAGTGACAACATCACGAAGTGAACCGCTTGCATTCATAAAAATAAAGGGAACACCACTTTCATATAGTGGATAATTATATCCTCCGGGTGCTTTTCCAATTCTTGAATCGAGGTCGGTATAACTTTTTGTTTTCAGTGTGTTTAATACATGACCAAAATAAGGATGAATGGCATTGAAACAATCAATCGATTTATCCATCAATTCTGTTCCTGTCTTAAAAGGTTTCATATCAGGTAAACCTGACTGATCCACATCAAGATCCCAGGGCTTGATAACATCCAGTTTCATCGCTGCTTTTCTTTCCTGCATCAATTGATCGAGAACAGGAACAACACATGTGCTTACGGAATTATGAAAACTCACACAATCAGCGGGCGTATAATCAAATCGGTTTAAGTCAACAAATTTGTAATCTCTGTAATTCGAAAAACCTGCATTGGCGGCAATCTTAGTCCGCAAAGCAATTAACTCATTGAATAATGAATCGAGTTTTTCCCTGTCCTGTAACCTGCGGGACATGATTTTATGATATACTAAATTACGATGCGCACGATCAGGATCTTTCAAATGATTGGAAGCCTGCTGAAGTGTAAGGGTTTTACCATTCAACTCTATAGTCATGGCTCCGGCAATTTCGCCGTAATGTTTTTCCTTTACGGTAAGTTCTGCTTCCAGAGCGATATTCTCTTCGCGAAATAACTTAACTTCATTCTCAATCTGTTTAACATAGATTGAATAACGCTCATCCAATTGTTTGACAAAAGTACAAGCTAAAAGTTTTTTATTAAGCTTATCGGCAAAAGGTGCAATCTTAGGATTTACTTCTTCAATATAAAATTCAAAAGCATCACTTAAAGATTTATCCTTTGTATTGCATGTCATTCGGATATACAACCAGCCGGCATGTTCTTCAACAATTGCTTCGAGCTCGCTCAGGTCCTTAAGCCATTGGTTAAGGTCGGATAAACTTGTAAGCGGCCTATTGGTAAGTGAAACATAAAAAGGCTCAATTGAATTCCAGTCGCTAATAATAAGATTTGCAGGAATAAACTTCCGAATAATTTTTTCAACTGTTTCGGGGGCAGCAGATAGGTCTGTCGTCATTATACTTTTTTACGTGTACGTGCTGTTGAAGATTTAGCATGCTCTGCTTTCGGTCCGTGCGCTTCATGAATTTTCGGAATAGGTTTTTCATGATCAACGTTTCCCGGAATTTTTGAATCTTCTGTTTCCTCTTCTTCCTTTGAAAAATCAATTTTGTCCTTTAGAGCTTCATACCAGTTCAGCATTTTTTTGATTTCTGAAGCATATACTTTCTCTTCGTCATAATCAGGAATCAATTTCTTAAAATACGTACGGATTTTTTCAGGATCTCCCTTGAGATCAACATCCAGCTTATCGCCGCTGGTTTCTTTGATTTTTTTAAAAACTTCCCGAAGAGGCATTTCTCCGTCTTTGACATACAAAGCGATGTCGGAAAGTGTCATAATTCTTTGGGTGCCGCTAACCATGGTTCGTTTAGCATCCTGCAGCGACTCAACGATGACGCCTGTTTTATTACTGGCAACAACTTTATAAAGTCCGCTCATGCCCGGAACAGAAATAATTTCTTTTAATTGCATATATTTTAATTTCGTGCGTAAAGTTAATGAAAAAGTAAATTAATTAACGACTGACTTTAATCAAATTCTGCTTTATGTTTTCGTTAATGAACTATAGTAAGTGATTTGGTAGACGTAAAGTCTACGGCTACGAGTCGATAAAAATAATTTCCTGCAGGCAACTTACTGACATCTACATTTATGGAATATTTTCCTGCAGTCAATTTCTCAGAAACAACGGTAGCAACTTTACTGCCCATAACGTTATAAATACTTATATCACAGGAACTGTTATTTTTCAAAGCAAAATCGATACGGGTATTCTTATCGGAAGGGTTAGGATACGATTGAAACAATTCATTTGTTTTTGACTTACCAATGGAAGTTATTCCAACAAATTTATTGTCGTACATAACCTGAGCAGCATCAGCAGCGGTTTGAATATCCGACAGGTCACCTCCGGCAACTAAAGCAAAAGCCACTTCAACAGAATCACCAACTGCAAGATTAAAGTTGCCACTGGAAACTACGCTCAACACATCGTTTCCCGGTGTTGAAGCAGTGCCTGCATCCGTTCTGGAAGTCGACATAGCAGTATATTTTTCAGTATCGTCAAAACCATCACCCAAATTAATGGAACCCGCTGTTAAAACATTGTCAAGGGCATAGTGATTAAATCCGCCTGTATGACTTAAAAGTTTTATTCCACCCCACAATCCTCCGGCATCCGTACTCCAGATATAACCCATACGGCGTGTTTGATCAGTAGAACATTTATTATTTGAATAAAGTGGAATATCCCAATCAGCGAAAAGTCCTGCATAAAGATTGTTCAAGGTAGTCGAACCGTTATTCTTTATATAATACTGAACCATTACATAATTATCATCCGGGGCAGAGGTCCAAGCATAAGCATTGTGTCTCACACTAATGTTTAAAGGTGAAGTAGAAGTTGGACCATTATCCTCGTAAATTCCACGAACATCAAAATCAGAAACAGTTCCCGGCTCTTGTGCTACAACATTTACCAATGATGAAAAATCTTCATCGTTAGCTCCTGCTCCATTACGCGTGTTATCAGAAACCTGCAAACCCTGAGCACCAATCATTAAACCCATATCATACAGTATTGTCGCACTACCGTTGTAAGTGAAACCCAAACCTTGTGCCTGGCCGGTTTGATTATAACCCACAAGACTTTTGCTGGTAATACTTGTTGCTACATTATTAATTGCAACATTTATGTAATCAACATTGACTACTATTTTTAACAGGTAAGTATCGGTCCATGTTCCGTCAGTTAAAATAACACGAAAGACAACTTCTGTATTCAAAGGAGCTGTAGGTTTTATATAAACACGATAAGCATTAGAAGCGTAATTTGAAATAGTATCCATTGTATTAACAACACCGGCATTGAAATTTCCCTGAAGGATTTGAACATACGAAGATGAAGTTGCCAGTGAACAAGTAAGGTTTGCTGTTGGTCTGAGAAGATTTTCGAATAAGCACGTTACAGACAAGGTATCGCCGGGAATAAAAACATCATCGTCATTATCCGTTGACAGACTGCTTTGTAATACCACTCCCGGAGAAACTGAATCAGTTACGGCATTAAAAAGGTTTACTCTTCCTTTTCCAAGTTTACCCAGATAGGCACCATTGCCGGAAACATTATAAATATAACTGCATGTTGAACGCAATTGTGCACCAACCTGTAAAGCATTTAAGGAAGGGAAACGGGCCTTTATCATTGCAGCACAACCGGCAGCAATGGGAGATGCCATTGAAGTACCATCTTGCGAAGTATATGCATTGTCAAAAACAGTGGATAGTATTCCGCTCCCGGGAGCACAAACATCAACTGTTGCATTGTAATTTGAAAAGCTGGCTTTGCCATCGGAAGCAGTTGTTGCTGCTACTGAAATAACATTATCATAGGAAGAGGGATAATGCACTTCATCGGAATAGTTATTACCCGCTGCAGCCACTACTAATACATTTTTGTTAATCGTTGCATAATCAATGGCATCCTGTTCGAACTGGCTTTTAGTGCCTGTCCTGCCCCAGGAACAATTAATAACATCAACACCATGGTCAGCAGCATAGGTTATTCCGTCATAGCCGTCGTCGATGGAATTTAAACTTGCATCGTTGGTACTTTTTACGGGAAGAAATTTGCAATTGTATGCAGGTCCTGCAACGCCTTCACTATTATTGGTAACAGCGTTGGCACAGCCACTGACATGTGATCCATGAGATTGAACACCCACCATAGGATCGTTATCGTTTCCGCTCACATCCCAACCGCGGTAATTGTCGATAAACCCATCGTTGTCGTTATCCAATCCATCAATAGGATCAGCATAATTGTATTTAATATTTGCCTCAAGGTCCGGATGGTCCCAATCAGTTCCGCTGTCAACAATAGCGATAACGACATTCGTATCACCCTGACAAACATCCCAGGCTGTATAAGCGCTTATTTTATTTATATAATATTGCGATGAAACCTGAGGATCGTTCGGAGTAAAATCAAGCTGATGAATATAAAGCGGTTCGGCATATTCAAACATACCGGTTGCCATTAAAGTACTTAATGCAGATTCAATCCTGACCACCGGTGAAAAATTCACCTGATAAATCAAGCTCATATCAACCGGTTTACGGCGAGACTTAACCTCACTTTGGGAAGGCATTTTAAAATTTGGAAACTTTTTGAAAACACCGGAAGCAGAAATTTTCGTCAAAGCATTTTGAACTGCCGGTATTGCAATATCCGTTTTTAAACACAAAGAACGAAAGGAAGCTTTGACTTTTAAAATCAATGCTCCTGCTTTGTATTCTGCGCCTTTATAAAGAGGCTTTTCATTTGTACTCTTTCCGTATTTAGCCGCAAAAGAAAATATGCTAAGCATGATTAGCACAAAAGCGCTTGTAATGATTTTTTTCATGAAAGGGGGTTGATTATGTTATCGGTTACAAGGTAAGGTCTATTTGTAAAATAATCAAAACCAAACGAAAAGAAAAAGTCACTTAAAAGTCATTCTTTAATTCGTCAAAATGGGGTATTTCCTCTAAAAAAACATAGGAATGACTTGAATGATCGATTCTGCAAACAAATGTTTCCAGTCCGTTGGTTATTAACATGTATAATACACCAAGCGTCATATTATAACGGGCAGCCTGATCGAAAGCTTTTTGAGTGATTTTGACACCGGGAGCTTTGCATTCGGCTATTAATAAGGGTTTTAAGGAAGATGAATAAAGAACAACATCGGTTCTTTTCGTAAGTTTATTGACTATTAACTTTTTTTCAACACCGATTAAAGATTGAGGAAACTTCCGTTCATTCACCAGGAAATGCAGTAAATGCTGCCTTACCCACTCTTCCGGAGTAAGAGTTATATATTTTTTACGAACAATGTCGAAAATTTTTGAACTTTGCGTGGAAACCGTAGCAGATTCTATCTTAAAATTGTATCCGGGAAATGATAACTTTGGAAAATCCACTTGCTTGTTTTTGACTAAATTAATTATATGAATAATAAAAAAGAAATTGTAGAAAACTGGCTGCCGCGTTATACAGGAACTACATTAGATCAGTTCGGCAAATATATTCTTCTTACCAACTTCAACCACTATGTAAAACTTTTTTCTGAATGGAATAAAGTTCCCATTAATGGATTGGATAAGCCAATGCCGAATGCTACCTATAAAGGTATAACAATAATTAATTTCGGCATAGGTAGTCCAAATGCTGCTTTAATTATGGATTTACTTTCAGCTATTCAACCCAAAGCAGCCCTTTTTCTGGGTAAATGCGGCGGATTGAAAAAGAAAAACAAGCTCGGCGATCTCATACTTCCTATTGCAGCCATTCGCGGAGAAGGAACATCGAACGATTATTTCCCGGCTGAGATTCCGGCTTTACCGGCTTTTAGTCTTCAGAAAGCTGTTTCAACTACAATCAGAAATCATGACCATGACTATTGGACAGGCAGCGTCTTTACTACAAACAGAAGAGTTTGGGAACACGATAGAGAATTTAAAAAATACCTGGAATTAACCCGATGTATGGCTATTGATATGGAAACAGCAACTATTTTTGTTGCAGGCTTCGCCAATAAAATTCCTACGGGAGCTTTACTCCTCGTCTCCGATCAACCAATGATTTCTACCGGCGTGAAAACGGCAGCAAGTGATAAAAAAGTCACGGAGAAATTCGTTAACCATCACCTTCAGATTGGCATTGATTCTCTTTTTGAACTTATCAATAACGGTAATACAGTTAAACACCTTCGCTTTTGAAAGCTTATGACTTTTGACCAGATTCATAGTGAATTAAAGAAGAAGATTTATCATCCCGTCTATTTTCTATGCGGCGAAGAGACTTTTTATATAGACAAACTTGAGGAATATTTCGATAAACAAATTCTTACTGAAAGTGAACAAGAGTTTAATCAAACCGTTGTTTACGGCAAGGAAATAGATATTGTAACGCTGGTAAGTTATGCGCGTCGTTATCCGATGATGAGTAATCACCAGTTAATAATTGTGCGTGAAGCTCAGGATATGAAATCACTTTTTCAAAAAGAAAAAGATGAAGCTACCTCTGATTCAGGTGATAAAAAATCCAAAAAAGATACGAAGAAGGAAGATAAAGATCCATTGGTAGAATATCTTTTAAAACCAACTCCTTCTACCATACTTGTTTTTTGTTATAAATACAAGAAAGTAGACATGCGCACCAAAATTGCCAAACTGCTTCTCAAGCATTCCATTTTATTTGAATCAAAAAAACTTTACGACGATAAACTTCCTTCCTGGATTACCGATTATGCAAAAAGCGAAGGAATTAAAATTAACCCCAAAGCGGTTCATTTATTGAGTGAATACCTGGGCAATGACCTTACAAAGATTGCCAATGAAATCGGTAAACTTTCTTTGAATCTTAAAGAAAATCAGGAAATAACTACAACCATGGTGGAGGACAACATTGGAATCAGCAAAGATTTTAATGTATTTGAATTAATAAAAGCCATTGGTTATAGAAATAAGTTCAAGTCTTTTCAGATTGCTGAATATTTTTCTGCGAATCCGAAAAATAATCCGATGATCTTAACCATTTCACAGCTCTATGCTTTTTTTCTGAAAGTCCTGACATACCATACGCTGCCTGACAGATCAAGTAATATTGCTGCAAGTGAACTTGGAATCAATGCTTATTTCTTAAACGACTATGCGCATGCAGCCAAAGAATATTCTGCTTCACATTGTATGCGAAACATCGGCTTTCTACAGGAATACGATATGCGCTCCAAAGGAGTTAATAATGCCGGCACGGGCGAAGGAGAACTTTTGAAAGAGTTAGTTTATAAAATCTTAAATTAAACTCTTCCTTCACTCTTTCACCAACTCCTTTGCGCAACTTTGCGGTTAACTAAGCGAACTTTGCGGTAAAAATCCAACAACAAAACCTCTACCGCCCTTAAAAAGTTGAACATAAAACTAATCAGATAACAATTTAGCTCCTGTGTTTTTCTTAAACGCAAAGTTCGCAAAGTCTAACGCAAAGTTTCGCAAAGGGAATTATTTTTTTTACGATCGGAAATTGATTTGACATTTTAAGTATCTTGTTAAAATAAAATAATATATTTACTTCTACCTATATAGTTTGCTTCAACCACTTCTTCCCATGCCCAATTACTTCCTCGCTAAGACTGACCCTGAAACTTATTCCTGGGATGATTTTGAAAAAGATAAAATCACCAGCTGGGACGGCATACGAAATTATGCCGCCCGCAACCACATGAAGTCCATGAAAAAAGGCGACATCGTTCTCATGTATCATAGCGGCGGAGAATCATCCATAAAAGGCTTGGCAACCGTCACAAAAGAAGCCTATCAGGACCCAACAACCGATGAAACTGCATGGATTAGCGTTGAATTGAAAGCAGGTAAAAAATTTAAAAATGAAATTACGTTGAAACAGGTAAAAGCGAATAGTAAGCTTAAGAATATGCTTTTGATTAAGATAAGCAGGTTGTCGGTAATGCCTGTGAGTGAGAGTGAGTTTAATGAGATTATTGGTATGGCTGAAATTTCAAAATAATGCTGTCTTTTTTCGATTCAAAAAGAAATGAAATATAATTATCCAATTTTAACTTGTCAGTGTTAAATAATTTTATAAGTTTGAGTAACATTTCTAAGGGAAACTATAAATTTTAAATCGATTATTTTTGTTTATTTAATTAGTTGAATTGAGTAGTTTTTTATTAATTCCAAATTATCTAAATCATGAAACCACAATCCTATTCCAAGAATTTTTCTTTATTATTAATTTTCATTTTTATTCTGACTTTAAATAGTGATCAAATAAAAGCACAATCAAAATTCAGGAAAACATTTAACAAAATTTTTAATTTGAAAAATAAATTAAAATCACCTAAGAAAATTAAAGATCGCGAAAATTTTGAATTTGAAGAAGATGGTTTTGAAATGTCATTAATAAGAGACTTTGAAATGACTATGGATCCCACTTTAGGGTACGCCCCAACGGAAAGGCTTAAAATAGTAAGGGATTTAATTGATAATTCATTTTCTGCAAGAGGAATACAAGGTATACAATGGCTTGAAAGGGGCCCAATAAATGTTGGAGGTAGAACAAGGGCAATACTCTTTGATCTCGATGACCCATCGCATAAAAAAGTATGGGCAGGTGGTGCTGATGGAGGTATGTGGTTTACTGATGATATTACAAATTCAAACCTTGTTTGGAATCATGTTAGTCCAATATGGGATAATTTATCAATAAGCTGTATTGCGCAAGATCCTAATGTAAATAGTAATACAAAGCACGATATTTTTGTTGGTACAGGAGAATCCTGGGCAAATAAAGATGCCGTAATTGGTAATGGAATTTACTTATATGATGGTTTAAGTTGGCAGTTATTGCCCATTTCAGCGCCTGCAACTAATTCTGATTTTAAATATGTAAATAAAATAGTTGTAAACCCAAAAAGTCCTCATGTTAATTCGGACATAAGGATTTTTGTTGGAACGGATAATGGGCTTTGGCGACTTACTTGGGGAGGTCAATGGACACAAGTACTCGCAAATGGAATATCAGGTTGTACTTCAGACAAAGTTACTGATATTGAAATTGCTGATGATGGTAATGGAAATTATGATTTTTATGCTGCAACTGGTTGGATAGGACAACCAAGCGGAATATTTAAATTAGTTTCAGGCAGTTCAACATGGATAAAATTAACAAATGGGTTACCATCATCTGGTATCGATAGAATTGAACTCGCTACTGCGCCTTCAGACAGAGCAATAATATATGCATTGATTAACTTTAATGGTTCAAGTGGACCAACACATATTTATAAATCAAATAATTTTGGTTCGTTATGGACTCAGATTAGTCCTGACCCTCCGGCAGCAAATTTTACTTATTTTACAAACAATCAGGGTTATTATAATTTAGCTTCAGCTGTTGACCCTTCCAATTCAGATATTTTATATGTGGGGGGAATCAATATACATAGATGGGATGGCACATCGTGGTGTCAACTATCTTCGTGGGATATAAGTTTTACATCATATCCCTATTTGCATGCTGATCAACACTCAATTATTTTCCGGCCGGGATCTACTGATTTTTTAATCTCTAATGATGGAGGAGTATTTTATTCAAGCGCATCCGGTCCTTGTGCAAGAAATTTTGTAGCAAAAAATAATGGTTATAATACTGCCCAACTTTATTCCTGCGCTCCCTATCCTTCCGCATCTGTTCCTGAAAGTGCTCCCCTTTTTGACGTATTCTTAATGGGAACACAAGATAATGCTACTCAAATTTCATTAAATTTAACATTAGTTCAACAGCAAGCTACTATGCGTGTATTAAGTGGTGACGGTGGTTTTTGCTTTTATGATGAAATGATAGCAGACATTACTACTAAGGCTATTTCAAGCATACAATATGATAATTTCTTTTTATCAAATAATTATGGAAGAAGTTATTCTTTAAATTCTCAAGGATCACTTTTGCCGTTAGGACACGTAAGTGTAATAAATACAACTCCATCTTCTCCGTGCAAATCCCATTTTTTTGTTGACCCAGCCGATTTTGATTCAAGAAGAAAATTATTATTTTACTCTGATTTATATTCTATTGAAAATTCCACACCTACTCAACCAGCAGTCTGCGAAATTCCTAGTTTGAGCTTTGTAGATGTCGTAAATTCACCACAATCGTTTACCTATATACCTCAAACCTTTTTTAACACTGGCGATGGCGATATTAGTAGTATAAAAATATCTCCTTATCCAATAAATACGGTAACAGTATTTGTCGGAACATATAATGGTCGTATTTTTAAAATCTCTGATGCTACAGGAACGCCACAAGTAACTAAAATATCTAACACATTACCTATTCAAATGCAATCAAATGGCGTAGTTGTGTCATGTATAGAGGTAGGTAGTGATGATGATCATTTGCTTGTCACATTTTCTAATTATGGCCTCACAACTTCTCCTTATTCTCCTGTTTGGTATACGAATGATGGAGGAAACACATGGATATCTGCCGGTGGAAATATAGAAGACATGCCCATTCGTTGGGCCTTAATTAATCCAAACAACAGAAAAGAAGTTTTGTTAGCAACAGAAGCAGGTGTATGGTCAACTGACGACATTACTGCTAGTCCTGTTGATTGGGGATTTGACCCAAACAATGGTATTTCAAGAGTTCGGGTTGATATGTTGAGAAAAAGAAAATCGGATAATTTAGTCCTTGCCGCTACTCATGGACGCGGTTTATTTACTTCAAATATTTTTAATCATCCGGTAGCAGAGTTTACAGCCTCCTGTAACAGTTCTGTTATTTCTTTTACAGATCATAGTAATCCACTAGGCAGCCCTATTACTAATTGGGACTGGGACTTTGGAGATGGTAGCCCACATTCAAATGCTCAAAATCCACCGGCACATACTTTTCCTTCAAGTGGTGGACCTTTTGATGTAACTTTAACAATTACTAATGCTAACGGTATCGGGACTATAACTCATTCAATTACGGTTGGTGGGAATTCTAACCCTGTATTGTCTATTACAACTTCAAATGCAACTTGTCAGGGGGATTGTAATGCCTCAGCAACTATAACTGTTGTTTCGGGTGGTGTAGCGCCTTATAGTTATAACTGGTCAAATGGGGCTACAGCATCAACAACAAATACACTTTGTGCAGGAACAATTCCATCGGTTATTGTAACCGATGCAAATGGATGCAGTAGTATATCACAACCATCAAATCCATTAGGTCCTTCTCCCATTTCTGCTTCTATAACACAACCATTGCCACCATCGTGTTTTAATGGCCCATTCAATTTACAAATTCATGTTTTGAATGGGGGTACTTCCCCTTATAGTGTTAATCTTAATGGCACACAAACATCTATTAATGGCACTAATATTATTCAGTTTCCGTGGACAACACAAAATATAGGAGGATCGACACCTTCATTTACAATTTCTGATTCTCATTCATGTACTGCAGATTTTTCTATTCTAATTTCTCAGCCCCAGCAACTAAATATTTCCTCCACTCACAAAGATGTAACTTGCTTTGGTTTAAATAACGGTTATTTTGACGTTGAAGCTTTTGGCGGAACAGCTTCGGCTGGCTCACCACTTGAATTTTCACTTGATAATATTACTTATTTTCCAGGCACTCCTCAATCCCTTAGTTGGTTATACACTTTTTCTGGATTATCTGCAAATCCATATACTGTATATGTAAAAGATAATAACGGATGTACTAAATCTACAACAGTTCAAATTTTGGAACCGAACCCTATCACTGTTTCTGCAAATCAAAATCAACCTGTTTCATGCAGTGGCGGAAATACAATGACAGCAAATGTAACCGGCGGGACTGTACCATATCATTATTCATGGCAGCCGTATGGGTACACTACATCATCTGTTACAGGAATGCCTGCCGGAACCTATACTTTAACAATAACTGATGCTAATCATTGTGGTCCGGTTACTGCTAATGTCAATGTAAATGAACAAGCCCATTGTTGTGGTTTTTTTCCTTCTCCTGCTCCCATTTATTCACAGTCAGATTTTACACTTCCTACTGCAACTTCTACAACTACGCTGACACTTGACGGGAATCTTTCAGGCAGTGTAACTATTGCCTTAGGAACAGTTATTATCGATGGTGCACAAATTGATATTCCCGCTAATTCATCAATTACAGTATATTCAGGTGCAACATTAATAATTAAAAATGCAAGCCGGTTATTTGCCTGTGGTAATATGTGGAAAGGAATAATTTTAAACAACGGTGCATCACTTTATGTAATTTCACCTTCACCAACGACTTGTAAAATTGAAGATGCTCAATATGGTATAGAAGCCAGAGATGGAAGTACCCTTTACATTGATGGCTGCGAATTCAAAAACAATTTTGTCGGAATAAAGTTGTCGACTTTTGGTACAGCCGGGCCTATTGTTGTTAATGGCTATATTACCAATTCTACCTTTTACTCAACCGGACTCCTGCGAAACGGAAACCCCTCCTCCACCCCCGACCCATTAACCCACTCCTTCGCCGGAATCTGGGCAGAAAATGTCTCTTATTTTAATATTGGAGCAGGCGGATACTATACTCCAGGAGTATCGATGAATTATTTTCACGATATGAACTTTGGAATTTACTCCTTAAATTCGTTCTTAGATATATTAGGCTACCGCTTCCAAAAAATAAAAATGTTCGATTCGTTTGATGGTATGCCATATATTTCAATCAATGCTAAACCAATAATGCTTGGAACAGCCGTTTTCTCAGGTGGAAATCAAAGCAATAGTTTTTTAAATATGAATGGAAGAAATTCAGCTACGATCCCGGATTTTGAAGAATGTTACAAAGCCATTCAATCGTTTGGAGCAAATGTTGATATTCGAAGTAATCGAATCAAAAATTGCGACGATGGTGTGCTCGTAAGGCAGGGACATAACTTAAACATTGTCATAGTACAAAATTACATCGATTGCAATGCCCGAGGCATAAGCCTCCTTTTGAATGGCCAAAGCCAGCAAACATTTTTACAACACAATGAAATTCACGGTGGCTTGCAACAATATAGAGTCAACGGTTCTATTTCAAAAGCTATAGGAATACAAACGGCTGAATTCAATAGCACAAATCCGAATGCTATTATTAATCAAAATATTATTCATTTGTATAATTATGGCCGCATAGGAATTCAATCAAATGCAGCAGAAAGATATATTATAAATTATAATACCATCAACCTGCATAACCAGATAAACAATACCATGGTTGGAATTTCTTTATCCGGCTCTCATGCTAATAATATTAATTGCAACAGTGTACAGGGTACTTTTTCCGGACAACTCAATTACCAGAACAATGAAATATGTTTCGATATTTTTGACAGCCGATCAAATGAAATTAAATGCAATACAGCTACCAATACATCAATTGGATTTCGATTTTCTGCTGATTGTCGTGGTGTAAATGGACAAACAATTTTTAGATCTAACGATATAGGGAATCATTTCAATGGCTTGCTCTATACTAGCTCTGCTTTAGTTGACCCACAAGATAATCGAGGGAACTGGTGGTACCTTACTACATACCCTGGGTATGCTGCAATTAATTTAAATCCTGATCATAATTCAGTTTTATTTGAACAATATGAGGTTTGGGCTAATTTATCTTCGCACGCAAATTTACCAATTCCAGCACAAATATTTGTTCAGGCAGGAGTTATTTGGTTTCAAGGAGTCGCTGATTTGGATGAAAATTGCGGTGGTCCCATTCATCATTCTGATTGCTTGTTTTATACTGTTAATGATGGATCCGGAGGTGGTTCTTATGCAGCAGATGTTTTAATAGCACTTGATTCATTGAATTCATCCAGCTACGACGAAGAAACAAAATGGAAAGACAAAGAAGCACTGTACGAAAAACTAATGCTAATGCCTACCTATATGGATTCCAGTTCAATTCTAACAGATTTTTATCAGAGTTTGGCCGGAACCACCATACAACAGGTAGCATCATTTCATGTGAGTCACAATGAAATTCCCCCAAATGAATCATCGCTGTTGCAGATTTTAGAAAACAATTCAATGAGTATGTATGTAAAGGTAGATTCTATTCGAGCATGTGACAGCACACTTGCAATAATCGGATTGAGTGATACTTTAAAGGAAATTATTAAACTTAAAAGGAAAATTCTCATTCAACAAGTTAAACAGACTGTAGCATTCAACAATCAGGCTTTTATAGCATTGGATAGTGTTGTAGCATTAAATACAGATTTATTAAATGATGCAAACGACCTTATTAATAGTTCAGAAATATATGAGCAGAACGAGCAAATCATTAATGAAGCATATCTTAATTCCATTGAAATAAATGAACCGGAATTAATTTACAACTCTGCTTCATCCATTTTAGGCGTTGCACAGCAATGTCCTTTAGCCGGCGGCCCTGCTGTTCATCGTGCGCGATCTTTGTATATGCTTATTAATCCCGATATGGTTTATAACGATGAGTTGACTTGTCTTCAAAATGGATGGTTATTGAAGCTTGCCAAAGACAACCAACAACTTCCCGTCGGTGTATTTCCAAACCCTGCTTCAATAGAAGTTACAATAACTTATTCCATTTCAAACGAACAAATTTTACAAATTATTGATAATTTAGGAAGAATTCAAATGGAAATTTTATTGAATTCAAATGAAAACAGGATTACAACAAATATTTCCTGTCTTTCAAACGGTATTTACACACTTCACCTGGGGAATAAAAATAATCATGAGAATACTATGGGTCGATTAACAATAATAAAATAATAGAATAATTACTTATGTTTAAAAAATCATATATTATTCTATTTTTAGTTTTTAATTCCACTTTTGTTTTTTCGCAAAACCAGGACAAGCTATGGATGATGGGGTATGGTTGCTGCACAACGAATTTTACCGGAATTAATATGGATTTTCGTTCCGGGAGCATGTCAATATTCTCCGTCCAACGACATTTTAATTTTGCAGAAACAAACGGTCAAATATGTGATGCATCCGGTAATTTTTTATTTGCTTCGAATGGAATTTATGTGTCGAATTCTCTTGATGATACAATGCTTAATGGGGATGGATTAAACCCAAGTTCGTATACTAGTAGTCATAGTACGTATGGTTTACACATTCCACAAGCCAATATAGCAATTCCAATGCCAGGTGATTCTATGAAATATTATTTATTTCATGAAACCAGTGACGACCAATTTGCTACTTATGCGACGTATTACTTATATTATTCCATAATTGATATGTCTTTAGACGGGGGATTGGGTGGCGTCGTTCAAAAAAACACAGTTTTACTTAATGACAGTTTTGTTGGTGGAATGATTACTGCATGCAAACATGCAAATGGCCGCGACTGGTGGTTAATAGCACATAAATTCCGAAGTGACACATCTTTCAGATTTTTAATTACGCCTAACGGAATTCAAGGTCCATGGTTAGATAATTTAATTACATGGAGAAATAATGATTTTGGTCAAGCTGTTTTTTCAGTAGACGGAAGTAGGTACGCATACTTTGAACCTTTTGGAGGACTTGATATTTGGGATTTTGACCGATGTAGCGGATTATTTAGTAATCAAATTCATATTGATATAAATGATAGTGGTGGTGCAGGTGGTGCAGCATTTTCCAGGAAAGGAAGGTATTTGTATATTTCAAAAATATATTTTGCTTATCAATTTGATTTATTTGCTACAGATATCGCAGCAAGTAAAACTACTATTGCTGTTTATGATGGATTTGCAAGTGGTGGGTTTTTTCCAACAGTATTTTATCAAATGCAATTAGCTCCTAATGATAAAATTTATATAAATTCTTCTAGCAGTGTTTTCGATTATCATGTAATAAATTATCCTGATAGTGGCGGTCTAGCTTGTGATCTTCAGCAACATAGCATTCACTTACCTGGTTATTCTAAATCATTACCCAACCATCCCAACTATTTTCTCGGTCCAATTTCTGGTTCAGTTTGTGATAGTTTGACAAGTGATATTCCTCTTATTTCTTCAGCGGTTCAATCTTTTTATGTTTTCCCAAGCCCGGCAAGAGATGTTTTATACATAACTCAAAAAAAGTCAGAAAAAATAAATTTGTTGCGAGTAATTAATTCCTTAGGTCAGAAACTAAAAACTGATTATTCAACTATTAGTAGTGGAGAATATTTAGAAATAAATATTTCCAATCTATCCTCTGGAATTTATTTCTTAGAGATGCTAACAGAAAAACAGAGAATAGTGAAGAGGTTTGTTAAAGAATGATATTTTTAATATAGTACAAACAAGTGCTCATTGGTTTATGCCTTATTAGCTTTAGATGACAATTGCGGTGGCCCCATTCATCATTCAGATTGCTTCTTTTATACTGTTAATGATGGATCCGGAGGCGGTTCTTATGCAGCAGATGTGCTAATAGCGCTTGACTCATTGAATTCATCCAACTACGATGAAGAAACAAAATGGAAAGACAAAGAAGCACTGTACGAAAAACTAATGCTAATGCCTGCTTATATGGACTCCAGTTCTATACTAACAGATTTTTATCAGAGTTTAGCCGGAACCACCATTCAACAGGTAGCATCATTTCATGTGAGTCACAATGAAATTCCTCCCAATGAATCATCGCTATTGCAGATTTTAGAAAACAATTCAATGAGTATGTATGTAAAGGTAGATTCTATTCGAGTATGTGACAATACACTTGCAATATTCGGATTGAATGATTCTTTAAAGGAAATTATTAAACTTAAAAGAAAAATCCTTCTTCAACAAGTTAAACAGACTGTAGCATTCAACAATCAGGCTTTTGTAACATTGGATAGTGTTGTAACATTAAATGCAGATTTATTAAATGATGCAAACGATCTTATTAATAGTTCTGAAATCTATGAGCAGAGCGAACAAATCATTAATGAAGCATATCTTAATTCCATTGAAATAAACGAAACGGAATTAATTTACAACTATGCTACATCCATTTTAGGCGTTGCCCAGCAATGTCCTTTAGCCGGCGGGCCTTCCGTTTTTCGAGCCCGTTCCTTATATATGCTTATTGATCCTGATATGGAATATTGGGATGATTTTACATGCATTCAAAATGGATGGATTTTAAAAAAAGGATTAATTCAATTTAATTTTATAGGTGTTTATCCAAATCCAACCAGTGGCCAGGCAACAATCCGCTATTTGATTAATTCAGATTGCCAATTACAATTAATCGATAATTTTGGAAAAACTGTTTTTACTTCAGAATTAAAATCAAAAGAAAACGAAAAATTATTTGATTTGTCAAGTTTATCAAATGGTATTTATCATATTGTCTTTACTGAAAATAACATTCAAACTCCCATGGGTCGATTAACTGTCATAAAATGAAAAAAATAATTATTTTCATTTTATTTTTTAACTTTATTTTTCTTTCAATAGCCTTTGCCCAAATGCAAGATAAGATTTGGATGATGGGATATGATTGCTGTGCTCCCGATTTTACAGGAATTAATATGGATTTTAGGAGTGGGAATTTAATAATTGATTCTGTTCCTCGACATTTTAATTTTTCTGATGCAAATGGTCAAATTTGCGACAGTGCAGGAAATGTTTTATTTTTCTCTAATGGCGTATATATTGCTAATGTTTTAGGTGATACCATGTTAAATGGGAGTGGGTTAAATCCAAGTACATATACAAGTATTCACAATTTAAGAGGTTTAGAAATTCCTCAAGCAAACATTATTATTCCTGTTCCTGCAGATTCAAAAAAGTATTATTTATTTCACCAAACTATTGATGATTATATAAATACTCTTGCATCCCACTATCTTTATTATTCGAAAATAGATATGTCCCTTGATAGCGGCAAAGGAGGTGTAGCAGAGAAGAATACAACACTTCTTCAAGATACATTTATTCGAGGCAAATTAATGGCTTGTAAACATGCAAATGGCAGAGATTGGTGGTTAATTTCACATAAATATAATTCTGAATTATCTTTTCGATTTTTGATAACACCTTATGGAATTTCAGGTCCGTATGTTGATAATTTAATTACTACAAGAAATAATTATCCAGGTCAAACCGTTTTTTCACAAGATGGAAGTAAATATGCTTTTTTTGACAATTATGGCTATTTAGATATTTGGGATTTTGATCGCTGTTCTGGAATATTTAATAACTTAATACATATTGATATAATTGACAGTGGTGGAGCTGGAGGTGTTGCATTTTCAAAAAATGGAAGATATCTATATGTTACAACAATTTACTCTGCATACCAATTAGATTTACAAGCAACAGATGTAATTGCAAGTAAAATTAAAATAGCAGATTATGATGGATATGTTAATCACGGATTTTTACAAACTGTGTTTTATCAACAACAGCTTGGGCCAGATAATAAAATATATATTAATTCATCCAGTAGTGTAATGGATTATGCAGTCATTAATTACCCTGATAGTGCCAGCTTGGCTTGTGATTTCATGCAGCATAGTATTCACCTTCCTGGTTATTCTATTTCACTACCAAATCATCCCAACTATTTCCTTGGCCCAATTCCCGGTTCAATTTGCGATAGTTTAACAATAGATGTACCGTTAATATCATCTGCTACACAGCCATTTTATCTTTTTCCAAATCCTGCAAAAAATATTGCTTATATTACACAAAACAAAGGTGAGTTAATTAAGTCTGTAAATATTTTTAATTCAATCGGCCAGTCAGAAAAATCGGATTTCTTCTCAATCAACAAAGATGAATATGTGCAAATTAATTTGTCGGGATTATTAACGGGAATTTATTTTGTGGAAATTGTTACGGATAAAAGGGTTGTGGTGAGAAAAATATTGAAGCAATAAAAATAAGTAATGAAATGAAATGAAGTTATATTCTGAACTGTCGGTTTTTATTTAAAGAAGATTATTATTTGCGATGAATTGAGCCTTACATCAATGGCGATTGCAAACCTTATAACCTTAGTAACAAAAATAATATCCTCCGAAACTTACCTTATTACCTTATTGCCCTATTAAAAATATCCCACTATGAAAATTAATTACAAGAACCCTTACACTCATTTTATTTTAATCAACCCTATCACCACAATAAAAAAACAGATAAACAAGAGAATGTTAAGTTAAGCAGGCATTATCAGAGAGGAATAAAAT
Organism: Bacteroidota bacterium; assembly: GCA_031417395.1. GTDB lineage: Bacteria > Bacteroidota > Bacteroidia > AKYH767-A > 2013-40CM-41-45 > JADKIH01. Next base: position 127,249 of record JANOVM010000062.1, on the reverse strand, counting down.
GGGAAATAAGGTAATAAGGTAGTATATGGGTTAGTCTGTTTTGTTACTAAGGTAATAAGGTTTTATATCCCATAAAAAATCTAAAAAGTACATTAATATTCCAAATTAAAGATTTTGTAAATTCCAATTAATCGAAAAGATTTGAAAAATAAATTTTCTCTAAAATTTCATAAATCATTTCTGCTTGATTAATGGTAGTTGTAATAATAACAATATTGCAAATTATAAATACGAAGACACTTAATTTGAAGTTATGGCCGGATATGAACTTTGGGATTTATTCATTAAATTCATTCTTAAATAGAAGTCTATTAATTACTAGTTAAACATTGGGAAATTCAATTAGGAAAATCCGGTTTGATGATTTTGAAAATCCGGTCAATACCTAAATTTTTGTTAAATTTCTTATTTTACTTGCTCTATAACTTTGAACTCTTACATTTGCCATCCATCTTATTTTTATGAAAATCAGACTTACCTTATTACTTTCCCTTCTCACTTCCTTGTGCTTTTCCCAAACAGGAGACCTACGTGGTTTTGTCTATGAAGAAGCCACTTCAGAACCGTCCATTTACACCAGTGTTTATCTGAAAGGAACAACCTACGGCGCCCAGACAAATCTGGATGGATTTTTCTCTATAAGCAAGGTGCCCGTGGGAACCTATAATCTGATTGTCACTTCCATTGGCTTTGATACGATATCAATACCGGTTCAGGTCAATAAAGGCGACCTGATTACAAAAAAACTTTATTTAAAAAAGTCTGCCATTGAAATTAAAGCAGTTGACATTTCCGGTGAAGACGAATCTAAGAAAACAGATGTCAGAATTTCTGTCAATAAAATTACACCAAAAGAAATCAGACAGGTTCCTACTGTTGGTGGAGAACCTGATTTAGCTCAGTATTTACAGGTTGTTCCCGGTGTTGTATTTTCCGGCGACCAGGGCGGACAACTCTACATTCGCGGAGGAACTCCCATTCAGAATAAAATGCTTTTGGATGGTATGATTGTTTATAATCCCTTCCACAGTATTGGACTTTATTCTGTTTTTGATGCCGATATTATCCGTGGAGCTGATATTTATACCGGAGGATTCAATGCTGAATACGGCGACAGGATTTCATCCATTATGGACATAACAAGCAGAGATGGCAATAAAAAAAGATTAGCGGGAAAAATTTCTGCCAATACATTTACGTCTAAACTAATTCTGGAAGGTCCGTTGAAAAAAGAAAGTGATGGCAGCGATGGCAGTTCATCGTTTTTGATTACAGGAAAAACTTCTTATCTTGATAAAACCTCCAAGACTTTCTATAAATATATCGATTCCCTCGGTCTCCCCTATTCCTTCAATGATATCTATGCTAAAATTTCCAGTAATGGTGCAGGTGGCAGTAAGGTTAACTTTTTCGGCTTTCATTTTACAGACGATGTTAATTACAGATTCCTTGCCGACCTGGGCTGGAAATCGACAGGCGTAGGAACTAATTTTGTTCTCGTGCCTTCAGGATCTGCGGTTCTGGTTGAAGGAAATTTTGCATACTCCAATTATAAAATCGATCTCTCCGAACAAGACGGGAGAATCCGCTCCAGCCTTATTAATGGCTTCAATACGGGTTTGACATTCAGTTATTTTTATGGCAAAGACGAATTTAAATACGGTGTCGAAGGTCTTGGATTTAAAACGGATTTTCAGACTGCCAATGCCCTTGGCGCAGCAACAACACAGGTTGAAAATACAACAGAATTAGCAACATTTTTCAAATACAAAAAAGTATGGGATAAGGTTGTACTTGAACCCGGCATTCGATTGAATTATTATGCATCTCTTTCTGAATTTACCGCTGAACCACGACTTGGATTGAAATATAATATTTCCGAAAAGCTGCGCTTTAAAACTGCTGCAGGATTTTACTCACAGAATTTACTTTCCACGGCATCTGACAGAGATGTTGTTAATTTATTTTACGGATTCCTTTCCGGCTCCGACGACCTGCCTGAAAAATTCGACGGCAAAGATGTTACCTCTCGTCTTCAAAAAGCCAAACATTTAATTGCAGGATTTGAATACGATTTACCTTTCCATCTTGTATTAAACGTAGAAGGCTATATTAAAGACTTTACACAGCTTGAGAATGTAAACAGAAATAAAATTTATGATGACGATCCTGCACACAATACCAAACCGGATGAATTAAAAAAGGATTACATTATTGAAACAGGTACTGCCAAAGGTGTTGATGCAACACTAAAATACGATCACAAGAAATTATATATCTGGCTTGTTTATTCACTGGGTTTTGCTGACAGGTATGATGGAAAAGAAACCTATCAGCCAATTTTTGACCGCAGGCATAATGTAAACTTTGTTGCTTCCCTGAAATTTGGAAAGAAGGAAGAATGGCAGGCGAATGCCCGATGGAATTTCGGCTCGCCTTTTCCATTCACACAAACGCAGGGATTTTTTGAGCAGGTTCAATTTCCAAGTGGGATTGGATCAGACATCGTAAATCAAAACGGAACGCTGGGCATTAATTACGGAAGCTTAAACAAAGGCCGTTTATCCTATTTCCACAGACTTGACATTTCAATACAACGGACATTTAAGTTCAATAAAAATACAATTCTTGAAATTACCGCAGGAGCAACCAATATCTACGACAGAAAAAATATATTTTACAGATCGCGCATTACGGATGAAAAAATATATCAATTGCCAATACTGCCGAGTCTGGGTATAACATTCAACTTTTAACAGAAACACAAAGTGTTATATGTCAAAAACAACTTGCACAAATTGCGGGAATGAGAATGCAGCAACAAACAAATTTTGTTCACGTTGTGGATATGCACTTCCAAAAATTGAAACTGAAATTCCCACAAGCAACTTTCAACAGCATTCATTAGAATCCAAAAGCAAGAAAAAGAATATAGCGGGTTTGATTGTTGGTTTAATTTCCTTTTTTCTTGTTTACTGGGCTGTACAGCATTTCATTTTTAAAGCACCCTCTTTCGACACGCAACTAAATGCATTAGCAAGCGAAATCAATAAGAGCTGTCCGATGATGATTGACCAGGAGACGCAGTTTGATAATGCTATTGCTATGCCCGGCAAAGTTTTTCAATATAACTATACGTTAGTAAACATTGTTAAAGGAACTGTAGACACACTTGAAATAAAAAATTACATAATTCCTCGTGCAACAAGAAATATTAAAACAAGTCCCGATTTAAAATATCAAAGGGAGAATAAGATTGCACTGAAGTATTATTACAAAGACAAAAATGGTGACTATTTGTTTTCATTTACACTGACTCCTGACCAATATGAGAACTGATCTTTAAATTGGTTTTAGAAAGCAAAATTCCATTTTAAACCCATTATGTTACCTTGATTGGCAGGCAATAAGGTAGATTTATTTTTTACCTTTCTCCGGCTAAAAGCATTTTCACCAAACAATCTCTTTTCATTTGATACAACCTGTTTTCCGCACAGGTAGCCGATTAGTGCGCCCAAAAAAACATCGGAAGCCCAATGTTGATGTTCAACCAGACGAGTTACACCAACGATTCCTGCAAGGGAATAAGCTGTAATCGGTACGGCAGAATAATCCTTATACTGATCGGCAAAAACGGTAGCAATTGCAAATGCCGCTCCTGTATGTCCGGAAGGAAAAGCATCAAAAGCCCCAATACCTCGGTTAGAATTATATTTGGTTTGAAATTGAGCAAATGGTCCAAACCAATGATCCATTTTATATTCCGGATCGCCATAGGTTTGTCCGGGCCGCATCCGTCCCGACAATGTTTTACCAATACGAATCCAAATACCGGCAGCAATTGCAGCCTCAGCAGCCAGCAAAGAGGTGCGGAATGCACGGTAATTATGAAATAATATGCTATATCCTGCGAAACCGCCTAATAAAACGTAACCGGAAACGTCTCCCAAATCAGTCACTTTCGGACTTACCTTTTTAATAAATGGGTTTTTATCTTCAACCGTTTTAAAACGGCTATCAATATCACTGTCAAAATGGATGAAACTAAGGGTTACAATGGTAGCTGCTCCTGCAATGAACCAATGCTTTTCCTTCATCCGAAGCGGGAATGTAGCCTGCCGCCCAAGATTATGCAGGGTTGAAGGAAAAAATCCTTTTGGCGATTTCAGGCTTAAAACGGAATCCATTTTGAAGCACTCGTAAAATGAAGCATGATTATCTGAACAATGCTCACGATCATACACAATACCCTCCTGACCTAAAAGGGACATAGAATAGAAAATAAGTAATATTGACAATATGCTTTTCAAGGAGTTGCAAGAATGCTAATAAAATTTTAACCTGTGAAATTTTTTTAATGAATGTTTAGATGTACCTTTATTCCCCGTGTTGATGAAATCATTTTTTTAGGTTTCCAGGCATTTTAAACACTATTTAAAATCTCAATGCGGTGAGTTCAGCAAAATATATATTCGTTACAGGAGGAGTAACATCTTCTTTAGGTAAAGGCATCATTTCGGCTTCACTTGCAAAATTATTGCAGGCACGAGGCTATTCTGTTACCATTCAAAAACTCGATCCTTATATAAACATCGATCCGGGAACATTGAATCCTTATGAACATGGTGAATGCTATGTAACCGACGACGGAGCGGAAACAGACCTAGATCTTGGCCATTACGAAAGGTTCCTGAACGTGCCTACTTCTCAGGCCAATAATGTGACAACAGGAAGAATTTACCAGACAGTCATTAACAAAGAAAGAGAAGGCGAATATTTAGGGAAAACAGTTCAAATCATTCCGCATATTACGGATGAAATCAAGCGTCGTATGAAACTTCTGGGTGAAACCGGAAATTTCGACATCGTCATTACTGAAATCGGAGGAACGGTTGGCGATATTGAATCGCTTCCCTATATAGAAACAGTAAGACAATTAAAATGGGAGTTAGGAAGTTCAGCCCTTGTCATACACCTTACCCTAATCCCCTACCTTGCTGCTGCCGGTGAACTTAAAACCAAACCCACACAGCACTCTGTAAAAGCGCTTCTGGAACTCGGAGTACAGCCCGACGTACTTGTATGCCGTACTGAAAAATCTCTTTCGGGAGAAATACGCAGAAAGGTTGCACAATTCTGCAATGTCAATCTGAATGCAGTGATTGAATCCATCGATGCAGAGTCCATTTATGATGTTCCGATTTTGATGTACAAGGAACAACTGGATAAAGTTGTTCTTGCTAAACTTAAACTTCCTCTACAGCATGAACCTGAACTGGCTGCATGGAAAGACTTTCTAGGCAAGCTTAAAAACCCTGTTCACGAAGTAAGAATTGGTCTTGTTGGTAAATACATTGAACTAAAAGATGCTTACAAATCCATAATTGAATCCTTTATTCACGCCGGTGTTGCCAATGAATGCAAGGTTCGTATTGAATGGATTCACTCGGAAAAAATCGATGCTTCCAATGTCGCTTCAAAATTAAGCGGCATGCAGGGAGTACTCGTAGCTCCCGGTTTCGGCGGCAGGGGCATTGAAGGAAAAATCACTGCCATCCGTTACGTAAGAGAGAATAATATTCCATTCCTCGGCATTTGTCTGGGAATGCAATGCGCAGCAATAGAATTTGCAAGAAATGTTTTAGGTCATGCATCAGCACATTCAACAGAAGTAAACCCGGAAACGGATTATCCGATTATTGATTTTATGGCCGATCAGAAAAACATTACACGCAAAGGCGGCACTATGAGACTCGGTGAATATCCCTGCATGGTACAAAAAGGAAGTAAGACCTATTCCGTTTACGGAAAGCAAAAAATATTTGAAAGACACCGCCACCGCTATGAATTCAACAATAAATATCTTGCAGAATTTGAAAAAGCAGGTATGTTGTCATCGGGTATAAATCCCGATAATAACCTGGTTGAAATAATTGAATTGAAAAATCATCCATGGTTTATTGGCGTTCAATTTCACCCTGAATACAAGAGCACCGTTGAAAATCCGCATCCATTGTTCGTCCGTTTCATTCGGGCTTCAATGGATTATTCAAAAAATGCCTCCCAGATGGCTCCGGGAGGCATGGCTCCAATGGATGCCTGAATACTTTTTAGTCAATAACAATTCTTTGTTCCCTGTTAAGAGAACCCGAAGCAGCTGATATACTATAAATGCCTTTCGGTAGAATGGAAAGATCCATTTTAATTGTATTTTTTCCTGCAGTAAGTTCACTTTTTTCTTCTTTCCAGATTTTTCCTGTCATATCCGTAATTATGAAATTCACATCTGAATTTCGCAAAAGCGATACCGAAAGATTTACCTGTGCAGCAGACGGATTAGGAGATACATTAAATTGAAAAATATTGTTTTCCGCTTCTTCAATATCCGTTGCAAGAGTGCTGACGGTAGTAACTTTCTGATGTGTTGTATTTAGCGGTCCGTTAACATCAATAATTGAAATCTGGAAAACAGGAGCTTTGTAATTTTGAGCATACCAGGTGTATCGTTGAATCTGAATGTATGTATCTACACCTGTGCCTGCACCAAGAACAAGATTTGCATCTGAATATACACGCAGAGTAAGCGGAAAGTTTCCGGTAAATAGTGTCAGACTACCCCAGCCATCTGCTTTTACTTTAATGGTACCTGATAATGCATAACCAAAACCGGTGCCTGTTACTGCGGGGTTGATAATACTATCACCATAAGCAAATGGAGTTGTCAATACCTGTTGTGCATTGGTAATTATTATTTCATTGGTCGAACTTTTTGTTCCCAGGTATTGTAAATTGTTGGAAGATTTAAGATAGTAATCGTTACCGCCAAAAAAAGAATTCACTTTCAGATTGGCGGAAGGAAACAATGCATCGTTACCGGCACCGGTAGGACTGATAAATTGTTCACTGATTACGGAAGGGTAAACAAAGAAAGTGGAAAAATCCCAAGTCTGATTTGCGCCGGAAGGACCCGGCTGTATCGTTGTATCCGTAATTGTTTTATTTGCCCACAAATCACCTACTGTTGGAAGTTTATTCGCTTGCAAAATTACCTGAGCATTTGAAATACTATATATTCCTAAAAGAAGAATGGATGTAATTTTTGTAATTCTTAAAATCATATTAAAATTGGTTTTAGTAGTTGTTATTTGATGCAATGTCTGAAATTTATTCTAATCTTTGTTGTACAAATTTATGCTAAAATACATGAATCATGAATTTGCATTCGTCCTAGAAATTCCTGCATTGACCTGCTCAATCATTCTGTTTACAACTTAATTGGCAAAATCGGTAGATTTTTGTTGTTTTTTAGCAATAAATTACAGATTTTTGACATACTATAGATAAAGAATAAGTACCTTTATTTACCCCTCTTCTAACAGTTAATAGTGCTTAACTTATACCATGAACCGACCCCATACAAAAATAGTTATTTATTTACTTTTCCTTTTTGCCATTTCTATTAAAGCAAATGGACAATCAGCAAGTGGAATACCTTTTTCTTTTTCTGTAAGCACTCCTGTTGTTGCTCCTCCGGCATTTACAAATATAACTGTACCGGCCGCTAATGCTGATGAATGGGATACTTTAATTGCTCCTGCAGGCTGGACTTTTAATTTTGGCGGTGTAACGTATACAAAGGTTGTTATCTCTTCCAATGGATGGCTGGCATTGATTCCCGCTGCTGTCGGTGTAAACCCGCTTCCTTATCCTGCCAGTTCTCTTCCGAATAATTTGCTAAGTAATAATACAACGGGCTATCCGATTATTGCTCCTTTGTGGGACGACCATTCTTCTGCCATTGTTGCTTACAATGTTACGGCAGGAGTTCTTTCCGTGCGATGGTATGTAAAATGGCAAAAAGCAAATGCAGCAGTTGCAACAAGTTTGTTTTGGGTTGATTTAAATGGTAATGCCGGCATTAATACTATCGGCTTTCATTATTTTAACAATACTACCTATGTGCCTTCTACTCCAAGTGCTTCCATAGGTATTGCCGGTATTTGTCCGGGAGATTTTTATTCTGTAAGCTGTCAGTCTGCTTTAGCAGCAACTGCCGACAGTTCCGTAGAAAATACAAACATAGGTACAGGCGCAGCCAATTGTTTTCGTCCTTACAATGTAAATTATTTATTTACGCCTTATCATCCTTACGATAATTGTACAGGCAGTTATCCCGCAAGAAATTTAGGAACTATTAATTCAACCTGTACTTACAAAACCGCTTCAACTTTTAATGCAACAGTTTCCGGTGCTGGTAACTGTGCAACAACGGATGATAACGATGTCTGGTTTCAATTCATCAAACCTGCAAACATTACCAGTGTAACAGTTACAACGGCCCCTGCAACTTGTCAAAGTGTTACGGGAACAAGCATTGAAATTTACACTGCATGCGGCGGTGCCCCGCTTGTATGCGCAACAACCAGTGGAGCAAATCCCGGTTTTGGAGAAGTTAGTTTTATCAGACCTTGTGCTGCTGTACCTGAAACATTATGGGTAAGAGTTACTGCTGATGGTGATATACCGGGCAGATTTCTGATTTGCGCCAAAGAAAGCAATGGAGGAACAACTTGTGCCAATCCCCGTGTTATTTGTGGCGTACCTTACAATCAAACCGGTATGACAACAACAGGAGCAGGAAACGATTACGATAGCCTTAGCGCCGTTTGTCATACATTGGCGATGAATGGAGAAGACTATGTATTTTCATATACTCCTTCCACCAATCAGTGTATACAAATTTCAATTACCAGTACAGGAGTTAATCCCGCACTATTTGTTTTCAATGCTTGTCCTGATTCTTCTTCAGGAACTGCAACCTATTGCCTGGGCAGCAATGAAGCCGCCACAGGAACGGTTACCATTAATTCCGTTTCACTAACTGCAGGACAAACATATTACATCGTTGTAGACAATAACGGTGTGGGCGGAATTCCTTTTGATATAAACATTACAAGTGTAGGCGTACCTCCGCCAAACGACGTATGTGCTTCAGCAACGAATTTGGGGACAATTAACAATACTGCTATTTGTGCTTCAACTATTGGTACCTACAGCACATCGTGTGCAACACCAACGACTATTGGACAAGCCGGAGTACCTAATTGTATTCCGGGCAGTGTACCGGCAGCATTCGTAAACGGAGTAACGGGTGATGTATGGTTACGTTTTACGGCAGGATTTACAGGCTCTTTACAAATTAACACATTCCAAAGCGCTGTCAACCCAACAGCAAATGCTGCCATGTCTGTTTACACCGGAGCATGCGGATCCATGGGTGCTCCTTATGCGTGTGACAATAATTCCGGTCCGAATGGTATGCCGAGTTTATCAATTCCTGTTATAAACGGTAATACTTATTATATTCGTGTCTGGTCAGAAAACCCTGAAAATTCAGGAAACTTCGATCTTTGTTTCCAGGGCAATTGTGCTCCGGCAAACGACTTTCCATGTTCATCTGTGTTGGTGCCACTAGGCGGGACTGCAGCAGGATTTAACACATGTTCAAGCGGCGTTACTGAACCGGCAAATGCCGCTCAGTGCGTGGCTGGGGGAACAATTAATACGGTATGGTATAAAGCCGTTGTGCCTTCTAGCGGATCAATCAGAGTTCGTACACATCCGCTAACATTGACAGATACACAGATTCAAGGTTATACCTTTCCAACCGGTTGTGCAAACTCTGTTGCAAGCAATGTAAATAAAGGCTGTAACGACGACGGAACTCCATGTGACGGAGGCTTTAGTGATTTTTCAGAACAACTTTTTAGCGGTATGATACCCGGCGATACTCTTTTTGTAGCTGTGGATGGTACCGGTTCATTAACAGGATCCTTTGAAATTTCATTCATCGATGGATCTACAACTGTTTTCCCTCCTGTAAATATTCAGGATTGTGCAGGCGCTCAAGTGCTTTGCAGTACAAACAGCATTGTAGTTGCAGACCCCGGTTTTAGAAATAATGGTAACATTTGTGATCTTCCAAGCGGATCAAACGGATGCTGGGCAGTTGGTGAAAGGAATTCCGCCTGGTATCAGTTTACTGTAGACCCTTCTTTATCGGGAGGAACAGCCAATATAGTTTTTGATATTTTAACACCATCATCTACAGACATTGACTTTCTGGTATGGGATGTTACAGGCTTGTCAACAGCCTGTGCACAAATTCAAGCTAAAACACTTGCAAATGTGGGATGTAATTTTGCCGGAGCACTGGCAGCAACAGGCCTTACGACCGGGCCAATATCAGGAGGGTATTCCCCGGCTATTACTTTTTCAGGTGCACCCAGGACTTATATAATGTTGTTAAATGTTTACAATAGTGCGGCCAATGCAGGCTTTACACTTAACTGGAATACGACTCCTATTTCCACCACACCTACCACTGCCGTGTGGACAGGACAAACCGATACATTGTATACTACTACAACCAATTGGGGTGATTGCGGTTCTACTCCTACTTGCGCTGTTGATGCAATTATTAACAATCCTTCTAATGGTCGTTACCCTACCGTTTTGGCAGGAGCTCCTGCTAAATCGGTTCGCAATATAACTATCAATGCCGGAGCTACTCTTCGCATAAAAGCAGGTGCCACATTGAGTGTTTGCGGTAACTTTACGAATTTGGGAACATTAATTTGTGAACCAACTTCTACCATACAGTTTATAGGAACAGGCTTACAAACCATAAGCGGCGTGCTCAATACACCAAATTCATTTGCTAACCTTATTATAAATAAACCAAGCGGAAGCGTACAATTGTTAACCAACATTGATGTTGCTGAAAATTTCACAACATCGAATGCAACAAGTATTTTCAATATCAATGGCAAGTACATGAAGGTTGCAGGTAATTTCACCAATTTCACAGGCACAACAACCTTTACCGGTGTTGGTGGATCCACTGTTGAATTTAACGGTACCGGTCCACAGACATTTTCCAATACTAATCTGCCACAAATTCTCCTTAACAGAGTTAGGATGAACAAAAGCGGCGGCAGACTTTATCTGAGTGGTGTCAATAGCATTATGAATATTGATACGGCTCTTACGCTAACTTCAGGAATTATTTATACCCGCAATTTGGCTACTTTGGAAGTGAACATGAAGTATTTCCTTCCTGCTGCTATTACAGGACATAATGTACTCAGTTACGTTGACGGAAATCTCCGAAGAAAAATTTCCAATCCTACCGGTCCTTCTTCACCAACTATTCCTGCTTCCTACGATTTCCCGGTGGGAGATTCGCTTGCTCCCGGTGGATATGAAAATGCAAACATTACCTTCCAATCAAGTACGCTTGTTCCCGACTTACTGGCCTATTTTCTTCCTTGGCCGGGAGGACCACCTGCCTTGGGACCTGCGGCTTCTGAATGTGTGTCTTATACATATGATCTTTTACCGGCATTTAATCATGGATATTGGACGTTTAAAAGAAGTACTGCAACCTTCGGAGGAAATTACGACATCACCCTTTTCAATACAGGTATGACGAATAATACCGGTACGTTCTGGACAGTTGCAAAATCCAATCTGTTGTCTCCTCCAAGTGTATCTGCATCTTGGAGACTTAAAGGAACCTGCTTTGCAGGAAGTACAGCAGCTAGCACCAGGAGGGTGAATATGAATATTCCGGCTGCCGATTCAACTTCATTTAATTCTTTGTATACAACCGTTCAATCGAATGTTCAGCTTCCAATAGAATTACTTTATTTTAATGCTGAACCCGATGGAGAAGTTGTTAAATGTACCTGGGAAACGGCATCTGAAACAAACAATGAAATTTTTGATGTGGAAAGAAGTTTTGACGGAAACGAGTTTACTTCCATTGGTCAGGTTCCGGGTTTTGGACTTGGTGTAAGTAATAGTAAAATTAATTATTCACTGATCGATCCTGAGATGTGTGATGACATTCGTTATTATCGCTTAAAACAAACCGATTTTGACGGACGATTTAGTTATACTGAAACGATTGCACTTTCATGCAAATTGAATTCCAAAATTGAATTATTCCCTAATCCTGCTAATTCAGATTTAACCTGCCGCTTCACACATTCAGAAAATAGTGAGTTAAGCATCTCTGTTCATGATATTGCAGGAAGGATAGTATTAATAGAAAAGATAACCGGTAAAAAAGGAGTCAACCAAATTCACTTGAATATTGACGATTTAGCAGCAGGCGCATATTATCTGAGGATAACAAATGCCGAAAATAATGTAAAAATGCAGTCTCAATTCTTCAAAAAATAATATATTAGGTTGGTTTATAAAAAATTAGGATTTTTGAACTTTAAATTGGGATAATAGAGTATTAAACAAGAAATAAATTAAATCAATATTATAGATGAATAAAATCTTTACGGGCATTTTAATTTTGACTTTAATTTTTGCAGGAAATGTTTTTGGACAATCAGCCAGTGGTATACCATTTTCATTTACAGTTACAACTCCTGCCACTGCTCCCCCTGCTTTAACAAACATAACAGTACCAGCAGTTAATAGTGACGAATGGGATACCCTCATTGCTCCTGCAGGCTGGTCTTTTGTTTTTGCCGGAGTGACTTATACAAAGGTTGTAATTTCATCTAACGGCTGGCTGGCATTGATTCCCGCTGCTGTCGCTGTAAACCCACTTCCTTATCCTGCCAATTCTCTTCCTAACAATTTACTGAGTAACAATACAACAGGCTATCCGATTATTGCTCCTTTATGGGACGATCATTCTTCAGCCATCGTTGCTTACAATGTTACTGCAGGAGTTCTTTCCGTGCGCTGGTATGTAAAATGGCAGAAAGCAAATGCTACTGTTGCAACAAGTTTGTTTTGGGTCGACTTAAATGGTAATGCCGGGATTAATACTATTGGTTTTCATTATTTCAATAATGCGGCCTATGTACCGGTTACGCCCTCTGCCTCCATAGGTATTGCCGGTGTTTGTCCGGGCGATTTCTATTCTGTAAGCTGCCAGTCTGCATTAGCTGCAACAGTAGACAGTTCCGTAGAAAATACAAATATAGGAGTTGGCACGGCCAATAATTTCAGACCATACAATGTAAATTATTTATTTACACCTTATCATCCATACGATAATTGTTCCGGCAGCTATCCGGCAAGAAATTTAGGAACGATAAATTCCACCTGTACTTATAAGACCGCTTCAACTTTTAATGCATCTGTTTCCGGTGTTGGTAATTGTGCAACAACAGATGATAACGATGTCTGGTTTCAATTCATCAAACCGGCAGGTATTGCCAATGTCCAGGTAACAACAGCCCCTGCAACCTGTCAAAGCGTTTCAGGAACAAGTATTGAGATTTACACAGCATGCGGCGGAGCTTCTCTTGCCTGTGCTACTACCAGTACAGCGAATCCCGGATTTGGAGAAGTAACAGTCAGTCGCAGCTGTGTTGCTGAAACCTTATGGGTTAGAGTTACAGCCGATGGTGATATTCCCGGTCGCTTCCTCATTTGCGCCAAAGACGGAGGTCCGGGCAGCAGCACAGGCTTTACTTGTGCAAATGCAACGAATATATGCGGCATTCCTTATATACAAACCGGACTTTCAACACTTGGTTTTGGCAATGAATATGACAGTACGAATGCCGCTTGTCACGATCCTTTCATGAACGGTGAGGATTATGTATTTTCTTACACTCCTACAGCCAGCGGATGTATTCGTGTAGTTGTAAGCAGCACAGGAAGTAATCCGGGTGTATTTATTTTTAAAGGTTGTCCGGATGCCCCGGGTGCTAATTGTATTGCAAGCGCCGTAAATTCAACCGGTACTCTTACTATTAATTCTGTTTCATTAGTAGCAGGAACCACCTATTATTTTGTGGTAGATAACAACCCTGCCGGAGTTCTTATAAATAATATTCCTTTTGACATCAGTATAACTTCTGTGGGAACCTCTCAGACCTACGATGCATGCGGGGCTTTAAACCTGGGAAGTATTGCCAATAATGTGGCTTGTACTTTCTCAACGTATACAACGGAATGTTCCACTCCTTCTCCACTGGCTTATCCGGCTCCGGGATGTGCACCGTATTTCAATAATGTTACGGGTGATGTTTGGTTTAACTTCACAGCTACTTTTACAGGAAGCGTATTAGTTAAAACACAACCCGGTGCTGTAAATCCTGCTTCTGATAATGCCATGGCTGTGTATACCGGAAATTGTATATCTCTTACCTTACTGGCTTGTGACGATAATTCTGCGGGAGCCGGAATGCCTTTGTTGTCTATTCCTGTTGTTGCAGGTACTGTATATTACATCAGAGTCTGGACCGTCCCGCCGGGAAATACGGGTAGTTTCGATTTATGTCTTTCCAGTGCCTGTACACCGCCCAATGATTTACCCTGCCAGGCAGTCCTTGTTAACCTCGGCGGAACTGCCAGTGGTTATAATACATGCGCAGGAGCTAATTCGGAACCGTTAAATGCTGCACAATGTGTTGCAGGCGGAATTATTAATACCGTCTGGTATAAAGCTGTTGTTCCTGCAAGCGGATCTATTAAAGTGCGTACACATACAAGAACACTTGCGGATACTCAAATTCAGGGATTCCGTTTTCCTACCGGTTGTGCCAATGCTGCTTCATCTTTTGTTGCCCTTGCATGTAACGATGACGGTCCGGATTGCGGCGCAGGCGGTCCGCAGTCCTATCATGATTTCTCTGAACAACTCTATTCCGGTTTAGTTCCCGGCGATACAATTTTTATTGCAGTCGACGGATACAATTCACAAACAGGAACTTTTGAAATAACTATTATTAACGGTACCGGAACCTATCCACCAATTGCCGGTGCTGATTGCGCTGCAGCTTACGAAGTGTGCGGTTCTGCTAATATTAGTGTAACTGATCCGGGACTATTAGGTTATGGTAATATTTGCGACTTCGCCAATAACTACAACTGCTGGGCTAACCCTGAAAGAAATTCAGCATGGTACAGAGTTACCGTAAATCCAGGAGTACTTCAATTTGATATTCAGACTTTTTCTGATTATGATTTTATCATGTGGGATGTTACCGGCCTCAGTAATGCATGCGCACAAATACAAGCACAAACTCTAGCTTCCATTCGTTGTAATTGGGTTACAACAGTTGGAGGCCACACAGGAATTAATATTCCCGATCCTGATGCATCCTGGGAACCTGCCATTACTGTAGCCGGTGGTCCACGAACCTATTTAATTCTAATTGACAATTGGAATCCGCCATTTCAAACAACAGGATATACACTTAACTGGCTTGGTTCTCCCATTGCTTCTGTTGTAAACTCTGTCACATGGCAGGGAGCCATTGATACTTCTTTCGGCACACTCAGCAACTGGGGTACAGCACCTTGTAATGCTCTTCCAACCTGTGGAGTTGATGCTGTGATTTCTTCTTCCGGAACCGGTCTGCAGCCAACTATTTCCGCAAATATGGCAGTAAAAAGCCTGACAATTAATGCCGGTGGTACTTTAAGAATTAAAAGTCCATCCATTCTCGATGTATGCGGTGATTTTACAAATAATGGAACCCTTATATGTGAGCCAGGCTCAACAGTGCGGTTTATAGGTACGGGTATTCAAAACATTAACGGTACCCTGACAGGAGCAAATGGATTTGCAAATCTGACTATCAATAAAGCTACGGGATCAGTTGTTTTGAATGCCAATATTGACGTTGGAGGAAATTTCTTAACAAATAGTGCAACAAGCGTATTTAACATAAACGGAAAATACATGAAGGTTGCACGTGATTTTACCAATAACAACGGCACGACAACTTTTACGGGAATAGGCAACTCAACTGTTGAATTTAACGGTACAGTCAATCAGTTTTTCACCAATACCTCCGGAATCATTAACCTTAACAGAGTTAAGATGAATAAAACCGGTGGTAAACTTCACCTCAATGGTGCAAACAGTACTATGAATATTGACTCTGCTTTGACACTTACTGCCGGTATTATCGTTACCCGTACAATTCCAACATTGGAAGTTAATATGAAATATTATCTTCCTGCTGCAATCACCGGACATAATGCAACCAGTTATATTGACGGTAATCTCAGAAGAAAAATTTCAAATCCAACAGGTCCATCATCTCCTGTTATTCCTGCTTCTTATGATTTCCCTGTTGGAGATTCACTTACGCCCGGAGGATATGAAAATGCAAATATTACTTTCCAGTCAAGCACCTTGGTTCAGGATCTGCTCGCCTACTTCCTTCCTTGGCCGGGCGGCCCGCCTGCAATTGGTCCTGCTGCATCGGAATGTGTTTCCTATACTTACGATCTGTTACCTGCTTTCGATCATGGATATTGGACGTTTAAAAGAAGTACATCAACGTTTGGCGGAAATTATGATATAACATTATTTAATACAGGAATGGGTAATAATTCCGGTACCTTCTGGACCGTTGCTAAAGCTAATTTGATTTCTCCTCCAAGTACATCTTCATCCTGGAGACTTAAAGGAGCCTGTTTTGCAGCCAGTACTGCAGCGGCTACAAAAAGAAGTAATATGAATTTACCTGCTGCTGACTCTACTTCATTCAATTCTTTATATACTACCGTTCAATCGAATGTTCAGCTTCCCATTGAACTTCTTTATTTCAACGCTGAACCGGAAGGTGATTTCGTAAATTGCAAATGGGAAACAGCCTCTGAAACCAACAATGAATATTTCGATGTTGAAAGAAGTTTAGATGGCAACACATTTGATTTCCTGGGCAAGGTTAGCGGATACGGACACGGCACCAGTACTGAAAACAGGTCTTATTCTTTAATTGATCGCGATGCCTGTAAAGACATCCGTTATTACAGACTTAAGCAGGTTGATTTCGACGGACAGTTTTCATATTCAGAAACGGTAGCAGTCGATTGCAGTAAGGATAAAAATTTCTTTGATGTATATCCTAATCCGGGAACTTCATTGGTTACCAGTTCATTTTATGAAAAAGCAGATGGATTTATTAAGTTTCAATGGCATGATTTATTAGGACAAATTGTAAAAGAAGAAGTTCATGAAGTTGTAAAAGGGTATAATAAAATCAATTCTAAAATTGATGATCTTGCTGCCGGTGTTTATTATCTGCGATTAAATAATGTTGAAACAGTATCCAATGATATTTTACGTCAGGTTAAATTTATCAAAAACTGATTCCATTTTTCAAAAAATTACAAGCCGGCTTTATGCCGGTTTTTTTTTGCTCAAAAAATATTTCTCAAAGAATTTTATCTTGAAATTTCAAATCAAGTTGGATTGTATGTGAACACTATTTTAAATTAACTAATAGTCTTTAGGTTATGTAATTATTGCAGAAAGCATTTCATGGATAATCTGCCAATGATGAAGGCTTTACGCTGCATTTAAAAGAAAAATTCAATCTAAAAAGGCTCTTTTCTGTTCAATTTAAAATCACACACAAGGCGAGGAATAATTTTTATCTTTGCCCTCCCATTTTTAAAAGGTTTACATGGACAGAAATACGGTTATCGGACTATCTTTAATAGGACTGATCATCATTGCATATTCGATTTATACCCAGCCGGGGCCGGAGGAAATTAAAGCACTTCAGCATCGCAGGGATTCTATTGAAAAAGTTGAACAGTTAAAGCAGGCTTCAGCAGTAAAAATTCAACAAGCCAAGCCTGTTGATACTGCTATTGCCCCTCTTTCTGATACCGCTAAAATGGCCATTGAAAAAGAAAAGTTGGGAGATTTTTCTTCCTGGGCTGAAGGAACAGAACAACTGCTTACTATTCAAAACGATCTATTAAAAGTAGTTGTTACTTCAAAAGGAGGTAAAATAAAACATGCTGAATTAAAGGGGTATAAAACATGGGAAGGTAAACCACTGCAATTACTGAAAAGCGATTCTTCCGGTTTTAATTTAAGCTTCTCCGCCCAAAACAGGATTATCAATACAAGTGATCTATATTTTACCTCACCTCCAATCACAGGGGCAGATAGTACCGTCAGACTGAGATTACAGGTAACAGATCAAAAATATATAGAATACGTTTATTCCCTTCCTAAAAATTCCTTCTTGCTTAATTTCAGTATTAATGTAGTAGGAATGGAAGATCTGATTGCAAACAATGCATCCTATCTGAATGTTGACTGGAAAGATGACGTCACAAGTAATGAAAAGAGCATAGAGAATGAAAGGATTGCTACAACTGTGTATTACCGCTTTTCGGATGAAGATATAGACTTTCTTTCAGAAAGCTCTGATGAAAAAGAAAGTCTGAAAACACGGGTAAAGTGGATTGCTTTCAAACAACAATTTTTTACAACAGCTTTAATAGCTGATAATAGCTTTGACTCTCCTATTGTTGAAACGATTACAGATAAAGATTCTAAAACCTCTGTTAAAAAACTCCTGGCATCTTTTTCTCTTCCCTACGATAGAAAAAACCAGCAGTCGTATGGAATGCGTTTTTACCTTGGACCAAATCACTACCAGACTTTAAAAAAGATTGAAGATTTAAACCTGGAAAAAACGATACCTCTGGGATGGGGAATATTCGGCTGGGTTAATCGGTTTCTGGTTATTCCTACTTTTAATTTCCTTGACAGTTTCAATATTAATTACGGAATTATCATTCTCATTTTAACATTCCTTGTTAGAATCATCCTTCTTCCTCTTACCTATGGTTCATTTAAATCGCAGGCGAAAATGAAGGTATTGCAGCCGGAGATGAATGAACTCAATGAAAAGTTCAAAGATGATCCCATGAAGAAACAACAGGAGTTAATGGGGCTTTATAAAAAGGCCGGTGTTAATCCACTGGGTGGTTGTATACCCGGACTGTTGCAGCTTCCTATATTGATTGCCATGTTCCGCTTCTTTCCTTCTTCCATTGAATTAAGGCAGCAAAGTTTTTTATGGGCACACGACTTATCAACGTATGATTCCATACTCGACCTGGGCTTTAAAATACCATTCTACGGCAGCCATGTCAGCTTATTTACCTTGTTGATGACAGTATCCACCCTTATCTATACAAAGGTTAATATGCAAATGACTACTGCCACTAATCCTCAGATGAAATGGATGATGTATCTTATGCCTATTATGTTTCTTGGATTCTTTAATAACTATTCTGCCGGTTTAAGTTACTACTATTTTCTTTCCAACATGATGGGATTTGGACAGCAGTATCTCTTTAAAGCATTTATTGATGAAGATAAGATTCATGCGCAGATTCAGGAAAACAAAAAGAAACCGGTAAAAAAATCATCTTTTCAGCAAAGGCTTGAACAAATGTCTAAACAAAGAGGTTTACAGGCTCCGCGTAAAAAATGATTATTGGTTTTTAGAAGGAAAAATGCGACTTTTGCATTTAGAAAACCGATTCAAAAAATCTAAAAACGAATAAAATGGCACAAGACTTTTTACCCCTTCTGGGTACTGATCATGTTGAATTCTGGGTAGGCAATGCAAAACAGGCAGCATATTTTTATCAAAATGCTTTTGGCTTTGAATTAATAGCATATGCCGGTCCTGAAACAGGCGTGCGAGACCGTGCTTCCTATGTTTTAAAACAAGGCAAAATTCGTTTTGTATTTACAACTTCCTTCATACCCGATTCTGAAATCAATAAGCATGTAATGAAACATAGCGATGGCGTGAAGGTCCTTGCTTTATTGGTTGATGATGCTGAAAAATCTTTCTATGAAACCATGTCGCGCGGAGCAAAAGCGCACACGCAACCAACTACCTTAAAAGATGAATCCGGTGAAGTAAAAATTTCAAGCATTCATACCTACGGCGATACCATTCACACCTTTGTAGAAAGAAAAAATTATAAAGGTGTTTTTATGCCGGGATATCAGCCGGCAAAATCTTCCCTGAAAATTGAAAGCACGGGACTCGATGTAATCGATCATTGTGTCGGTAATGTTGAGTTAGGAAAAATGAATGAATGGGTGAAATTTTACGAAGACGTAATGGGCTTTAAAATGATAATCACCTTCGACGATAAAGATATTTCCACTGAATATTCTGCTTTAATGAGCAAGGTTGTTTCCAATGGAAATGGCTTTGTTAAATTTCCCATTAACGAACCCGCTGAAGGAAAAAAGAAATCGCAAATCGACGAATACCTCGAATTTTACCGAGGTGCCGGTGTGCAGCATATTGCCCTTTTAACCAATGATGTTGTTAAGACAGTAACAGAACTCCAGCGAAGAGGAATAGATTTTTTAAGGGTTCCTTCCAATTATTATGATGATCTTGAAAAAAGAGTAGGGAAAATCGACGAAGAAGTTTCAATGCTTAAGAATCTTGGCATTTTAGTAGATCGCGACGAAGAAGGTTATCTGCTGCAAATCTTCACTAAACCGGTAGAAGACAGACCTACCCTATTTTTCGAAATTATACAGCGAAAAGGTGCAAAGTCATTTGGTAAAGGTAATTTCAAAGCTCTTTTTGAAGCCATTGAAAGAGAACAGTCTCTTCGTGGAAACCTGTAATTGCTTACACTAAGAAAATTTTAGATAAAAAATAATTGGCTGCTGTTTTGTGCCTTTTTTATGGCAATTAACCCTATTCTCAGGTTATTCCCAATAAATGTTAATATTATTAACTCAAAAGACCTTTCCCTTTATCAATACTTCATACTTCAATCTTAAATTAGCCCCAATAAAACAATAAGCCCACACATCAACTATGAAAAATAATAACAAACTACATTACTTTCTCCTTTCTTGTTTCACAATTTTTTCTCTTTTTTTAAATAGCGCTTCTGCATCCGGCGGATATGAAATCAAGGTGCACATTAATGGTTTGCGTGATTCAGCCATCTACCTTGGTAACCATTACGGTGAAAAACAATACGTGCGCGATACTGTTAAACTTGATGCTAACGGCTGGGCAACTTTCAAAGGGAAAGATACTCTTCCAGGAGGTATTTACCTTATTGTACTTCCCGGAAAAACTTACTTTGAAGTTATCGTCAACAATGAAAAATTTACTGTAGAAACCGATACCATCAATTACATTACCAGTATGAAGGTAACCGGATCAATAGAAAATAAATTATTCAACGATCACCAGCGCTTTATTATTGCAAAGACTACAGAAAGTCAGTTGTTGAAAAACCGCATGGATATTTACAAAGACAATAAGGATTCTGCAGCCATGCTAAAGAAAAAAATGGGTGAAGCGGACAAGCAAGTAAAAGAATATCGATTGAAAATTATTACCGATTACCCGAATACCTTCATGGCAAAAATTATTCGCACCATGCAGGAACCTGAAATACCGGAAGCTCCAAAGGATGCCAATGGAAATATTACTGATTCAACTTTTCAATTCCGATATTATAAATTACACTATTTAGATTATCTTGATTTCGGTGATGACCGATTACTGCGGACACCTCTGTTCTACTCGAAAATAAAAACATATACCCAGCAACTGACTGTTCCTCTTCCTGATTCAATTATTGTTGCTGTTGATACCATTATTGAAAAATCAAAAGCCAATAAAGAAGTTTTTAAATATTCCGTTGCTACACTGGCAAATTATTATGAGACTTCTAAAATAATGGGCTACGATAAAATATTCGTCCACATTGCAGAAAAATATTATCTGTCCAGCGATGCTTACTGGGCAGATTCAACATTAAAAGCCAAGATTCACGAGCGAGTAATGAAAATTAAACCGAACATTCTCGGCGAACCTGCTTACAACTTAGTCATGCCTGATACCGGTTTAAAATTACATGACCTTAGTAAAATAAAAGCGAAATATACTATTCTTGTTTTCTGGGATCCTACCTGCAGTCATTGCAAAATTGAAATTCCAAAACTCTCACATTATTACGACAGCGTTAAAACCAAAGGCATAAGTATTGAAGTTTTTTCTGTAGGAATAGAATCTGATATTGAACTTTGGAAAAAATTTATAATAGACAATAAATTGAAATGGGTGAATGTTTCCGATCTATACAACAATACCAACTTCAGAAATTATTATGATATTTATTCTACACCGGTTCTTTATCTG
The DNA here is from genome assembly GCA_031417395.1 of Bacteroidota bacterium. Lineage (GTDB taxonomy): Bacteria > Bacteroidota > Bacteroidia > AKYH767-A > 2013-40CM-41-45 > JADKIH01. Next base: position 105,239 of record JANOVM010000062.1, on the reverse strand, counting down.
TTAGATGAACAGAAAAGAATCATAGCCAAACGACTGGATACGGATAAGGTGAGTGAGTTTATAAATCATGAAGAGGGACTTAATAAAAAATAATTTCAACATTTTTTTATAAAATTCAAATGAATAAAAATAAAGCAATAAGGGTTAGCAAGAATTCTTATTGCATTATTTTATTTAGAAACTTTTTCAAACTCTTTCTTTTTGTCTGCCCATTTTTTACAATGGGACAGACCGACACAAATAAAGTTAATAATCAAAATAATCTTGTCTTTACTGTTGTTGAACAGATGCCTGAATTTCCCGGCGGAGAAGAAGAATTATTTAAGTATTTATGTCAAGTTAAGTACCCAAGAGAAGCCAGGAATAATGGTATAACGGGAAAAGTGTACGTTACATTTGTTATTTCAAAAGAAGGAAAAGTTCAAGATGCAAAAATTTTAAGAGGTTTGGGAAACGGATTGGATGAAGCTGTCCTTAGCCTAATAAACGGAATGCCGGATTGGACACCCGGTAAACAAAATAATATCCCAGTAAATGTTCAATTTACTTTGCCGGTAAGCTTTAAAATTAGTGAAGGTCCTTCAAATCCTTCTCGACCTTTACAAACAACCAATAAAGAAAATTATAATATTGGGGTTGAATCATTAAATAAAGGCGATACACTAAAAGCAATTGATTATTTCACAAAAGCGATAACTTCAAATGCAACGGATATTGACGCTCTTTATAATCGTGGTGTCCTCAAATTTAAAACTCACGATACGCTGGGTGCTTGCAATGATTGGAGAAACGCAAAAAAGTTAGGTGATACAGAATCAAATAAATTATTTATTAAACATTGCAACGCTTCAATTAGTGATGCTGATGCAGATTCTTCTTTGGAATTAATTTTGACTTCAAATCAAATATCAGAATTGATGGCAAATGATTCAATATCTAAAGAACTAATTATGCCCTCTTTTCCCGGAGGAGAAGAAAAATTGTTTATGTTCCTTCAAAAGGTAAAACTCCCCGCCAAAGCAAAAGAAAACAAAATATCAGGTAGAGTATTTGCTACTTTCTTAGTAACGAAAGAAGGAAAAATAAAAAATGCTTCTATTATTCGAGGACTTGGTTATGGTTGCGACGAGGAACTCCTACGGGTAATAAATTTAATGCCGGATTGGATTCCCGGCAGGCTCAATGGTAATACCGTTGGAATGTATTATAATCTTCCGGTTAATTTCAACAATTATTAATAAGGAAAATAAGAATCTTTTGGCTTTTAAAAGAAATCGTAAACTATACTCCGAACTGGAAGGTTTTGTGAATTTTTAAATGATCCCCGTTCCCTGAGCGCAGCCGAAGGGCGGTTCCTGAGCCTAGCCGAAGGATGGTTCCTATACGTAACCGAAGGTTAGTCATTTACCTGATTCGAAATATATTTATTCAAATCCAAAAAAAAAAATCGATAAAAACTTAAAGAATGAATGAAAATAGTATTCCCTAATGATGTAATCGAAAAGTCAAAACGACAACCGTATGATTTACTTTTTCATTAAATCTCCGATTCTATTTTCATAAATCATCTTAGCATCGCTAATATGCCCGAACGATTGCTCGTCAATCAATATCGGTCCTTCCGTCACCGTTCCAATATTTGAAAATTCAATATCGGAATCAGCAATTAATTCAACAAAGTCATCTAGCTTTTCAGGACTTACTGAAACGACAATTCTGCTTTGTGCTTCGCCGAAAAGGAAAGCATCGGCACGACAGTCGAAATCTGTTTCAATGGAGAAACCCAGGTTGCGCGGCATGGATGATTCTGCCAATGTGATAAAGAGTCCTCCGTCAGAAACATCGTGAGCAGAAGCAATTAATTTTTTTCGTATCAATTGCTTAATGATTTTTTGAACTTCAAATTCAACGTCTAAATCAAAATAAGGAGCGCCGGAATTTTTTATCTTGTGAAAAGAATATAGGTATTCGGAAGAACTGATATCGTCAACTGATTTACCAATCAGGAAAATGCTGTCGCCTGAATTTTTGAAATCGAGCGTCATTCTATTATTCTTATTCTCAAGAACACCGAGCATTCCAATAGTAGGCGTTGGAAAAACAGGACCTTCGTCGGAACTCTGGTTATAAAAACTCACATTACCTCCTGTAACAGGCGTCTGGAATTTTCGACAGGCTTTCGACATACCTTTAATGGCATGAACAAATTGCCAATACACTTCTTTATTGTATGGATTTCCAAAGTTCAGGCAATTGGTAATTGCAGAAGGTTCACCTCCGCTGCATACAATATTCCTTGCAGCTTCAGCAACAGCAATTGCACAGCCCTGTTCAGGATCGGAATAAACATAACGGGAATTGCAATCAACTGTCAGCGCGAGGGCACTGTTTGTATTCTTAACATTTACAATTGCTGCATCAGAGGGTGCATTGGTAGTCATATTAACTGTTCCAACCATGGAATCGTATTGCTCATAGACCCATTTTTTGGATGCAATATTTGGATGCCCCAAGAGGAAATCAGCAACTTCCTTAAGATCTTCAGGCTCTTCAACAGAATCAATATTGAATTTTTTATTCTCATAGAAATAAGCCGGAACGGAATATTCTCTTTCATAAACAGGAGCTCCTCCACCAAGAACGAGCGATTCAGCAGGAACTCTTGCAACTAAATCATTGTTCATATAGAATTTCAATTCCTGACCGGAAGTAACTTCGCCTATCTGCACACAATTTAAATCCCACTTGCTGAAAATCTTCAATACATCTTTTTCTCTTCCTTTTTTCACAACGATTAACATGCGCTCCTGCGATTCACTGAGAAGAATTTCCCAGGGTTGCATATTCCCCTGACGCGTAGGAACTTTGTCGAGATAAATATTCATTCCACTCTGACCTTTGGCGGACATTTCCGATGTAGAACAGATTATACCGGCAGCGCCCATATCCTGCATACCAACAACAGCATCACTGGCAATCACTTCCAACGTTGCTTCCAATAAAAGTTTTTCTGTAAAAGGATCGCCGACCTGAACGGAAGGAAGATCTTCTGCAGAATCCTTATGCAAATCACCGGAAGCGAAAGTCGCTCCATGAATGCCATCTTTTCCTGTTGCTGAACCAACGATAAAAACAGGATTACCAATACCGAAAGAAGTAGCAGAAACAGTTTTTCCAACTTCAACAATACCGGCAGACATGGCATTAACGAGTGGGTTAACATTATAACATTCGTCAAAGAAAAGTTCACCGCCAACCGTTGGCACTCCAAAAGCATTGCCATAGTCGCCAATACCTTTTACCACACCTCGTAGCAGCCATTTTGTTTTCTCGAGATCAGGATTTCCGAAGCGCAGTGAATTCAATTGAGCAATAGGTCTGGCTCCCATAGTAAAAATATCGCGGTTGATGCCGCCAACACCGGTCGCCGCTCCCTGATAAGGCTCCAGAGCAGATGGATGGTTATGAGATTCTATTTTAAAAGCACAAGCCAAACCGTTGCCAATAGCAACAAGTCCGGCGTTTTCTTGTCCGGCCGTTGCCAGCATATGAGGTCCTTCTTTCGGTAAGGTCTTTAGCCAAACGATAGAATTTTTATAGGAGCAGTGTTCACTCCACATAACACTGTAAATGCTTAACTCCGTAAAATTGGGTACCCTGCCGAGCAAAGCAACAATTTTTTCATATTCTTCCGGTAATAATCCAAGTTCTTTTGCTGTATCTACTGTAACAGCGGCTTCCATAGTATCTGACATAATTCCTTTATATTTACGTTACGAAAATAGTGATAAATTAATTCTCTACTTTTGATCGCTTCGATAATTATAAAAGAGTTTTGAAAAATTTATGGAAATAGTACTGACGTGCATCTACACTATTTTTTTTTATTATATTATTCGAAAAAGTAATTTTTTCAAAACCGGGGGTGTAAAAGCCTGGTTACCGGGGGCGTTTTTCCTATTAAAGTGTTTATCAGGAATTTTACTTGGATTGCTTTACACCTATTATTACACAAACTATAAAGATGCTGATTCATTCAAATTTTTTACGGACAGTAAAATTATGTTTGATAGCCTGTTTACCCGCCCGGCAGACTTTATAAGAATGTTTACGGGAATTCAAGGTAAATCGCCCGACATACTTCATTATTATATGGATATGATGGCATGGCTGAATACAAGTCCATTGTATAATGACAATAAAACCCTTGTGAGGCTAAATGCATTTTTCCGTTTCTTTTCCTTTGGACATTATTACGTTCATGTAATTTTTATTAATTTCATTTCATTTACCGGCCTCATTTGCCTTTACAAAACTTTTATTTCTTATTGCGAGGATAAGAAAACCGAACTATTGGTTTTTACTTTTATGATGCCTTCCTTATTATTCTGGGGATCAGGGCTCTTAAAAGATGGTTTATTAATAACAGGATTCGGAATATTGCTATACTCCTATTCTCAAATCTTACTGCATGGTTTCACAAAAAGACGCTTGTTTTACTTGCTAATTGGCTTGACCATATTGGTTTTCACAAAAGCATATGTACTTGCTTTAATTTTACCTGCATTATTTGCCTGGTGGATTACAAGAAATTGGAGTACGCCAAAAACAATTATTACTTTCATAGTAATCTATGCCATTTATTTTATTACTGCTTTTAACCTATATCATTATAACGACGATTACAATGTTGCAGCCCTTATTTACTACAAGCAAAAAAACTTTATTGAAATTGGAGAACAACATGCAGCTACAATGGTCCCCCCTCCTGTATTTGAATGCAGTGGTCCTTCCATTATGGTCAATTCACCTAAAGCATTCATTAATACTTTTTTAAGACCATTTTTGACAGATGTACATGGAAATCCAATGGTATTGCTTTCTGCCCTGGAAAACCTTTTAATAGTATTTATGTTAATTATCAGTGTTCTAAGTTTCCGTCGGGTAAAAAAAGAAACGATTCCATTTCTGATGTTCAACATCGTTTTTGTTTTGTTATTGTTTATTTTGATAGGTCTTATTACGCCAATTTTGGGAGCAATAGTTCGATATAGAATAGTTGCTTTGCCTTCTCTGGCTTTCATATTCATCCATTTTTATAACAGGGAAAATTTCTTAAACCGTTTTCCATTTCTCAAAAGGAAAAAAAAGCCCTTTTGAGGTAAGAATATCTTTTTACATTTGTTCGGCTAACAAAAAAAAGAGCTTTTATGAATTTATTTCGTAAAAAAACTGTTTCAGGAATAATGAAAGAGTCCTCCGACAGGGATAAGGATTCTCTTGCAAGGCATTTAGGGGTAAAAGACCTGACTGCTTTCGGAATTGCTGCTATTGTAGGAGCCGGAATTTTCAGCACAATTGGCAATGCAAGCGCAGCCGGAGGCCCCGGTGTGGTGCTTCTGTTTATATTTACTGCAATTGCCTGTAGTTTTGCTGCTTTTGCTTATGCTGAATTTGCATCCATAGTTCCGGTTTCAGGAAGCGCCTATACTTATAGCTATGTAGCTTTCGGTGAAATTGTTGCCTGGATTATTGGCTGGGCTCTTATAATGGAATATGGTATTGGCAATATTACCGTAGCCATATCGTGGTCTGATTACTTTACCGGCTTACTGGATAGCAGCGGAGTACATTTACCTGAATGGATGACCATGGACTTCCTTTCAGCCATGAGAGGAAATGCTAAAGCAGAAATCTTATTGGCGAGTGGAAAAGTCTTTGAAAACCTGGAGCCTGCAGTGCAAAGTGCTTACATGGCCTGGCAGCATGCACCGGTATTCCTTGGACTTCATATTGTTGCTGATTTTCCGGCTTTGCTCATAATCGTATTAATTACCTGGCTTGTATATAGGGGCATGAAAGAATCAAAAAATGCAGGCAATATTATGGTCTTTATTAAAGTGTCTGTAGTTTTGCTTGTCATTATTGTAGGAGCTTTTTATGTCAATACAGAAAACTGGCATCCCTTCCTTCCCAATGGAATACCCGGAGTGCTAAAAGGAGTTTCCGCCGTCTTTTTTGCTTACATAGGTTTTGATGCCATCAGTACTACTGCTGAAGAATGTAAAAATCCTCAGCGCGACCTTCCAAGAGGAATGATGTGGGCCATTATTATTTGTACCATACTGTATGTTGTTATTGCTTTAGTTCTGACAGGTATGGTCAATTACAGTGAATTGGGTGTTGGAGATCCGCTGGCTTTTGTATTTCAGAAACTACATATGAACTGGCTGAGCGGTATTATAGCAGTCAGCGCAATTGTTGCCATGGCAAGTGTATTGCTCGTCTTTCAGCTCGGTCAACCCAGAATCTGGATGAGCATGAGCCGCGACGGACTTTTACCGAAAAAATTCTCCACCATTCATCCGAAGTATAAAACTCCATCCTTTGCAACAATTGTAACAGGATTTGTAGTTGCTGTTCCTGCTTTGTTTATGAACCTTACTGTTGTAACAGATTTATGCAGCATAGGAACACTCTTTGCTTTTGTGCTTGTATGTGCCGGAGTGCTGAAACTGGAGACTATGAAAGACAGGCCCAAAGGAAAGTTTACAATACCGTATGCAAATTCAAAGTACTTTTTTACTCCTTTATTAATTTTAGGTATCGTTCTTTCTCTTACGTATAATAAAAAAAGCACTCTTGATTTTCTCCAAAATACTCCTGTTACCGTTTCTCAAAGTGATTTCATAAGTCGCCTGACCAAAGATGAGTTACAGGTAGTAAAAGATAAAATTACATTGGAAGATAAAGAAGGGTTTCTTTCAGAAAATTCAGATATGGATGCTTATGTAAAAGGTCTGGATGAAAACAAATATGCATCTTTTCTACAAGCGCTAACAATACCTGAATTTAAAAAAACAGAAAGCGGCTGGAATCTCTTCCGCCATAAAATCCCAACCTGGATTTTCCTGATTACTGCACTGATTTTTTCTTATTTATCTGTGAAAAAAAATCTATCACTCATACCGTTGCTTGGACTTATTTCCTGTCTTTACATGATGAGTGAAATGGGTGTAAGCAATTGGATGGGCTTTACAATCTGGCTTGTAACAGGATTAATTATTTATTTTGCCTATAGTTATAAAAACAGCAGGCTGAATTTGCAGAAAACTGAATCTAAAATTTGAAACGATTAACGCAGATTAAATTGCGTAAAACATTATGACTACCAGAAAAAAAACAATTTTTATTACAGGTGCTACGGCAGGTTTCGGAAAAGCTATAGCGTATAAATTTGCTCAGCACGGTTACGACCTCATTCTTAATGGCCGGCGTGCAGACCGATTAAGGCTTATAGAAAAAGATTTAATTGAACAGTTTGGCTGTAAGGTTGTTTGTCTGCCTTTCGATGTTCGCGATAAAAATAAAGCGGCAGAAGAAATAAACGGGCTTCCTCACGACTTTAAAATTATTGATGTTTTAGTTAATAATGCCGGACTTGCATCAGGTTTGTCAACCATACAGGAAGGTAATACGGAAGATTGGGACATTATGATTGATACCAATGTGAAAGGACTCCTTTATGTTTCAAGACTAATAATGCCCCTCATGATAGCGAATAAAAGCGGACATATCATTAACATAAGTTCTATAGCGGGAAAAGAAGCATACTTTCGCGGCAATATTTATTGTGCAACAAAATTTGCTGTTGATGCAATTACGAAAAGTATGCGTATTGATATGCTCGAACATGGAATAAAAGTTACCTCCATAGATCCGGGTGCAGCGGAAACAGAATTTTCACTTGTACGCTTTAAAGGCGATGCCGAACGTGCAAAGAAAACCTATGACGGCTATGAACCGTTACATGCAGAAGACATTGCCGATATTGCTTTCTTTGCAGCAACGCGTCCGGCTCACGTTGTATTAAACGACATCGTAGTTACTCCATTAGCACAGGCAAACACTGCTTATATTAACAAAAAAACTTCCTGAACTGTATGTCCAGGAATAAACGCTCACCTTTTATTTTTCTTACTTCCGTTTTAAGCGGAATTTTACTTTGGCTTTCCTGGCCGGAGCGCGGTTTTACGCCTTTGATTTTTATTGCCCTTGTCCCCCTCCTCTTTGCTGAAGACAGATTTTGCAAACTCCATAAAAACAAAAAGGGGTTCAGGATGTTTGGGAATTTTTTCATTGCTCTTTTCACTTGGAATATTCTCACTACCTGGTGGATTTATTATGCTACTGATGTTGGAAGTATTGTAGCCATGGCGGTTAACAGTTTATTCATGGCTGTTATCTGGCAACTTTTTTATCTGTCCAAGAAAAAACAAGGTCCGGTTGTTGGCTATTTCGCTCTAATTTTTTTCTGGATAGCTTTTGAGTATTTGCATCTAAACTGGGAGATAAGCTGGCCCTGGCTTACTCTCGGAAATGTGTTTTCTATTTGTCCCGAATGGGTTCAGTGGTATGAATTTTCAGGTACACTGGGTGGTAGTTTGTGGGTTCTTATTGTAAACTTATTGCTCTTCCAGCTATTAAAAAATTTATACTACAAAGATCTTCTGCTTCGTATTCGGAAGATAAATGTTTTTATTCTTGCCGGCATTATTTCAATTTCCATTGCAGGTCCGCTGATCTTTTCGCTCTATATCTATTATAGCTACAACGATAAAGGAGAGCCTATTAATGTAGTTGTGCTTCAGCCCAATGTCGATCCGTATAACGATAAATTCAATGGCACAGGAAAAGAACAATTGGCATCCTTGTTAAATCTTGCTTCAGGAATTGTTGATCATAGTACAGACTTTTGTCTGGGCCCGGAAACTGCATTACCCGATGGAATCCATGAAGAAGAAATAGAAACGGATCCTTCCGTTATATCAACACGTATTTTTTTAGAAAGGTTTCCTAAACTGAATATGATTTTGGGATTGACATCTTTTCGTTCCTACAATTTAAATGAAAAAATTCCGCTGACAGCACGCAAATCACAAAACGGAGATTACTATTACGATGTTTTCAATGCGGCCATGCTTATTACAAACGATGAACCTGTACAGTTGTATCACAAATCGAAACTTGTGCCTGGTGTAGAGAAAATGCCATATCCGAAAATATTCGGCTTCCTGGAAGAGTATGCCATCAAACTAGGCGGCACTTCCGGCAGTCTGGGTGTGCAGGAAAACCGTACAAATTTCTATGCCAAAGACAGAACACGCATTGCTCCTGCCATTTGTTATGAATCGATATATGGCGGCTTTATGAGCGCTTACATTCGCGACAAGGCAAGCTTTATTGCTATCATTACCAACGACGGCTGGTGGGGTAATACACCCGGCTACAGACAGCACATGAATTATTCCAGACTGCGCGCCATTGAATTCAGAAAAAGTATTGCCCGCTCGGCTAATACAGGTATTTCATGTTTTATTAACCAGCGCGGCGACATTGTGCAGAAAAGCAACTGGTGGCAGAAAGACGCTTTGAAACAAACCATCTATAAAAACGACATCATCACCTTCTATGCTAAACACGGTGATTACCTTGGATTCATTAGTTCTTTTCTGGCTATTACGATGATTTTGTATTTGATTTTTAGGAAGATGATACAATGGTTTTGAAAAATTTGTAGGAGAATACACAATTTTATAACACAATTGTATTGCATTGATTATTTTTTTAGTCGTGTGAAATCGTCTGAACCTTGAAAGGAGGGATTGAAGGATTGTCTAGAAGGGGTATATAAATTTCGTTTCATAATATCAGCTACGCCGAACTTCGCATGGATCAATTTGTTCCTACGTTTCGCGAAAATAAATAAATTTTCGATGCTTCGACGGACATTCGTCCGTTGTTTTGAACTTTGCGATATTTATCCACATTAAAAGCCCGCTATGCAGAATTTTCAATCCTGCATATAATAACTGCGGAATCGATAGCTATCGGTTTGAAATCCGCGTCATTATTCTAACTTAATAAAATGAAAAATAAATAGCTTTTTAAGCATATGATTAATTTAAAAGTCCACTTGAGGTTTTATAAATGATAAACAATAATCACCTCTTTACCTTTAGGGTGATATTATGCAAAATCGCTTAGGGAATGCACGGTATTTACCAAACGAGATTAGATAAAAATTGATTCGCGGAACCGTCGAAGCATCGGAAATTTATTTATCTTCGAGAGTTGTAAGGAAAAATTGATCCATGCTAAGTCCTGCATAGCGGTGATGCTCATGAAACAAAAACTGTATTGCAAAATGCTGTAGGTGGGGCCAAAGTTTTTGAAAAATATGTAGGAAAAAATCCTGATGTAATGTTTCGGGATGGGAAAATATTTTTCACTCCAAGTAAATTGAGCCCATATTATGGTAAGAAGCCTTTTGATACAGGATTAGATATAATTGAATATTTTCACATAAAGTAATTATTTTAAACAAATGAAATTATACAAATCTTTAGAAATAGTGATTAAAAATGAAAGAGAAGGTGACACGAATGCTTTAGTTCAGGAATTGGCAAAAAATGTTATTTATGTGAATTGGACTCATGTTAAGTCTATTAAAAATTCTAAACACACTATTTTAATTGAAATAATTGAAAGTGAGACTGATGATAGATTCAACGAAATTGAAGAGTTTATCAAGCTAATCAATAAAAGTAAAATTATAATTGATGAGTTCAAGATGAGTCAACTTTGTATTAGAATTGATTACGAATACGAAGAACAATGCAATATGGAATTTCACCCTAATGTATTAAAGAAGCTTGGGGAAAATGGGATTATTCTTTGTATAAGTTGTTGGAAAAAGTAACAACAAAGAAGGCGCAATTTTCAAATGGTATCTAAAAAAACAAAAATAATTATTGAAGTTTATTTTGAAACTCAAGCACTCGTTAACTATTATTGTAATCTAAATATTCATTCCCAATTTCACTCGGCAATTCCTTTTGCTTGTTTTCCCCGAATTTTTTAATAAATGCCTGGTCAGCCACACTGAGCAATAATGTATCCGTCCGACCAACCATTTTTGACTATTATATATTTACTATTGAATTAGGCAAGACGTGGTTGGTCGGACGGATACATCTCTTTTGATAATTTTTTGTACCTTCCATAGCTTTTTGTTTTGAAGCAAAGAAAAACAACTATGAGGTTATGCACAATATGCACTTGGTCGGATGCTTACGCTAAACCTAAATTACAATTACTTCAAAATAACAAAAACCTGCAATAGCGGGCCTTTGTTTTATCCTATTAATATACTTGCAAATATTCGCTTCTTTTTCTCTACTGGTACACCTCTTATAGTTCCTACTAAATCCATCACTTTTCGAGCCATCAAGCAAGTAATAATTATTTCTTTTCCGTTCTTGGTATATATTTTTGCATAATGGTATTGCTCAAATGGTAATATCTGAAAACCGCTGCCTCTATGCATGTTCGGGGGCATATTGATAATAACTTTGTTCAATTCATCAAAGCTGTATGTTTCGATTTTACCTGTTTTATCAATATAAATAATCCTTTTTTCATAGGAGTTAATTTCAAGCTGTGCACCTTTGTTGTATGAGTAATACTCTAAATGCAGATACAAAACAGGCAATAGACTAATTAAAACAAATACTATCAAAATATTTCTTAAACTATCATCAAGGTTGTTTTGGTTTGCTTGATACCACCCAAAACTAATAACTATAATTAAAACAATTATAAAAAACTCCAATGCCTTTAGATGGTTCGCTAATGAGATTTTATATTTCATAACTCTTCTTCTTATCTACCGGGAACCCAGCCATTTTTAAATCCGTTTTCACAATTGGTTAAATAGATGGACATTTGCTGTTGCCAATACATATAGCCATCGTACATTTGTTGAGCGCCCCAAAAGGTACCACTGGCTACAGCACCTGCAAGGGGTCCTAAAAAATAACCAACACTAAGCCCAACAGTTGTGCCAGTCATATTATAACTAAGTCTTGCGCCACTTAATTGTCCTTTGTTATAAGCATTTATATCAAGGGCTGTCCCTAAACCTGCTGCACCATATCCGGCAGCACCTAAGTATTTACTCGCCGTTCCTAACCTCGAAATTGTTTTAATGTTAGCAGACATTCCGACCCTACTCATCAATGGTTGAGACATTCTGTAATCAAGTGCTATTTTTCTTCCTGCTTCCGCTACAACCCCAAAGCCTTCAGCTACTTGTAATCCTGTATTAACACCATTCCAGTTTACAACCCCACTACTTTGAGCTTCTTCATTAAATACATTTGATTCACTTTCACTTAAATAATATTCAACACTTCCTTCCCCTTCAATTACAAAAGGTTTAAAATTAGTAACATTGTAAGCAGTTTCACCACTTTGAGTGCTCACTACAGCAAATATCGAATAATTATGAATAGTACTATAACTTCCGATAACTAAATTCCCTCTAGAATCATATTGAGCAACTCGACCGTTTCCAAGTTCAACATCACCAAATTGAGCTAATGTCCCAACCCTTTCCCTCTCCGCTCTTTCTTCAGGTGTTCCGTAATTTCTGTATAGTTCATTAATATAATTTTGACTACTCATGTATCTGGTGCTCATTGGCCCTCTTGGAGGATGCATAACATCATCCTCGTCATAACCTCCCGATGGATCAATGAATGATACAGGATTATTCCCCATTGCCAAGTAAGACGAAAAATATTGATGCATTGGATCAGGATTAAACCACCTTCCTAATCTGGCATCGTACATTCTCAAATCAAAATTGTTAAATCCGGTTTCTCCATCTTTTTCTTTGCCCTGGTAATCGCACCGGTAAGGGGAACCTGAGGAATAGCTTCTTCCGGGGATTATACTCCCATGTGGATAGTAATCGTTATAACTTAATAGTTGAATGGTACCGCTTGCACTCTGGTTAACCATTTCGGGTCTACCTACATTTAATCCAAAGTTAAAATAATTATTAATGTTTCCATTAAAGGAACTTTTGTCCATTTGAGCTCTGTTCGTATTTCAATCAAAAGTAATGAAAAGATTTTCACAAAAATTTAATTTATTTTAAACAGAGGTGAAGCAATTTTCAGGGGTACTGAATTTTTATAAACTACCTTTCGAAACCCTTTATTTGTCTGAAACTTGAAAGGAAGGATTGAAGGATTGCCTTGAAGGGGTCTTTTAATTTGAAAAAAACTTTATCATTTTTGAAATTTTAATGAGCCGTTTTTTCATTTCATATTTATTTATAGAGCTAATAAATTATTACAATATAATATCTATAATATATTGGTTTTAAAAAGTAACTATAACAACTACTTTGGGGGTTGTAAAAACTCCAAACAACAAGGTTTTTTGAACTTTAAAATGAATGGATAAAAAAAAATAAGAAAAGTATGTACATCTAAATTTATCTTTCTAAACTGCTCAGTGACCACACTTCGGCTAAGCTCAGTGACCTCACCGGCTCAGAACTACCCTTCGGCTGCGCTCAGGGACCGGGATCTTGCTTTTATATTGGCTTCGACTGCGCTCAGCCGAGCTTCACATAATCATTTAACATTTTTTCATATACCAAAGAGAAAAACAAATTCTAGGATAGTACAGAACAAAAAAGATTTCACTCATGAAATAAAATATCAAATAGCTTGAGCTCTTGTATCAATGTCAAAATCATTCTCATTTTAAGAATTTCAATTCAAAGACCTCTAGTCAAAAATGCTCGTATGAAGTCTAACAATTATATCAATGCTCGGCTGAGCTGAAGCCGAAGCCAAATTAAAATGCACCTCCGGTTCCTGAGCGTAGCCGAAGGACGGTTCCTGAGCGTAGCCGAAGGATGGTTCCTGAGCTGAAGGATAGTTGTTAATAAACTTCGGTGCAGATAAACTAGAATTTAAACGAATTCATAATAATAAAATCCTAAGTTTGGAAAAATGAAAAAAACAACGCTTGAATTTTAGTTTTTCAAAGTACCACCCTTTCCAAAAAGAAACAAATTTTCAAGGCAATCCTTCTTTTCAAGGTTCAGACAAAAAAGGTTCCAAATAGTAGCACTTGAAAATCCAAATTAATTAGCTGCAAAATCATTCCGTAGTATTATTACAACAAATCGAAAAAGTCACCCATATACCCGATAATTACTACTATTCCATATATTTGCACTCCTTTTTGAATTTACCTGTTACTAAGTCAATTTTATGGATTTTGATGTACTTGTTATCGGCTCCGGGCCAGGAGGTTATGTTGCGGCGATTCGGTGTGCGCAGCTGGGGATGAAAACAGCAATCGTTGAAAAATACGATTCCCTTGGGGGCACATGTTTAAATGTTGGCTGCATTCCTTCTAAAGCGTTACTCGATTCGTCCGAACATTTTTTTAATGCTGCTCATCGTTTTCAGGAACACGGTATAGATTTAAAAGACCTTCGCATCAATTTAAAACAAATGATGAAAAGGAAAGATCTTGTTGTCACACAAAATACAGAAGGCATAAACTTTCTGATGAAAAAAAATAAGATTACCGTCTATAAAGGAATGGCCTCTTTTATTTCTGCCAATAAAATACTTGTCGATGGTGAGAAAAAAACAGAACTTACTTCTAAGAACATAATAATTGCAACGGGCTCCAAACCTGCTTCCCTTCCCGGAATTACGGTTGACAAAAAAAGAATTATTACCTCCACGGAAGCACTTAAACTGGAAGAAATTCCAAAACATCTCATAATTATTGGTGGTGGTGTTATCGGTCTAGAGCTCGGTTCCGTTTATGCTCGGTTGGGTGCTGAAGTTAGTGTTATTGAATTCACGGATTCCATTATTGGCACTATGGACCGTTCACTTGGAAAAGAATTACAAAAAGTATTACAAAAAGAAGGATTTAAATTTTACCTGAATCATAAGGTTACTGCCGCTGTTGCTAATGCAAAAAATGTCACAGTTACGGCAACAGACGCTTCAGGGAAATCAGTTTCTTTTGATGGTGATTATTGTCTGGTCAGTATTGGGAGAAAAGCATTTACAGAAAATCTAAATCCTGAAAAAGCAGGAATTAAAATCGATGAAAGAGGCCGTATTGTTGTTGATGAAAATCTTCAGACCGCTGCCAAAGGCATTTATGCCATAGGTGATGTCGTTCGCGGCGCAATGTTGGCGCACAAAGCAGAAGAAGAAGGAATGTTTGTCGCCGAAGTTATTGCCGGACAAAAACCGCATATCAATTACAGGTTAATTCCCAGTGTTGTCTATACCTGGCCTGAAGTTGCTTCAACAGGTTATACTGAAGAAGAATTAAAAGAGAAAAAAATTAATTATACATCCGGTTCATTCCCTTTTAAAGCTAGTGGCCGTGCAAGAGCCAGCATGGATACGGATGGCTTTATTAAAGTTCTGACCGATAAAGCCACCGATGAAATTCTCGGTGTTCATATGATTGGTCCTCGTGCCGCTGATATGATTGCTGAAGCGGTTGTTGCCATGGAATTCAGAGCTTCCGCCGAAGACATTGCGCGAATGAGTCATGCTCATCCTACGTATACAGAAGCTTTCAAGGAGGCTTGTCTGGCGGCAACCGATTCGAGAGCAATTCACATGTAAAATATTTCTTCTTTAGTTATAAAAAACAATTATTTTTTCCTTATGAAAACAGGAGTATTGCTAGTAAATTTAGGGACACCGGACAGTCCATCGACTTCTGATGTAAAAAAATACTTGCGCGAGTTTCTTAGTGATCCACGGGTAATCGATGTACCTGCTCTTTCCCGCTGGCTACTGGTTAATCTGATCATTGTTCCCTTCCGTTCACCTAAGTCGGCAAAGCTATATTCTGAAATATGGAGAAAAGACGGCACCTCTCCTCTGCTTTATTACAGTCTGCGTCAAAAAGAACTGCTACAAAATATGCTTGGCAATTCTCACACAGTTGAACTTGCCATGCGTTACCAAAGCCCTTCTCTGGAAGATGCTTTAAAAAAATTCAGCAGTCCTGAATATAAAAAAATAAAAATCTTCCCGCTTTTTCCTCAATACGCTTCAGCCTCTACAGGCTCAGTTGTGGAAAAAGTAATGGACATAATCAAAAACCGGGAAACATTTCCGGATATTGAATTCATGGGAAGCTTCTGCGACGACGATGATTTCATAAAAGCATTTGCCGAGTGCGGAAAGAAACACAATCATGCTGCATACGATCATGTGCTTTTCAGTTTTCACGGTTTGCCGGAACGACAAATATTAAAAGCTGATTGCAACAATTATTGTCTGAAAGAAAACTGTTGCTCTTCTCTAAACGACAAAAATGCTTTATGTTATAAAGCGCAATGTTATTCAACTGCACGACTTCTGGCTGAAGAACTTAATATAGATGAAAAAAAATACACCATCTGTTTTCAATCCAGACTGGGTAAGACACCCTGGATAAAGCCTTATTCAGACGAAATCATTATTGAACGCGCAAAAGCCGGAGATAAAAAATTACTCGTTTTCGCTCCTGCATTTGTAAGCGACTGTCTGGAAACCTTGTATGAAATCGGCGTAGAATACAATGAACTTTTTCAAAAAAATGGCGGGGAAAAGGTCGACCTTGTTGAGAGCCTGAATGATTCACCTGCATGGATTGAATCAATGAAGCGTATGGTAACAAAATGAGTGCTTCGGAAAGACAAACATCTGCTGCAATAAAAAGAAGTAGTAAAACCTTCTCTTTACCGGAAAATTTTTCACTGCAAAATGTATTTTCTTTTTTTTCAGATCAGGATCCGCTCATCGTTTTAAATTCAAACACAAACGAACAATTGCAAACAGATCCTTACGGTTCATACGATTTGCTAATTGCTGCCGGCAGTCTTGAAACAACGAATGCCGGAAAACCATCTTTTGATTCTCTACAAACATTACACGAAAAAAACGATTGGATTTTCGGTTTTCTTACTTACGATGTTAAAAATCAGGTAGAGAAATTACACTCAAACAATTTTGACGGATTGCAGATAGAAGAATATTTTTTCTTCATTCCCCGGTTTGTACTGACACAAAAATCAAACAAAATCACCATACACTACCATGCCTCTGAAGCAAATGAATCATTTATTGAAACGCTGGAAGATGGTTTAACAAAAAAAGTACATTTTCCTGATGTAGGAGAAAAACCAAAAATCAAAGCCCGCATCAGCAGGAAAGAATATTTAGATAACGTAAATCGCATAAAACAACATATCAGGCGAGGCGATATTTATGAAATGAATTTTTGTATGGAGTTTTATGCAGAAAATGCTGTTATCAATCCACAGGGAGTTTATCTTAAATTAAATGCTTTGTCACCAATGCCTTTTAGCGCTTATATGCAGCATGGCAAAAAACATCTTTTGTGCGCTAGTCCGGAAAGGTTTCTGGCAAAAAGAGGCAATAAAATTATTTCACAGCCTATCAAAGGCACAATAAAACGCGGAGCAAATGAAACCGAAGATGGTGCTTTGAAGGTTACTTTAAAGAATGATCCCAAGGAGCAGGCAGAAAATGTTATGATTGTTGACCTGGTAAGGAATGATCTTTCACGTACAGCAGAAAAAGCAAGCGTAAAGGTGGAAGAATTATTTGGGGTGAAAACTTTTCGTATGCTTCACCAGCTTGAATCGACGGTGACATCTGAACTAAAAAAAGACGTGCACTTTACAGAGGCTTTGCGAAAAAGCTTTCCTATGGGTTCCATGACTGGTGCTCCCAAGATCAGAGCCATGGAGCTGATTGAAGACTATGAAAGCACGCGCCGCGGCTTGTATTCAGGCACTATTGGATATATAACTCCGGAGGGTGATTTCGATTTCAACGTTATAATCCGAAGCATAATTTACAATTCAGAAAAAGGGTATCTTTCATTCATGGTTGGAAGTGCTATTACAGACTCTGCTGATCCTGAAAAGGAGTATGAAGAATGTATGTTAAAAGCAGAAGCAATGAAAAAAGTACTTGAATGATTTTTTTCACTTAGGAATACTAAAAACTATTTGCGCTACATTTGTATAAACTTTTTAAGTGCTATTTAAATCAAAAAGGTAATGTCTTCCGGCAAAGAACAGCTTACAGCAAGGCTTCTAGATTTTATCAGGGAAAACAAACTGGCTGATACGGGCGATAAAATCCTTCTAGCAGTCAGTGGCGGAATGGACTCGAGCCTGATGACAGACTTATTTGCAAATACTACCTATACTTTTGGAATTGCCCATTGTAATTTTTCACTCCGTGGTGCAGAATCTGATGAAGAAGAAATTTTCGTAAAAAACCTAGCAGATAAATTGAGGAAAAAGTTTCACTCCAAACGCTTTGACACTAAAAAATTCGCTGAAGAAAATAAACTTTCAATTCAGGAAGCTGCAAGAGAGCTTCGTTATAACTGGCTCAATAGCTTGTGTGATGAATTTCACTATTCGAAAATAGCTACAGCTCATCACCTCGACGATTCTATTGAAACTTTTTTCATCAACATTTTGCGTGGGACCGGTCCTGCCGGACTTCGTGGAATTCCTGTTAGTAACGGTAAGGTAATTCGTCCTCTGCTTTTCGTTAAAAAGGCAGAAATTGAAGCGTATGTAAAAACGGAATCGCTGCCGTATAGAAACGATTCATCCAACGACAGCGATGAATACCTGAGAAACAGAATCAGGCATAATTTATTACCTGTTATAAAAGAAAATGCAGCAGGTTTTGAAAATAATATGCAGAAACTTATGCAGGAGATGACATTTATTCATGCTTTTGTTATGAAAAAAATGGCCGACTGGAAGAAGTTAAATGTAAAGGAAGAAAATTCAGGAAACCTTTTTATTCCTATCCGCGCCGTTAATAAAGAATCTGATCCTGCCTCCTTCCTTTCAACCTTTTTATATACCTTAGGAATCAAAGGAGTCGATTGCCATAAAATTCTTCAATCCGAATCACCGGGAAAAATCTTTTATTCCTCAGAATATGAAATCCTTCGCGACAGGTTGAATCTTATCGTTCGCAATAAAGAAGAAAAGAAACTAAATGAGAATAAAGAATTTACCATTCAAAAACTTCCTTCAAAAGTAACTTTTGGAGAAATGCAAATATCAATTCACCTGGAAGAACCTGAAAAAAAGCATACGCAAATAGCAGAAAGCGAAATACAATATGTGGATGGAGACGAACTATCCTTTCCTATGACACTGAGGCCCTGGCAGACAGGAGATTATTTTTTTCCCCTCGGCATGAAAGGAAAGAAAAAAATAAGTGATTTTTACACCGATATTAAACTGAATCGCTTCGAAAAAGATAAAACACTTATTCTCTTGTCAGGTAAAAACATTGTCTGTATCTTAGGGCATCGTATTGACGAACGGTATAAGATCAAAGCAACAACAAAAAACATTTTGACAATAGAGGTTTCAAGGCTATGACACAGGAAAGACCCCTTTACGAAGAAAAGCAATACCTCGGCTACAATCCTATGAGCATGGTATGGAGGCTTTCCCTTGCTTTATTTTGTTTCGGACTATACTGGTGGAAAGTCCAGCATCACCAAAATGGCGATCTGTTTTTTCTTTTAGGAATGATTATTATTGCCATCAGCATTCTTCTATTGTTTGTCCTCCACTTAAAAATAAGCGTATTCACAAGCCACATAGAACTGGATGGTTTGTGGACAAGCAGAAAAGTTAATATTGACTTAAAAAATATAATTAAGATTGAAAGAAAGCGCTACAGTCGTTATCATTTCAACAACCCTGTATTTAACTTACACCTAAAAGGCCTTGTTCGCTTTTATACAGGCGGCTCAGACGCTTTGGAAATTACTCCTAGGGAAGGTGATCCTTACAGAATAGGAACACAAAAACCTTTAGAGTTAGAAAAAATAATTCGAAAATTAATGTCAACTTAAAATAATTTAACCCCTAAACCGTCTATACATTAACTTAAATTAAATTTTTATGAAAAAATATGCAATTTGGATTGTCCTTGGTGTACTTCTTTTTTGGGGTATTATTATGATTTTCTTTTGGGCCATCCCAAGTTATAATGGTTTGATCAAATCAAGAGAATCAGTAAGTAAAGCTTGGGCCAATGTTGAGAATCAATATCAGAGAAGATCTGACTTGATTCCTAATCTAGTTAGCACCGTTAAAGGAGCTGCTGATTTTGAAAAATCAACATTAGAAGCTGTAATTAATGCTCGATCGAAAGCGACAAGCATTCAAATCGATCCAAATAATATTACTCCTGAGAAAATGCAGGAATTTCAACAGGCTCAAGCACAGGTAGGCGGAGCACTAAGCAGGCTTTTGGTAGTAGCTGAAAATTACCCCCAATTAAAGGCAACTGCTAATTTTAGTGAATTGCAATCACAACTTGAAGGAACAGAAAACAGGATAAACGAAGCGCGCAGACAGTACAATGAAGTTGCACAAGAATATAATTCTTCACGTGCCCAATTCCCAAGAAATCTTATTGCCAACCATTATGACTTTAAAGAACGTCCTTACTTCGATGCTGACAAAGGCGCAGAAAAAGCTCCAAGTGTAAAATTCTAATGGATAATTCAGATAGTTTCAGTGAAAAAGACAGGCTGGAGATTATGGCTTCTATAAAAGAAGCTGAAAAAAATACCTCCGGTGAAATTCGCCTTTTTATAGAAGATGAATGCGGCGAAAATGTGCTCGACAGAGCCGCATTTATCTTTAACGAAATTAGAATGAATAAAACCAAGGAACACAACGGTGTGCTTTTTTACCTTGCTATGAAGTCACATCAATTTGCCATCATTGGAGATAAAGGAATTAATAGAAAAGTCGACAAAGATTTCTGGCATGACATTAAGCTTGAGATGCAGCATCATTTTACGGAAGGTGATTTTGTTAAAGGACTTAATAAAGGAATAAAAATGACCGGTGAAGCATTGAAAATGTATTTTCCCTTCGAGAAACATGATAAGAATGAACTCCCCGATGATATTA
Source organism: Bacteroidota bacterium (assembly GCA_031417395.1). GTDB lineage: Bacteria > Bacteroidota > Bacteroidia > AKYH767-A > 2013-40CM-41-45 > JADKIH01. Next base: position 84,337 of record JANOVM010000062.1, on the reverse strand, counting down.
TTTTTAGAAACTCCGGGAATAAACACGGCCATCAAGGGGATAAACACGATCATAAGAAATGAGAATTCTAAACATTTTATTTTTATGGTTTGGATTTTTAATTCTTGGAAGTAATTATTCTATTGCTGAAGATTTTCCGGCACGTTCATCAACCATTGTAACTGATTTTGCAGGAGTTCTGAGTGACGACAACAAAGCTTCTCTTGAAAACAAGCTTGTTGCTTTTAATGATTCAACATCGACACAGATCGCTATTGTAATTCTTCGTTCAACGGGTGGTTATGAAATCGCAGACTATTCCGTGCAATTATTTAATCAATGGAAAATAGGACAAGCATCTAAAAACAATGGTGTACTTATTCTCGTTGCTCTTGAAGACAGAAAAGTATGGATTACCACAGGCTTTGGCATTGAAGGTGTTTTGCCTGATGCTCTTTGCAAACGGATTGTAGAAAACGATATTAAACCGGCTTTTAAATTAGGCGATTATTATTCGGGGCTTGACGATGCTACCAATTCAATTATGTCAATCGTCAAAGGAGAATTTACTGCTGAAAATTATATGGGAAAAAAAAAGGAGAAACCTGTATTTTTTCCTTTCCTGATGTTTTTACTAATCCTTTTCATCGTTGTTATTTCTAAATTCAGCAGAGCAAACCGCTATGCAAAAAGAAACAACATTGCTTTTTGGGCAGCGTGGGCTTTATTAAATGCTGCTGCCAATAGAACTCGAGGATCCTGGGGAGATTTTTCAGGTGGCAGTGGTTTCGGCGGCGGTGGATTTGGTGGCGGCGGATTTGGCGGATTCGGAGGCGGTGGTTCCGGCGGCGGCGGCGCAGGCGGCAGCTGGTAAATTGTCATTTCGATTATCAATAGAATGATGGAAGGGAATCAATACTTAGCAACACTAATTTTCTAGTTTACCATTATGAAAAAAATTATCGTTATTTTTCTTTCTATTATAATTTTCTCCTGTTCCAATAAATCAGATAAAAAAATTCCTGTTATCGGCTTTTTGGATTTATTGCAGGATGAAACACTGGCACAAGCTAAAGATGGATTTTACAATGCACTTAAAGAAAGCGGTTTCGATGAGAAAAATAAAACGATAGAAATAATCTACAGAAATGCTCAGGGTGATCAGCCTTCCCTTTTGCAGGCATGCGATTATATGATTGCTCAGCATGTTGATTTGATTGCAGCCAACCCCACCCTATCGACCATATCAGCAGTTCAAAAAACAAAAACCATTCCTGTGTTTATGATGGTATCTCCCAGGCCTGATCTTGCCGGACTTACTGCTTCAGATGGTAAATCGCCCAATAATCTTTTTGGTGTCTATGAGACTCTTGACTACATTGACACTTCTGTCATGATGATTAAAAAAACATTTCCTGCTGTGAAAAAATTAGGGGCTATTTATAATCAAAGCGAACCTCAATCAGTCAATGCTCTCAATGAAATAAAAAAAGCCTGCGAAAAAGAAGGTATTGAACTAATCAGTCAGCCCGTTAATAGTTCCAATGAAACGCAGCTTGTTGTGCAATCACTTATCAATAAACCTATCGATGCTTTTTTCGCTTTGCCCGATAATGTTGTATTTTCTTCCATGGAAGTGATTGTAAAAATTTGTGATCAGGCTAAAGTTCCTGTATTTACCAGCGAAGAAGGTTTAGTCAAACGAGGAGCTATTGCTGCTTTCGGAGCCGATATGTATCGATGGGGATATCAATCCGGAAAACAGGCTGCGCAATTTCTTTTGCAAAAATCACTTCAGGGTTTAACTCCGGAAGTGGTTAAGATTCGAAAAAAAGTGTTTAACAATGAAAAAGCAGCAATGTATAATGTTGTTTTTGACAGTACCTTTACTTCTGTCCGCTGACAGAATTATAATTCCTTTTTATACTAAATGAGCTTCTACCTAACAGCTGTATTGCTCGGTTTGGGATTTTCCGCCCTGGCAATGGGTATTTTTTTATCCATGCGTGTATTTAATATTCCCGACATAACTACCGACGGTTCTTTTACACTGGGTGGTGCTGTTACGGCTGTGTTAATGACAGAACATTATCCTGCACTTATTGTTCTACCCTGTGTTTTTCTTACAGGTGCTATTGCAGGAGCGTTTACGGGAATCATCCATACAAAACTAAAGGTACATGCACTTTTATCGGGCATACTGGTTATGACAGCATTGTATTCCGTTAATCTGGCAATTATGGGACGATCCAATATTCCCCTGACGGGTGTTAATACAATTTTTCCTATAATAAATGGTTTGTCAGAACTTCAGTCACAAGGAATCGTCTTGTTACTTTTTACATTACTGCTTTTTGCAGGATTATCACTTATGTTGAAAACAGATTTTGGTTTGGCTTTTCGTGCTACAGGAAACAATGAAACCATGATGCGTTCTCTGGGATCGAATACTGAATCACTTAAAATCCTGGGGCTTGCTTTAGCAAATGGTCTGACAGCTATAAGCGGTTATCTGATTTGCCAGGTACAGGGTTTTGCAGACATAGGCATGGGCATTGGAATTGTGATTTTAGGTCTGGGTTCTGTTATGATTGGAGAAATTTTCGTAAACCTTTTTAAAATTAAAAGCATTACTATTCACCTCGCAGGAGTTGTAGCAGGCACCATACTTTTCAGGATCATTCTTGCATTCGCTTTATCTATTGGATTAAATGCTCTTTACCTTAAACTAGTTGTTGCCCTTTTTGTGTTGATTGTAGTTAGTATTCCACAACTAAAACGCAGCGAATGATAACTCTTTCTTCGATTTCAAAAACTTTCAACAAAGGAAATCCCAATGAGCAGAGGATATTCAGTAACTTTAATTTGAAGATTTTCAAAAATGATTTTATTATCGTTGTCGGAAGCAATGGATCAGGAAAATCGACCTTATTGAACTTACTGGCAGGAACAGTATTCGCAGATGAAGGCAGTATTTATCTGGATAAATTAGAAATTACTAAGTACAAAGAATATAAACGAAGTGCATGGATTGCCCGTATATTTCAAAATCCTCTCACAGGAACTGCACCTGAATTAACCATACTCGAAAATTTTCGACTTGCATCGTTGAGAACTAAAAGAAAAGGATTAACCATAGGAACAGGCGATAAATTTAAATCCTTAGTTAAAGAAAAAGTGAGAGTATTAAACCTGGGATTAGAGAATAAAATAACCATGCCAATGGGAAATTTATCCGGAGGGCAAAGGCAAGCACTTACCCTACTAATGGCCATTATGGACGATACCAAACTTTTACTTCTGGATGAACCAACAGCAGCGCTTGACCCAAGAACATCAATTACTATTATGGACCTTGCGGCAAAGGTTATTAAAGAGTTTGATTTGACGGCTTTGCTGGTTACGCACCAAATAAAAGATGTAGTAAACTACGGAAACAGGGTAATACAGCTAAAAGAAGGTCAAATTATCAGGGATATTACGAAGGGGCCTGAACATGAACTGAATATGAAGGTTGTTTTTGATTGGTTCAACCAATGAAAATTTTTTAAATTCGTGTCGTATAAAATTAACCCTGAAAGATTCCGTTTTCAGGTCAGGAATTCATTAATTTAAAACTCCTATATGATTAAAAGACTTCTCGTTTTATTATTCATTGCCATTTCTTACTCCTCTTTCGGCCAGATGCTTTATCCTGCAAAATGGACATTCAAAACCGGCGAAGCAAAAAACGGGGAAGTAGAACTTATTTTCAATGTAAAGCTTGATAAAGGTTGGCACATTTATTCTCAATTCACACCGGATGGCGGTCCGCTGCCTATGTTATTTACATTTGACCAGAGCGGCTGTTACAGCTTATCCGGAAAAGTAGTAGAACCTAAGCCCAAGCAGGAATATGATTCATCTTTTATGGTGAACGTAATGATGTTTTACAATGAAGCTACCTTCAAACAAAAGATTAAAGTTAAGGACCCTTCTTGTAAGATCACCGGAAAGATTGAATACCAGGCATGTTTGGAAATGTGTATTCAACTGGATACGGCATTTTCGTTTTCGGTAGGAAAATCCAAATCAGATGCTATTCCTGTTTCTTCAGACACGCTTTCAAATAATTCCGTTACGGATACACTCAATGAAGCGGCTATTGTTCCTGTAGCTAGTCCATCAGAACCTAACAAAAATAATGGTCTGGAAGAAGGCTGTGGAATTAGCAAGGGCGACACTCCCAATTCAGATCGGTCTTTTCTCGGAATATTCCTTGCGGGAATGATTGGTGGCTTGTTGGCTCTTCTCACTCCTTGCGTTTTTCCAATGATACCAATGACGGTAAGTTTTTTTACCAAACGCAGCGGTAGTAGACGAAAAGGAATAAAAAACGCTTTGATTTATGCAGCTTCTATTATTTTCATTTATGTTTCTTTGGGACTTTTGGTAACTGTCAGTTTTGGATCCGATGCATTAAATGATTTATCAAGTAATGCATTTTTCAATCTGGCTTTCTTTGTCATCTTCGTAATATTTGCCATATCATTCTTTGGGGCATTCGAAATTGTATTGCCCTCCTGGATAATAAACAAAGCGGATTCAGCAAGCGACAGGGGTGGTTTGATTGGGATTTTTTTTATGGCATTTACATTATCGCTCGTTTCTTTTTCCTGTACCGGCCCAATTATAGGAACGCTATTGGTTGAAGCAGCGCAAGGACAAAGTTATATAGGCCCCCTGGCAGGAATGTTTGGCTTCTCACTTGCATTGGCCATACCCTTTGCCTTCTTCTCTTTGTTCCCCGAATGGCTGAATTCATTGCCTAAGTCAGGCGGCTGGCTGAACACAGTAAAAGTATCCTTGGGATTTCTTGAACTTGCACTTGCGCTTAAGTTCTTATCCAACGTTGACCTGGCATATCATTGGGGATTTTTACAACGCGAAATATTTATTTCATTATGGATAATTATTGCACTTATGTGGGGATTTTATCTTTTGGGAAAACTTCAACTTTCGCACGACAGTCCCGTTACTCAAATTTCTTCCGGTCGTTTAATAATTGCAATACTGATTTTTACTTTTGCCCTGTATCTGGTTCCCGGTATATGGGGCGCCCCCTTAAAACTAATAAGCGGCTTTCCTCCACCTGAATTTTATAAAGAATGGAAAACAGGACATGAAAGCGAATGTCCGCACGATTTAAACTGTTTTCATGATTATGATGAAGGCATACGTTATGCAAAAGCCCAGGGCAAACCAATTATGATAGACTTTACCGGCTGGTCCTGTGTGAACTGCCGTAAAATGGAAGATAAAGTTTGGAGTGATCCGGCAGTATTGAAAAGATTATCTCAGGAATATGTACTTATTTCATTGTATGTCGATGATAAGACTGTTTTACCGGATGAACAACAATTTGTATCTCCTACCAGCGGCAAAAAAATTAAAACAACAGGAAACAAATGGAGCGATTTTCAGGCATCCATTTACAATACAAATTCCCAACCTTTTTATGTATTAATTGATAATAAAGAGAAGCTGCTTGCTGATCCTCGCGGCGGTATTATCGGAGTTAAAGATTATGTTACATACCTGGACGAAGGGCTTTGCAGGTATAAAGTCCGCAAAGAGAGTTCTATGTAATTTTGTATTTGTTTTGCTTATGTTTTTTTGAAATGTTTTAAACTACATTTGCGCAACAAAACACAATATGCAGCGGAAGTTCGTTACAAATTTAGCACTGGTACTTTTACTGAACCTCCTCATCAAACCCTTTTGGATACTGGGAATTGAAGTGGCAGTGCAGAATGCTGTAGGAACTGAGCAATATGGTTTTTATTATGCCATATTTAACTTTTCATTCCTTTTGAATATCCTTTTAGATCTAGGAATAACAAATTTCAACAATAAAAACATTTCTCAAAACAATCATTTACTCAGTAAACATTTATCGAGTATAATAGTTCTGCGCTTTTTGCTTGCAGGAGTTTTCGTTTTGATAACATTAATTGGGGGACTTGTTATTGGCTATACGGATGACATGATGAAGATGCTTATGGCCGTAATATTTAACCAGGTATTGATTTCTTTCATTATGTATTTGAGATCTAATCTGGCCGGCTTGCATTTGTTCAAAACCGACAGCATTATTTCAGTTCTCGACAGGTTAATAATGATTGTACTATGCAGTATATTATTGATAAACTATAAGTCGTCGGGGCATTTTGATATTCGTTGGTTTATTTATTCACAAACCTTAGCATATATTATTACAGCTTTTATAACGCTGATCATTGTAATGAAAAAAGCTAAGATCAGACGCTTACGCTGGAGGTGGCCATTTTTTTTATTAATCCTTAAAAAAAGCTACCCTTATGCTGTACTGGTTCTGTTAATGACGTTTTACAATAGAATTGACGGCGTTATGCTTGAGCGATTGTTGCCTTTTCGTATTGGAGCCCATGAAGCAGGGGTATACGCTTCAGCTTACAGACTGCTTGATGCATCAAACATGATTGCTTTTCTATTTGCAGGTTTACTGCTTCCCATTTTTTCAAGAATGATAAAACTGAAGCAAAATATAGAAGAAATGGTAAGACTTGCTGTTTCTTTACTTGTTATTCCGGCCATTATTGTAGCCACATGCAGCTATTTTTTCAGCTATGAAATTATGAATATGCTTTATAATGGAAACCATATTGAAGAATCGGCTTCGGTTTTTAGAATCTTAATGTGCTGCTTTATTCCTATTTCCTCTACCTATATTTTTGGAACGCTGCTAACGGCAAATGGCAATCTTCGTCAGCTTAATTTCATGGCAAGTACAGGCATGCTTATGAATATTGTTTTAAACTTAATTCTAATTCCAAAAATGTCAGCAACAGGCGCTGCAATTTCATCGATTACAACGCAGGTTTTTACTGCTCTCGCCCAGATAATTATGGCTCAAAAAGCTTTCGATTTTCGTATAAACTATACTTTTTTGGGTAAGCTTATATTGTTTATTATCAGCTCAATATTAATAAACATCTTAATTACCGGTTTAGAAATGCATTGGATGAGTAAACTTGCAATTTGCGGGGCAAGTTGCTTCGGTATGGCATTAGTTACCGGACTAATAAGTATTAAAAATTTATATGTAATTGTTAAATATGAAGAATGAAATGGCTGAAAATTGATCATCAATAATGTTCAATACCTTAAAATAAATTAGTTATTTAATTTCGTAATTATCAGATAATCAGCGCTTAATACTTAATCATTATTTAAAAGCTCCAAAAAAACCAAGAATTAACAGGGGCAGAAATCGAAATTTTCAATTTACGATTCCTTTTCTACCTTTGAATCCCTTTTCCCAATACCACCTCACACAGAATGTTTCAAAAAGCCAGAGAAAAAGCATACCTGGAATCAACAAGTCTATTGTTTCTTTTGGTGAGATGGCGTAAGCCACTGATTATTATTTTTCTATTGACTTCAATTGGCTCGTACATTTTTTCAGGCCCTTATTTTATAAAACCAAAATTCAGGTCATCTGTTATCTTTTTTCCATCGGCTACTAATTCAATTAGTAAAGCTCTTTTAGAAGAAAATGGTTCTGAAAAACAGGACATTCTTGCATTTGGAGAAGAAGAGCAGGCTGAGCAAATGCTGCAAATTCTCAATTCGGATGAAATACGTGGTATAATTATTAAGAAATATGACTTAATAAATCATTACGGAATTGATAGTGAAGAAAAATTCCCGATGACTGAATTATTCGAAAAATTTAAAAGCAATATTAGCTTTTCCCGAACTGAATTTATGTCAGTCAGAATAGATGTGCTTGATACAGACCCAAAAATGGCAGCTGATATAGCCAACGATATCTCTTCCTTACTTGATTCTGTTAAAAATAAAATTCAACACTCAAGAGCTGAAGATGCTCTGGTTATTGTAAAAAAATCATACGAAGAAAAATTAGAATCGATTAAGCAAAAGGAAGATTCGCTTCAAAAAATATGTAAAATGGGTGTAATGGATTTCCCCAGTCAGTCAGAAATCCTGAATAAAGAATTTACTCTTGCTACATCTACTTTTTACAATGAAAAAGCTAGTCTAAGTATACTTGAAAAATACAAATCATCTACAGACACAGCTATTTTGGGAACCCGGGCAAGGATAATGGGAGCTGAAGCAAGGTTGAAAGGTCTTACTGCTCAACTTGACAATCTTGCCAGATATGGAGGAGCCAGTGTTTCATTGAATGAGCAGCTTACCCTTGATAGGGAAGAAATATCAAAAACAAAAAAACAATTTGATAAACTTTCTGTTGATGCCAATCAGAGCCTGACACCTAAGTTTATTGTCAACAAAGCCATGGTTTCAGAAAAAAAATGCTATCCTATTCGCTGGCTAATCGTTCTTGTTTCCATTACGTTAAGTTTTATGCTTTCTGTTATCCTAATCAGCATATTTGAACGCATGAAAGAAATTAAATATAATTTATAAATCAAACAGTAAAAGAAATAAATGGATAATACATTCTTTAATTCAATTGAACTTCTCAGGTTAGTTGCCAAATGGAAAAAACACTTGATAATTATCGGGCTCATAAGTTTAGCAGGTTCAATAATTTTCTCTTCACCCTATTTTATTAAACCGAAATATAAATCATTTGCAGTGATTTACCCCTCCAACCTTATTGCTTATTCTACTGAAAGTCCGACCGAACAAATGCTTCAACTGGCGCAATCGTATGATATACGCGACAGAATTATTCAATCATTCAATCTCTACAAACATTACGATCTTGACACTACAAGAGTTAAAAGTTATAAAAGCAGGATTTATCAAATGTATGATGAGAACATCACCATTAAAAAAACAGAATATGAGTCCATGGAAATTACTGTTTTTGACACGGACCCTCTTATTGCATCCTCTATCGCTGATTCCATAATTCATTATTTTAATGTTAAGTCCCGCGCCTTGCAGGTAGAAAAGTCCTATGAAGTAATGTTAATTGCCGGCGAACAGTTGGAAAAGAAGAAGCATGAAATGGATTCCATGGAAAATATTCTGCATGAGTATAGTGTTAAATATGGTTTGCTTGATATTAAGCAGCAAACAAGGGAAGTAATGCGTTCTATCATGCGTGGCGGATCTTCCGGAAATGGAAAATCCTACAGCGATGGGAAATCCTTGTTTGAAAACCTTAAAGAAAAAGGCAATGAATACACTTCCCTTACTGAACATCTATGGCGTGTGAGAGGAACCTATAACGATATTAAGCTTGTTTATGAAAATGCTTACAGGGATGTTTTCAAAAAGCTGACCTATGCAAATGTTGTAACCAAGCCCTTTCCGTCTGATAAAAAAGCTTACCCTGTGCGGTGGCTTATAGTTGTTGTAAGTGTAGGTGTTTCTCTGCTTGTTTCTTTTATGCTGCTCTTAATTTTTAATACCGGTAAAAAGTAAAAGTTTGAATAATACGATTCCTGATAAGATCGAACTTCGATGGTTTTACGGCATAATGATTTCTTTTATTGCCGCAGGAATCTACATGCTGGTTAAGGAATCTTTTTGGGTTGCCTTTTTTCCTCTGGCTTTAATTGTTATTTACCTTTCTATCTTTTCGCTTGATACAGTACTATTGATTATCGCTTTTGCCACTCCCCTGGGAATAGTGATGAATGATAAAACAAGCGGTCCTGCTTTAAGCATTCCGGGCGAACCATTAATGTTTGGTATTTTACTGATATTTGTTTTCAAGTTTATTTTCGAAGGTGGTTTTGACAGAAGAGTACTTTACCACCCTGTTTCCCTGGCCATTGGATTTCATGTTTTATGGATGTTTATAACATCGCTTACCAGCTCCATGCCAATCGTTTCGTTGAAACATTTGTTGTCACAATTGTGGTTTATTGTTCCAATGTATTTGCTGGGTACGCAGCTTTTCAGGAATCCCAAAAACATAAAAAGATTTATCTGGCTTTACGGAACTTCACTTCTTATCGTCATTATATATACTATTTTTCGCCATGCAGAAAATGGATGGACACAAAAAGCTGCTCATTGGGTAATGATACCGTTTTACAATGATCATACGGCTTATGCTGCAGCAATAGCATTGTTTATTCCTCCCTTAATTTCTTTTATGCGCGACCGTTATGCTTCCGTTCGCGAACGATTTTTAGCAGGAATAACTGCGGCAATATTTATTACGGCAATTATCTTATCCTATACACGTGCTGCTTGGCTTAGCCTTATTATTTCACTGCTGGCTTTCTTTGTGTATTTTTTCAGGATAAAGTTTATTAATGTCATTATTATAATCGCTGCTGTCTTAACAGCTTTCCTCTTGTTTCGTACCGACATATTTATGAAACTCGAAAAAAACAGACAAGATTCAGCAACCGATTTTAATAAACACATACGTTCCATTTCTAACATTTCAACCGATGCTTCCAACCTCGAACGAATCAACCGGTGGAATAGCGCTTTGCGAATGTGGGAACAACGTCCTTTCTGGGGTTGGGGACCCGGAACCTATCAGTTTAATTATGCGCCGTATCAGAAATCAAGCGAGATGACTATTATCAGTACGAATGCCGGTGATATGGGCAATGCACACAGCGAATACATCGGCCCCCTTGCTGAAGAAGGTGTTTTGGGTATGGTTGCTGTCTTACTTATTGTTATCACTCTTTTCTATCGATCCTCAAAGTTATATGCAACAGTAAAAGACCCGAATATCCGAAGACTCACTTTAGGAATTTTACTGGGCATACTTACCTATTTTGTTCACGGGACATTAAATAATTTTCTTGATACCGATAAATTATCCGTTCCTGTCTGGGCTTTTATAGCTATGCTGGTATCTATGGATATTTACCAAAATAAAGTGGTGGAACCTTCAAAAGAAGCATTAAGGGATTGACCTGAAACAATACTTGCTAATTTAGATCTAGCCTTTAAACCAAAAACTCATTAACGTAATATCATCCGTGTAATTCCTGTTTTCTTTAAAAGCTGAAATCGTTTCAATCAATTGTTTGTGTAATTGCTGCATGTTGTGCAATTGAATACGATCCATAAGAAATTTATTCAGGTGCTGCATACCAAATTCAACTCCCTTTTCATTTTCTACATCCGTTACTCCGTCTGTATAACAATGAAGCATAGCATTGGGTGGAATAAAAACATTACCCTGGTTTACAAAAGGAAGCTCTTCAAACATGCCGAGTCCTGTCGTGCCTTCGTTTAGCATGTAGACAACTTTCTCATGAATCAAAAAAGGTGGATTGTGTCCGGCATTAACATAATGAAGCTGCCTGTTTTGTAAATTATAACGCCCAATAAAAAAAGTAATGAATTTTTCTCCTTTGGCACTGGAATACACCTTGTCGTTTAACAATCGCACCAGCTCAGATAAAGAAGGTGTATGATGAATTAAGGCGTGAAGGTTGGCTTGGAAATTTGACATCAGTAAAGCAGCAGCTATTCCCTTTCCCGAAACATCGGCCATGCAAAAGATAAATTCATTTTCATTCAACTCAATGAAATCATAATAATCTCCTCCCACTTCCTGATGCGGCAGATAGGTTGCATAAAGTTCATAATGACTGCTGCTTGGAAGTTTGACAGGAAAAAGCATGGACTGCATCTGCGCGGCTAATTCCAGTTCTTTGCGTATACCAACTTGTCGTATTCTTTCTTTGGCTGTGTGATTATTCTCCAAAGCCACAACAATGAGATTGGTAATGGTGTGAATAAATGAACACAGTTCATTCTTCTTTGGGATAATTGAATTGGTAAGTCCGCCAATGAATGCATAAGCCAGCAATTGGTCTTTATGATAAACGGGAAGAATGGTATCGAAAGTATTGATCCACAACTCCTGATCCATTGGATTGTTTTGAATTTTGTTTAGCTCCGTAAGGATGCCCTCCATATCGAATTCATTCAGGCTCTTATTGGTGCCGGACAGCAAAACACATTTCCATTTATCTTCATTGATAAGCAGAGCAAATTTTTCAACTTTCAGCTGACTGGCAAGAACATGCTCATATACATCAAGCAATTGTTTGGTAGAAAAATTATAGTTGATTGCCTTCGTAATCTGAAGCAGCCAATGCAATTGCGTTTTTTTGGCCTGTAACTCGTTCTGCAATTCGGTGATTTGCGGTCCCGGCGATAAATTTTTTTCCTGTATAGCCACTTTAATTCTTTCTTTTCAACTTAACGATAATTTCCGGCAATTGTTTTACAAGCGCCAGTTCACGCATCTTTTCACGTGCTTCCTGCACAGGACTTCCAAAATATGTTTTACCGCCTTCCAGTGATTTTGGTATTCCTGATTGTCCAAGCACTACTGCGCCTTTTCCAATCGTCAGGTCTTTCTGAACTCCTACTTGTCCCCATAAAATAACATCGTCTTCAATGGTTACAACTCCTGCAATTCCAACCTGAGCAGCGAAAAGGCAATTTTTTCCGATCACTGTATCATGACCAACGTGAACCTGATTATCAATTTTAGTACCCTGACCAATTACAGTATCTCCTGAAACCCCTTTATCTATTGTACAAGATGCTCCTATTTCAACCTTATCGTGAATGATTACTCTTCCACATGACAACATTTTATCATATCCTTCCACTCGTCTTTTAAAATAGAAAGCATCTGAACCGATTACTGTATTGGCATGAATAATTACATCGTCACCGATTTCAGTATGATCGTAGATTGAAACATTGGAATGAATAATGCAATTTTTGCCGATCTTAACTTTTTCCCCCACAAAGACTCCAGGCTGTAATACACTTCCTTCACCGATTTGAGCGGTAGAACTTATTCCATTAACGGCAGGAATAAACGTTCTGAATTTTTTTACAATTTTAATATAGGTTGAAAAAGGATCTTCAGAAAAAAGCAAAGCTTTTCCTTCGGGAACAATCACTTCCTTATTGATAATTACAAATGTAGCTGCAGAACCCAGTGCCTTTTCATAGTATTTAGGATGATCAACGAAAGTGATGTCGCCTTTTTCTACTTTATGAATTTCATTAATGCCGCTGACCATCATATTATCATTACCTACAATGCGGCTGCCGGTTAAAGCTGCTAATTCTGACAGGGATACGGGGGATGGGAATTTCATTCCTGCAAAAATAATGATTTTGGACAGAGGGAGAAGTTTAAGCAGCCTAATGGCAGGCTATTTATCAACATCTTTATTAATTATTACATTCGCACCATGAGAATTGCAGTAAATACCAGAATGCTTTTACCGGGAAAAATGGAAGGCATTGGGAATTTTACTTATGAAACCATGAAAAGGCTTACCGTACGGCATTCTCAACACGAGTTTATTTTCATTTTCGACAGGCCATTTGATGAGTCCTTTCTTTTTTCAAAAAACATTACCCCTGTTGTAGCTTTTCCACCGGCACGTCATCCTTTGCTTTGGTATGCATGGTATGAATGGAGTCTGCCCGGAATATTTAAAAAATACAAACCGGATCTTTTTATTAGCACGGATGGTTATTTGTCCCTGTCATCAAAAATACCATCACTTGCCGTTATTCACGATTTGAATTTTGAACATTACCCCAAAGACCTTCCTTTCTTTAATCGGTTATACTATAGATACTACTTTCCAAAATTTGTAAATAATGCAAAACGGATTGCAGCAGTTTCTGAGTTTACTAAAAGTGATATAGTAAATTGTTACGGAACAGATCCGAAAAAAATTGATGTCGTTTATAATGGCGTCAATGAAAGTTTTAAACCGGTAAGTGATGCAGTAAAAATTAAAACCATGCATTCCTTTTCAAGAGATAAGCCCTACTTCTTATTTGTCGGTGCCTTACACCAAAGAAAAAATATTGCTAATCTTTTACAGGCCTTCGATATTTTTAAAAATTCTACATCTTCTAACCTGCAGCTTCTTCTTGTTGGACAAAAAAGGTGGTGGACAAAAGAAATGGAAGATACACTTAATGGAATGAAGTTTAAGGAAGAAGTAATTATTACCGGCCGGGTATCGTCGGAGGAGCTCCTTAATATAACAGCATCCGCTTTTGCATTAACATACGTTTGCACTTTTGAAGGATTTGGAATTCCTTTATTAGAAGCCATGCGCAGCGGTGTGCCTGTTATTACTTCTAATGTAACTTCTATGCCGGAAATTGCCGGAAATGCTGCTGTGCTATGCAATCCATTTTCACCGGATTCAATTGCTGAAGCCATGCAAAAAATTTATGGTGATCCCCTATTAAGAAATACACTAATTGAGAAAGGACTTGCCAGACATAAGAATTTTTCATGGCAAAAAACGGCTGATGATCTCTGGCAAAGTGTTGAAAGGCTCTAATATTCATTTAATGAAAAATAACTTTGATCAATGCTAAAGCAATATTATCAAAAACATCTGGTAGAATCCGGTTGCGATGAAGCAGGTCGCGGCTGTCTGGCAGGACCTGTATTTGCAGCTGCTGTCATTCTTCCGCCTGATTTTAAAAATGAATTACTAAACGATTCTAAAAAATTATCCAAAGAAGTCCGTCACAAACTTCGGCCAATAATAGAAAAAGAAGCATTGAGCTGGACAGTTGCATCCGCTACACACGAAGAAATCGATTCTATTAATATACTCAACGCTTCTTTTCTTGCCATGCATCGAGCAGTCAGGCAACTTAAGATAGCACCGGAACTTTTACTCATAGACGGCAATCGTTTTAAAAAATTTCCGGGAATAGACCATCAATGTGTAATTGGAGGAGATGGCATATACATGTCAATTGCTGCTGCTTCCGTCCTTGCTAAAACCTATCGCGACGATTTCATGGATGCCCTTGACGCAGATTTTCCTGTATATAATTGGAAAAACAATAAAGGATACGGCACGCTTCAGCATAGAAAAGCAATTTTTGCAACCGGATTATCGCCTTTTCACAGAAAAACCTTTACTGTTTCAGAATCGCAGCTCAAATTTAAATTTGACAAATAGTTTCCTTTTCCTGACTTCCGCATTTTAACACCCAAATTGAAAAATAGAGCTTAAGGGTTTTTGTTCATGGGTAAGAAGCAGGGTTTTAGTAAGAATCTTCCCGCTTTGAGGGAGTCGTATTGTTACTTGGAATATATTTTCAGCAATTTCGATTGCTTTCATCGGACTTAAGTTAGATTTCATTTCATAAAGTTGCCGTTCTAGTTCCTTGTAGAGTTTGTATGCAGCAAAGGATCTACAAATATGAGCTTCAATTCTACGTCCAAGGCGATGATAAACCGGCCTGATCTTTAAATCTGTCTTTACAATTCGAAATGCTTTCTCGATGTGCCATAGGTGTTGATAGTTTTCAATAATCTCTTCTTTGGATAACTTTGCATTTGACAAATATCCCTTCAATCCATCCCAACGGCTATCGGCTTTGAGTTTTTCTGTATCAATGCTTACTGTTATTTTACCTTCTAATTTTAAGAACTTATTATAACCTCGATTGTTAATGCTTGCCTTGGTTAATTGTCCCTTCGAATTTGTTTTTCTAGTTTCCTCAAACCTTTCTCTTGATTATAGCGATCTTTCTTAGCTCGGTCATCGGAATAAGTAACAATTAATTTTAATTCATCTTTTTCAATTAAGGCACTTTCACCATTTTTTAATGTGAGCGACAAAATTTTTGCTTTTATTCCTTTGCTTTCATTTTTTATTCTTGCTCCCAAGATAAACTCATAGTCCTTGTTTTGCAGTTCTTCTATATTGCTGTTTGAAAGCAAGCCGCTATCAGCAATAATGATCAGTTGATTGAATTTGTATTTTGTTTTAAATGCTTCGATAACCGGAAGCATGGTGTGACCTTCAAATTTGTTACCCTCGAATATTTCATAGGCTAAAGGGTAGCCGTTCTTAATTACCAGTAGACCTAAAACGATCTGTGGATTTTGGTGTTTACCCTCCTTACTGAAATCGGTTTTTCGAAGATCATCTTCCTGATCAATTTCAAAATAAAGAGTAGTCACGACATAAAAGACAACGCTGATCTTGTCGTTTAATATTTTCTTCGTATGATCATAACTGATCTGTTGAATAAGATCTTTATGAGTATTATATAATTTATCTAAGTACCGATAAAGTTGATCTTCATCCCAATCAATTTGTTTGTATCGATAAAGATATTCAGTGGTTTTCAATTTGCCTTTTGGAAAAGCAACTCTTGCCAATACAAGCTCTTTGAAGTATTCATCTTTAATTTTATTAAAACCGATCTCATTAAAGATACGACCCAACAATAGATCGTAACCAATCCTCTTCATTGAAGTTATTGACTCACTAAATAATTCTAGAGCAGCATCAGAATTAGAAAAATCGAATTCCTGAATGCCTAACTGTTTATCAATCCATTGTTGTGCCTTCGCAAATAAAGATTCCAAGCGGAAAGGATCAGTAGTACCACCAAAACTTTTTAAAACGGAGTAACTACCTGAACTTTTATCTACAACCTGAACATATAATTTGCCGTTGGGTGATTTTAGCTTTCTGATAAACACGCAAACAAAGGTAAAAGGCAAAGATTAACACCAAAACCAAAAAAAAACAGACGTAAGGTGTTAATAATTAGTAAACCACAAAAATGAAAAATAAAAGTGGGGAAGTCAGGAAAAAATTAACGTATATTTGAATTAACAGAAAACACTATCTAGCTATAAGTACAATTTTGTATTGAAGACATACAGTGCTAAAAACATAATTATCATGAAAAAATATTTAATATTCGTAATTGCTATAATGCTAAGTTATAGAGTAGGTGCAACCTGCACGGCTACATATTCTATACCAGCTAACAATACAAATGCAATTGGTGCTAGCTATACAACGAGTGGCTGGTCTAATACAGTGAGCATTTCTGGTACGTTTACAGTTAATTCAGATTTTACTTTTTCGAATTGCCATATTCTTATGGATTTGGGCTCATCAATTACAATTGACGCAGGTAAAAAACTTACTCTTGATAACGTCCATATTGAAGCATGTACAACGTATGTTTGGGGAGGCATTGATCTTCCAAATTCTACAAACCTGGGAAGTTATCCTTTAAGTCTTGAAGTAAAAGGAGGTTCGGTAATCGAGGACGCATTTATAGCAATAAATGTAACGGGCAATAATGGCATAAGAGTTATTAATTCACAAATAAATCGGTGTGTTCAGGGAATCCGCATTGAAGACTCTGCGCCTAATAGCACGTTAGAATTTTATGATTCTGAGATAACTTGTTACTCAAGTTATAACAGCCCTGGCACAGGAACTTACCTTCTCTCACCGTTCAATGGCCAGCGTAGTTACGAAGGAATAGTTATAATTGATAATAATACTTCTATAAACATTGGTGATCCAATCCAAGGGCAAAATTTTTTTGACAATCTTGGGTCTGTTGCTATTGGATTCCAGAGAACTGACTGCGTGGTACAAAATAACCAATTTGATCATTGTTGGGATGGAATTATATGCACTGGTTATTTAACTGGAAGTAGCTCATCAAATACTTATAGTGCAACAATCGGTGGAAGTGGTGACTATGAGAAAAATATATTCAATAATATTAATGATGTAGGCGTTCTTATATATGACAGCTATAATCCTATAATTTATTCGAACGAATTTAACGATTGTAGTTCAATTGGCATACGATTTCAAAATCAAGTGCCTTATTCTGTAGATTTGGATATTGATGGAAATATATTTTTCAATACTGCTATAGCTGCAATAGACCTACAAAATGCATGGAACATAAATGATGGACAAATTTCAAATAATCATATCAATGATCAAGATAATTTAACTTTCCTTAATGATTACGGAATTAGAGTAAATTCTATTGGCTCAATTACTAGAAATATTACAATTGATAACAATGACATTTGGAATTGTCATCGTGGAATTTATGCTGAATACTTGCAATCAAATTGTGTTTTAGTTGATAATTCCATAAGTGTACCAGACGCAGTTCCTAATACAACATATGTTGGTATTGACCTTCTAGATTGCCAAAAAATGAAAGTTTTAAGTAACGAAGTGCATCGATATGATGATGATGTATCTACTCATGTAATTGGAATTCGAGGTATTGATATGACTTACGATGATAAATTTTCTTTAAATCATTTAGAAGATCATAATACAACTTCTATGATTGGCTTTTATATTAGAGATAATAGTGTCGGAGCACAACTAGAATGCAATCATATGATAGATTGTAATTACGCAATGAGATTGGGATCTAGTGGAGGGGGGCCCACAACTATGTCTGCCCAAGGAGACCCGTCTACTGCTACACAGAATACTTGGAATGCATCAACAAATTATCAAAGAATAGATGCATACACGAATCAAATAGATTGGTACTACAATTTTAATTCGGTGGGAACTTCATGGTCGAATCAGTATTGGCCACAAACCAATTCCCCTGATATTTTTTTATATTCTATTACTTATTCAGGAAGTATATGTTCGGTTCCCGGTGTATCAAATTTCGCAGTTTCTAGAGATGTTGATCCAATAGTCTTTGAAACAATAAGTTTTGATGACGATTATGACGAATATGAAAATGATGCACTATATAACTCTAAGGCAAGCCTCTTTAGGACTTTTATTATCAATCACGAAGATTGGATGAACGCTGAGGAATATGATTCATGGTTTGACAATTTGTACGATGAAAATATCGGCAAGTTGGTAAGGGCAGAACTAATAATTCTTAATCCATCTGTAGAAAATTTTGAATCGGAATTTGATGATGCCACTGAATTACTTAGTGAATTTGACCCTGGAAATACTATTGAAGAAAACACAATATCTATGTTAAACATTATTCTAGGAATGAAAATTGCCGGTAATTACAGCTATAATCTTGCCCTAATTGATCCTGAAGATGTTGAACTAATTGAAGAAATTGCATGTCAAAATTCAATTCATGGTGGTAAGTCGGTTCATTGGGCTCGAGAATTACTTCATGTTGAAATTGATGATGAAGTAGGTTGTAGTGAAGAACGTAGAGGTAGATTTATCCAGAAAAATCAAAACGTTAGTAATATTAAACTTTATCCTAATCCCACAACTAGTACTTTGCAGATATCTGGTGATGAATCTTACTATAATATAGAAATTTTTGATACAAAGGGCTCCAAAATAAAACAAGTCAATTCAATAGCTCCAAATACAACAATTAATTTAGAACTGCCTATTGGTTTGTATTCCTATAGAATATCTTCAACTTCCGGAAACACCACGAAAAATGGTAAATTATCAGTTGTAAACTAAAGAATGAAGTTTAGAATTAAATTGATTCTATACGCTATTCTCTATTTCCCTACTACCGAAATTAAAGGTCAGGATTGGAATCGAGTGTGGTGTTTTGGAGACAGTGCAGGCATTGACTTTTCAAATTTGTCAATGCCTGCTCCTATCTCCTCTTTAATGGATAGTCCCTATAGTTGTTCGTCTGTTGGTGATTCATCTGGATTATTGATGTATTCATTTACTCCATATATTCCTCTCTATGTGCAGGGATATAATAGAACAGTAGTTATTCAAAATAAATATCATGGAGTTATGCTTCATGGAGATTCATTGATTGGACGTGCTGGTTATAATGGCTTAACATTTGTAAATAAGCCAGGAAGTGATAGCATATTTTACTTATTTCAATGGGAGTATGGAAATAATGCCGGCCTTTACTATTCAATAGTTGAACCACATTACAATAATGATACTGGAAGAGTATTAATTAAAAATGTAAAATTACCAATTACAAATGATTCATTAGAATATGGTATTTCAACAGTAAAACATGCAAATGGTAGAGACTGGTGGATAATTGTAAGAAATGGAACAAGTATGAATCGATTTGTTTCTTTCTTAGTTACTCCAGATACCATTTTTGGTCCAATGGAGCAGAATATTGGAACTGTCACAACAACAATTACAACAACAGCAACCGTATCTAAAACAGGAAATAAAATTGCAGTTGTAAGCCGGACTGGTACTGTTGAAGTTTACAATTTTGATAGGTGCTCGGGGACAATCAATAATCCAATTCCAATTAACGTAATACCGCAACTTGCTTTATTTGGTTGCGAGTTTTCGCCTAATGAAAACTTTTTATATATTGGTAACACAAATAACCTTGGTGGAACATTGGAATTGTTACAAATCAATCTTGCTGATTCTAATCCATCGAACACAATTCAAACAATTTACTCTGCTGCCGTTCCTGCAAGCGGCGGTAATTTTCGGATCGGACCAGATAATAAAATTTATTTTACTTGCCTTTACGATTTTGGTTGGCGATATCCAGACAGCTGCCGTAATCAATATAATGAAAATTTAGGAGTGATTAATTTTCCGGATAGTATTGGTGCCGCTTGCAATTTTCAACCATTTAGTTTTCAACTTGGTGGTAAACGTACTTACTGGAGTTTGCCTAATAATCCCAATTATTCATTAGGACCAATAACAGGAAGTACTTGTGATAGTTTAACCAATGAAATAAAGAATGCTTTTTGCAAGAATGAATTTAAAATATTTCCAAACCCAACTAACGAGACATTAAATATTAGTGGATACTTTCCAATTGGTTCTACTTTTAGAATATTTAATTCTATTGGTGAGTTAGTACTCGCCAGAAAAGTATTTAATTATTTTGATTCAATAAATACATCGAACATAGCTAATGGCATATATTTTATTGATATCAATAATTCTTCAAAATGTAAGTTAATTGTACAACATTAAAATGCATTTTGAAATTACTTTGTAAGCATCCGACCAATACCATATTTCATGTGACTTCATAGACGTAAGGTGTTAATAATTAGTAAACCACAAAAATGAAAAATAAAAGTGCGGAAGTCAGGAGATGGCATTTACATGTCAATTGCTGCTGCTTCCGTCCTTGCCAAAACCTATCGCGACGATTTCATGGATGCCCTTGACGCAGATTTTCCTGTGTATAATTGGAAAAACAATAAAGGATATGGCACGCTTCAGCATAGAAAAGCAATTTTTGCATCCGGACTATCGCCTTTTCACCGAAAAACCTTTACTGTTTCAGAATCCCAGCTAAAATTTGAATTTGAAAAATAGCTTCCTTTTATTCATTTAGAAAGAAAATATTTAAAAAATTTGTCTTTTCCCGAATTTTTTTTTGATTTTTTTCAAAACCATTTCTGAAAGATTTTCAATTAATAATCAATTGAAATATTTATTTTTTCTAAAAAAAATGGATTAATACAACTTCCTCATCATTGTTCGCGTGTAATATTCTTGCTATTTATCTGAAAACAACGCCGAATTGAAGCCGTAATGAGTGTTCAGGGAAAAGCCCCTCATAAAACACGAAACAATGAAAATTCTACAAAGAAAAACTCTTGTAATCTTCTCCATGTTTGCATTACTGCTAGGCAGCTGTATGAAACAGGAAGATTTTGACTTCAACAAAGTTACTTCAAATGAACTGAATCCGGAATTTGCTGTACCGCTAATTCATTCAGAACTTTCTATCGGTGATATTACCGGTGCAAATGGAAATGGAATGATTTCGGTAAACAATGACCATACGGTCAACCTGGTTTACACTTCTAACATTTATTCCAGGCATGGGTATGAATTTTTTGCCCCTGCAGACGAATCAAATGCTCAGACGCTTTTGTTAAGCTATTCGGATAGTAGTACAATCTATCAAAATGGAAGTATAACAAAAGTAGCTCCGTTTGTTATGCCGCTGACCTTTTCTAACAGTGAGCAAATTGATTCTTTAACATTCCGTAAAGGCGATCTGAGAATAAATATTAGCTCCGATATTCCTCACGATGGGGTCTTGAATATTTCCATTCCCGGTGCTACAAAAAACGGACAACCCTTTACAAAAGATATTCCGTTTAATGCATATACCAATCAGTCAGTTAATGTTCAGGATGTTTCCGATTTGTCTGATTACAATATGAAGACAAATATTAACGGTACACCGAATCGAGTGAATATTATCTACACGATTACCTTTAACAATTCCAATTCAACTCTAAATACTTTAAATAAGAATTTTGACATAACAACTTCATTTGATCAGATTACACCTGCAAGTCTCTTTGGGTATTTCGGACAAAGTGAATTTATGATGCCTTCAGGCACTTCGGAGCTTGGTGTTTTCAACAATATCAAATCAGGAACAATTTATTTCGATGATCCGAAATTGACGTTAACCTTAAAGAATTCATTCGGTATGCCGTTGGATGCTACCATTGTTCAGTTAAAAGCAATAAATGGCGATGGAACACAAACAGCCTTAACGGGTCCAATTCCATCACCACTTATCGATTATCCTTTAATGTTTGGTCAGCAGGCGGTCACAACAATTGTATTTGACAAAAACAATAGTAATATTCAACAAGTCATTAACGGTGCTCCGCGTCAGTTTGTTTACGATATCGATGCAGGAATTAATTCGCCATTGCCTTCTTATAACTTCATGGGAGACTCAAGTGAATTCCGTGCAGATATAAAAATGGAAATTCCGCTTCGAGGATATGCAGCCGGCTTTACAGTGCAGGATACACTAGATTTCAGTATTGGAGAAATTAAAGAAATTGAATCCGCTGAATTCAGACTAAACATTTCGAATGGTTTCCCGGTTAATGTATATACACAGGTTTATTTTATGGATGATAACTATAATGTAGTAGATTCTCTACTGGATCATGCACAGAATCACCTCATTGAAGCAGCAGAATATGAAGCGGATGGCAGAACTACCATACCAACCAGAAGAATGACAGATGAACCTTTCGCCGGAAATCGTTTACAAAACCTGCTCAAAGCTAAAAAAGTATTAATTAAAGGAGAAATACAAACTAAGGATGCTCCAACTTCCATGGTTGAAATATACGATGATTATAAAATTGATTTCAAACTTGGCGTGAAAACCAAATTAAAAATTGATTTCTAAAAACAATCATTCCTACTTAAATAAAACTTAAAATCCACAAACATGAAAAAAATATATTTTACCATAACAATATTACTGAGCGTTGCGTCCGGATTTGCTCAACAGGCACTGACGCTGTTCAATATGGATTGGATAGGCCAAGCCACACAGGTAAATCCATCGTTAATACCTGAAGACAAAATGTATGTTGGTATTCCTATGCTGGGTTCTACCTCGCTTATGTTCACCAACAGCGGTTTTACATGGAGAGATTTGCACCATGTAAGGGCAGATGATTCTGTTGCAATTCAGGTTGATTATGCCTTAAGCAAATTAAGCGATAAAAATTTCATCTCAGCATCTGTTCGTTCGAATATTATCGAAGGTGGCTTTGCCTGGAAGAAAAATTATTTTACTTTCAATATTTCAGAAAAAGGAAATTTCAATTTGACCTTCCCTAAAGAATTATTTGATTTAATTTTAAAAGGAAATGGCCCATTCATAGGACAGGAAATTGTTCTTAGAAGAACCAATTTCGATGTAACACATCACAGAGAATATGCCATTGGTTTCGCACGTGAAGTAAATCAAAAAGTAACTGTAGGTGGTAAAGTGAAGTACTTGTATGGAATGGAAAATTTTTCATCCGGGAAAGCTAATCTCAGCTTTTACACAGCACCGGATGATTACCAGCTAGAATTAAACTCAGATTATGTAATTCATACTTCCTCCCAGGGTAATGCAAAAAAGGGAAGCTCCGACAGCTATTTATTTGGCTTAAAAAATGTCGGCTTTGCTGTTGATTTGGGAACTACTTATAAATTTAACGATCGTTGGAAATTTATGGCCAGTGTCATTGACCTCGGTTCAATTAAATGGAAAAGTAATACCAAAAGCTACATTGCTGAATCGGGAGAATACAAATTTGACGGGGTTGACATCAATAAATTTATAAACGATGATGGTTCAGGAGGAGATAATATTTTAGACACTATGACCAATTCATTCGGACCGACTGAAAATACAGACTCTTATAGTACAAGTCTTCCAACGCATGGTTATTTAAATGCCTGCTTTAAGATAAATGCAAAGTCAAATGTAACAGGACTTCTACATGCAGAAATATTCCGTCAAACAGTTCAGCCTTCTGTTACTGCTTCTTATAACAGAAAACTTAACAGACATCTGGCAGCATCGGTCAATTATTCAATGATTAACCAACACTGGAACAATGTTGGCGCCGGATTATCAGTCAATGCTGGTCCTGTTCAAATTTATATGATTTCCGATAATTTAATTGGTACCATAAACCCACTATCACACAATACACTTCACTTCAACTTCGGTATTAATTTAGTGTTTGGAAGACCGGTTGTTAAATCAGGAAATACAGACTTTGGAGTTCAGGGAAAAGAAATGGCTCCGGTCGATAGTGGCATTGAACCAAAAGAATAAACAAGCGGATATAAGCAGTAAATAAAAAACACATATAATAATAGGTGATTTACAATACCGCCTTATGTATTAAAACTTTAATAAGTTTTAATACATAAGGCGGTATTCTTTTGGAACAATAACTACAAATTCTACCTTTCCTCAGAATTTCTGAAATACTCTAAAACATCTCTTGCTTCTTTCTCTGTTTAATTCATTGGCGTCATCTGAGCAAGGTAAATGGAAAGCAACACTTTTGAAAGAGAATCCTTTAAAATTTGCAAAAAGATATTCCAAAAAAAATAAAATTAATTCACTAAATTGTGACTCAGAATATTTGA
Organism: Bacteroidota bacterium; assembly: GCA_031417395.1. Taxonomy (GTDB): domain Bacteria; phylum Bacteroidota; class Bacteroidia; order AKYH767-A; family 2013-40CM-41-45; genus JADKIH01. The sequence goes on along the minus strand of JANOVM010000062.1, from coordinate 59,639 downwards.
AAGTTTTAATTTTTGTCATTATTAAAACATCAAAAAGAATCCATGGCATACAATGAAAAATTAGCCAACAGAATTCGCGAAAGACTATGTGAACTTAAAAAAGTACAAGAAAAAGAAATGATGGGAGGTTTGGCTTTTATGTACAACGACAAAATGTGCATTGGCATCATTAAAGATGAAATGATGTGTCGCATTGACCCAGAACTGTATGAAGATGCCCTTGAAAAATACGGTTGCCGACAAATGGATTTTACGGGAAAACCAATGAAAGGCTGGATACTAATAGAAGAAGAAGGAATGAAATCAAAAAAAGATTTTGAGTATTGGATTGGACTCGCATTGGAGTTTAATAAAAAGGCGAAAAGTTCAAAGAAAAAAAGTAAAAAAAAGTAAACTAAACTTTCGATGAAAAACCGGAACGATTATAGTATCTTTGTTTTTCAAAAACCCTACTGAATCCAGGTAGTAATTTATTATTGGATTCAAATCCATCCATATCTTTTATGATAGAAAAAAAACTGGAATTAATCCACGAGCAAACCTCCCCCCTGTTCAGAATTATGTGGGCATATAACATTAATGAACCTGCACGGAAACAATTTGGAAATAATATATGCGCTTTTCATATTGGCAATGGACTTATTTTAACTGTCGCTCACAATTTACGGTCGGAAGCAGGGATTATTAATTCCATCGATGAAGAAATTTATAAAACGCGAATCCAGCCTTTTTTAGATCCGGCAAAAAATGAATTTTTCGCTCAGCATTTCCCGCTAAATCCTGCTACTCATAAACGCTATCTTGCAAGTCAGGATGCAAACATCAACCAAAACCTCATTGAAACATTACGGCAAATAAATTTTGATACACGGTGGGTAAGCTTAAGCGCATTAAAAATCTGCACGCCACATTTAATTGTTCAATTCAGACAAAATCTATTTTATGGCGATTCAAATCTCACACAGCAATTCTCTTCAAATAACTATTTTCACGAACCATCACTGAACAGACATACCTTTCTTATCGAATTGGAACTCGTCAAAGCTTTTTACAGTGACGACATTTCACTGTACAGAATTGTAAATACGAGTCAGGAAATAATTCAAAAACTTCCACGCATAGACATCAATTATTCCATCCTCGATGATAATGAAAATAATCTTTATTGTATACAAAGCTCGTCCAACAGTCTTTTAGGAAGAATGACCAATAAAGCCGTCATTGAAGGATTTGCTGATAACTGGTCGCTCTTTAAAGACAGAGTTGGCGGTGACTATGTAATGGACGGAAACCGTTATCTTATTAAAGGTTATTTCCGGTTTGGATCATCCGGTGCGCCTTATGTTGTTTACGATGAAAAAGAAAATCAATTCAAAGCAAATGCTATTCAAAGTGAAGCGAGTCCCATACAGCTTTCAATTAATAAAAACAGAGAAGGAAACTATCAATATGTAAATGCTATTGCTTCTCCACTTAACAATATAAAAGGCGAGTTGGAAAGCATATTAAATGCCTGACTGTTTTATTTTATTACTAAATGTTTTGATTAAATAAATAACTTATGAACTCAAAAATAGTACTCATCATTTGCCTGACTTTTTTTCTTTCAAAAAGCAAAGCCCAGAATCTTTACTTCCCTCCTCTTGGCAGTACAACGGTATGGGATAGTATTGCACCGGCCTCACTGGGTTGGTGCCAGGATAGAATTGATACCTTGTATAATTTCCTCGGACAGGAAAACACAAAAGCCTTCATCGTTTTGAAAGACGGGAAAATAGTTTTAGAAAAATATTTTGGCACTTTCATAAGAGACAGCATATGGTACTGGGCCTCTGCCGGAAAAACTATTACATCTTTTCTTGTTGGAAAAGCTCAGGAAGAGGGCTACCTTTCCATTAACGATACAACATCAAAATACCTGGGCGCCGGCTGGACAAATTGTACCATCCAACAGGAAGATAATATTAAAATTGTCAATCAACTTACCATGACAACAGGACTTGACGATGGCGTTGCAGATAATCATTGCACCATTGACAGTTGCTTACTGTATCTCGCTGATCCGGGTACACGATGGGCTTATCACAATGCTCCTTATACATTGCTGGAAAGCGTATTGACGAATGCAACAGGAACAAACATCAACTCTTACACTACTTCAAGATTAAAAAATGCAACGGGCATGTCCGGTTTATGGTTTACTGTCGATTTCGACAATGTATATTTTAGCACGGCAAGAAGTATGGCCCGATATGGATTGTTGATTCAAAATAAATGCATTTGGAATACAGATACCCTATTGTATGATACAGCCTACATCAATCAAATGACAAATACATCACAAGCCCTGAATTATTCCTATGGATATCTTTGGTGGTTGAATGGAAAGCAGTCATATATGGTTCCTACGCTTCAAACAATTTTTCCGGGTTCCTATGCACCGCTGGCGCCGAGCGATATGTTTTCCGGTTTGGGAAAGAATGGACAAATCGTAAGCATTTCACGATCGCAAGGTCTTGTTTTCGTGAGAATGGGTGACTCTCCTAACTCCCCGGCTTCTGAAATTACGACTCTCTTCTGCAATCAGATCTGGGAAAAAATAAATGATCTTGTTTGCAGCCCTTCATCCGCAAATACAACAGTCCGTGAGACTTCCGAATTAAGAGTTTTTCCAAACCCGACCCGTGAAACTTTTCAAATTGAATTGAGAAAAGAAGTTTTTTCGATTCAGATTTTTGATATAACAGGAAAAATGGTTTATCAAAAAAATGATGTTTACGATTTAACAACTATCCGTAATGATAGATTGCGGGAGGGCGTTTACACCATTCGAATAAATACGGTGAATGGAAAAAACATCTTTAGCAGACTGGTAGTAACCCAATAATATTTAGAAGGAAACAAATAGTTCCGTTAAAATCTCTTAAGCAAAGAGATTTATTTATCTGGAGAGCATTAACTTTCTATGAATCCTATTTCCTGAATTGGAAAGAATATTTACTGAATACAAGCCATTAGCCCAGAGCGAAGCATCAATTCCAATATCTAAACGTTCAGCTCCCGACTCAAATACCTTTTCACCAATCAAAGCACCGTTAGTATTCATAATCAGAATCCTGCCGCCGTCTTTTACAAAAGAGGATTCACCCGAAATCCGAAGAGAAGAATTATTAAATCCAATAAACCATGGATTCGAAGACTGTGAATAAATTCCTGACCCCGTCTGATAATGAACTGTCATTACCAGGTGGTCTACGGAAGCAGTCTGATCGTATGAAGTATCGGTTATCATATAATTCAATCCGAAAGTAGAATCATTTATTTGAGTAGGAGTCCATATATGACCCCAAGTATCTGATGTAGAGCCATAATAATTTTGAAGTGGTGTATCGTACCAGTTAAAGGGACTGGCATAATTGTATCCGAAAGTGTTTCCATTTAAAGCAAGCATAAGAATTGAATCGTGTATTCCACCGCCGGGAGAATTTACCCGCTGCAAAATTTCAACTTCAATTCCGGTAATGGTAGCATTTAAAGGAATTGTAAAACCAAAACCTTTAAACTCAGCCATATTTGAATGATAACATATAAAATTATTGCACGTTGGATATTGGGCAAGATCAGCATAAGCAGGACTGTTATCAACGTAGGCAACACCTCCTAAATTAGCCCAGGAGGCTCCGCTTCCGGAGGTAGTATTATTTGTTGGAAAAAAAGGTCCCTGAGTCTGGCCATTTAAAAAATTTACGGCAAAGAAACATACTAATAACGTCAAATAGTTTTTCATCATTGCAGGTATAATTGATATATAGAACAAAAATACATTTTTTTTATTTGTATTTTAAAAAAGATTATGTTAAAACTTCCTAATAATTAAAACAAATACAATTAGACATATTCAAAAGAATGAATAGTTTTACCGCAGGATTTATCAATCCCGCAATGTATAAAGAAATTTCGTCCAGGTTTAAAAGGTTTTTCAGGAATTTAGGGCAGGGATTAATAACCGGAGCTAGTGACGATGATCCTTCAGGAATAGCAACTTATTCTCAGGCCGGAGCGCAATACGGTAACAAATTTTTATGGACAGCGGTAATGACCTATCCACTGATTGTGTCTGTTCAGGAAATGTGTGCACGAATCGGACTGGTAACGGACCATGGGTTAGCCGGAGTGATTAAGCGATACTATCCTAAATACATTTTATATTTTATTGTGACTCTAAGTTTTCCATCCATTGTATTAAATATAGGCGCCGATATAGCGGCCATGGGCGCTGTTTCCAATTTATTATTTCCAAAAATTCCGGGCTATTTCTTTTCTGTTTTTTTTACTTTTCTATTAATGTATGCAATTATTTTCTGGAAGTATAACAGAATTTCACTCGTACTGAAGTGGCTTTGTATTGCCTTGTTTAGTTACATTCTCATTCCTTTTTTGACAGAAACAAAATGGCTGGCGGCTATTAAAAATACGGTATTACCGAAGATTGAGTTCAACAAAAACTATTTTATGATGCTTGTCGCAATTTTAGGGACTACCATTTCACCCTATTTATTTTTCTGGCAAACTTCAATGGAAGTTGAAGAAATAAATCAAAAACACCTGCTGGTCGACAAAGTCAATATTCTGGAAATGGAATCCGGAGTCGCCAGTGGTTTACTGCTTACGAATATTGTTTTTTATTTTATCATACTTGCAACAGGAACCGTATTGTATACCAATGGTATTTTTAATATTAATACTGTTGAGGAGGCAGCTCAGGCATTGCGGCCACTTGCCGGTGATCATGCTTACATTCTCTTTTCGATTGGTGTAATCGGTACAGGCGCTCTGGCTATTCCTGTTTTAGCAGGCTCCCTGAGTTACATGATAGCAGAAACATTTGACTGGAATGAAGGTCTTGATAATACTTTTCCTCAGGCTAAAGGCTTCTATATAACCATGATTTTTTCTTTATTGGTTGGACTTCTTATCCAGTTTTTGGGGATCAGTCCGGTTAAAATTTTAATTTATACTGCTGTGCTGTACGGTCTGGTTGCGCCATTTTTGATTGCACTTATTATGCACATTTGCAACAATAAAAAAATTATGGGGCTTTATAAAAACACTTTCTGGTCAAACTTTTCAGGAACAGCTGCATTGATAATTATGAGCTTATCTGCTCTCTTACTGCTATATTTTACTTTCAATTAAAACATATATTTGCCGAAATATTATCTTAAAACTTCACCTGTAATGAAAAAAAATAAAATATCTATAATCGGATGCGGCAACCTTGGATTATCCATAGTGAAAGGTCTTTTGGAAGAAAAAGAATTTCCCGTAAAAAATATCATTGTTACTAAAAGAAACACATCGGGGTTAGGGTTTTTAAAAGACCAGGGAATTACGGTCACTTCCGATAATGCAAAAGCAGTAGAACAAACGGATATTATACTGATTGCCGTTAAACCATATGATTTAAGCTCAGTACTGGAAGAAATAAAAGGCAAATTAATTCCGGGTAAACACATTCTCATTTCAGTGGCAACAGGAGTTACCATTCAAGAAATTAAAAAAATCATTAAAACAAAGATTCCGGTTTTCAGAGGCATGCCTAATACTGCTGCAGATGTTAAAGAATCAATTACCTGTATTTGTTATGAAGGAGCATCACAGGCTGATGTTGAAGTTGTAAAATATTTCTTCGATATGGTTGGAACCACCATAACCATAAAAGAACAATTAATGGAAGCAGCTACCGTAATAGGTGCATGTGGAATTGCTTTTGTTCTACGATTTATGCGGGCAATGGTACAGGGTGGAATTCAAATTGGATTCGACTCGGAAACAGCCAGTATTATTGTTAACCAGACAGTAAAAGGTGCAGCCCAGCTGCTGATTGAAAGGAAACAGCATGCAGAATTTGAAATTGATAAAGTAACTACACCAAAAGGATGCACCATTGTTGGTTTAAATGAAATGGAACATAATGGATTCAGTTCATCCTTAATCAAAGGAATTGTCAGTTCATATGCTAAAATAGAAAAGTAAAAAAAACTTACTGCTCTATAATAATAAATAGCTCCACATAAGTATAATTTTTTTCTTCCAATAATTGCTATTTTTCTTTGTCTCGAAAAGCGCTTTTCCGTCCACTTTTTAGTGTTAATAACTACCTGTACAACAGTATACTCTCTTGCCTTAGGTTTATATTTTTGTTTTTAATAGATACAGTCCGTGAAGGAATAAAAAAGTGTCTTTTTGAATGAATTAAGAGACCTGAATTCCTTCAGATATAAAAAAAATATGGGAGAAAGTAGAATTATGATTTTAATAAATTCAGTTTTTCCATGTAATCCTTCTTTGTGTTGCCTTCAATCGGGAGAATACCATTTTTAGTGCCATGAAACAAACACAACAAAACTCTAAAGCGAAACAAACACCACATAATTCCAATATGAAAAAAATATTTTTAGTTCTATGCTTAAGTTTAATCACAGGGCATGACTTGTTTTCACAAATAGTCGTCCCTTTTACTAAACGTTACAGCGTTACCCAAAAAGGAGGGTTGGTAATGGTGGCTAATTCCATTTTAACCTGCAATGGCGGTGGAAGTTGTACTGCAGCTCAAAACGAAATACCTCCTGCCGGTACACAGGTAAACAACAATGGCAACTCTGCCTACATTGATATTGATGGCGATGCTGCAACTTTCAGTTCCAGTAGTGCAAATCTTAACCTACCATTGTGCAGCAAAATATCTTTTGCCGGACTTTATTGGAGTTCCGTAATTACTTCTGGAAACGTAAAATATGCTCAACGCAAAAATGTTAAGATTAAAGTTCCGGGCTCAACTTCCTATACAACCCTCACTGCCGATACTTCATTCGATGTAAACAGCGGCTATGTATTCTACAATTGCTTCAAAAATATCACCTCTATTGTTTCAGCTGCCGGAAACGGTACTTTTACAATTGCTGACATGGTTTCAAATTCAGGATCTACAAATCAATGGGGGGGCTGGACTATTGTTGTTGTTTATAGAAATGAGTTATTGACTGAAAAAAATATCACCGTCTTTGATGGTTTGGCAAATGTTAACTCTTCAAGCGCCAATGTTACCGTTAATGTAAACGGATTCTTTACCCCTCCTTCAGGCGCAGTTAATTTCGAGTTGGGAGAAATTGCTTTCGATGGAGATAGAGGCTACACAGGTGATTCTCTTCTTTTCAAAGGAAACGCTTCATTTATTCCCGTTTCTGATGCCCTGCATCCTGCTGCTGATGTTTTCAATAGTACAATTACAAATAATGGTACACAGGTGTTAACCCGAAACCCGGCTTACGCTAATCTACTGGGTTATGATGCTTGTATTTTTAAGCCGGATAATAGCACTAAAAACTATTTGACAAATGGTGCCACAAGCGCATCAATAAAAGTAACTACAGGAGGAGAAACTGTATTAGTCAGAGCTCTTACATCTGTCATTGACACATACGAGCCTCATCTCGAAATGCAAAAATCAGTTTCTGATATTAACGGCGGAACACCGCTTCCGGGTGATACACTTGCGTACACTATCGTTACTAATAATTCAGGCAATGACACTTCCGTTGCAACAACTATCATTGATACAATACCATTCAATTCATCGTATGTTTCCGGAAGTATGAGAATTACTTCAGGCCCGAATACCGGCCTTAAAACTGATGTCCCCGGTGATGATCAGGGCGAACTCATTAGTTCAGGTGGATTTCAGATTTTACAAATGCGTTTGGGAAACGGAGCTAATAATACTTCCGGCGGTCAAATGCCACATCTTGGGTCCAATAATACTACCATCTTTACTTTTAAAACAAAAATTACAGACGATTGCACAAAGCTGTTATGTAATCCGGTTATCGGAAACCAGGCAGGTATTCTTTTCAATGGATACATTTCAGGTTTATCTCGTATTTCCTACAGTAAGCCTGCTCTTTTTGATTCTTTGGGGTGTCCGGTTGAAGGGTATACCAATACAACTATTACCGTTCCAGTCACTTGTGCAGCAGTGCCTGATACATCAATTGGTGGTTGTCTTCCCCTCGTATTTGCTACAGTTCCTAATATTCGCTCAGGATATACTTACTACGATTCATTTTGGCTTCCTGTTTCTCAAGCCAATACCATTGGACCTTACCATGGTATCAGGAAGATAACAGGATCAACCTGCGCTGATACTATTAACATTTCCGTTTTCGTTGCAATTCCAACAACTGCAAATGCAGGATCTGATCAAATTCTCTGCAATGCATCTAATATAACATTAACCGGAAATAATGCCACTATAGGATCAGGAACCTGGAGAAAAATAAGCGGACCGAATAACCCAACCATTGCATCACCCAATTCTTCGACTACTTCTGTCACAGGATTAATACCGGGAACCTATACTTTCAGCTGGACAATTACTACAGGCTGTGACAGTACTGCTGATACATTATCTATAACAAACTATGCACTACCAACCGGATCAAATGCAGGACCGGATCAAACAATCTGTAATGTTACTTCAGTAACTCTTGCTGCCAATAACCCTGCCTCCGGGTCAGGCAACTGGATTCTGGTAAGTGGTCCAAATGTGCCTGTTATTACATCCCCTTCCGTTCCAAATACTACCGTAACAGGTATGACAATCGGTGTATATACTTTTCGATGGACTACATCCAATGGTGCTTGTTCAAATTCCTCAGACGATGTTCAAATAACCATTAACTCTTTGCCTACAACCGCTATTGCCGGAAATGATCAGGCGCTTTGTAATGTTACTTCTACAAACGTTTCCGGAAATCCTCCGTTAATTAGTTCAGGACTCTGGACAACAGTTAGCGGGCCTAATGTTCCCAATATCATTTCGCCTTCAAGCCCTAATACAGGGATAAACGGAATGATTGCCGGCGTTTATGTATTCAGATGGACTATTTCTAACGGAGTTTGTCCACCATCTACTGACGACGTTCAAATTAGTATTTCAAGTTTGCCAACTGTTGCAAATGCAGGTATAGACCAAAGCTTGTGTAATGCAACTTCTGCATTGTTTGCGGGAAATACGCCAACATCAGGTTCAGGCAGCTGGACTACAATCAGCGGGCCCAATGTGCCAACAATAGTTTCGCCTTCCAATCCGGCTTCAACCGTTACAGGTCTGGTTGATGGAGTCTATATTTTCCGATGGACAGTAAGTAATGGCGATTGCGCTTCCTCCTTTGACGAAATGCAAATGACTGTTTATGATTTACCTCCAACAGCAGATGCAGGCCTTGATCAGGTTTTATGTAATGCCAGTTCGATAACAATGAATGGAAACTCTCCTACCATTGGATCAGGAGTCTGGACCTTTATCAGCGGACCGAATGTCCCTATAATTTCCAATCCTTCTGATCCATTAGCGCTTATAACTAGTGTAATAGAGGGTGTATATGTATTCCGCTGGACCATTAGCTATGGTATCTGTACTCCAACATCTGATGACGTTCAAATAACGCTTCATGATCTTCCGACAGTTTCAAATGCCGGTGGTGATCAGGTTCTTTGTAATGCTCCTTCTATTACTTTATCAGGAAATAATCCCTCATCCGGAAACGGCTTATGGACATTAGTAAGCGGGCCTAATGCACCGACTATAACATCACCTTCACTGGCTAATTCAAATGTGACAGGATTGATAGACGGTATTTACATTTTTAAGTGGACGATTACTAATGGAAACTGCCCTGCTTCTTCAGACAGTGTTCAAATTACGAATTATGATTTGCCCACTGTAGCTGTTGCAGGTTCTGATCAGGCTTTATGCAATGTAAACTCAACAAATCTTGCAGGTAACACTGCAACAATAGGTTCCGGGGTTTGGACACAACTTGGTGGACCTAATACAGCAACAATAGTTAGTCCTGTTAATCCTTCGACTTCAATTACCGGTTTAATCCCGGGAGTATACTTTTTCAAATGGACAATTAGTTATGGAACATGTCCTTCTACATCCGATAATGTCAGAATTACAATTTACAATCTTCCTACTACACCCACTGCAGGACCTGATCAGAATTTATGCAATGTTGTAAATACAACCCTTGCAGGGAACACACCGGTTTTCGGTACCGGTTTATGGACGCTCGTAAGCGGTCCCAATATTCCAATAATTTCCAATACAACTATTCCTACACCTACTGTTTCAGGTATGATACCGGGAGTTTATGTATTCCGCTGGACAATTTCAAATGGCACATGTGTTCCAATAACTGACGATGTAATCATTACCAATACTGCACCTCCAACAGCTGCAAATTCAGGGCCTGATCAGAATATTTGCAATGTTAATTCTGTCACTCTTGCTGCTAACAATCCTGTGATTGGCACCGGAATCTGGACTTATATAAGCGGTCCAAATATTCCTGTGATTACTGCTCCAACCAATCCTGCTTCTACAGTAACGGGTATGATTGCCGGAGATTATTTCTTGCGCTGGACAATCTCAAACGGCTTTTGTCCTAACTCAGTTAATGACATCTTAATTACCATTTCCGATTTACCTACTACTGCAAATGCCGGACCGAATCAGGATTTATGTTCTGTTACTTCAACCGTTCTTATAGGAAATGTTCCGGTAGTAGGTACAGGTATATGGACAAGAGTTAGTGGTCCAAATGTTCCAACAATTGTAGATCCGGATAGCGCAACAACCGATGTTAACGGAATGATTTTCGGTACGTATAAATTTAGATGGAGTATCTCTAATGGCGTTTGTCCCGTTTCTTCCAGTAACATCGATGTAACTATATTTAATGTACCAACCGTAGCTAATGCGGGACCGGACCAAAATTTATGTAATGTTAATAATACAACACTTGCAGGAAATGTTCCCGGTGCAGGCTTTGGGACATGGACATTTATCTCCGGCCCGAATTCACCAACAATTACTGCAGTAAACAATCCTTCTTCTACTGTAACAGGAATGATTCTAGGAACCTATCAATTTGGATGGACCATTACAAACGGAAGCTGCTCTTCTGCTACGGATACGGTTGAAGTAATTAATTACGATTTACCTTCTTCAGCAAGTGCAGGAGCTGATCAGGCCCTTTGCAGTGTTACCAATACAACTCTTTATGGTAATTCACCTGCAATAGGAACCGGAACATGGTCTTATGTAAGTGGACCGAATGTTCCAACAATTATTGACCCGTCGGACTCCAATACTACAGTAACAGGTATGATTACGGGTATCTATATTCTCAGATGGACAGTTTCAAGCGGATCTTGTGTAACTTCAACAGATGATATACAAATTCAGATTTTTAATATACCGCTTTTAGTTGATGCAGGTCCGGATCAAAACATTTGCAACGTGACTACTGCAACGATGGCCGGAAATATTCCTTCATCCGGCACAGGAACCTGGACATGGATTAGCGGTCCGGGAACTCCTTCCATTACTGCTCCAACAAATCCGTCAACAACTATTACATCTCTGAGCTCTGGAACTTTTGAATTTGGCTGGAAAATCTCAAACGGTGTATGTTTTTCACAGGAAGACACAATTATAGTAAATGTTTATGACCTTCCTACTACTGCTAATGCAGGTCCCAACCAAAACCTTTGTAATACCAATAATACAATCCTTCAGGGAAATAGTCCTGTTTTGGGAACGGGAACATGGACATTAATCAGCGGACCTAACTCACCGACAATCACTGATCCGACTGATTCAGCTACAACAGTTACTAATATGATAGTTGGTACATACATTTTCCGTTGGACTATTCAAAATGGATCATGCTCTTCCTCTACTTCTGATGTTCAGGTAACAATCTTCAATTTACCTGTGACAGTTAATGCAGGACCTGATCAAAACCTTTGCAATGTCATTACCATTATTTTGAACGGAAATAATCCTCCATCAGGTAGTGGCACATGGACCTTTATCAATGGGCCTGTTACACCAACCATTGTATCGCCAAATACACCTTCCACTTTTGTTTCGGGAATGGTTCCGGGAATTTTTGAATTTGGATGGACCATTACCAATGGTGTTTGTGTTACTGCAACTGATAAAGTGAAAATTCACATTTACAATACTCCTACAACTGCCAATGCCGGCCCTGATCAGAATGAATGTAATGTAAATAAGGTACAGATGCAGGCAGTACCGGCTGTTTCGGGAAATGGAAGGTGGTCTCAATGGACAGGACCTAACACTGCTATAATAGCAGATTCTTCCCTTGAAAATACTCTAGTAACCGGAATGATACCCGGATTGTATGGATTTATCTGGACAGTAATTAATGGTACCTGTAGTATTTCCAGGGATACGGTTGCAATTACTATCTATGATATTCAGTCTAATGCTCTTGCAGGAACTGACCAAACCCTTTGTAATATTGATAGCACAATAATGGCTGCTAATACTCCGGTTATTGGTATTGGAAGCTGGAGTTTGATCAGCGGCCCCAATGTTCCATCCATAGTTGATCCATCCAATCCTTCTACAAAAATCAACAGCCTGATACCGGGCACATATGAATTTAACTGGACTATAAGCAATGGAACCTGCACTGCATCAGAGGATACTATAGAAATAATTATTACTGCACCAACAGCAAATGCCAATGCAGGGCCTGATCAAAGCATATGTAATACTACAACTGCAATCCTGGGAGGTAATCCTACTACATCGGGTAGTGGTGCATGGACATTACTCAATGGACCTAATACTCCTGTAATTTCAGTACCATCTGATCCAAACTCACCGGTTGTCAATCTTACTTTTGGCACCTATGATTTTATTTGGACTGTATCCAATGGTAGTTGTACTTCAACTTCTGATACAGTTCAATTATCCGTTTTCGATTTACCGGGTGCTGCTATGGCAGGGTTAGATCAGGATCTTTGTAATGTGAGTTCTGTAGTTATGTCGGGAAATACTCCATTTGCAGGCATAGGCACATGGACATTAATAAGTGGTCCGGGAATACCTGCAATTACGGATCCGAATGATCCTTTAACTACTATTACAAACCTCGTTCAGGGAGACTATATTTTCCGTTGGTCTATTACTAATTCTATTTGTACAATAACAAACGACGATGTGGAAATCAAAATAGCTAATCCTGTTTCTTCGGCAAATGCAGGTAACGATCAGGGTATTTGCAATACCAATGCAGCTGCGTTTTCAGCTTTGACTCCTGCAGCTGGAAGCGGCAGCTGGACAATTATAAGCGGACCTAATACACCTGTAATTGCTTCTCCGAACAGTGAAAATTCAACCGTTACAGGATTGGTCGATGGTACTTATATCTTCTGCTGGACAGTTTCTAACGGTGCTTGTTCAAGTTCAACAGATACAGTTAGCATTTCCATTTATGATTTACCAACTGTTGCAAATGCAGGAAACCTGCAAAGTTCATGCGATACTGTTTTCATTACTTTGACCGGCAATCCGGTTACATCAGGAACAGGAAACTGGTCAATGATAAGCGGTCCGAATGTTCCATTAATTAATTCTCCTTCAAGCCCTGTTACCATTGTTACCAATATTACGGAAGGTACTTATACTTTTGTCTGGACTATTAGCAATGGTGCATGCTCTGCTTCCTCTGATACTGTTCAGATTTCTACATTTAAAATTCCAACAAATGCTTTTGCCGGACCTGACCAAAGTATTTGTTTTATGCCTAGTCTTTCATTGAATGCTAATGCTCCTTCTTCAGGAACAGGCATATGGTCGCAGGTAAGTGGTCCAAACACATCTGTAATTGTAAATCCTAATAGCGCCAATTCGTTAGTATCAGGTCTCGTCCCGGGAATTTATACATACCGCTGGACAGTAAGTAATAATACCTGCACACCTTCCACGGATGACAGTAAGCTTACGGTATTTGCTAACCCTTCTCCTGTTGATGCCGGTATTGATCAACAATGGTGCGATTCAACTTCTACAATTATTACCGGAAATACTCCATCCGTTGGTTTTGGTTTCTGGTCATTCATTAGCGGACCATCCGTTCCTACAGTCAATTCGCCTGCTAATATCTCTATTGCAATTTCAGATTTGCAGCCCGGTGTCTTTACCTTCCAATGGACCATTGCAAATGGCTTATGTTTCCAAACGGATCAAATGCAGGTTACTATTGATTCAACGCCGGATGTAACTGTCACAGAACATTATTTTAATACATGCAAAGGAGAAAAAATAGTAACACTCGAAGCTAACGGTGCTAGTACCTATAGCTGGTCACCAAACAGTTTTCTCGATAATCCGAATATTTCAAACCCAATTGCTACCATCAGCCAGAATATTATTTATTGGGTTACAGGAAGCAATCCGAATGGCTGCTCCTCTACTGATTCTGTCTTTGTTGAAGTATGCGATTCAATTATTATTTCAAACGGCTTCTCCCCTGATGGTGATGGCGAAAACGATAAGTTTGTAGTTATAGGTTTAGAAACTTATCCGAATAACTTTCTGCAAATCTTCAACCGCTGGGGAAACCTGCTTTATGAAAAGAAGAATTATGATAACTCCTGGGATGGAATCCCAACTATAAACAAATACCTATTTGGTTCCGGATTAGTTCAACAGGGAACTTATTTCTACACCCTCAACTTAGGAAATGACAGACAACGGTCGGGATTTATCGAAATAAAATATTGATAGAATTAGTGAATTAGTGATTTAGTGAATTAGTGAATTAGTGAATTAGTGATTTAAATTAAATAGATACATGAAAAAAATACTTAATAAAGTATTTGTATTGCTATTGTTTTGCCTTATATCATATCAGGCAAAATCGCAAACAGAAACTATGTTTTCGCAATACATGTTTAATGAAACATTTATTAATCCTGCATATACCGGTTCGCGTGAAACCATATCTGCTACGTTGTTTTACCGCAAACAATGGGTTGGTATTGAAGGAGCACCTGTTACACAGTCTTTCAGTGTACATGCACCCATTAAAAAGAAAAAGCTTGGACTCGGATTATCGGTTCTGAATGAAGAAATCGGTGTTTCTCATAAGCTACTGGTTTATGGGGGAGTTTCGTATAGAATTCTATATCAGCAGTCAGCTTTATCTTTTGGCCTTAATGTAGGATTCATTAACGACGAAGAGTTGTATTCTCAGGTTCGTACCATTGTTGCCGGCGACAGACAATTCAGTACCGATGTTACGAAGATGTTTTTACCTAATGCCGGATTTGGTGTTTATTATTATAAAAGTAATTTCTATGCGGGATTTTCTATACCGAAATTAATTCAGAACAACCTAAATCCTTCTCTTCCCAATGGTGTAGAAAATAATATTGCAAAAATAAGTGCCTGGCATTATTACCTGACTGCAGGATATGTGTATAAAATGAACGAATTAATTAAAGTGAAACCATCGATGATGTTTAAGGCAACCAAAAATGCTCCCGTTCAGCTTGATATTAATGCAGACTTCCTTATTAATGATTTCTTTTGGTTAGGTGCCGGCTATCGTACAGGAGATGCTGTAAATGCAATGGTTGGACTAGACTTAAGTCGTCAATTACGCATTAGTTATTCCTATGATTTTACGGTTTCGTCACTTCAAAAATACAATACGGGTTCTCACGAGTTCGGCTTGAAATATCAGTTCATAGAAAGAGGCAGAAATTTCATTAGCTCTCCGAGATACTTCTAATAATTTCAGAAAAAAATATTTTTTTTAAATTAATCAATTATGGCAAATTACTTCAACAAAAAAAACTTTTGGATCAGCGGTATTGTTTTACTATCGACTTCCATGATTTTTAATTCATGTAAAAATTATGGCGATGCGGATAAAAAATACGATAGACTGGAGTACGCAAAAGCTATACCGCTTTATAAAAAAGCTTTGAAGAAAGATACAAAAAATTCAGCCTATTGGGCAAAACTGGGCGACTGTTATAGGAAAAACAATCAGGTCAAAGAAGCGGAAAACTGTTATGCAAATGCCGTAAATGGCGACAGCAGCAAAAGCGTATACAAATTTGAATATGCCTTAACACTTATGAGTAATGAAAAATATCCTGAAGCTCTGGAATGGATGGAGAAATACTTAAAAGAAGTACCGGATGACTCTTGGGGTAAAAAACTAGCTTCCGGTCTTAGTCATGTTGATGATTTTTTTGTAGGAAAGGATAAATTTAAGGTACAGAATCTAACTATCAATTCGTCCGAGTCTGAATTTGGTTCTGCTTTTTATAAAGATGGTATTATTTTCACTTCCTGCCGTAGTGCAAAGATTCCTAATAAAGATAGTAATGACTCAGAAGATGGAAGTGACCAATGGACCGGCAAAGGATTCTATTCGATTTTTTATGCCAAAGGAGCAAAAGAAAATTTTGAAGAACCTGTTGTTTTCCTGAATGGAATACAATCCCAATATCACAATACCTCTGCTTGCTTTAATAATGAAGCAACAGAATTATTTATGACAAGGAATTTAATAAATAACAAGAAAAATGATAAAAGATTAACATTGCAAATTTATATTTCAACCCTGGACAAAGGTAAATGGGAATCTGTTAAGCCATTTCCTTATAATAGCGATGATTATTCATGTGCTCACCCTGCCCTTAGTCCCGATGGAAAAAAATTATATTTCGCTTCCGATATGCCCGGCGCCCTCGGTGGAATGGATTTATGGGTCAGTAACAGAACCAATAACAGCTGGGATGTTCCGGTAAATCTTGGTCCTAAAATTAATACAAAAGGAAATGATGTTTTTCCAACAATGGCTGAAGATGGAAATCTATATTTCTCTTCTAACGGACATGAAGGTATTGGAGGACTTGATTTATACTGCTCCATAGATACGCTAAATAATTTTTCAGATCCAATTAACCTTGGTGCTCCGTTTAATAGTTCAGATGATGATTTCAGTCTTATTCTTGACAAGAAAAATGATTTCGGTTATCTCAGCTCTAACCGTACTAAAAAAGGAAATGATGATGATATCTTTTATATTGAAAAAATTGATGAAATCCTTATAAGTACCATTGAAAAAAACAGTGAGTTAATGGCAGACAATAGTACAAATAAGATTATTGACGAAACTAAAACTAATACCACCTCTGATTCATTAACGAATGGAATGAATGCAGAAAATACAACAGCTGCAAATAAAGATAATTCTGCAAAGAAATCTCCTGAAATTTCAGCCGGCCAAAGTCCATCAGTTTCAATGAATTCAGATATTGATGAAAATGCAGTAAATCCAAATAAAATGAATTCCGGTCTGGCCAATAATAATGTCTCCGGAAACCTAAACCAAAATAATTCAGGTATTGCAGCATCAACTCCTTTGAACAGTCAGAATAACATTTCTTCAGAACAACCAACAAAAAGTGCAACCAATACAAAAGAAAATAATAATTCCACTTTTGCCAGCGTAACAAAAGAGAATGCAGATAGGGATTCCTATAACAATTTACCTGACCCTAAGAATATGGAAAAAACTATTTGGGGGAAAATAACTCATAAAGTTTCTTCATCGCCTCTTGAGAATGTAGCTGTAAAATTAATTAACCTTTCTAATCTTGATACTATAATAACTTATACAGGAAAAGACGGAGTCTATTCTTTTTCCGGACTGGATTACAATACACGATTTAAAATTGCTTCAGGCGCTGAATATTGCAACGTCAAAACAATTGATACAAATATTACTGCTAACAATACAAATGTAAATGCAAACATGGAATTGTTCTGTTCGGAAGAGAATATTGCATTAAAAAATATCTATTACGATTATGATAAATCTAATATCAGACCGGATGCAGCAAAAGAACTTGACAAGCTGGTTAAAATAATGAAACAAAATCCGGAATTAGAACTTCTTGTAACCGCTTTTACCGACTGCAGAGGTTCTGCTTCCTATAATAAGGTCCTTTCTCAAAAAAGAGCAGCATCCGTTGTTGCGTATCTGGAAAGCAGTGGTATTGACCGTCGCAGACTAATACCTGACGGTGAAGGTGAAGTCAACACTGAAAACAAATGCGATTGTTTAAATAGCAAAAATACAGTTTGCCCGGAAGATGAATATCAGCGTAACCGCCGTGCAGAATTTAAATTAAGGTCAAAGAATCTACCGGCCTGATATTTTCAATTTATAAATCTTATTTGCCTTCGATTTAATTGATTGAGGTGAATATTTTATGTCATTTTCACCTATTGCAATAACGACTTTATTGCAAATTTTTAATTTTTCTTGATTTTCTTGATTTTCTACCCCTTTAGGAAATTTAATTCCTCTGTTTTTTATCCTATATTTGTTAAGTAAAAAAAATTATTTTTTATCAATTTATTTAATAAAATCCTTAAAATCCAAACTTAGATGAAATCAAAGTTACTTTACGTAATAATCCTAATCAGTTTATCCATAAATTCATTTGCCCAGTGGCAGCCTACCAACGGTCCTTACGGTGCAAATGTCCGTGACATTTTAGTGGATGGAAGTAATATTTATGCTGCTACTTATGGAGGAGGAGTTTATTTATCTACCAACAATTGCCTTAGCTGGTCTACAATAAATAATGGCTTAGGAAATTTATTTGTTTCAGCATTAGCTATTGAGGGAAGTAAAATTTTTGCCGGTACTGATCTGGGGCTTTACTCTTCTACAAATAATGGAGCTAACTGGACTATCGATACAGCAGGAATTGGTTTTACGGGTGTGGTATCGATGGAATTCAACGGTTCTAATTTATTTATTGGTACCAATGATGGTGTGTATTATTCCGGAAATAGTGGATCAAGCTGGGTTAACAAAGGTCCCTTAGCTACACGCATTAATTCTTTTACTTTCCAAGGCACATATGTATTTATTGGAACCGATTATGGCGTATTTCAATCAATAGATACCGGTTCAACATGGTTATCTGTAAATAATGGTTTGGCCAGCACCGTCATTTTTTCAATGGCAATAAGAGGAAATAGCATTCTTGCCGGTTCTGCCGGAAATGGAATTTTTGTTTCATCTGATACCGGTGCAAATTGGATACCTGACACCCTTGGAATGGAGATCACAAATATCTTTTCCATGTATGTTACCGGTAATACGGTTTATGCCGGTACAAACGATGGTATTTATTTATCTAATAGCGCATTCACGCAATGGTCACTGGCATCTTCCGGTATTAGTAGCCTCTATGTTCGAAACCTGACAGCAAATGGAAGCACTATACTTGCTGGAGCTGAAAATTATGGCATTCTTCTTTCCACAAACAGCGGAGCATCTTGGTCTGTTTCCAACGATGGAATGAAAGGTGTTTCTATTCAATCATTAGCTACCGATTTACCCAATAATTATGTTTATGCCGGTTCGGCAGGAGCCGGAGCATTTCGTACAGATAATAATGGAAATAGCTGGCTCTATGGCAATGGTGATTTATCATCACTATCTGTAAATTCTATTGTTGTAGCAAATACAAATCTTTTTGCGGGTACAAACGACGGTGTTTATCTTTCAACAAATCAGGGAGTGAGCTGGACTCCCCAAAATAATGGAATGTCAAATTTGCCTACATCGTCTCTGGCTTATAACGGCTTTCTTTTATTTGCCGCCACCCTTAATGACGGAATTTATGTTACTGCTAACAATGGAACTAACTGGGTAGCTATTAATAACGGACTTACAACCCTTTCTATTAATTGTTTAGTAATTGATGGTGCAAATATTTACGCAGGCAGTTCAGGCGGCGGAATTTTCCTTTCTACGAATGATGGGGCTAGCTGGACACCCGTAAATAACGGAC
This sequence comes from Bacteroidota bacterium, assembly GCA_031417395.1. Taxonomy (GTDB): domain Bacteria; phylum Bacteroidota; class Bacteroidia; order AKYH767-A; family 2013-40CM-41-45; genus JADKIH01. Next base: position 39,854 of record JANOVM010000062.1, on the reverse strand, counting down.
TTAGCACAACCAATATTAATGCTTTAACAATTAGCAACGGTTCTATCATTGCCGGAACAGATAATGGAATCTATGTTTCATCAAACAGCGGTGCTTTATGGACGCAATATAATTCCGGACTTACAAGCTTCTACATTACATCTCTTGCAGCTTCAGGGAATATCGTTTTTGCAGGAACTTATTACGGTGGTGTTTGCGCTTCTACCAACAACGGCCAATTATGGAATGCTTTTAATTTAGGCTGGTCTGCTTTTACCAATGTAAATTCTCTTGCTACCGATGGTACTAATATATTTGTTGGTACTTCTTCAACCGGTGTGTGGTGGCAGCTGGTAAGTAATGCCGTTGGAATTACTAATTCACCTATCAATGATAACTTTATTTCTATAGCCAATAATCCATCCTCCGGGAATTTTAGAATTTTGTTTTCCGGTTCTACAAACCACTTTGATGTATTAACTGTTTATAATGCACTCGGTGAAAAAATTCGTGAAGAACTAATTAATCCATTCTCAAATTACGAAATTCCTTTAGACCTTACGGATCATGTTGCAGGGACATATTTTGTACAATTTGTTTCAAAGTACAATGTTGTTACTAAAAAAATTATTATCCGAAAGTAAATATTTCTTCTGAATCCATTATTAAATGGCAAAAACCAAGTCCTCTCATATACTCAATACTTCTTCTAATCTATTAGGATTTTGCTTAATAATACTGACCTCTGTTAAGGTTTCCAGCTACGATGAGAATTCGCTAATTGATGAATTTACGGCATTTACTTCTATAATACTTATTATTGCCTGTATTCTTTCATTTCTTTCAATACGTTCTGAAAGTGATAAAACCTCTTACAGATTGGAAAATACAGCTGAAATAATGTTTATTCTGGCATTGTTGATTATCCTTTTCGTTATTGTTTTGATTACACTAAACATTCTTAAATAAAATATTTACTAAAACATAATTGAATAATAATTAAATGCGATCTCGCCTTTCATTAATATCAATATTACTAATACTTTTTTACTCCACAGGTAAAACACAGGTTCCTGATCCGGCTTTGATTGGCTATTGGCATAACTGGAATGATGCCAGCGCTCCTTATATTCAACTTGATCAGGTAGATGCCCGGTATAACATTATCAATTTATCTTTTGCTATTCCTCAATTCGGTACTGACTATAAGATGGAATTCATCCCCGATCAGGTAAGCCAAAGTGTATTGATCTCTCAAATACAAAATCTGCAAACATCAAATAAAAAAGTCCTCATTAGTATTGGTGGAGCTGCTTCACCGGTTTCGCTTGACAATGCTGCAGAAAGAGATACATTCATTAGTTCAATGAATAGCATTATTAATACGTATGGCTTTGATGGAATTGACATAGACCTTGAAGGTGGATCACTTTCAATTACGGGCGGAACTATTGCTTCACCGGTAGATTCTCCCATTATCAATATGATCTTCGCTATTAAAAAAATAATGCAGGATTATTATTCTTTACATAGCAAACGTCTCATTCTGACATTCGCCCCTGAAACCGCTTTTGTTCAGGGAGGTATTTCCAGCTTTGGAGGCATATGGGGCGCTTATCTCCCCCTACTCGATGCCTTGCGTGATTCACTTGAAATTCTGCATGTGCAATTGTACAATAGCGGCAGCATGACAGGAATTGATGGCTTGAATTATTCGCAGGGAACAGCTGATTTCATTGTTGCTATGACAGAAGATGTCATACACGGCTTTCAGACAAGCGGCGGGTATTTTACCGGCCTACCTGCTTATAAAATAGCAATTGGTCTCCCGGCTTGCAATAGCGCTGCAGGTGGTGGTTTTACTGATACTGCAACCGTTCAAGCTGCTGTTAATTACCTGAGAGGTGTAAATTCAACTCCACCCGGATCTTATATTTTATCTCAATCCGGTGGCTACCCTGATCTGCGTGGTATGATGACATGGTCAATTAATTGGGATGCAGTTAATACCTGCCAAAATTCCTATCAATATGCCGGAAACTATATTACATTATTTGGTTCCGTTAATACTATTTCAAATCAATCAAATGAAAATTTTGATTTCAATTTTTATCCTAATCCATCTGCCGATTATATTTTCTTTAAAACTGAAAAATTAATAGAAACAAATACAGATATTGAAATTCTAAATTCAATTGGATCATTGGTTTCAACTATTTCTATTACTGATAATTTCCAAAGAATTAATATTTCTGACCTTCCGGCAGGAATTTACTTTATAAAGTTTCTGAATTCTTATAAACGTCTTATTAAATTATAAACTCCTGTGGTTTACATGCAGAAAGTTTCTTTTTAGTTCAATTAATTTAAAGACGTAAAAAGTCATTTTTATACATTTTTATTATAAAGTCAGACATTAATTATAGGGAGTCGAATTTCTACATGTACCGGTAAAGTATTATGATACAGTTTCCGATCGCGTAGGCAAAATCGAAGAAGATTTAAAAACTCTAAAACAATTAGGAATAATGGTTGATCGTGACGAAGACGGCTACCTTCTTCAGATTTTCACAAAACCTGTTGAAGACAGACCAACGTTATTCTTTGAAATCATACAAAGTAAAGGTGCAAAATCGTTTGGGAAAGGAAACTTCAAAGCATTGTTTGAGAGTATTGAGGCGGACCAGGAAAGAAGAAGGACGCTTTAATATTTTCAATTCTATTTCTAAAAATAAATCGCCCCGCTATAAATTTTCTTCACATGCTAAAATATGATTTCATATATCTACACTTACTCAAACACAATTTTTCCTTTGTAAGTTTTTTGTCCGTCCGATAATGTAACAATATAAATCCCGGCTGCCTCATAGTCGAGATTTAATTTAATTGTTCCATCCTTTACTTGAACAAAATAAGAACGAATTACCTTGCCAAAGCTATCGTAAAGTGTCAAAGTAAGCTTACCGATATTATGTAAGAATTCATCCGGCATTGTAATATTGCATTTGCCTGTAGTAGGATTAGAATAAATTATTAATTCATTTCCTCTGGTTTTTTCTGTTTCAGCTACTCCGTTAATAATATCGTGCATAATTACTCCTGCATCAAATAGCCCGTGTGTATTTACAGTACCTGCTGCTGTAGTAACAATTGAAAAATTTCCGGTTATAAACGGTTTATCATTAATATCAACTGCAACATCTATTCCATCTCCAAATGGAATATTATCTGCACCGATGCAATTGCCATTAGATGAATAACGAACTAAAAATGCATCCCCTACACTTTGAGCAAAAAGAGTATAGTTTCCAAATGTTGCTGTATCACTAAATCTGCCAGTTACATATACACTTCCTTGATGATCTGTTTGTAGCCTACTTGAAACCAAAATTTTATTGGATGCTGTAAACTCAGTAAGCCATTGAAAAGTACCTAAGTTATTATATTTCATTAGAATTGATTGACCATTCCTTAAGGTGTCACCATTAATTATAGTGGAGTCACTTCCATAATTAGCGGTTAAATAAATGTTTCCATTTTCATCAAGGGAACATCCTGTTGCAAAATCATCAGCAATCCATCCCTCTTTAAGTGCCCAAATCACTTTACCTGTCGTATCAAATTTAGAGAGTATGATATCGTAAGAATTATTTCCCAACATTTTTAAACTATCAATATAAAGTGTATCTGCATTAATAAGAGAAACGCCGACAAAATATAAATAATTATTATTAAATAAAGCGCGGCCACTAATATTCTTCATAACATTTTTTGCTCCTAAACAATTACCTGATGTATCATATTTTGCAAGTATCGTTCCGGGTTGAACTATGTATGAATCAAACATTGCCTGTCCAAGGATAAAGGCGGAAAGATAAATGTTACCCAAAGAGTCTATACCTATTCCACTACCAGAATCGTCAGACATACCTCCGGCACTTTTTGCCCAAATTAGATTCCCACTTGTGTCGAATTTTGCAATAAATATTTCCCTATTAATTCCATGTAATGTAGCCGGGCCAATTATAATACTATCATTATAATAACCTGTCATATATAAATATTCTTCGGTCGGATCCAATATTATTTTTGAAATTTGTTCTTTATTTATTCCTGGATTAAATCCACCAATGCTTCTGCACCATTTTTCATTTCCATTATTATCAAATTTCGCAAAGAAAATATCTTCTCCACCTCTTAAATGGAAAGTGTCTGTTTCTGTATAACAATCGATAGAGTTAAAAGTACCGAAAACATAAATATCCTCCGAAGCGATTATGCCGGCACCTTGGTCATAATCGCTAAATAGTCCACCAATTAACTTTGCCCAAAGCCAACCCTGGGCGTTTGTAGAATAATTATTAAATACAAGTGTAATAAATAAAAAAATAAATCTGTAGCTCATTATTTTCATAGTGTAAAATTTAATTTATTGGATGACGATTTTTTTTGTTATAATAAAGGTATTGGATTGAACAGTTAGTGAATAAATTCCTTTTGAAAAAGAAGACACGTCAATTCTGTATTCAGAACTATTTGTAGACATTTGAAAAAGCACTTTGCCACTAAAATCTGATATTAAATATGTATAAATATCATTTTTATTATTTTTAGAAAACAGATTTATATTAATCGTTTGATTTGAAGGATTTGGAAAGACTGTTACATTAAAGTCATCTGAGACCCTGAAATTCAATTCTATCGAACCATTCTCCTGTAAATTACTTTCATTATTTCCTCTGATTTTTGCTGTATGGTAATTCGTATAATCTACACAATCTTTAAATGTTTCCGAAGTAAAAATATGAACCTCACTATTTAGGGAAGCCGTAAATTCATAGCGGATATTCACTTCTGAACGGGCTGTAAAGTCGGCTGTTCCATTAACTATTATATCAGTAGGATTTGATTCAACAGTTAACGAATTCCATCCTTTAAACGATTCTGAACTTCCAGTTGGAACTGAGAGCAGATGGATTGATTCAGCGAAAAGCACTATATATATAGCTATTAAATGATCGATACCTGATTGTGATGAAAATCTTGTGGCAGTCATAAGAAATTAATAAGGTTGCTACCAAATAGATAGCAACTCGAAATGACCCTAAAAGTAGAAATAATTTTGCTCGTATTGTTAAAATGTCAACACCAAAAGCTATTCAAAAATAATTTTCCCTTTAAATAATTTATGACTATCCGTTAAAGTTACAATATAAATCCCTGCTGCCTCATAGTCGAGGTTTAATTTAATTGTTCCATCCTTTACTTGAACCAAATAAGAACGAATTAACTTGCCAAAACTATCATAAAGAGTCAAAGTAAGCTTACCACTTTTATTTAAGAATTCATCAGGCATCGTAATGTTACATTTACCTGTTGTAGGATTTGAATAAATCAGCAATTCATTTCCTCTGGTTTTTTCTGTTTCAGTTACTCCGTTAATAACGTCATGCATTATTATTGCTGCGTCAACTAATCCATGTGAATTTACTGTACCGGCTGCTGTATTAATTACTGAAAATGGTCCTGTTATTACAGGTCTGTCATTAATATCAACAGCCACCTCTTTTCCTAACCCAAATGGAATGTTAACTGCACCTATACAATTGCCATTACTTGAATACCGCACTAAAAATGCATCAATAACACTTTGTGCATAAAGAGTATAATTCCCAAATGTTGCTGTATCAGAAAAAAATCCGGTTACATATACATTTCCCTGATGATCAATGTCTATTCCACGTGACACTAAAACTTGATTTGATGCTGTAAACTCTCTAATCCATTGAAAAGAACCTGAACTATTATATTTCATAAGATACGCTTGTCCATTACGTAAGGTGTCTCCATTAATAATTGTTGAATCGCCTCCATATGATCCTGCCAAAAATAAATTTCCAATTTTATCAATTGCAAAACCGGTTGTTCCATCTGCTGCTGTCCACCCTTCTTTTATTGCCCAAATTACATGCCCACTTGTATCAAATTTAGACAGGATAATATCATAGGTGCCGTTTGCCGGTATTATTAAACTATCGATATAAAGCGTATCTACATTTAAAAGTGAAACGCCAATAAAATATAAATAATTATTATTAAATAAAGCGCGACCGGCAACATTCTTCATTACATTTTTTGCTCCTAAACAATTACCTGATGTATCATATTTTGCAAGAATTGTTCCGGGTTGGACTAAATATGAATCAAATGTTGCTTGACCATTAATAAATGCGGAAAGATAAATATTGCCCAATGAATCTAAAGCTATTCCACTACCGGCATCGTCAGCAATACCTCCGGCACTTTTTGCCCAAATTAGATTCCCGCTTGTATCAAACTTTGCAATAAATATTTCTGCTTTAATTCCATGTAATGTAATTGGGCCAATTATAATACTATCATAATAATATCCTGTCATATATAAATATTCTTCGGTCGGATCTAATATTATTTTTGAAATTTGCTCTTTATTTATTCCTGGATTAAATCCACCTATGCTTCTGCACCATTTTTCATTTCCATTATTATCAAATTTCGCAAAGAAAATATCTTCACCACCTCGTATATGGAAGGTGTCCGTTTCTGTATAACAATCTAAGGATTCAAATGTTCCATAAACATAAATATCCTCTGATGCAATTATGCCTGCGCTATTATCATTGTCTGACCATAGTCCGCCAATAGTTTTTGACCAAAGCCACCCCTGAGCATTTGCTAAATTACAGCTTAAAAAAATTAATATAAATAAAAAAAATAATTTAAATTGGTTAGTTTTCATATTGGCTTATTGAATTATTATTTTTTTTGTTTTAATAAATGTACTAGACTGTACGGTCAGTGAATAAATTCCTTTTGAAAATGCAGAAATGTCAATGCTGTATTCAGGACTTCTTGCAGTATTTTGAAAAAGAACTTTTCCGCTAAAATCTGATATCGAATATTTATAAATATCATTTTTACTGTTTTCAGAAAACAGATTTATATTAATCATTTGATTTGAAGGATTTGGAAAAACCTTTACATTAAAGTCATCTGTAAGCCTGAAATTCAATTCTATCGAAACATTCTCCTTTAAATCACCTTTATTATTTCGTCTGATTTTTGGCGCATGATAATTTGTATAATCTATACAATCATTAAATGTTTCAGAAGTAAAAATATGAACCTCACTATTTAGGGAAGCCGTAAATTCAAAGCGGATATTCACTTCTGAACGGGCTGTAAAGTCGGCTGTTCCATCAACTATTATATCTGTAGGATGAGATTCAACAGTTAATGAATTCCATCCTTTAAAAATTCTGGAACTTCCCAATGGAACGGAAAGTTGCTTTATCGTTTCATCGTACTGCATTGTATTAACATAAATAAAACGATCAATACCGGACTGAACGAAAGGAGTTACTTGTCCGTATTCTCTTCCTTCAGTATATACATCTCCTCCAATACTGGAGATTAATAATTTGTAAATAACTGGTTGCATGAAAATTGAAGAATGATACGGATTGACACTAAACATTCCATCAGTTTCATTTGAATAAGTATTTTGAGAATAGTAGCCTTCAAAACTTACATTTGGGGTTATAGGATTTGTATAATCATATAGTGTTCCTGCAAGAATAAATGCATTTGGAATAAATTCATTTGTTTCCATATTCTTTACATAGCCGGTAATTGTATTTGGAAAACCAGGGTGGTTGGCTTCAATGTTGTATGGGTCATAATAATTAGCAGGTTTGACACAGGATGAAAGCACTGGAGCGGGTGCCTGATTGTTTGTTAAATAATTTGCGAATTTTGTTGAAGCGTTCTTTGCATTGCCGGACTGTGATATATCGCCGTGACGCAATAATCCAAATCCATCCTGGTATGAAGTATACCAGTTATTTTCCTGAAAATTCCACCAGCCATAACCGGATGCATCACAATCCCTGACCCAGTTTTTACTGTTCACTGCATAATCAGCCTGTTCAGAAATAGTACCATCAACGAAGGGTGGTACATCCTGCCCTGTTGTTGTATAACCGGCATCATCATCAATTGCAGAAAAACCTGTTTCACCTACTACCCAGGGCTTGGTGGCAGTTTTGTTTAAGTAATATAAATATCCCTGTAAGCGATTTTGAGTTATTGTTAAATCGTAAGTACCGGTCGCCGGAACCTCTCCCTCTCCCCATGTGCTATAAAGATGAGGAGCGTAGAAATCTGCCTTTGAAACAGCAGGATCCCAGGCAAATACATCACCAATTAAACCACCATAAGTTATCAGATGATTGGGGTCATTATCTTTAACTGAATCATACCACTTTGCAAAATGATTGCAAACCTCAAACTTCGAAGGGGTTCTAATTGGGGATACATAGAAATTGGGTTCATGTAATATTTCATAAGCAAGAAGATTGTGAAAATTTTTAAAGTATTTTGCTTTTTCTTTCAGATATTCTGCGTAATCATCAACATTAGCTTGCCAGTTGGGAGTTGGCAATATAATATATCCCTGATAATTTTCATTTAACAGCACAGCAAGCGAACAGGCTTCTGCCTCCTGTAATACTTCGCTCAACAGGTCAAATACTATCTGAGCATTTCCGGTATTATAAGGAGGCATGATTCTGAATTGAGGAAATGTGAAAAGGTTATCGTATGAATTAACAGGATTTATTACTCCTCCAATAGCGTCTATGTTTTTGCAAAATCCGACTCCATTTAATCGTATTGTATTAAATCCCATACTCTTTATCTTAATAAAATCGTTATGTATTTGCGTATGAACACAGGATTGTAAATCATTACAATCATAGCCATCTTTATTAATTCCATATCCCCACAAAGGAGAAATAAAAAGGTCATTGGCCGTTGGATTGGCATTTGAATGATCATAAGTAACATCACAAGAATAATTGATTATTAAAGGATAGAATGCCTGGCCCTGTGGGTCGTAAAATAGCTTACCTTTTATAGTAAAATATCCTGTTCCCTGAGCCAAGGTTGATTCTCCTGATAATATTCTAATAAATATAATTAAAATAATTGAAAAAGTCCTCATACTATTTCACTTTATTGGTTAATTCCGCTTTTATCGCATCAATTTGTTCCTGTAAGCTGATTATATAGAGTGTTTGCTCCTCAATTTTCTTTAACAGCATTGTTTGAAATTTACCTACTTCAAAACCATTGGCTGTACTGACTTCTTTCTCTGTCGGAACATCAGGCAAATGTTCATTTTCCTGTATAAATTTTTTAAGATCATAAATAGTCATTAACGAAAAGCCCTTGTGGAATACATAGTCCGGAAAATTACCTGCCGTTACTTTTATTTCTCTGGCTGCAATACTTCCCTCTACATAAAGTTTATACAATCCATTTGCCGGAGGAACCGTATTTATACCCACCCTGCCACTTCCATCAATCATAAAGCGCAGATTATTCGAAGCGGCTGTATTATCATAAATGAAAAAGTTCTGAGATTTATCGTGTGTAACATCACAACCAATCGACCACAGGTTTATGGAACTTCCCTGCGAATTTCCCATGAATTTTATTTCACTATTGTAATTGGATGCAGAGGTATTGTTTAATGCCATGCCTCCCGGAGTACCGTTACCATCGTTGTGTGCTACTTCAAATTTTTGCGTGGGTAATCGTGTACCAATTCCAAGATTGTTTCCAACAAATAGGTTTTTGTTTGCTGTCAGATCACCTGCATTGCTGTTGCCTACATAAACATCTGCTCCGCAATAATAATCTATAAGTAACCTGGGAGGGACACCGGTATTTGTTCCAAGCATGTCAATAATTCCATTTTGCGAGTCAAAACCCATAGATAATATATTGACATTCCCTCCGGAAGCGCTGGTACCCCACGATTGTAACGGGCCGTTAAATTGAAAAGCTGTCGGATCATTTTGCGGCATGGAGCAAAAATCAGGTAAGGAATTAAGTGGTACAGGTGGGCCATTAAAACTTACTATTGCAGGGTGACCGGTAGTTGCTGCGCGATATTCTACCAAACCGGAACGTGCAAGATTCCCGGAATTATCTATGGATAATAAATTCGTCGTCGAACCGGACAGACTATTTAATTTTAATCCGCCACTTCCGGAAATTCTGAATCGCTCTGTTCCATTTGTTTTAAAGACTAAATCTTTATTGTCAGCCGTTCCTAAATATTCAGAACTTAGTATGTTGGAATTTCCCACCATCGACCAGTCATCCCTGTCAGGAGCTATTATACTATGTGTTCCGGTAGCAATACATCCATTTGTATCGGTTACAGTAACCAAATAAGTTCCTGCTGACAGATTTGATGCTGTTTGTGTTGTTTGCCCTATGCTTTGGTTTGTAGACTGATCTACCCATTGGTACTTTTTGTTGCCCAAACCTCCCGTTAAATTTGCCGTCAGACTGCCATTGGAGCATGTACTGCAGCTTAAATTTTTATTCTGCGGCGGATACACAGAAGGCGTAATGGATAAAACCAGAAATTCTATCGGTTCCGTTAGTGTAATTTGCCCGCCAATAGAAATATCGTTAACATCCGTAACAATGACGGAATAATGCCCGGCTTTTAATCCTGTAGGATTTTGTACTCCTATACTATACGATGAATTAAACCAATGGAAGGTATAGGGTCCGGATCCTCCTGCAACAGTGATATTGATAGCACCGTCTTCAGAATTTTTGCAGGAAAGATTATAGCCATGATGTAAGGGACTGGTAAGACTTATTATATGCAGCGGAGAAGGTTCAATTAATGTAATGGAAGCAGTAGAAAAACAATCATTCATGTCTGTTACCCTTACCGAATAATTCCCTGCAGGAATATCTTCAATTTTATATTCTGTCGAATTGGTATTCCAGAGATAGGAATAATCCTGAACTCCGCCGCTTACGTGGCATTCAATTTTGCCATTACTTTGTCCTGCTTCAGATATATTGTACCCACCTTCATAAACTCTTGGTTCCAGTTGAATGTCAATTTGATTTGGTTCATAGAGTATAACTGTTATGGAATCCACCAGATTATTCATATCTGATACTACAACCGTATAACTTCCCGCAGTCAGATTGTCTAAGTTCTGATTAAATGAACCGTTGCTCCAATAAAACCAATACGGCGGTGTTCCACCTTCCACTAAAATATCTATCCAGCCATCTGTTGCTCCATGGCAGGTTATATTGTACCCTCCCGGATAAGGGCTGGTTACAGGAGAAATATTAAGCTGCGCATTTGTTTTATCTGCAAATAGGAAAAATAGAAACAAAGAAAATAAATATAAAAATGATCGGGGTTTTGAGTTTTTTATTTTTTGAAAGCTATGAGCGTTGGAGCGTTGGAGCGTTGGAGCGTTGGAGCGTTGGAGCGTTGGAGAAGTTAGCATTCATGGTAGAAAATATTTACACGAAGCTTAGAGAATAAATTATGAAATCCTAATAAAAGATATCAACAGCCTAAAAAAGATAATAATACAACCATGAAAACTGATCTAAATCATTATTTAATCCTAATGCTTATCATTCCACTTCAAAAAATCAATTAACATTTTTGCAAATATTGAATTAAGCAATAGAATAACATGACAGTAATAATTGAACCCTTCCGTATAAAATCAGTTGAACCCATATTTTTCACAACACATAAGGAAAGAGAAGAAATACTAAAAAAAGCACACAACAATCTTTTTCTGATAAAAGCTCACGATGTAATAATCGACCTCCTTACCGATAGCGGTACCAGCGCCATGAGCAGCAAACAATGGTCGGGCATAATGATAGGCGATGAAAGTTATGCAGGTTCCGACAGTTTCTTTCGTTTTGAAAAAGCAGTAAAAAATATTGTTGGAATGAAATACATTATTCCAACACATCAGGGAAGAGCAGCAGAAAAAATTCTTTTCAGTATATTGGGGAAGAAAGGAAAATATTTTGTCAGCAATACACTATTCGATACTACACGCGCCAACATAGAATCTTCGGGTGCCAAAGGAATTGACCTTCCTTGTGAAGAAGGAAAAATTCCATCACACATTGCTCCTTTCAAAGGAAATATTGATACAATTGCTCTGGAGAAATTTATCAGAGAAACAGGTTCTGAAAATATTCCATTGGTCATTCTTACAATTACAAATAATTCCGGCGGCGGACAACCGGTAAGTATGGCAAACATTCGGGAAACAAAACGAATCTGTAAAATTTTTGATATTCCACTTTATATTGATGCCTGCCGCTTTGCAGAAAATTCGTATTTCATTAAGATCAGAGAAAAGGGATATGAGCATAAAACTATTTTAGAAATTGCTCAGGAGATTTTTTCTTATGCCGATGGTTGTACTATGAGTGCAAAAAAAGATGCTTTTGCAAACATCGGAGGATTTCTTGCCATGAATGACGATGCTCTTTCCATGGAATGTCGCAATATGTTAATCATTACAGAAGGTTTTCCCACGTATGGAGGATTAGCGGGAAGGGATCTTGAAGCAATTGCAATTGGACTGGATGAAGTTTTGCAGGAAGATTATCTTCATTACAGAATAAGAAGCATTCAATACCTGGGCGAAAAATTGGATGCAGCCGGTGTACCCTATCTGAAACCAACAGGCGGTCATGCTGTTTATCTTGATGCCACTGCTTTTCTTCCTCACGTACCTGCTCATGAATTCCCCGGACAAGCTTTGGCTTGCGCTTTGTTTATTGAAGGGGGAATACGGAGTGTTGAAATAGGTACGTTAATGTTTGGAAAATATGATTCTCATGGTAAGGTGCTTTCTCCTCCTATGGAATTAGTCAGACTAGCCATTCCACGAAGAGTTTACACGCAGAGCCATATTGACTATGTTGGTGAATGCATATCGAACCTCTATAAAAAAAGGGAGTCCATTAAAGGACTAAAAATAAAATATGAATCGCCATTGCTAAGACATTTTACGGCTGAATTAGAAACGATTTAATAACATATTTTCAATGTATAATTCCCATTGCTGTTATTTTATTAAAGTATTCAGCTATCCTAATCTAACAAGCTACTCTTTATTTAATAACTAAATACTGTTAATTATTCCAGTGAAACTTCCTGGTAATCTTTCCGCTTTCAGTCAATATATTTAAAACGTAATTACCAATAGGTAAATCTATGGGACGCATTTGAAAAATATTAGTTCCACCATTAAGATTTCCTTTAAAAACTACATCAATTAAATTTCCGGTAATATCGAATAATTCTACACTAACTTTTTGCGAAGAGGTACTCTCAATTTCGAATGTAGGAATTGATCCCCTGCTGAAAATCTGAACATCATTTATCTTCTTTATTTCAGGAACTCCGGAACCTAAGATTGTAACTGAATCCTGAGCGGTTGATAATGAAGCAGAACAATTGTTAGGTCCACCGCTTACCGAACATGCAGAAATGAAATTACCCGGTGTGTTATAGGTAATAAGTGGATTGGGAATACTTGCAAACTGAGGCGTTCCGCCGTTAAAAAACCATGACCATGCAGCAGGATTATCAGGACAAGTAGCATTATACTGTACCTGATTCCCGGTAATCATATGGGTAATAAAAACAGGACAAACTTGGGCTTTCACCGAAAAAATAAATACTAAACTAAAGAGGGTTGTAATTGTTTTTTTCATATTATTTTTAATTTTAGTTGTAATGATAGCAAATTTATAAAATATTAAAAAGGTATTATTTATCCGGTTTGGATTTTAACATTTCATATTAAATTTGTACCCTAAATTAGCTTAAAATAAGACAAAATGAAAGAGCTCAAATTAATATTCGGTATGGTTTCCCTCTTATATTTACTTAATGGATGCTTCAATAAAGGCAATTCAGAAATTCCACAAGGGAATACTAATAAAATGGACTATATTAAAATGCTGGAAGAGTTGCACGAAATTGAATGCTCCCACCTCCAAAAGGAGAAGATTTCACTTAACGATACTAGTGTTTACTCAATAAGGTCGATTGCTTTCCAAGCCGTAATGAAAAATAAAGATCGCAAAGTACTTGCAAGATATGAAGATCTGTATCAAAAATTAGCCGATATTGAACATGCAATGGGTGATGGACAAAAAATTCAATACGAAATTGAAACGAAAAAAATATACCAAACGCCCTGCCAATAGAATATTTATCCCTATATTACCATATCTAATTTATGGTAATGATTAAAAATATTTCTACCCTTATAATTTTCCTTTTCATAGCTGTTAACTCACAGGGGCAACAAGTCGGGCATTTACAATATACTTTTACCGATCCTGCCCGGTCTAACAGAGCAATAGCAACAGAAATTTATTATCCATCATCCACTGCAGGCAATAACGTACCTATTTCATCGGGAACATTTCCGCTTATAGTATTTGGTCATGGCTTTGTTATGGATTGGAGCGCCTATGAGAACTTCTGGGACTCATTGGTAACAGACAATTACATAGTCGTTTTTCCAACCACTGAAAGCAGCTTCTCCCCTGTTCATCAGGATATGGCTGAAGATTTAACATTCCTCATTACTGAAATTAAAAACAACGGTGCGGGATCAATAATTACTTCTTCTAGTATTGCGGGAACTTCAGCAATTATGGGTCATTCCATGGGTGGTGGTTCCTCCTTTCTTGCTGCTGAAAATAATTCATCAATTACAACGATGGTATCTTATGCAGCTGCAAATACAAATCCTTCATCCATTGATGCATCCAAAAACATTACAATACCCACTCTTATTTTTTCCGGAACGAATGATTGTGTAGCTCCACCCACTCAACACCAGGATATAATGTATGATTCCTGCGCTGCAGCTTTTAAAACGCAAATTTATATTTTCGGCGGCGGACATTGCTTTTTTGCCAATAATAATCTCTTTTGTTCTATTGGAGAAGGTACTTGTACTCCAACACCAACCATTAGCCGGCAGGAACAACAAACGACCGTAAATAGTTTTTTAAAAATGTGGTTGTCCTATTATCTGAAAGGAGAGTGTACCAAAGCACAGGAATTTCAAGATTCCTTAATGCTTAGCAGCCGCATTTCCTATAGACAAAACCAGCCTCTCTCCTGCCTTTCTACTATTAAATCATCTACGGAAAAATTTGAATTGAACATTTTTCCTAATCCCATATCCGAATTTATTAATCTATCTTATAAAGAAATTAAAATTAATAGCATTTCAATAGTTGATTTTGACATGAAAGAGTATACAATACCATCAAAATATATTTCAAATAATACCATCCAAATAGATGCCTCATCATTATGTGAGGGAATTTATATGGTTGTAGTTAATAATTCAATTCGAAAATTGTTTATTAAAGTTTAATTCAATGTATTAACGATGTTGCGTTTTCTTAAAAGCATTATCCTTTAGAAGGTTGTACAAAGCAATATTTAAAAGCACAAGCAACATTCCATAAAAAATATCCTCGAAGGGAATAGTCAATATTCGAATTCCAATATTATTAGTATTATCATACCACACAATTGGTTCCTCAAGAAAGGTGCCTGTCAATATACCGTTGACAAGTAAAAAAGGCAAAAGCAAAAATGAGTAAGAAATAAAAAAACCTCCAAGCCACCTAACCTTTAAAATATACTTTAAATAAAACAATGACCCGGCCAGAAAAATGAAGGTGACAGATGTATAAAGTCTATCAATGAATATTGTTGCCAGACTGAGCAACATTAATATGAGGATTGGAGTGACAGAACTTTCAAGTGTATATGTATTACTTTTAAGATAAAACTTTCGAATGCAATGGTATGAAAAGACACAGGCATAAGGAATGCAGATAAAAAAAAGAATTTCTTCAACAGGCAGATTAAAAATATAAAGTCCGGTAGTGTATTTAGGGTTAAAGCCCCAGACTTTCAAACCTGTAAACAATACATCCCAAACAATAAAAAACAAAGCAACGGCGAGATTAGCGGGCCAAAAATATCTGTACTCTTTATTAAATTTAATCTTGGAGTGAAATGAAAAAATAAATGGAACAATAACTGAAGAAAAATTGATAAGCAAATAGGCTAACTTCATGCTTTCTTTGACTTAATGGCCTCCCAAAAATAACGCATCGGGACCAGTAACATTCCAAAACATTCACCATCTTCTTTAGATAAATGTTTATGATGAACTTTGTGCGCTTTTCGAATTGCTCTTAAATAAACATTATCTGAATTTTTAAAATAATTAAATCTTTGATGAATAAAAATATCGTGTACCAGAAAATAAGCTAATCCATACGCTGCTATTCCAATTCCAATCCAAAATCTGTAATCGAGATTGTTAAATGTTCCCAGTAAAATCAATATAAAGCTGGGTATAGCAAAAATCAGAAAGAAGGAATCGTTCTTTTCGAAAAACTTTTCAATATTTCTGTTATGGTGATCGTCGTGTAAAATCCAAAGGAATCCATGCATGACGTACTTGTGTGTAAACCATGCCACAAATTCCATAAAAAAGAATGTACTGAGGACAATGACGAAGTTCATATTTCTTTTGTTTTAAACAAATCAGCAATGGCCTTTGTACGATAATTAAATATATGATCCAATTTTTTTTTGACAAAGAAAGAGTTGGCAATTGATCCAATCATATAAAAAGGGAGAGAATAATAAACCAGATCCGTCATTCTGGTATTACTTCCCATTTCTTCAAAAGAATGTTGATGATACCAAAAAGAATATGGACCGGATCTTTGCTCATCTATAAAAGAATAAGGCTCATTAACGTGCTTAATTTCTGAAAGCCAATTAACTTTTATTCCTTTAAGTGGCGAAACGGAGTATTGAATCATCAATCCGGAAAATATTTTCTCCGGTAAATCTCCGGAAATAATATCGAAATTCATTTCAGGTGGTGTAATCTTTTTTAAATTAACAGGATTCGAAAAAAAAGACCATGCCTGTTTTATAGGTATTGGAAGTAAAATTTCCTTATTTAAGGTGAATACTTTCATTTTTATTATATCGAAATTAATTATCGAAAGCGTGTAAACGATTAAGCAAAATTACGTAAAATATTAAAATAGACCGATAAGTTATCTATATTAAATAAATAATTTTCATTTGTGATAATAGTATGTCAACCTAGGGTTAATTAAGGGGTATGCCCCTTTTCAATCAACTGATCAAAAGCTATTTTAAACCAAACTGTAAACGTCTCGGGATTTAGTTCAAGTTCCTTTTTTATGGAATCTATATCTGTATATCTCCAGTTTGCAACTTCTAAGGGGTTGATATTAGGAAGACCATTAAAAATTCCTGTAAATACATAATCAAATTCATGCTCTGTCAATCCACTGCCAACATCTGCCTTATAAGTAAAATTAAAGCATTCTTTTAGTTCGCAGTTAAATCCCATTTCTTCCATTAATCTTCTTTGTGCAGCGGCTATTGCTTCTTCACCGGGACGAGGATGGCTGCAACACGTATTGGTCCACAAGCCGGGTGAATGATATTTATTCCTTGCCCGTTGATGAAGCAGAATTTCATTTTTATCATTAAATATAAAAACAGAAAACGCACGATGTAGCAATCCCTTCACATGAGCTTCCATTTTGTCCATGGTACCCAAAACAGAATCATTTTCGTCTACAAGTATTACAACATCATTCATTTGGTTAATATTCAATTTTATCCCGGCCTTATTATTCCGAAGAATGAACTAATGCACTTAAAATTTGCTTCCTGATTGGTTCAATCCGGCTATTATTTTGCTTAATAGATTGTACCAATATTTCCTTATCATTTTTAAGGCTGCATCTATAATTTAAAAACCAGGGTATATTTGACTGACAGGAAAATCGGATAAACCTTAATTCAACAGATTCAGGATCCATTTGAATAGCATTTTCGATTTCAACCCTTCCCTCTTGAAATAAATCATACTTCTTAAATACATTGGATTCAAATTTCGCCAGAAGCATTTTTGCCGCACCCTGATAACCCAATGAAAGTGGGGTTGCTTTACACATATCGATATACGCTACCAGATCAAGTGCTTTCTCTTTTTCATTCACCGATTCATTAAACAAGCTTCTTATCCTGTTTTCGTCAGGATTCTCTTTGGGTGGCTGGAGAATAAACAATAGTAATATGCAGAATATCTTCATTGCGAATATATAATGAAAGTTAAGTCAGAAAGATACTAATTAAATAAGGTTTAGCTTATTCTTTATTAGTGAATTTATCATCAATCCAAATTTATGAGGATTGGAAACACGAATCCTTTCTTCCATGATTCTTTCAGCGGGAACAGATTTAATCTTGTTAAATAATGCTGTGTAATAATAATACGCCAGGTAAACTCCACTTCTTGATGAACGAGGTAGTTTTCTAATACCAATTAAAGCTTCATTAAGTTCTCCTTCTATTTCCTGTTGTATTAATTGTTTATTTTTCTCTTCAAAAGTGTCGAAATTAACACCCGGAAAATACGTTCGTCCCAGTTCTTTACGATCAGCTTTTAGATCTCTCAAAAAATTTACCTTTTGAAGGGCAGACCCAAGTTTCATTGCATAGAATTTAAGAGAAGAATACAATTCAGGTTTTTGGTGACAGAAAACTTTAAGGCACATTAGTCCTACCGTTTCAGCAGAACCTAAAATATACTTTTCATAAAGCTTTTGATCATAAAATGTTTTATTCAAATCCATTTCCATACTTTCAAAAAAAGTTTCAATCAACTCTTTTTCTATTCCATAATCGTTAACTACCTGTTGAAAGCTGTTTAGAATGGGGTTTAAACTTATACGAGATTCAATTGCTTCATAAGTGTCATTCTTAAATTTCCGGAGTAAGGTTTCTTTATCAAATTCATGAAATGAATCGACAATTTCATCTGCTAACCTTACAAATCCATATACCCCGTATATCGGAGCATGCAATTTTTTGTTTAACAACCGAATACCCAATGAAAACGATGTAGAATATCGCTGGGTAATTTTCTTACTGCATTCCGCTGACAGGTTATCAAATATTTTTTTCATAAAATGTTTAGTTAAATAATTTTGAAACATAGCCCGCTACTACCTGTCCTGAAATAATAGAAGGAGGTACACCGGGGCCCGGTACTGTTAATTGACCCGTATAAAATAAATTATTGATTTTCTTATTTCTCATCGAAGGCCTTAAAAAAGCAGTTTGCATGAGTGTATTAGCCAGACCGTAAGCATTACCTTTGAATGCATTGTAATCAGAAATAAAATCGGATCCCGCATAACTCCTTTTTACAACAATTGAATCATGTATGCTTTCTCCGCAATATTTTTCTATTCTGCCAATTACTTTCTTAAAATAAGTTTCCTTAATTTCTGCAGTGTCTTCCAGTCCGGCTGGTATTGGAATAAGAATAAAAAGATTTTCCATACCGACCGGTGCAACATTTTCGTCGGTGACAGAAGGGCAGCATAAATAAAACAAAGGATCTACAGGCCATTCAGGCTTCTTATAAATTGAATCAATATGCCTGTCAAAATCAGCGTCAAAGAATAGATTGTGGTGAATTAGTTTTTTTAATTTTTTATTCAAGCCTACATAATAAATTAAGCTGGAGGGAGACATGGAACGCTTAGTCCAATATTTATCAGAGTAGTTTCTTTCGGATTTACCCAGAAGCATTTGTTCAACATGGTTATAGTCGGCGCTGGCAACTATTATATCAGCCGTATAGGTACTTTTATTGGTAAGAACATATTTTGCATTCTTCTCCTGAACTTCAATTTTTTTAACCGGCTCATCGAGGATAATTTCAACACCCAATTCCACAGCAAGAGCTGTCATGGCCTCCACTAATTTATACATACCACCTTTTGGGTACCAGGTTCCTAATTTCATATCTGCATAATTCATTAAACTATACATTGCCGGTGTTTTGGAAGGCATGGCTCCTAAAAATAAAACAGGAAATTCAAGCAAGTGCTTGAGTCGTGGATTTTGAAAATACTTGCTGGTATGTTTGGAAAATGAACTAAACATATCCAGCCGAAACAGGGAGGAAACTAATCGCCAATCGGTAAATTCAGACATCCGGATACTTGGTTTGTAAACAAAGTCCTTCATTCCTACTTCGTACTTATACTTCGCTTCCTCCAGGAACAGGTCAAGTTGTTTTCCACTTCCTGTTTCAATTTTTTCGAAAACATCTTTAAGCTTATTGAAATCAGCAGGAAGTTTTACCGTTTCGCCATCCTCGTAAATAACCTGGTAAGACGGGTCTAATCTTTCAAGTTCAAAATAATCATTGACAGATTTTCCAAAACGGCTGAAGAATTTTTCTATTACATCAGGCATCCAATACCAACTGGGACCCATATCAAAAACAAACCCTGCTTCCTTGTAAACTCTTGCCCTTCCACCGGTCTGTTCATTTTTCTCTATTAGCTTAACTGAGAAACCCATGTGCGCAAGTGTGGAAGCCGCGCTTAAGCCGGAAAACCCGCCACCGAGAACAATTACTGTCTTTTTCTTTTTCATGGATTTATCAGAAATTTCAACAAGTTAAAAAAAAAAGAGATTAATAAACTTCATTAATCTCCTTTTCACTACAATTAAAAAAACACACACAAAATCACATCTTTACAGATTAGAGGACATTAAACCTTCTAACCAATACTTTACCATTATTTTCAAGTTTTAAAACATAATTTCCTTTAACCAATCCGGAGGTGTTAAGGGTAATTCTGTTTTGTAACACTGTATTTTCCGAGCTTAATATTACTCTTCCTGTCATATCCAGCACAGAAACCATAACTGAAGAGTAGTTGTTATCGGTAAATTCAACGTTAAGTTTTTCTGTAGCAGGGTTAGGATACATTCTGAAACTATTAGCAGATTCTTCTTCAATACTTGTAACATTATTGAGAATAATAACCTGTCCGTCAGGAAGCACTGCCATAAGCACAAAAGCAGGACCGTTTTGATTCGTTGCAGGATCTAAAAATCCGGATGCAAGAACAACAGCTGCTCCGCCTGCAAGACTTGTTAGATTCGCTGAAAAACTGGCTACGATAAGAGCGTTATTATTTCCGGGAGTGATGTTCAGGATATAATTTCCGGGAGCAACACTTAAGTATGGAGTAATATCGCTGTAAGAAGCATCATCAACCAATGGAGTAACAACGCCTTGTGCCAATACATCAACTGTAGGAGCATCTGTAGAACCATGTACAACTCGCAGGTCTACATCACCCGGCAATAAAGCTGATTCGCGCATTGCATCCTGAATGAAAAGGGTGAATGCTGTTGAAATTGCATCCGGATTAGCTGCAAATGAACCCGGGGTTAACACTCCATTGGCTATAGCCACATAGGTTTTGCCGTTTTCCAATGTTGCCTGGAAGTTTTTAAGGGTATCCGTTACAGAGGTACTGTTGCCCGGAGCAATACCGATATTTAATAAAACACCGGCAGGAGCATCTATATATGGTGTTGCTGTTCGGAAAGCGAAATTATCTTTTAACAATGCACCATTCAGATACACATCAACTGTAGCAGCAGCAGGATCAGCGGCATTATGAATGACCTGTAAACGTGCCTGAGAAACTGCAGGTAATTGAATTCCTGTACCATCCGGTAAATAAGCCCACAATCCAAAAGCCGGACCATTTTGATTCAGCGTTGAATCCAAAAAACCCGAAGCAACTACAACGCCTGCTCCTCCACCAAGGGTAGATAAATCAGCAAGAAAGCTGGCTACAATTGTAGAAGGTGCATTGTGAGGAGTAATGTCAAGTATATAACTGCCGGCAGCCACATTAATATAATTTGTTATATTGCTATAAGAGGCACTGTCAACAATTTCTCCAACTCCACGAGCAATTACATCTACAGTAGGCGCATCAGTCGACCCATGAACTACACGAAGATCAACATCGCCGATAACAAGAGCCCCTTCACGCATTGCATCCTGAATAAAAAGTGTAAATGCTGTTGAAACAGAATTTGGATTTGGAGAGAATGAGCCAGGAGTAATAACTCCGTTTGCTACAGCTAAATAAGAATTTCCATTGGCAAGGGTTGCCTGAAAGTTTTTAATGGTATCCGCAACAGATGTACTGTTGCCGGGAGCAATACCGATGTTTAACAAAACTCCTGCCGGAGCGTCAATATAGGGTGTTGCTGTACGGAAAGAAAAATTATCCTGTAACAATGCACCGTTTAAGTAAACATCAACCGTGTCAGCAGCAGGGTCTGCAGCATTATGTATGACCTGAAGGCGGGCAAGGGAAACTGCCGGTAATTTGATGGCTGTTCCATTTGCCAAATAAGCCCATAATCCAAAGGCAGGACCATTTTGGTTAAGCGTAGAATCTAGAAAACCGGATGCAACAACAACTGCTGCACCACCCGCTAAAGAAGTCAGGTCAGCCCGGTAACTGGCAACTATTGTTGAATTTGCATTTCCCGGAGTAACATCAAGAATATAACTACCCGCCGGTACACCTATATAATCGGTTATAGCACCATAAGAAGCATCATTTACCAGAGAAGCTACTCCTCTGGCAAGCACATCTACGGTAGGTGCATCGGTAGCACCATGCATAACGATGAAATCAACATTAGCCGGATTAGTAGCTGCAGACTGAATACTGTCCTTTATATAAAGATTAAAGGCTGTATTGGCTGCATCAGGGTTAGTGGCAAAAGAACCCGGGGTAAGTACACCGTTTGCAATTGCAACATAACGTCCGCCCGGAGCAAGAGTAATTTGGAAGTTTTTAATAGTATCCATTACTGACATGCTGTTTGATGGAGCGACGCCAACATTGTGCACAACACCGGATGTAAGACTTAAAAACGATGTAGCTGTGCGAAATGCGAAATCATTAGCAGTATTAACACCGTCAACATAAATGTCCACGAGTGCGGCTGCAGGATCAGCTGCATTGTGAATCACCTGCAGGCTGGCATTCTGTGCCTGAATCTTTCCGGTTAGGAAAGTCAGAAAGAAGAATATGGAATAGATAATTTTAGTTTTCATTTTTTTGGTTTTTGATTTATTAGATTTTGAGTTTTGGGTTTTTGATATTAAGGAATATTTCTTCCGTTATTTATGCAACAAAGATAAATACTTTTGTTTAACTTTTTCTAATAATCATTAAACATAATTATTAACAAGACTTATAAATAGTTGATTTTCAATACAAAAAAAATTGGGGGCCTTATAATAATTTAAGTAATTCCTGCAGGTTGCTGAAAAAATGAGCATTTGCAGGCAAGTGTTTTTTATTCTCAAAAGCAGCCTGACCGGAAATAAGTATTTTCTTTTTCTCAGAGATGGAATTTAATAATGCGAAAAAGTCTCTGAACTTAACGTCTGAAGCCAGACTATAAACCAATGTTACCAGAATATCGGGCTTGGTTATTTTTATTATCCTTGAAAGACTTGAGGTTGGCAATGCTTGACCAAGGTAAATTGTTTTATACTTCCTTGCTCTCAAAGCATAATTATAAAAAAGCAAACTAATCTCATGAAGCTCATTATCGGGTAGAAACAACACTGCTGTTTGAGAAGTACTCTCTTCCGTATGACCCAGACTTTCTGTTGCAACAATTATCTTCTGTCTTATTATATTACTGACAAAATGCTCCTGGGCAGGATTAATACTTCCTGTAGTCCACATAACCCCTATCCTATTTAGAAATGGAAAAACTACATTCAATACTGTGTTCTCAAAACCCATTCGTAAAATACATGCTGAAAAGATTTTGTCAAATAACTTTTCATTCATGTCAATCATGCCAAGAATGAGGTTTTCAATCAGGTCTTCATTCTCCGTTTTTACAAGATTAATGGAAGATACTTTTTCATGAATCTCTGTTTCACTCATTTCTGCAATTTCAGAAATTTTAATGCCATGCTTATTTAACAGACTAATATTAAGCAATCTGCGAAGGTCATCATTCGAATAATATCGTATATTTGTTTCCGTTCGGCTAGGCTCAATTACACCAAAGCGCTTTTCCCATATCCTTATGGTATGCGCTTTTATTCCTGAAAGCTTTTCAAGATCTTTAATAGAATATTTTGAGGGAAACTTCACTTGAGACTGCAAAGATAGATATTGTTTAACATTATTGCAATTATATTAAACATATTTTTTATGAATTGCATTCAAAAAAATGGTTACTTAATAGAAATAAAAACCCAATTTATTAATTCATACCTTATCCTTCACAAATCCAAAAAATATTGACCAATAGGAAACACATTATCTTATTTGACGGAATCTGCAATCTATGCAATAACTCCATTCGTTTTATCAGTAAGCGGGATGGCGAAAGGATATTCACCTATATCCCTTTACAATCTGAAGAAGGAAGAAACCTGCTAACTAAATTTAATACTACTCCGGAAAAAAATAACTCCATTGTATATATTTATAACGGTACGATATTTTTAAAATCTACAGCCGTCCTTAAAATACTGTATGAATTAAATGGTTTCTGGAAACTCCTTTATGCTTTTATAATTATACCGGCTTTCATAAGAGATTTTTTTTATGATATAATTGCCCGGTATCGCTACAAAATTTTCGGAAAAAGGAAAACAGATAATGATGTGTGTTAGAAAATCTTAAATTAATGAAATCACTTGCTTTAAAATATACCTCCAATGACTGAACCGGTAACTATTTCGCCTATCAGAAAGGAAGACAATGAAGCTATTGCCAATGTTATTCGTACGGTGATGAAGGAATTCAATGCCGATCCTGAAACAACAATTATAGGAGACCCATCCTTAAATACCATGTATCAGAATTACCGGGAACCGAAGTCCATGTACTTCGTTCTGAAGGATCAGAAAAAGGTTGTAGGCGGTTGCGGCATTAAAAAACTGGACTTCACCCATGACAACATTTGTGAATTGCAGCGTATGTTCATCCTTCCTGCCTACAGAGGAAATAAATTCGGAGTAGAATTAATGAAAAGATGCATCGCTAAAGCAAAAGAATTCGGCTATGATAAAATATATCTGGAAACATTATCAGAAATGAAAATAGCTATAGCACTTTATGAAAAATCGGGGTTTCAAAGAATAAAACAAAGACTGGGAAATACCGGACATACAGGTTGTGACATTAGTATGGTACAGCATCTTTGAATTTCAGTTCTCTTTAAATGATTATTGCCACGAATGCACGAATGATTAAGAATTCATTCGTGCATTCGTGGCAATAGACTGTAAAAAAATTAATCTCTTA
The DNA here is from genome assembly GCA_031417395.1 of Bacteroidota bacterium. Lineage (GTDB taxonomy): Bacteria > Bacteroidota > Bacteroidia > AKYH767-A > 2013-40CM-41-45 > JADKIH01. The sequence continues at coordinate 14,675 of JANOVM010000062.1, read as the reverse complement.
CAATGAACTTACTTCTAACAATAGTTCCATCCGACATATGCTTAATCTCAACAAGCATTTTATTCTTTGGCAACTCTGAATATGGTGAATCGTATTTTACGAAGTCTGTACCGATATACTCTGTTGAAAGCACTGTTAAATCCTGGCTTATAGGTCCGGGGTTGGTTACAACAAAGGGATTAGCCTGCCAGCAATAACTTATTGGACTGACATTTGCGGCTTGTCCTGCATGAGTGCTTAAGCTAAATGCATCTTCAATTGTTCTTAAAACATTATAGTGATTTATGGTTTGAGAATAAGTACCTGTCATAACATATGCTCCGTAAAACACAGTACTAATTTTATTTGCCGTTGTAAAATCATCTTCATCATAAGTAACAATCAATAGAGAATTGTTGGCTTTGCACCAGATTGCATAATCGTTTATATAATTCTGCAGCCATGCATCGTATTGTTTTGTCCGGTTATTATAAGGTGGGCATAAATTATGTCCATCATTGCATTGATTCGGAATAACAAAAGAAACACTTGGTAGATTATTATAATTTGAAGGAAAAGCATACCAGGGTTGATTTAAAGTAGCCGGCACCTGATTGGTTCCTGTACCCATCCAGTTTGCCACGGGATTATGCTTACGCTCATATCCTCCTGAACTAGCACCATTCCAACCTACACTTGGCAAATCTTCAGAATAGCTACAGAATGATTTACCGGCATCCATTAATGCTCTGGCTAAATTTGGAGTGGTAAACTGGTATCCCGGCATATTATTACTGGTAACACCCTGAGCGCTTCCCGAAAATAACATGAGGTAATTAGGCTGACTCGGGCGTGCTAATGCAAAAGAATTGGTAAACTTTGCTCCGTTATTAGCAAGGGAATTAATATATGGAGCATCTGCACTTCCAAATACGGCACTGGCATTGGTGTTTTCTCCAATTACAACAACTATTTTATTGTATTGATGCACTGAACCGACAGGTGTAGGAGTTGGCGTAGGCGTAGGCGTTGTGGCCGCCTGAGTTGTACAACTTACAAAGGACGTAAATGGAGAATCGTATGTATCACTGGTGCCTTCTGCTTTAATGGCAAAATAATAAAGGGTACCGGCATTTAATCCACTGATTGTGCAGGTAACAGTACTTACTCCGCTACTCCAAGTGTAAGTCGCCCCTGAAAAAGCTGCGGTCGTATTTCGTGCTAAAGTATATCCTACAATATTAGTAGTAATTGCCGGAGTCAACCAGGTGACTTTTATACTTGAAGCAGAAAGTGCAACACCGCTTAAATTGGTAGGTGCCGGGGTAGTACCGGTAGTACCGCCACCGGTTAAGGTGGTGCAATTATTGAAAGTTGCAAAAGGAGAATCGTATGTATCCGATGAGCCCTCTGCCTTAACAGAAATAAAATACTTTGTATTGGCAAGTAGATTCGTGATCGTATAAGTACGCATGGCAGCACCTGAAACCCACCTATAGGTAGTTGAAGAGTTAAAACCTGTAACTGTTCCATAGGCAACGGTAAAGCCGACTACATTACTCGTTGAAGCACATGACCAGTCAACTTTTATACTCGTAGTAGAAAGAGCTGTACATAAAACTCCGGCCGGGGCAATTGTTTGTGAATACCCTATTCTTGCAACCAGCATAAATAGTACAATTATATATTTAATTTTTGATTTCATCTTGTTTTGTTTTAGTAATAATTGAAGCATAAAGCAACAACTCAATTCAGTAAATCACATGAACACATTCTGTAGTGACTATGAACATTGTGTTTTGGGAGGCATTAAATTTTCAGATGATTCTTCGGCAACTTATTTGGATATAATTATTTACACATGACGTTTATTAATTTTATTTTTAACTATTATTTGTATTTATTTATGAATAATAAATAATAGTTTTCCAGCTCCTTTTTAGAAAGCCATTCCTAACTGAAAATAATGCTATCGGGATTACATCTCTGAAAGCCACTATATGTGAGCATTTTAGAGGTATGCAATTTAAGATTATTTATTTAATATAAACAAATAATATATTCAGGACGGTTCACCTAATTGATAAATAATACATTAAATTGTTTATTTTTGTTAATAATTCAATCTTTTTATAATTAATATTATTAATTATTCTTTCCAAAATGGATAAATAAAACAGAAGAGAAGGATCAACATTCTGGCGGCTAAATGAATATTGGTATTTAGGGGGTATTGGAGCATTTCTCTTTTAAAAAAATCCATCAGGTGACAAAAAATAATGACATCACTTTTAATAATTATGGAACATTTTACTACTAATTAAATACAATTATTCACTAAATAATATTCACTATTAAGAGATCCAAAAGGTGTTGCGACGTGAAAAACATTCAATTTAGGAGAAGTTGGATATGGAATATTTCCTGCGCGGGACTACCATTCAGACAGTTTGAAACATCTTTTCGCGTAAAAAAGGCTCCTACCCTAATAGGAAGGATTAAAGCTTCAGTCAATTTAAAAATGTTTTTTGATACTACGGATTGCTAATCCTGAAGCACAAGGGACCATTAAAAAAGCTATATCAACACTATGGACGAAAAATTTTGAAATGCTTTTTAGTGCTTCTTCTTCTCATAATAAGGCGTCTCAGGATCTGATACTTTATCCTTTTGCTGCCAATAGGCTAAAGTAACTACCTGACCATCCATCGTTTTCAAAAGCCTACCGAAGATTGCATTCGTTGGATTGAACCCAACATCTGTAACGCCAATGGTGAAAGTTGAAGGAATTTTAGGTGCCTCTTCTTTGACAACAAGGGCCGCTTCAGCAGGAACAGGAGCATCATTAGATGCCGGAACAGGCGGAACAGCAGTTTTTGAAGGTGGACTGGGGACTACCATAACCTTAAACCTGTTAAACTCAAGCAGTGGCTTTAAAAAATCTATACGATCCTGAGATGCATTCTTCTCTACAATGGCACATTTAATACCATCGAGATCTTCAAAAAGGTGGTTTTGGTTTATTCCCATTTTATATTCCTGCGCTTAATGAATAGATATATTGGTAAACGGAACCGAAAAATCCTGTGAGTAGAATACCTGATATACAAATGAACACAGCAATTTTAAAAACTAAACCTGTTGTAACGGTCGAAATTGAATCATCGGAATTATCCATAAATACCGAACGTATAACTCTTAAATAATAATAGAGAGAAACAATCATATTCAATGCAGCAACCGTAATCAGAATAAAATTTCCGGTAGAAGCTCCGGATGTCAACAAAAATATTTTACCGAAAAATCCTGCTGTGGGCGGTATTCCTGCTAATGAAAATAAAGCCAGTGCTAATATCCAGGATAATACCGGATTTGTTTTATACAATCCCGCGTATTGTGAAATTTCTTCTCTTCCCGACACCTCTGAAATCCTTGATACAATTGCAAAAGCAGCGAGGTTGGAAAAGAGGTAAATGAGGATAAAATATATTGAAGAAGTTATACCATCCTGCATATTACCGGAAACTCCAATCAAAATAAAGCCTACCTGCGTAATGGAGGAAAAAGCAAGAAAGCGTTTCATATTGTCCTGACGAATGGCGAAAAGGTTTCCTACTACCATGGTTATTACACTGAATATGCAGAGTAATGTATACCATTCGTGCTGCAGAACAGGAAATACCTTATACAATAAAGAAGCAAAAACAAAAACCATTGCTCCTTTACTGACGACGGAAAGAAATGCAGTAACTGCTATTGGTGAACCTTCATAAACATCAGCAGTCCAGAAATGAAATGGAACTACAGATAATTTGAAAATTAATCCTGAAAAGAATAAAATAAATCCGGCGAGAAATAAAGGAGATGTTCCGGCTGTTCCCAATTCCACAAAGTCCAGTGAACCGGTGGCACCGTATAGAAATGAAATTCCCAGCAACATGAGGCAGGAAGAAAAAGCAGAAGAAAATATCATTTTCATAGCTGCTTCGCTTGACCTTCTTTCGTTATGGTTGAAATTGCATAATGCTGCAACAGGTATTGCTGACATTTCAACTGAAAGGTAAAACATCAAAAGGTTTCCTGAGGATAGCATGAAAAACATTCCCAATAATGATGCAATCAATAGTAAATAAAATTCAGCGATATGCCTTTGCTTTAAAAGCCATCCGGAAGAAAAAAGACAAATAATAAATGTGCCTGTATTTAAAATATTTTTTTCGAAGGCAAGTATTTCATTGTTGACAAACATATTGCTAAAACCTGCTCCGGTTCGATTAGAAAACCATCCGGCAAGACAATTCAGAAAAAACATAATATTAAACATACGAATCCAGGAAGCATTATCCGGCTCTTCCTCTGAAATACGCACAATAAGCATTAAGGCCATTAAAAGCACCAATAATAACTCATGTTTCATCAGGAATACTATCTCCATAACTCTTAAGGCAAAATACTTTGAATGTTTAACATCAACTGCTGTGTCGATGGATAAATTATGTCGTTTACAATAAACGGTGCTATTCCAATTACCAAAATGCCAATAATTAATATTCCGGAAGCAAGTCTTTCATTCCAATGTGCATCTGTTAAATTCAAATAGTCCTTATTTTTCATTGGTCCCATTAACGAAGTTCCGGTGGCACGCAGGATATAAACAGCTGTTACAACAATTGACATACAAGCGATAACCGTTGCTATGCGGTAAAATGCTTCAGCACGCTGCCAGGAACCTACAAAAACATTCATTTCTGCTATGAAACCGCTTAAACCGGGAAGTCCTAGAGAACATAAACCGGCAAGAAAAAATACTGAACTGATAAAGGGCATTACTTTCATCAACCCTCCTAGCTCACGAACCTGTCTTGTATGGGTGCGTTCGTAAATCATTCCAATAACAGCAAAGAATAAGGCTGTCATTAATCCATGTGAAACCATTTGCAAAACTGCGCCATGAACAGAAGCTGTCGTCATCATACCAATGCCCAGTAAAACAAAACCGCAATGGCTTACGGAGGAATATGCATTCATGTACTTTAGATCTGTTTGCGTCATTGTTGCAAAAGCACCGTAAAGAATGGCAATAGCAGAAAGCACTACAATAGCTCCTGAATAATAATGCGCTGCTTCAGGCATCAGGAAAACAGCAACTCTCAAACAGCCATAACCACCCAACTTCATTGATATACCTGCCAGAAACATAGAAGCAGCAGTCGGTGCCGATGAATGGCCGTCAGGAACCCAGGTATGAAAAGGAAATATGGCAGTAAATATTCCAAAGCCTACAAACAACAAAGGGAAAAATACTTTTTGCAATTCGAAAGGCAATGTTTGAGAATGCAGGTTCAATAAGTTAAAAGAAGGATTATGATTTGCTGTATTAAAATAAACTCCTAACAAACCCACAAGAACCAATGCAGATCCTCCCATTAACATAAGTGCAAGCTTGTTGGCACTGTATTCCTTTCTTCCGCTTCCCCAAATACCAATTAAAAGATATTTAGGAATGACTGCAACTTCCAGGAAGAAAAACATACTGAATAAATCCAGTGAAATGAAAAATCCATAGGCTCCTGCACTAAGAAGAATGAGAAGAAAGAAAAACTCTTTCCTCATTTTTTCAACATTCCATGAAACAAGTACACCGGCAAAAACTACCAGCGCCGTTAATAAAATCATGGCAATGGAAATTCCATCGATGCCGGTGTAAAATTCAATATGCAGTGTTTTAAACCAACTGTAACTTGACTGGAATAAAAAACCATCGCCGGGATTAATAGCCCGCTCAGCAGTGTATTTAAATAGTAATACACATGCAAGTACTAACTGCAGACCAGAACCTGCAAGTGCTGCAATGCGCGCTGATCCGGGTTTTGCAAGCAAAACGGCCAGTGCAGTCAGAAGCGGTAAAATAAGCAATAGGCTCAGGTTCATACGAAAATCAAATTGCGGTTTGGAACATGTATATCATAAGAAGAAACAAGGCAAGAACACCACCCAACATCCAGGCAGCATAAGACTGAAGTTTACCCGATTGATATCCGGCTGTGGTAATTGAAAACAATTCCGTTATCCTTGCAAGTAAATTCATAAATGCATCAACAATATTTTTATCGATCCACGCTGCAGGTACAGCAATAAGACGGAAAATTATTTTTTTAGTTATAAAAAGATAAATTTCATCTATATAAAATTTCTGTTTGGCTGCTCTGAAAAAGCCGCCCAATTGCTCTGAACATCTAATCGCTGCAGGATTTTCTTTTTTGAAGAAGAAATAGGAGAGTAAAATACCGGCTAAAGATAATCCAACCGGCAATGCTGAAAACGATAAATCAACATGCGATTCAAGCGGAGAAAGATCTGAACTGATAAATTTACCAAATGGAATAAATCCGGCTGCAATAGCACCTATCGAAAGCAGAACCAGAGGAAGCAACATTCCTACACTTCCTTCGTGACCGTGTGAATGACCGTGTGAATGATTTTCTTCTTTACGATAAAAAACATAAAAGAATAAACGGAACATATAAAACGTTGTAAGTCCCGAAGTGAATACAGCAATCCAGAAAATTATTTTATTGGAATGAAATGCCGCCAACAATATTTCTTCTTTACTGAAAAATCCGGAGAATGGAGGAATTCCCGAAATAGCCAGACAGGCAATTAAAAATGTCCAATGGGTAACTTTTAATTTCTTTCTCAATCCTCCCATATCGGAAATTTCATTGCTGTGTATGTAATGAATAACGACTCCTGCTCCGAGGAATAAAAGCGCTTTGAAAAAAGCATGGGTAAATAAATGAAACATTGACGCTGTATAGCCAAGTCCGTTTTCGCCACCGTATCCTGAAACACCTAAAGCAAACATCATAAAACCAATCTGAGACATTGTTGAAAATGCCAGAATACGTTTAATGTCTGTTTGTGTACAGGCAATTATGGCCGCAAAAGCCGAAGAAATAATTCCTACAACTGCTACAACGTCGAGAGCTGCCGGACAGGATATTGCATAAACGGGGAATAGACGCGCAACAAGATAAACACCTGCTACAACCATGGTAGCAGCATGAATGAGAGCGGAAACAGGCGTAGGACCTTCCATAGCATCCGGAAGCCATATATGCAATGGAAACATGGCCGATTTACCTGCTCCACCAATAAAAACGAGTACCAGTCCCCACGTCAAAGCGGATATACCCATAAAGGATGAGCTTAAGGCAGCCTGAAGTTGTTGGGAGCCGGGATCGGTATAACGCGCTATGAGTGTATTGAAATCGAGCGTTTCTGAATAATATGATAATACTAATATGCCGGCCAGAAATCCTAAATCAGCAAAGCGGGTTACTATAAATGCTTTTTTCGAAGCAGCTACAGCCGATGGTTTATCGTAGTAAAATCCTATGAGCAGAAAACTGCTTACACCCACGAGCTCCCAAAATATATAGGTCTGAAATATATTTGTTGCTATAACAAGTCCCAGCATGGAAAATGTAAAAAGCGACAAAAAAGAAAAATAGGTTGTAGTCCTCTCCTCCCCTTTCATATACGAAATACTGTATAAATGAACCATGAAAGATATCAGGGTTACTACTACAAGCATCATTACAGAGATGGGATCGATGAGTATACCCATATGAATACTCAATTCCGGAGTGAATCGCATCCACTCCACTTCGAATGGAATACGTGTAGTAAAATGGCCATCGACAAATCCGCTTACAAAAAAATACTCATAAGCAATGGTCAATGATAATAGTGCAGAAACAAATAAAGCGCTAGTGGCTATTATTCCTGCAAAGGATGCAAAACGTTTCCTGCCGCCAAGTCCAAGAAATAAGAAACTGGCAAAAGGCAGCAGTAAAACTAATATCGGGTATAATGGATTCAAGCGATATGTTTTGGTATTAATATTTCATTTGATCTGCATCTTCCACATCAATGGAACGATACGAACGGTAGAGGTGAATAATAATGGCAATTGCCATGGCAGCTTCTGCAGCTGCAATGGCAATGACAAATAAGCTGAAGAATAAACCGTCAGCTTTTTCCGGATAGAGATATTTATTGAATACAACAAAATTAATATTGACACTGTTCAGTATTAATTCTATTGACATAAGCATGGTTATCATATTCCGCCTCGTGAAGAAGCCGTAAGCACCAATGAAAAACAGCGCTGTACTGACAATCAGGAAATGAGAAATTGGAACGCTCATGATTTTTCCGGATTTTTTTTCAGTGCAATGGCAATGCAGCCGACCATTGCTGCAAGTAATAAAATACTAACCGCTTCAAAGGGTAAAGCAAAGCCACCGTCACCGGTATTAAGCATTTTACGACCGATATTGGCAATATCTATATTCAGAATCTCTGAGGAAATAGTAAAACCATTATTTAATATCATAAAAGACACCAGTGCGAAACCAACTAATGCCAATAATGCACTAAGCGCTTTTCTCCATAGCAAAGCAGGAGGTAGATTATCCCCGGAGTGCTCGGTAAGGAAAATAGAAAATATAATAAGCACAACGATTCCTCCCATGTAAACAATAATTTGAACTGCAGCAAGGAAATTTAAATCCATCCAGAAATATAATGCTGCAATTCCTGTAAGAGAAAAAAGCAGCCATATTGCGCTGCGAAATACCATTCGTGAAGTAACGGCCAGCAATCCGCCTCCGAGAATTATGGCTGAAATAAAATAAAAGGCAATCACATTTGCTGTCATTCCACGCCCTCCATCAATTTAGACCCTTCTACATTTAATTTCTTTGTCAACTTTGAACGGTCGAATACACTGTGTTCAAATGTTTGGGCCATTTTAATGGCATCGGTCGGACAAGCTTGAATGCAAAGATTACACATGGTACATAATTCGAGATGATAAATAAATGTATCCAGGGCCTTCTTCTTTTTTCCTTCAGGCGTAACCTCAAATTTTGTAATGATCTTAATGGTGCCGTTCGGACAAGCCAATTCACAAGCCGTACAACCTGTGCAGCGGTGTTCGTTAGCATCCGTATGCGGCATTACTACCTCCCCTTTGAATCGTTCAGGAAGATTCATGGTATCCCTATTCTCCGGATAGTTTTGCGTAATGATCTCTTTGTGGTGCGTAAAATAATAACCCGTACGTCGCATACCCTTTAGCAAGGATGCAACACCCTTGTATATATCTGAAAAGTATGTAGAAAGAAAACTCATTTAACTGCGATCATTATATACTATTTAAAATACTCAATTTATACTTTATCATTTGCTTATAAGTAATCATAATCATCCTTTAATCCTCTAATCCTGATCAAAAGTACCATCCCATTATAGCAATCAACGTTGTCAGTAACAAATTAAACATACTTATTGGCAAAAGATATTTCCATTCAAGATTAAGCAATTGATCTACACGCAGACGCGGAAATGTCCACCGAAACCACATGATGACGAAGATGAGAAAAAATGTTTTTCCCATAAACCATATGGAAGAAGGAATGTAATCCATGATTCCATTAAAAGCCTGCCAGCCGCCAATGTGGAATGGCATCCATCCCCCTAAATACAGTGTGGCACCAATACCGCAAACGATGAATATATTTACGTATTCAGCGAGGAAGAATAAAGCGAATCTCATTCCCGAGTATTCCGTATGGAAACCGGCTGTAAGTTCTGATTCTGCTTCTGCCATATCAAAGGGTGCTCTGTTTGTTTCAGCTGTTACTGCAATGATAAAGATTACAAATGAAATTATTGCAGGAAGATGTCCTTTAAAAATCCACCAGCCGTTTTCCTGACTTGCAATAATATCAGAGATTTGCAAACTTCCTGAAAGCACTATTATACAAAGGATGGCAAGACCGGCCGATAATTCATAGCTAACTATTTGCGCTCCGCTGCGCATAGCGCCCAGCAATGAATATTTATTATTGCTTGACCAGCCCGCAATCAAAATACCAATTACAGAAATGGATGAAACGGCCGTTATATAAAGTACACCGATATTCAGATCCCAGATTTGAAAGTTTCGTGCAAAAGGAATGGGCGCCATTAAAAGCATTGCACCAATCATAACAACAAAAGGCGCAAGGTTAAAAAGAAATTTATCTGCACCATCAGGAACTAGTCCTTCTTTTACTACCAGTTTTATTGTATCGGCAAGTGTTTGCGCCGTTCCACGGAAACCGACGCGGTTAGGACCTAAACGAATTTGCATGTATGCTGACACCTTTCTTTCCATAAAAACCAGAACGAGTCCAAGGAAAGCAAATAAGGATAATACAGCAATTCCTACAATGACAAATTCGGTCAGGAGCACAAGTGTTGGAGAAAAATTTGCGCTCAAATAATTTTGTGTAGAAGAAGTTATATTTTCGAGGCTCAGCATTTATCGGTCAATATCGGGAATTACAAGATCTAACGAACCCATTATGGCTACAAGATCACCAATTTTATACCCTCTAACCATGTGGTCGAGAGCAGATAAATTTGAAAATCCCGGTGAACGGAATTTAATACGGTAAGGAGTTGTGCCGCCTTCGCTTATCACATATACACCGAAGTCGCCACGTGCTGTTTCAACGCGTGAATAAAATTCTCCCTTAGGTAGTTTAAGTACAGCTTTTGTTTTAGCCTGGAATTCTCCTTCGGGAATATTGTCGAGAAGCTGATTAAGAATTAAAACCGTTTGTCTCATCTCCTCCATTCTCACTTTATATCTGGCCATGCAATCGCCGGCAGTCTCTATTGCTTCTTTAAAATTTAGTTGAGAATAAATATCGTAAGGATGATGCTTTCTAATGTCACAAGAAACTCCCGAAGCTCTTGCTACCGGACCGCTCGTACCATAAGAAATAGCATCCTCTTTAGATAATATTCCTACTCCTTCCATTCTGCCTCTGAAAATAATATTGCCTGTTACCATTTCATCATATTCAGGAAGTTTACTTTCAAAAAAAGCAAGAAATTCTTTTGTCTTTCTGATAAAATTGGGGTGCAAATCAAAAGCCACACCGCCGGGCACCATAAAATTCATTGTTAGTCTGGCCCCGCAGGTTTCTTCCATGATATCATTAATCATTTCGCGCTCTCTGAAAGCATGAAAGAATGGTGTAATTGCTCCAACGTCCATTGCCATTGCACCCCACCAAAGTTGATGAGAAGCAAGTCGGGTAAGTTCATCGAGTATTACTCTTATGTATTGAGCACGAGGCGGTACTTCAATCTGCATACCTTGTTCGACCACTAAAGCACAACCGTGATTGTTAATGTGTGAAGAGAGGTAATCCATACGAGAAGTGACGTATATAAACTGCCTATAGGTTAGGCTCTCGCACATCTTTTCTATACTGCGGTGTATGTAACCGAGATGCGGTTCTACTTTTTTTACGATCTCTCCATTCAACGTAATGAGCAAATGTAAAACTCCGTGTGTAGACGGATGTTGTGGCCCTACATTAATGATGAGATCGCCTGTATCGGTTTGGCCGACAGTTTCCAAATTTCTTTATTCTTTGTCGCAAAATACATTAAAGAATTAAATAAAAATGGAGAAAAAACAGAAAAATTGGTAAAAATATAAACGTCTATAGTAGCTGAATTTCAAATCATTAAACAACATATTTTTGATTGTGAATTTCTTAAGCAATAAATAACTCAGAATACTTCATAAGCTTTACGTATTTCTTAAACAATTTATTTTTTAGAAATTTTGCTTGAAATTATTAACTATTTTTTCTCATTGAAAAAACAGATCTATCAAGTCGAGGTGGATTGTTGTAATCCAGATTCCATGCACTGGCTATAAGATACCAGGCTGCTGCTAAACGTTCATCCGGTGTTTTCCTAAGCCAGTAAGCACGATTATTTTCCGCTTCACTGGAAGTATTAATTTTAAAAGCAGAACGGTCCAGTCTATACATATAGTATAATATTAAAGCTTAATCATATTTACTGCATCTTCGTAATCCTTCCGCAGTGGCCATCCTGCCCAATCTTCCGTTAGGAATAAACGACGCAAATCAGGATGATTATTAAATCGAACACCAAAAAGATCATACGCTTCTCGCTCGTGTAATTCTGCCGTCCTCCATAATGAAGAAACAGAATCGATTGCTGGATTATTTCTATCAGCAATTTTTACTTTAACAACAAGAATCTGATTGAACTGCAACGATTCTAAATGATACACCATTGTCAAATGTGTTTTCCAATCGACACAGGAAACACAAAAAAGATAATCAAATAAAAATTCTTTACTTGATTTTAACTGTTCAGCGACTTTAAACCAGTCAGCATTTTCAACAATTAAATTCAGCCATTGTCCTCCTTCTTCGAAGACAGCGTTGGGTAGGGATTCTTGTATTACTTCTTTTAACATTTATTTTAATTTGAAAATTTGAAAATTTGAGAATTCATTTTCAAATTCTCAAATTCTCAAATTACCTACCCTCCTGCCTTAACTTTTTCCTGCAACGTAATAAGTGCATGCAACAATGCTTCCGGTCTTGGAGGACAACCGGCAACGTAAACATCAACGGGAATGACATGATCGGCGCCTTTTACAACAGAATAGGTATTGTAGAAGAACGGACCACCCGATGTTGCACAGGCACCCATAGCAATAACGTATTTCGGATTTGGCATTTGGTCGTAAAGTCGTTTTAAGACGGGCGCCATTTTATTTACTATTGTTCCTGCAATGATAATAACATCGGCCTGGCGAGGCGTTGCGCGGGCAACTTCAAAACCAAAGCGTGACCAATCGTATTTAGCAGATGCTGTACTCATCATTTCAATGGCGCAACAGCTCGTACCGAAAACAAGCGGCCAAAGTGAATTGGACCTTGCCCAGTTTATGACATCATCGATTTTACTTACTAAAATTCCACCACCGGGAGTTGGATGTATTTCACCCGGAAAAGTTGTTTTAGGATCTTCTTTTACATCCATTTCAATGCTCCTTTTCTATGTGCATAAAGAAATCCGAGAAATAATATGAAAATGAAAATGAGTATTTCTACGAGCGCCGACATGCCAATTTCTTTAACAACCACTGCCCAGGGATAGAGGAAAACTAATTCCACATCGAAGATTAAAAACAACAATGCAAAAAGGTAGTATCCTACATTGAATTGAATCCACGATTGTCCGATTGTAGGAACGCCGCATTCATAGGTTTGACCCTTCTGTGAATTAAATGTATGCTTTGCAAGCAGAGATGAAACGAAGATCCCTCCTCCGGCAAAGGCTATACCGCATAAAATAAGTAATAGTAATGATCCTAATCCCATGATTATTGGTAGAAATCAAACCTACAGGTTTCAGGCGGAATTTCCAATAGATGTTTGAGGAATTATTAACATGGTTACGTCACACAGCATATCATCTCTGATTGATTATATAGAATCGAAGAGAAGTTAGGGAATCGACTCGCATTGTCCACAAAGTACTTTCTTTCGTTAGTAATTTGTACGTAGTACCTAGTTTTTGTCTAAAGTGAAATTTTCCCTTTTATTTTAATAATAAATCAACTGCTATAATATTGATTTTCATAAATTTATATTTTAATTACCCTGTTTAATAAAGAATATCTATTAAAACTAATTACTAAGTACTAAGTACTAAATTTTTCGTAAAATTGCACCTATCAAAACCTACCCATGAAAAACCTTAAATACAAAATCCTAGTTGCCGTTTTAGTACTTGGTTGCATTATTACAATTGCTCAAACAGGAAAAGAAGAAAAAGCTCCTGCGGCAAAAGCGGAGATGACAGGAAAAGAAATAAATTCTTCCATTGGAAATGCAGAGTTAATGCGTGAAAATTTAAATGAACCTAATGCTGTATCACCGGCTATGAATAACCTTCATCAGATAGAAGTAAACGGAATCACGCAGGGAAAAAACATTCATCCGAAAGAAGATTTGTCGAATAAGTATAATAGGAATTCGGTTAAGTAACATTTTAAAATATCCATATTCCTTTTTAGGATGTGGGTTGAATTATTTAGTTGCTTTTTATAATGTCGATGAAAAAATAAATGTGGCGAGGCGGTGATCCATAGCGTATCATCAGTGAAGAATAAAGTTTTTTAGTTATACTTCGAATGGGCAGGTTTTATGATTTGAATAAATATAATTCGAATCTGGTTAATGTCCTTCGGCTACGCTCAGGAACCATCCTTCGACTGTACTCTGGAGCGGCCCTTCGGCTGCGCTCAGGGACCGGCATTTCAAATCGTTATTTGGCTTCGGCTTCGCTCAGCCGAGCTTTGATCTAATTGTTAGTCTTCGAAAGAGTTTTTTTGATTGGAGGTAATCGAATAATAATTCTTAAAATGAGAATGATTTTGGTATTGATGCAAGAGCTCAGACTTTTTGATATTTTATCTGATGCGTGCAAATTTTTTTGCTCCGGTTTATTCTTGAATTTTTTTCTCCTTGATATGCGTGAAAATGTTAACTGTTTTCTAGAAGCTCGGCTGAGCGTAGCCGAAGCCTAAGTACGAGCATTGTTCCCGTTCCCTGAGCGCAGCCGAAGGGTGGTTCCTGAGCGCAGCCGAAGGGTTGACTCGTCCTGAAAAAAGTTTACAGTTTAGTTAGATAATCCTGTAATAGATTTACAGTTGTCCTTTAGTCCTGAAACCGGTTTACAAATGTAGTTTGTTTCCGGTAATAATTCTTCCATAGTTTTTCTGTTTTAATTTG
>JANOVM010000061.1:0-82480 GCA_031417395.1 Bacteroidota bacterium | reverse complement strand
TAAATCATATTGGTTCAATCCGCCTGTTAATGTGTTTTCGCTAAATACGCGGTTAGAGCAATTTATATTTCCTACAGAAGCGATGCCTCTTTGATTAAAATTAATAGTATTATTCCAAATTCTCAAACTTAAATTTTGCCCATTAACTATCCAATATCCGTTATCACAATTTACCATCGTATTGTTCACACTTTCCAAACTGGAAGATAAGGAATAAATTCCATTCTGACAATTTTGGAAATCGACTAAAGCAGTGTCGTTGCGGCCGTATTGCCATAGATGGTATGCTCCCTGTCTGCCATCGGCAAAAATAGCACTGCCCTGGGTTTTGTTTAGTATATAGTTTGGAGCATAAAAATTGTCATATTTTCGAATTCCCGAAAAACGACTGTTGTAAACGGTTAAATTACTTCGAATGGCATAAATACCATAATTTAGATTGGTGAATTTGTTTAAATTTTGTGCACCAATGTTGCCAACAGTTACGGTTGAAACATCACTTAATTTTATTCCTGCAAATGGCTTGGTAGGTTGTGCAGGGGATAGTGTAAGATAAGGTGTTTTTAAATTTCCTGAAGAAGCAAATTCAGTATTGGTAATAGAAGCATTTATTGAAATGGGGCCGCTTGTGCCGTAAGGGGATAAATATATTCCGATAAAATTATTAATAAAATAACTCGATTTCACCTTGATGGTGCTTAAATTTCTTGCTTCAAGACCGTATAAACAATCTTTAATCCAGGAACCTTGTATTTTAACCTTCGAACCGGATTCAGCAATAATACCTCTTGCCATAACGCTACAGGAAGTAATAATGCAATCATTAAGGATTAAAGAATCGCCGGAAAGGACGTCAATGACTGCTCCCGGGCCGAGTATAATATTATGACAACCAACGAAACTGAAGTTTGTGTCTACTGTAAAGGTATCGTTTATTAAAATTGTTCTATTGGTTGTAAGGGGCTGCGGCACAGGACTGAAAGCAGAAGAAATTAATTGTGATGCTCGTTTATTGGTAAAATCATAATCTAATGTGGGGTTAAAGGCTGAAGGGGTGCAGCATTGTTGGGTGTTTAAATTTATGATGTAATTCGCAGTGCCTGTGTGTCCAAGTGAATCGGTAACGGTCAAAGTAAATGTAGTTGTAGAAACTATTCTGGGAACAACAGGCGATGGAACCGGTGAAAGGATCATGGCAGGAGTAGTACTCCAACTATATGTATACGGCGGAATGCCTGTACCGGGGAAATTAATAGAAGAATAAAGTTGAAACGGAGCGTTAGAACAAGGTGTCTGACTACTACTACCGATACTGACATTGAGTGCCGTAGTACAGTAATTAAGGTTCGTATAGTTCCATGCCGGAGGGCCTTGTGCGAGAGTTTGAATGGGTGTGTTATTGCAGAAGTTGGAGTACGAGAATTGATACGTAAATGGCGGTATGTATGGAGTATTATTAAAAGCAACTGTAGGAATGTAAACAAATTGAATGCTTATATAATCTCCGGGGAAAATATTATTTCCCAAAAACGCCGAATCATTTATAGTAATATGATAGCCTGCAGGACTCAATGGCTGAATGGTATAATTCGTTATAGGTGTCTGTGTAACGCTATCATGGTAAAGTAATACAAAATTACCGGTGTCAATATTATTCTGTCCGGGCACTACTAAATCAGTTGCATTAAAATTCAAATTGAAATTAATATTATGAATGCCTGCATTAAATGCACTTAAGCGAACAGTAAATGTGTCAGCAATACAAAGCGAATATTGGTAATTAACCGGGCCTGTTAAAGTAGTTGTTACTGTCGGGCTATCAAAGCGCAGTTTTATACTTTTGCTTGTATTGACATAACAAAAATCGGTTGGTCGAACAATAGTGCCTGTCGGATAACCGTTGCAATTCCATCCGTAGTACAAAGGAAGTGCTACTACTGTACTGCAATTTTTAAGTGTACAGCAAAACTCATAATCAAAAGTTACGCCGTTATCAATTTTTCCCGCTTTAAAGAAAAAAGCATCTATTGTATCACCGGCTGCCCTTACATAGCGTATAGGTGTTAAATTTGTTGTACCAACAGTTATTGCTGAAAAGATTCCCGGATTCGGAATAATAATAAAGGTGTTTTCGGCATTGTCCAGATAATAAGTTGACTGATAACCATTCGTTAGTCCGTAATGAAAACAAAACGTCGTCGTTGATGCAAAAACAGAGTCTACCGGCAATACATCTGTAAAAATGGAGTCCGGTACATTCGGTGGCAGGATTACGTTGACACTATTAATAAACTTATTGATGGGTATTGTATCAAGTCCTCCGGAACAATTGTTAAAATTTTGATAGGCAATTACAGAGGATACACTTAAGGTATCAGCGCGATAAATTGAATCGGGATGATAGGTGCAATTAACGGAGGTAAACGGAAACTCCATCGTTAATTTTAAATACTCATCTCCCGATAATAAATTAGGAATTGATGTAAACCCTGAACTACATGCAGGGCTTATATACAAGGGGAACATACTTTCTGTAAACGGAATGAAATGATTTATTCCGTTTAAATCTATGGTGTCACCGATAATGTCAACAGGGTTTGTTGTATCTAATTGACTTGTAGTATATGACCCATCATGCTCATTGAAAGGATAACAACCCAATTCATTGTATGCCCTGACTCTTAAGCCGACACCACTTGAATGACCGATTGTATAGTTTTGGTTGGAAGGAGGTAGATTTACTCTATATTTTGTTATTTGCGGAACGGCCCTATACTCATAAGGAAATACATTATAAAGTGTTCCGCCACCAATAACTACCTCTGATTCAATTACAAGCTTTTTTTGGCATTTGCTTTTGGGCTCAGAAATATTTGGATTGCTAAAATTATACCCATTACCTATTCCGATATTTAGGTGATGGTTTACTGTATAAAATGTATGCGATCCATTGGTTGATTCACAATTATAAAGAAGGTTTTTTGTAGGATTATTGCAATCAACGGCTACAGGATATAAACTGTTATGATCGGTATATGCATTGTAAATATGCAGGGAGTCTAAATTAGTAGCTGTAAGGTACATGTTCAACGCTATATCAGAATTAAATTTATTGTCAGCGGGTAATAAGGATGAAAAGTTATTGGAATAATTACCACAAATTCGATAGGTGAAGATCAAGTCAAATTTTTCGCCCTCTTTAAAAGTGAATCCTGCAAGATTTGGACTCAAACTATGTAAAACAGATTCACTTAAATTAATAAAAATAATTTCAATGGAGTCGTTGGCGGCATTCAGTAAATCCCGTGAGTCGATAAAGAGCTTATTCCATACGGCGCCGCTGGCAGGAGTTACATGAATGGAAGGAAATTTAAAACCCAAAGAATCAGTAACTGCTAAATCAACGCTAATAAGATTTACATTAAAACGGTTGGTCCTGCTATTCTCAATTTTATTTTCGAGATAAAGTTTATCAAGGCTAATACTATGTGTATTTTTTAAGGTGTAAATACTGCAGCCATTCGGACCGGGAAATGATATGGAAGCATGAACAATTGATTTAAGCGTGTCGCCAACAATAGACTTATTGATGTTTATTTGATTTGAATTAGCGGTTACAGAGGGGAAATCTAAAAGTCCATCGTTGTCATTGTCTGCCAGCCCTAAAGAAGTTCTGTATAATATAGAATCATTCGATTGAACAATCATTCCCGGTACCTGACAGCCCGGACAGTGAATGAAGGTAGTGCCAAAACAGGTATCCATGGGAATAAAACAGGAAGAGTCAAGTCCGCTAATATACGTCTCAATTCTATACTTGGGATTTGTATTTGCGGGGTGACAACAACAACCCCGAAATCCAAACCGAAGTGTAGAATGATTCATAAAACCGTAAAATGCTGAAACGGTATTATCCGGTATAAGGTCTTGCGCATTAAAATCAACGTAATAAATATAATTGCTATCGCAGGAATTATTATTGCCCAGACTAATAATTGAAACCGGCCAAATAGTTGTGTCACTCTGAAATTTAAGTCCTGAAAGTGCAGTATCTAAGTACAAACCAGGTTCAAGAATAAACTTAAACCTTACGATTGCTGAAACATACATGCTGTCCGGATCCCTATGGAATGATGCGGAAAAAATATTTGCATCATTTAATTCAAATGTAAATTTTGCTTTGTTTAGATTAAACTTCAAATGCTTTAGTTCAAAATTAACAAATGGACTGCATGACACACTATCCGGTACATTTAGAGAGGTTGAACCCGGGGGTATGTGTTCCTGATCAAGATATAAATTTTCGCCTAAGACATCTGTGTTTGGACTAATGTTAGTCCCAACGCCATACAAGCCTGCAAGGGTATCAACAGAATTTGTTATAATGCTATCTGGATCTATTAAGTATCCGCATTCATCGTATCCCTTAATTTCAATTTTCCAGGTATTAAGTGTTTTAGAAGTATTGAATAAATTTATGGTATTGTTCGAACCAACATCGTTCATTGGACAACAAAATTGTGTAGGAAACTCGAGCAAAACAGACTGAGATGGAAAGAGATAGTTTATGGTATAAGTTTTTTCATGGAGAGGGTTCTGAAAATTTGATAAACAGGAAGGACGGATTGTTGGGAAATAATCTCCTAACAATGCAGAATCGATTCGGGTAATTGAACTTATAGGCTCATGCGGTTGATTGATCTGAACATTCATCGAATCGTTTTCTATATAATACAAAGATTTTGTAAAAAAATTCCAAATTCTTATTTTTACATTTTTTGCAACGTTATCTCCTGTATTTTTTAATATAAATTTCCAATCGACGGGGTTGCCATCCATTCCTGCATTCCAATAATTGAAATCCGGAGCATTCCCGGCGGGCAAGGGTAAAAATCGTTGTAAAACTAATTCAGGTTTCTTAGTGCCTAAAGCAATGTTCGATTGACCGGGTACGTTATGACAAAGTGGGGGTGGTGGAAGTGGTAATTGTGGTAAAGAATCCAGAATGTCACATCCCCATTCAAGCAAGCAATTGAAACGTCTTGCATTATCAGGACAAATTGTAAAACAACTATCCTTGTATGCCGGGAAGGACAATGTTTCATAAACAATAAGCAAACCAAAAGGAGGAATGATGCATGAAATTTCATTGGAGTGAAAAACACCCGATTGAACGGCTTGTTGAGGCAGTATTTCTACAGCATCGACTAATATCCTAATGCTGTCAATTTTAACTAAAGGACAACTAATGCTGTCTGAAAACTTTATTTTTCCATTAAAGCGGTGACTTGCACTACCTTGATTGAGATATTTAATTCTTCGAATGACTGAAGTAGTTGAACTGTTATAAATATCGATAAAATTTACACTAACCGGATCATTCGATTGTGTGACTAAATTTGGAACCCCCCATTGATAAACAATTTCATGATTAGGAGTTAAAGCAGGCGATGGGGCAAAGGCAGGAGGGTTCGTAATTCCCCAGTTCGCTTCCGGATAAACAGCCCCATTAATTCTTAAAATAACAGAGTCTTGATAGGACACCAATGAGGTACTGCTGGTTGGAATTGCATTACAACCAACCTTGAAAATAAAATCATAATTCCGAGTGCCGCTAAAGCTAGTTAATGTATCAAGAATAAATGTTGCAGAATCGCGACGGTTAGAAAGATTATTCATAGCCGGATTTAAGGATTTCATTTCCTCGTACTGATGTAAAAATACTGTCATTGTCAGGGACCCTGATATAGGAGTAACAAATTGAAAAGCAAATTGAAAAGTGTCATTAGCACAGGCGGTAACCGGTGCATGAGAAATAGTAATATTTATTGGTAACGAAAGTGCCGGGTTTACCATTAAAAGAAAAAAGGTAAGGTTGTGTTTTTCATAGTGGGGAGATTAAAGGAGATAGTGTTTTTATTGATAGTAACAATTTCCATTGTATATCAAACCTACTATTTTTAATGTATAAAAGCTAGCAAGAATCTCAAGGGTATAACAGAAATAAAAATTAACAGGTTATTTCACTAAAAAAAATTAGAATAAATTCTAATAATGCTAATTCAGATAAAATTTAAAATATTGTAATTTTTGGTATGCATGTTGGAATGCGATCAAAGAGAACGGTTCACACCCAACCATAAGAAAAAATATAACAACATTCAACTAATAAAAATTGAAACCCCGCTAAAAAATCCTGATTATTATTCCACCTATATAATCATCATTGCATCCCCATAACTATAAAACCTATACTTCTCTTTCACCGCTACTTTGTATGCATTCATAATATGCTCATAACCACCAAAAGCTGCTACCATCATTAATAAAGTTGATTCAGGCATGTGGAAGTTTGTAATCATGCAATTGCAAACACTGAAATCATAAGGAGGGAAAATAAATTTATTCGTCCAACCGTCAAATGGTTTTAACTCGCCTTGTGTTGAAACAGAAGTTTCAACGGCACGCATCACTGTTGTTCCAACAGCACAAATCTTTTTCTTATTCGCTTTTGTTTTATTAACAATGTTGCATGCTTCCTGTCCAATAATTACTTGTTCGGAATCCATCTTATGCTTGGTAAGATCTTCTACTTCTACCGGTCTGAATGTGCCTAGTCCGACGTGAAGCGTTACTTCAGCAAAATTTAATCCTTTTAACTCAAGTTTTTTTACCAACGACATACTGAAGTGCAATCCTGCAGTAGGAGCAGCAACAGCGCCTTCATGCCTTGCGAAAACTGTCTGGTAGCGATCGACATCTTCCGGCTCCGCTTTACGCTTAATGTATTTAGGAAGCGGCGTATTGCCAAGCATGGTTATTGTTTTCTTAAAGTCTTCGTACGGACCATCAAAAAGAAATCGAAGTGTCCGGCCTCTTGAAGTAGTATTATCAATTACTTCTGCAACAAGAAGATCATCTTCTCCAAAGTACAATTTATTGCCAATCCTGATTTTACGTGCAGGATCAACAAGCACATCCCATAAGCGGCTTTCACGATTAAGTTCTCTTAATAAAAAGACTTCAATTTTTGCACCTGTTTTTTCTTTATTGCCATACAAACGTGCAGGAAATACGCGGGTGTTATTCACAACCATGGTATCGCCTTCATTAAAATAAGAAAGTATGTCCTTAAAATGTTTGTGCTCGATTTTTCCTGTTTTACGGTCAAGAACCATTAAACGAGCATCTTCCCTGTTTTTTGCGGGATGAGTCGCAATCAGGGTATCAGGGACATGTATTTTAAATTGTGATAATTTCATAACGAGAGGTTTTCAGAGAGTTTGGGGGCGGCAAATATAGTGTAAGGACCCCCCCCTTGTAAAGGGGAAATGAATATATTTATAAAATAAGTTTAACTAATTAATATTTTGTTTATCAAATAGTTGAAACAAAAAATCTTCGGGGTTCAAAGCGTCTTTTAGTAAATAATCACCAATTCTAGTCCTGCAAAGTGCTGATAAATAAGCTCCTGTACCTAATTTTGCACCAAAATCATAAGCAAGTGATCGAATGTAGGTTCCTTTTGTGCAAACGACTCTAAAGTCTACTTCCGGCAACCGGATTCCTGTAATTTCAAAAGCCTTAATTGTCACTTTTCGCGGCTCCAAAACAAAATCTTCACCCTTCCGTGCTTTCTCATATGCTCTGACTCCTTCAACTTTTTTAGCCGAATGAACCGGAGGCGTCTGCATCTGAATACCACACATGGAGGAAGCTGTACGGTAGATTATTTCTTCCGTAACTGCATCGTATGGTAAAAAGTTCATAGGAGATGTTTCAAGGTCAAAGGATGGAGTAGTGGCCCCTAAAACAAGCGTACCGGTGTATTCCTTTTCGGCATCCTGAATTTCATTTATTTTTTTTGTCAGACTTCCTGTGCAAACGACTAATAAACCTGTTGCCAATGGATCAAGTGTGCCGGCATGTCCAACTTTATAGTTTTTTATTTTGCTTCTTTCTTCAACAGGAAACTCTTTCTTCCTTTCTTCTAACAAAGGCTTCCTAATCTTCTTAATTACATCAAACGATGTCCATCGCAGAGGTTTGTTTATAAGTATAATCCTGTCTGCCACAATAAAAATTAAATCATTGAAAGAGTAAATCCCATGGCATAAAGCACCAGTATTGTTAAACCAACGAATATGCGATAGTACCCAAAAATCTTAAAACCATTTTTTGTCAGGTAAGATAGGAAAGAACGAATTGCAATGGCTGCAACAATAAAAGCTACAATGTTTCCAATGGAGAGCAATATCAATTGGTTCTTATCAAGACTTAAGCCTTCTTTATAAAAATCATACAAATCTTTTATTGTTGCCCCAAACATAGTTGGCACAGCAAGAAAAAATGAAAATTCAGCAGCGGCTCTTTTATTCAGCCCCTGCGTCAGTCCGCCAATAATTGTTGCTGCAGATCTTGAAACACCGGGAATCATAGCAAGAACCTGGAACATTCCAATGTTAAAAGCCTTTTTATCTGAATCAATTTCTGCAAGTCCCTTTTCTTCTGCTTTCTTAATCCATTTATCCAGCAGTAAAAAAATTACTCCACCAATCAATAAGGTAATGCCAACGATGACTACATTTTCCAGCATCCTGTCTATGTATTTTTTAAACAGAAGTCCTGCAATTACTGCAGGAATAAATGCTATCAATAATTTTTTATAGAAATCGAATATTTCTTTTTTGCTTTTCCCAACAGGTAAAAATCTTTTCCAATAAATTACAAGTACAGAAAGAATGGCGCCAAGCTGTATGGCTACCGTAAAAAATTTTGTAAATCGATCGCTTGCAATGCCCATCATAGAGGAGCCTATGATCATGTGTCCCGTCGAAGAAATTGGCAGAAATTCAGTCAGGCCTTCAATAATAGCAAGTATGATTGCCTGAACAATTGACATGTATAAAAATTATATATTAAAATGAATGATTTCCCAAGTCAATGGAATTATTCCTTTGACTTTTTCATAATTGCAAAAATCTCAATTACGAAACCTGAAATTACCAGGATAGGAGCAAGGGTAATGCGACGGAAACTAAAAATGGAAGGATCCCAAACAGCAGGGTCTTCACTACCTCCTCCGGTCATGAGTATAAAACCAAGAAAAATTATTGCTAAGCCGGTAAGCATTAAAACATAATTTTCTCTTCCAAATGGAAAATCAATGGTTGGCTTTATTTCTTTTTTCGCCATGATGTGTATTCTTAATTAAAATTTGGGAGTGCAATAATAAGAAAATTATTCCCCATTTTTCTAATATAAATCATCGACACTTCTCTTTAAGTGTCTGTTGATTGCAAAATAAGTGCTCAAACCTGAAAGAATAAAGCCAAAAACGATTACCCCTAGAAATAGTATTCCCAGAATTCTTATATCCGATAACTGACCAAATTCAGGAAATCTTTGCTGAATCAGGTAAATTATACCTGATAATAAAACAATGCTCACTAATCCTGCAATAAATCCATGCAAAAGCCCCCGTTTAAGAAAAGGCCAGCGAATAAAACTTTTTGTTGCCCCAACCAATTGCATGCTTTTAATAAGGAACCTTTTCGAATACAGGGAAATCCGTATGGTATTATTAATAAGTACCATGGCAATAAATAATAAAAGTCCGCAGACAATCAGAATAATCATAGCCAGTGTGCTAAAATTTTTATTCATTTTATCTACTTCGTTTTGCTGGTACGTTACTTCAACTACATTTTTATTGGAACTAAGAGTTTCTTTTATCTTTTCCAAACTATCAGGTCGGGCATATAAAGCATTAATATTTACATCAATTGTTGCCGGAAGGGGATTCGATTCCAACATGCCTAAAGCGCCTTCACCCAGGTCTTTTTTAAGACTGTCAAGAGCTTCTTCTTTTGAAACATATCTGGATGACTTTACATAAGGTAATTGATTGATAGAGGCTATATACTTTTTCAATTCAGCTTCCTCTATATTGTCTTTTAAAAAAATGTTCAATTGTACATGCTCCCTGACGTAGTCGGAAATTTTCTTCGCATCCAATACCAGTAATCCAAGCAGCCCAAGCATGAAAAGTACCAGCGAAATACTGATAACGGATGATGCATAAGACGACCTAAGTCTTTTGCCGCCTTCTTTCGAAGTTTTAATTTCTGTCATGGAGGATTTACAATTTCTGCAAAGTAACTCTTCTTTATCCTTTACATTTCGTCTGAATCATCTTATTTTTTTACATTCGCATGTTCACAATGGAATATAATTTTAAAACCGTAGAAAAAAAGTGGCAGAAATTCTGGAAGGAAAACAATTCCAACCATACTGTCATTGATCAGTCAAAGCCCAAATTTTATGTGCTCGACATGTTTCCCTATCCTTCCGGCGCCGGATTACATGTTGGTCACCCACTGGGTTACATAGCCTCCGATATTTATGCGCGTTACAAAAAACTGTGTGGTTATAATGTGCTTCACCCTATGGGATTTGACTCCTTTGGCCTTCCCGCTGAGCAATATGCCATTCAAACCGGCCAGCATCCTGCCATTACCACAGAGGAAAACATTAAACGTTACAGGGAACAACTCGATAACATTGGCTTCTCTTTTGATTGGGACAGGGAGGTTCGTACTTCTGATCCGGAATATTATAAATGGACACAATGGATTTTCATACGTCTTTTTGATTCCTGGTATAACCGCTTAACCAATAAGGCTGAACCCATTGAAACACTTATCAGCCATTTTCGAAACCATGGAAATGTTGATGCAGACATTCCTTCCGGAGAAGCCGACTATTTTTCATCAGAAGAATGGCTTGACTTCAGCGAAAAAAGACAGCAGGAAATTCTCCTGAAATACAGACTTGCCTATATATCTGAAGCTACTGTTAATTGGTGCCCAATTCTAGGAACAGTGCTGGCCAATGAAGAAGTAAAAGACGGCGTTAGTGAGCGTGGCGGCTATCCCGTTGAAAAGAAAAAAATGAAGCAATGGAGCCTTCGGATTAGCGAATATGCTCAGCGTTTATTAGATGATCTTGAAGGTATAGATTGGAGTGATTCGTTAAAGGAACAACAAAGAAACTGGATTGGCAGGAGTGAAGGGGCAGAAGTAAACTTTAAGGTGCATGGA
The DNA here is from genome assembly GCA_031417395.1 of Bacteroidota bacterium. Classification (GTDB taxonomy): domain Bacteria; phylum Bacteroidota; class Bacteroidia; order AKYH767-A; family 2013-40CM-41-45; genus JADKIH01. Next base: position 71,378 of record JANOVM010000061.1, on the reverse strand, counting down.
ACTGATTTTGCAATTGAAGTTTTCACCACTCGCCCAGATACCATTTTCGGTGCCACATTTATGACACTCGCTCCCGAACATGAACTCGTTGAAATGATCGTTACTCCTGAATACAGAAATGAAGTAATGAACTACGTCTTTGAAGCAAAAAACAGAAGTGAAAGGGAACGCATGGCCGACGTTAAAAGGATTACAGGAAATTTCACGGGTGCTTATGCTATTCATCCATTTACGAATGAAAAAATTCCTGTTTGGATTGGCGATTATGTACTAGCCGGTTACGGTACCGGTGCTGTAATGTCAGTACCCGCCCATGATTCGCGTGATTATGCTTTTGCCAGACATTTTAAAATACCTATTCAGGAAGTTGTCAGAGGAGGTAATATAGATGTTGAATCGTACGATGCCAAAGATGGAAAACTTATCAATTCAGATTTCCTTAACGGACTTTCTGTAAAAGATGCCATTAAAAAAGCAATCGATGCAATTGAAAAAAAGGGTATTGGAAAAGGAAAGATTAATTTCCGTATCCGCGATGCCGTTTTTGGAAGGCAGCGCTATTGGGGAGAGCCCATACCTGTATATTATAAAGACGGACTTCCATTTACAGTTGATGAAAAAGATTTGCCTGTTGTATTACCGGAAGTTGATAAATATCTTCCCACAGAAGATGGTGAACCTCCATTGGCAAGAGCGAAAGACTTTTCCTACAAAGGATTTCCTCTCGAAACTACAACCATGCCGGGTTGGGCGGGTTCGTCATGGTATTTTTTGCGTTATATGGATGCCAAAAATCAAAATCAGTTTGCATCCTCTCAGGCTCTCGATTACTGGAAAGATGTAGATCTCTATATTGGAGGTGCTGAACATGCAACAGGTCACCTCCTTTATGTTCGCTTCTGGACAAAATTTCTTAAAGATCTTGGTTTTATTCATATCGATGAGCCTGCAAAAAAATTGATTAACCAGGGAATGATTCAGGGACGCTCCGGTTTTGTTTTTAGGAAAAAAGATAGTAATGTTTTCATCTCTAATGGACTTAAAAACAATTACGAGACAACAGCAATACATGTCGATATAAATATTGTCGAAAACGACATACTAAATATCAATGCATTCAAAAACTGGAGAGAAGAATATAAAAATGCAGAGTTTGTTCTGGAAGATGGAAAATACTTTTGTGGAACAGAAGTTGAAAAAATGTCAAAGTCGAAATGGAATGTTGTAAGTCCCGACGACATGATTGATAAATACGGCGCCGACTGCCTTAGACTTTATGAAATGTTTCTCGGACCGCTTGAACTTTCAAAACCCTGGAATACAAATGGTATTACAGGTACATCTAATTTTATTCGCAAACTCTGGAGATTATTCCATAAGCAAAACGGTGCTGAATCGGTAATTTCCATTTCCAATGAGTCTCCTACAAAGGATGAATTAAAAGTGCTTCACAAGACGATCAAAAAAGTTAAGGAAGATATTGAACGTTTTTCTTTTAATACTTCCGTAAGCACTTTTATGATCTGTGTAAATGAACTTACCGATTTGAAATGCAATAAACACGCAATTCTTGAACCGCTAACAATTATTCTTTCTCCTTATGCACCGCATATTGCTGAAGAACTATGGCAAATGCTTGGACATGCTGATAGTATTACAAAAGCTGTATTCCCGGAATTCAATGAAGAATATCTGATAGAATCCGCCTTTACTTACCCTGTTTCCGTAAATGGAAGAACAAAAATAAACCTGCCGCTTCCATTGTCTTTAAGTAAAGAAGATATTGAAACAAGTCTCCTTAAAATGGATGAGGTCACTAAGCTTCTGAATGGACAATCTCCCAAGAAAATTATCGTTGTTCATGGTAGAATTATCAATATTGTTATCTAAAGATTTAGCAATATAAATTTCCCCTAAAAGTATATTTTTCCTTAACTTTAATTTAGTTGCCTGAGCATCAAACGGCCAACTCTAATTTTAATACAAACTCAAAGAAAAGGACTGAACAATTGACCAACTTATCAACCGCTGTCAACAAATTTTTTTGCACAGTGGCTTTATTATTTCAATATTCGCGTCAGAATAGTAAATGAATTATGGAGTTATTAAAACAGCAGATAGAAGCCTTGATTTTTTGTTCGGAACAAAGCATTTCTTTAGAAGAAATTGCCGCTTCCCTCAAAATTTCATTTGATTGGGACGTTGAAGACGAAGAAATCCTAAAGGCAATAGAGGAATTAAAAGAAAAGTATGTTTCTGAGGATTTTTCATTTGAATTACTTGAAATTTCCGAAGGCTTCCAGTTTTTAACCAAAAAACAGTATCATGCAGCCGTAAGTGCTCTTATTCAGCACAAAGCCAAAAAGAAATTGTCTGTTTCTCAAATGGAAACCCTGGCAATAATTGCTTACCGTCAGCCAGTTTCGAAAGGAGAAGTTGAGCATATTCGTGGTGTGAGCTGTGATTATGCCGTTCAAAAACTACTTGAAAAGGAACTTATTGAGATTTCAGGTAAAAGTGATGGTCCCGGAAGACCGGTATTATATGTAACCAGCACTTCATTTATGGACTACTTTGGAATTAAGTCCGTAAAAGATCTCCCTCAGCTTAAAGATTTACATATGGTAGCTGAGGAAAATGAAATCGGACAACAATCAGAGGGAGCTTTTTTGGAAAATGAGTCCAATTCTTCAGAAGATAGAACAAATCGAAACGAAGAGTCAACAGAAAATGAGGAACTAGAGGAACTAGAGGAATCTGTTGTTTCCTTGGAAGTTGACAATATTGAAGATGCTATTGAAAGCGATGAAGATGAAAATTTATTGGAAATTGATGTCCGTGATGAAGATAATCTCGACATCCCTGATAGAAAATCAATTTTTCTTGAAAACGAAATGAAAAAGGAGATTGAAGAAGAAAGTCCTGAAAAAAGAGATTCTGACGATTTTTCCTGATAATTTCGAATATTATATAGTAAAAAGCGGTTGTTTTACGTTGTAAATCAGCCGCTTTTGCATTTTAGGCAATCTAAAGAGTGGATTATTTTTTAAAAAGGCATAACTTTATTATATCAAATCGTAAGGAGTTCGGTGACATTGGAATAATTATTGCGTATCAATAGGTATGAAAAACATAATTGCATTATCAGTATTTCTTTTAGTCACTTTCCAGAAAATGGAAGGTGATACTATTAGTGAACTACGCACGGTAAATGAATTGCGTACTGTAAATAATCAGGCTTTTCGACCCGGAGAAGTTTTAACATTCAGAATACACTATGGAATTCTGGATGCCGGTGAAGCCACACTGGAAGTTCAACAGGATATTCAGAAATTTGGTGGCCGTGATTGCTACCATTTTATAGGCAGCGGTAAGTCAGTTGGAGCTTTTAACTGGTTCTTTAAAGTTCGCGATCGTTACGAAAGCATTGTCGACAAACAAGCGATTATTCCCTGGTACTTTATTAGACGTGTGAATGAAGGAGGTTATATTATAAATCAGAATGTAAGCTTTAATCATTATTCCGATTCAGCCAAGAGTGAAAAGAAAACTATAAAAATCCCTCAGAATACTCAGGATCTTATATCTTCATTTTATTATGCCCGTACGATTGACTTCTCCAATGCAAAAGAGGGAGACATTTTTCCAATCACCGGTTATATTGACGATGAGGTATTCCCAATGAATTTAAAATTTGTCGGACGAGAAACCATTAAAAGCAAAAAAGGAACATTTCGTTGCATCAAACTTCGTCCCATGCTTCAGGAAGGAAGAGTCTTTAAAGAAAAAGAAGACATGACCATTTGGGTAAGCGACGATAAAAATAAAATACCCGTCCGCGTACAAACAGATGTATTAGTAGGCTCCATAAAAATGGACCTGGTTGATTTTTCTAATCTTGCTAATCCACCCGCTGTACAGTAAAACTAAAATGCCGTTTCAGAATATGCTTTAAACGGCATCTAATACTCAAAAGAAAAAAAGAGGAGGTTGAAATAAATTTCAACCTCCTCTTTTTATATCATTACTGTCCGTGGATTAATCATTAAATTTTGTAGTGACTAAGATATTTAAAAGCTAAACTTTCTTAACCAATCTATACCTCTTGTCACAGCACTTCGAAATTGCACCGTCCCGTAGGGACAAAACATCGGTTGCATAAAATAAATCAATTTATTATCTGTAATCTGGAATAATATCTTTCATTATTATTTTCAATTAAAACCATATAAATTCCATCTGCTAAGGTCAAATCAATTTTTGTCTGAAATTGTTTAAGCGTAAGAGATTGCACCAGTTTTCCGACCGGTGAAAAAACTTTCAGTAATGAATTTTCTTTAATCTCTTTTCCTATTTCAAAACTTCCCGATGTTGGATTAGGCATTATGTTGAACATTGAATTATTTTTTATTTCACCTAGGCCGTTGGTGCCGGTAACTGTAATTGTAACAGAATCAATAACAGGTATTGACCCGGGTGTGCAAGGAAAGCCGCTTCCGGTAAGCAAGTTAAAAATGAAATTATATTGACCCGATGGTAATGGCGGTAACATAATAGTATCGTTATCATCGCAGATAACCTGAAGCATCCCTACGCAATGACTTCCTATTGCCTGAATTTCATTACCGTTTATTCCATTTAGCATGGCTACACCATCGCAAGATCCTGTACTAAATTCACATTCTACGACAACCATAATTGGGTCGGCAGGGCTGGGGTTAGAAGGTGTAACGGTGAAAGAAAGGATATTTTGTCCATGCACGTTTAAGAGCGTTGCACAAGTAAATAAAAATAGTGTGTAGAGTTTTTTCATTGTAATATTTAATTTAATTTGTTAATATTTCACAAGTTAGTATATTATTTTAATTTTAATTTTAATTCTTGAATATTTTTCTCAAATTCTCAAATTCTCAAATTCTCAAATTCTCAAATTCTCAAATTGTATTCTCCCAAATTGCTTACCTTACTCCCATGGAATTAAAACCTGAAATCTCTAAAAAAATCGAAGACCTGGAGAAGAAATATTCTGCCATGGGTCAGGATCTTTCTTCTTATTTGGATGGTCTTTTGTACGCCGATTTTCTGACATATTGGGATTATGTTCATGTCGACACACTGCTGTCGCTTCAAAATCCGAAAACAAGTTTTCCGGACGAAAAGATATTTATTATTTACCATCAGATAACAGAATTGTATTTCAAACTTTGTCTGAGTGAATTTGAACAGTTAAGTGAAAGGGTAAATCCTGATCTTAAATTTTTCCTTTCCAGAGTAAATAGAATCAATTCGTATTTCGAAAACCTTGTTAGATCTTTTGAAATTATGGTTGCCGGCATGGAGCAAGACCAGTTCTTAAAATTCAGAATGAGTCTTCTTCCGGCAAGCGGTTTTCAGAGTGCTCAATATAGAATGATAGAAATTTGTTCTACTGATTTTATTCGGTTGGTTGCTAAAGATCATCGTGAGAAGTACAATGAAAAATCTTCAGTAAAAGAAATGTTTGAATTCATTTACTGGAAAGCCGGTGCAACAGAATTGGCAACCGGAAAAAAGACACTGACCTTGCAGCAATTTGAAGAAAAGTATTCAGACTCTTTAATAAAACTTGCAGAAGAAAAAATTACAACAAATCTCTGGCAGGTATATCTTAAACTTCCTGAAGCTTCACAAAAGGATAGTAACCTTCTTGCAGCAATGAAAATGCTGGATGTCAATGTAAATGTAAACTGGCCTCTGAGTCATTATAAATCTGCTGTACGTTATTTGCAAAAGGATCCCGAAGACATTAAAGCCACAGGAGGAACCAACTGGCAGAAATATCTGCCTCCGCGTTTTCAAAAAAGAATTTTCTATGAAAAATTATTTTCAGCTGAAGAATTAGAAAACTGGGGAAAAGGATGGGTTGCAAGTGAGGTTTTTGGGTTGAAGAACGAGTAGGGAGTTAAATTTTACCTTCAATTCAAAGCATAATAAATTGATATTCAAAATAATAATGAAGATCAGAAAAATTTTACAAATATTTTGGTTTATTTAATAAACTACTTTATGTTTGTGCCGTTAATAATTGATTACTCATGAAACGGTTATTTATCCTTCTTTTATTTTCTATCGGAGTCGTATCCACAAAAGCCCAGACAAACATCAGTGGAAATATTGTCGATACAAAAGGCAGAGTTATTCCCGGTGCAAATGTTTTTATAAAAGACACATACGATGGAATGACAAGTGACAACGATGGTAATTTTTCATTTAGTACAACAGAAACCGGAGAACAAGTTCTCACAGTTAGTTTTCTTGGATTTCAGAATTGGGAAAAGAAAATTATTCTCTCCAATACAGAAGTAAAAGTAAAAGTGGTTCTTAAAGAAGCAATCAGTGAATTAAAGGCCGTTACTATTGCAGCCGGTGCTTTTGAAGCTAGCGATGAAAAAAAGATGGTCATGCTCAGACCGCTTGACATTGTAACAACAGCAGGTGCAGCCGGCGATATTTATGGTGCAATACAAACACTTCCGGGTACGGGAGTTGTCGGCGAAAAGGAAGGTTTGTATGTACGAGGCGGTGATGCAAGTGAAGCAAAAACATTCATCGACGGCTTACTGGTTGATAATCCCTATTTTTCTTCTGTGCCTGATGTTCCACAACGCGGCAGGTTTTCTCCTTTTCTTTTCAAAGGAACGTCTTTCAGTTCGGGTGGCTATTCTGCTCAATATGGACAAGCCATGTCATCTACATTGATTTTGGAAACACAGGATCTACCTGATAAAACATCAACTAATATTGGTTTGATGAGTGTAGGGGCCAGTGCAGGTCATACCAGGTTATGGAAAAAAACCTCTGTAGGTGTATACGTGGGTTATACTAATCTTGCTCCTTATTTTGCTCTTGTAAAACAAAAACGTGATTGGAACAGAGCGCCACTTTCAGAAAATGCTTCTTTCAGCATCAGACATAAAACCTCTAAAGGAGGAATTATTAAAAGTTTTGCAAGCGCAACCTGGTCAAAATTAAATGTATTCTTTCCTGATACAACGGATCCATTGTTAGAAAAGCAAAAGGAGTTTGATCTCGGCAATTTTAACTTCTATTCTTCGCTTAGTTATAAAGAAATATTATTTAAAAACTGGACACTTTATACTGCAGCTTCATTAAGTTTCAATAAGGATAATATTCAGATTGATGAGTATCCGATTAAACATGAGAACAATCTCTTTGAATCCAGGCTGACATTGTCGCGAACTTTGGGTGAGCTTTCCGTTATTCGTTTTGGAGGAGAATATCAAAAACCGTATGATAAAAATTGGTTACCGGTCTTTTCACTAGCATTTAAGGAAACTTATGCAGCCATTTATGCTGAAGGTGATTTTTATATTACTCCAAAACTCGTTACGCGTGCAGGACTGCGCGCTGAGAATTCTGAAATTTTAAATAAAACAAATATAGCTCCAAGGCTTTCACTTGCATTAAAAACCGGTGCGTACAATCAGTTTTCTTTAGCATATGGCGATTTTTATCAGGCTCCGCAAAAAGAGTATCTACTTAGTTATTCTTCTTTCGATTTCAATTTTGAGAAAGCTTCCCATTATATTTTGAATTTTCAACACATCAGTGATTATCGGACATTTCGTGTAGAAACCTTTTACAAGAAATACAGTGACCTGGTAAGAACTTTTAATAGTACAGCAAACAATTCAGGATTTGGTTATGCAACCGGATTTGAGTTTTTCTATCGGGATAAAAAAACGATTTCCAAAACAGATTTTTGGATTTCCTATTCCTTTCTTGACACAAAGAGAATATTCCGTGATTATCAAATTGAAACTATGCCGACTTTTTCAGCAAAGCATACTGCAAGTCTTGTGATTAAATATTTTATTCCTAAGATCAGCCTCGCGCCAAGTTTAACCTATGTTTATTCAACAGGGCGCCCATACTATAATCCGAACAACCCTGTTTTCCTTGGCGATCGTACTAAAGATTATCATAATTTAAGTTTGAATTTCAGTTACCTCACTTCCATTAAAAAGAATTTCACTGTTCTGGTTCTATCCATTGGAAATGTATTGGGAATTGAGAATGTCTATACCTATTATTATTCATCCGATGGCAGCAGACGTATGCCGGTCGGGCCAACCCCACCCCGCTTCATCTTTGCCGGTGTTTTCATAAATATTGGATCACAGGCCGATGATTCAGATAAGTTTAATTAACTGATAAAATCGAAAAAGTTTAACTCATATTATAAATATTAACCCAAAACTCAATTCAATGAAAAAGTCAATTTTTTATTTACTTCTTTTACTTGCATCTGCTGTTTATTCACAAGATGCAAAGTATGTCCAGGCTATGGAAAAAAACATTGCCATCCTGGATTCGGCTACAATACCTGCTTCATTTCAGAATGCAAACAATACTTTTGAAAGAATCGGAAATGCAAACCCAAAGGAATGGCTTCCGCTTTATTACCAGGCTTATTGTCATACCATGATTGGCATGAGGCAAGAGGAGAACAGTAAAAAGGATGAGCATTATGACAAAGCAGAAATTCTTCTGATAAGCGCTGACTCTTTAAGTCCGCAGAATTCTGAAATATTTGCCATGAAAGCTTTTCTTACAGGCATGAAAATTTCCGTCGATCCCATGACGCGTGGACAACAATTAGGCATGAAATCGTCCATGTATAATAGTCAGGCAGTACAGTACGATAAAGAAAACCCGCGCGCTTACCTGATACGGGGAACGGCATTAATGTATATGCCTGCACAATATGGCGGAGGAAGAGATAATGCTTTGCCTGTTCTCGAACAATCTGTTGAAAAGTTTAAAAACTTTAAACCAACATCTTCTATTATGCCGCATTGGGGCGAAGCACGCGCCATGCAAATGCTTGAACAATGTAAAAACATGAAATAATGGAAACGGAAAAAAACATGACATACGAAGAGAGTCTTAATACGATTCAACGCATGATAACCACTGCAAAAGAAAATCTGGAAGACGATAGCTTTTATTTTCTGCTCTGGGGATGGCTTGTATTTGCTGCATGTACAGTTAACTATATTCTATTATTTTTTGCTCCTCAAATTCAGGGAATAGGGTGGGTTGTATTAATGCCTCTTGGGGCAGTAATTTCAATGGTATACGGTTACAAGCAGGACAAGAAACAGCGGACACAATCCTACATCGACGATGTAATGAAATATGTTATGATTTCTTTTCTTGTTTCCTTGTGTGTTGTTTTATTTTTTCAGGGTAAGCTTGGTCTTGCAACATATCCAATGGTTATGTTGGTTTACGGAATGTGGTTGTTTGTATCGGGAGGTGCATTGAAATTTCGACCCATGATTGCAGGTGGAATCATAAATTGGATTTTGGGAATAGTTTCTTTCTTCTTCCCATTTGAACAGCAATTACTGATTCTTGCTTTGGCTGTATTGCTTGGATACATTATTCCCGGTCATATGCTAAAAAATAAATTTAAAAAGTTGAACAATCAATCAATTGAAAGTTAAAATGATTCTGATCTCTAAAAATGTTTAGTGAGTTAAATCCTCTGCTTCATTCACAACTGCGATTGGCAATAATGTCCTTATTGATAAGTGTTAAAGAAGCGGATTTTTCTTTCTTAAAAGAAAAAACAAAAGCCACAGCCGGCAATCTAAGTGTGCAGATTACCAAATTGACTGAAGCAGGATATATTGAAGTGAAAAAATCTTTTCGGGATAACTACCCGCTGACTACTTGTAAAATTACTGCAGAAGGAATTACGGCTTTTGAAGAATATGTTGATGCACTGAAAAAGTATATTGGAGAAAAGAAATAGTATGCTAGTCTCGAAAAATATTTTCTGATAATTATTATTCAACGCTTTCTCTCCAGTCGCCGTTTTCTTTAATGAGATTGATTAATGCATCCACTGCTAAAACAGAATCAATGTTTCGTTTTACGACTTCTTTTCCTTTGTAGAGGGTGATTTTGTCTATACCCGTACCCACATAGCCGTAATCAGCATCAGCCATTTCACCGGGGCCATTAACGATACATCCCATAATACCTATCTTAACACCTTTCAAATGTGCAGTACGCTCGCGGATTTTGGCTGTAGTTTCCTGGAGGTCAAACAATGTTCTTCCGCAACTGGGACAGCTAATATATTCCGTTTTTGATATGCGTGTACGTGATGCCTGCAGTATTCCGAAAACAATACGGTTTACTTTTTCATTCGGACAATTGGGTGCTTCAATCCATAAACCATCACCCAAACCATCGATAAATAATGCTCCGGCATCTGTTGAAGCACATAAAGCGAGTTTTTCAGAATCATCAAAAGAATAATCCCTTTTTATAATTACAGGAATAGATAAATTTTGCTTTATCAATTCAAAAAACATCCTTCTTTGTTCTGCCATTCCATGTTCATTACCGGTTGTAATAATTAATACACAGGATTGATCTAATTTTAAATTTTTAAAATCAGCATTAAACAAATCAGAAATATTTAAACGTATAAAGTTTATTTGAGATGATTTATTTGTTGCAATTAAAAAATCTTTTACTTCAAACAATGGATAGCAACGAATGAATTCTTTCTGCCACGATTTTGCATTGACAATGATACCAAGCGTGCCGGGGATTTCAAATTCGGGCATACTGTTGCCCGTAAAAATAAAATCACAAGCCTGATCCGATAAATTCCACTTATCAAGTTTGGGAGAATATTTATAGCCAAAAGGTAAAAATGAGTCCGGAGTAATATTTTTTTCGTGACTGATGTCGCCTATTACAACAGGCACCTTATGGCCTCCAATGTTTAAAACACTTTTTGACGATCTTCTGGAGTATTCAAACGGCGACCAATGATATTCGTTGTTTGAAACTGATAGTGGAGAAAGTTCCGGTATGGATTTTTGTAATTTTTGTCTTTGAACATAACGCGAAGCCAATGCACGTGCAACGGGAATTTCAAACTCAGGGTCTTCTGTTAAAGAAACACGTATGGTATCACCAATCCCATCTTCCAGTAATGTACCAATACCAACTGCAGATTTAATCCTTCCATCTTCTCCATCACCTGCTTCGGTTACTCCCAGATGCAAAGGATAATTCATTCCTCTTTCCTGCATCTTGCTAATGAGAAGTCTGTATGCCTGCACCATAACCTGCGTATTGCTGGCTTTCATAGAGAGAACGATATTATAATAACTATGATCTTCACAAATGCGAAGAAATTCAAGAGCAGATTCTACCATTCCCAACGGTGTGTCGCCATAACGGCTCAGTATGCGGTCACTCAGGGAACCGTGGTTGGTACCAATGCGCATAGCAGTACCATACTCTTTGCATATTTTTACAAGGGGAGTAAATCTTTCCCGGATCCGTTCCAACTCCGATAAATACGTATCGTCATTGTATTCAATCGTTTCGAATTTTTTCTTGTCGGCATAGTTTCCCGGATTAACTCTTACTTTTTCTACAATTCGGGCAGCAGCTTCTGCAGCATTGGGAGTGAAATGGATATCGGCCACAATAGGAACACGGAAGCCTCTTTTGTGCAATTCATTTTTTATAACTTCAAGATTTCGGGCTTCGTTTATACTGGGTGCAGTGATGCGTACTAACTCGCAACCGGCTTCTATCATTCGTATACTCTGTTCAACAGTTGCTTTTGTATTCATTGTATCGGTGGTTGTCATCGATTGAATACGAATTGGGTAATTGCCACCAATGATTAATCCGCCGACATTAACTTCCCGGGTTAATAAGCGGCTGTAAGCAGTCAGGCTGTTACAAAAAGGTGAAGAAAGAATCTGAGTCTTCATATCAGGGAGTAAAGATACTTACAAAATCAACGATTGGTGAATCAGCTTGGAGAAATCGCTTTAAATTCAAATCCGGATTGAGAGAAGTATTTAAGTGTTTCCGGCAAAGCAAAACGAAGCCTTTCTTCGGCTTTAACGCTGTCATGAAATACAATGATAGACCCATTCCTGCTTTTTCGTTTAATTTGTTCAAAGCAAGCATCACCATTTAAGGAACGGTCATAATCTTTACTTAAAACATCCCACATGATGATTTTGAATTCTTTTTTTAGAGCCCTCACTTGAGAAATTTTAATTTTACCATAGGGAGGCCGGAAAAGGGATGAGTATATAAATTTTTTACACTCCATCACATCTTGAGAATATTCCTTGCAAGAACTTTTCCATCCGTTTAAATGTTGCATTGTATGATTACCTACAGAATGCCCGGCATCAAGGATGTTTTTTAAAATTTCAGGATATTTTTCTGCATTCTGTCCAATGCAAAAAAAGGTAGCTTTAGCATTAAACTTGTTTAAAGTTTCTAGCACCCAAGGTGTGACTTCGGGAATAGGGCCATCATCAAAAGTCAAATACAGAACTTTATCCTTACGGTCCATTTTCCATGTTAACGAAGGATAAATATGTTCAAAAAGCAATAACAATTTACATTCCCGCTTTTTGAGCGATCTCCATAAATTGCTTTTCAGCTTTATCGGCAAGATCCTTTTGATTTGTTTGTTTAAGGATATTGGTAGTTGCCTGAAGAATATACATTGCCTGGTTCATTTCCGGTTCAACAAGTTTATAATATTTTGTCCCTTTGAGACTTATATAATAATTCATGTTGTCGGCATAAATTTCCATAAGGCGCTGTGAAATAGCATTTCCTTTTGACACCAGTTCGTTTTTCTTGTTCAACTCTGTATCATTTGACTGAAGAGAGTCAGGTCTGTTTAATACACCGGCAGACTGGTAATACAATTCAGCAATTCTGGACATGAAATAATTGTATGGTACTGTTTTGTCGGGCATTTCATAAACACACTTATCCAAAACTTTAATGGCCGAATCACGACGACCTTCGTTAAGAAGTTCTTCGGCAAGGCGTGAAAAGTTTATTCTGAAATTGGTTGTCATTCGAATATTGTTTTCATCCAGATAAACACGTTCGTCGTTCATATTTCCAAACTTGAACTTATTCATGATGTTATTATACATTAGTCCTGTCTCAACACGGCCGGAAACGATTTCGTTTTTTGCTTCTGTACGAATGGGAACTAACCTGTATGCAAGACCTTCAAGCTGGAAATAAGATTCGAGGTTAAGATAATTTTCAGAACCCACAGTGGTTGCAAAATATATCGGGCGCTTCCATTTATTGTTAGCGATGATATTAAGAATTATAAGACTGTTTTTCATGAGGTAATTGCTTTCAATGGACCACTCCATTGTTTTAACAATTTTGTCGGCATTCTCTTGAGAAACTACACCATTCTTTAAAACTTCTTCCGGATTAACAGTGAATTTTAGCATTTTCGTTGGGAAGTAATTGATGTCTTCACCGCTGTTCGTGCGTGCTTTTGCCTGTGGGTCATCGCTGCCCATAAAGTCAATTAGTTCTTTAAGTTCAACGGCTGTTTTCATTCCGCGGTCGTAGAAAGGAATGTAATCTCTTTTTCCGAGATTATATTTATCGGTTGACCAGGAAAGTTCAATAGGTTCAGAGTCATAATATTTCCGCTTGAGCTGATCAATATACCAGTCAGTGTTAAGTAGACTTAAATTTACTACTCTAACATCTGTACGTATATTTTCAACTTCCTGAGCATACCAAAGAGGGAAGGTATCGTTATCACCATTCGTAAAAATGATTGCATTGCGTTCGCAGGAATTCAGGTAGTCAGAAGCGAAATCACGCGATGTGTAACGGTGAGCACGACTATGGTCATTCCAACCCGCTTTTGCCATCATTCCGGGAACAAAAAGACAAAGAAGTGTTACAGCAATTGCTGCAGTAGTACCGGAAATTTTTTTCTTTAAAAGTTCATAGAGCGAAAGCACACTGAATCCAATCCAGATGGCAAAAGCATAATATGAACCTGCATAAGCATAATCCCTTTCACGCGGCTGCTGCGGTGTACCATTCAGGTAAATGACAATGGCAATTCCTGTAAAGAAGAATAGCATCATAACAATCAAGGCATCGTGTTTGTCCCTGGAATAATGGTAAATCAATCCAATAATTCCGAGCAGAAAAGGGAGCATGTAAAATAAATTTCTTGCTTTGTTTTGAAGTAGGCTTTGCGGAATTTTATCCTGAGGGCCAAGGCGCATTTCGTCAATGAATTTAATACCTGACATCCAGTTTCCGCGAACTATTCCACCCGGACCTTGTATATCGTTTTGTCTGCCGGCAAAATTCCACATAAAATATCGCCAGTACATTTCTCCAAGCTGATAGGTAAAAAAGAACATAAAGTTGTCGCCGAATGACGGAGTACGATCGCCCTTTATATTGGCATACTTTTTATATTCATTAATATGGTTTGGTTGACTGCTCCACATACGCGGAAAAACAGTACACTTTTCGGGTTCGTAAACAGGCTCGATTTTAAAACCGGCTTCTACATATTTTTCCGCTCCTTTAACACGAGCATAATTCATAGCCCCATTTTCCTGGTTTATGATTTTAGCATTGTAATTTTGTCCATACAAAAGAGGTCGTTCACCGTATTGCTCTCTTTTCAAATAAGAAATAAAACTGAATACATTTTCCGGATTGTTTTCATCAAGAGGAGTATTTGCATTGGAACGGATTACAATTTGAGCAAAAGAAGAATAGCCTATAAGTATAAAGATTACACACAGAAATGCAGTATTCATCAAAGGTTTATTCTTAGCTTTTGAATACCGTATACCCCATATAAGAAAAGAAATTATAATTAATCCATATATAATAATACCTGTACCGAAAGGCATACCCAGGGAATTTACAAAAAACAAATCAATTGATCCGGCCCATGTGATCATTTCAAGGATTATTCCATATTGAATGAAAGCAAGCACAAGAACACTAATGATAGATGTATATATAATCCCTTTGGTCGTAGGTTTGTATAAGCGCAGATAATAAACGAATGCTATGGCCGGAATTGTTAAGAGGTTCAAAAGGTGGACGCCAATACTTAATCCCATGAGGTAAGCAATCAAAATCAGCCAACGCAGGTTATGAGGTTCATCAGCTACATTTTCCCATTTTAATATTGCCCAGAATACAATTGCTGTGAAAAAGGAGGAGCTTGCATAAACCTCCCCTTCTACAGCTGAAAACCAGAATGAATCTGAAAATGTATAGGATAAAGCACCCACGATACCGGCACCCATAATGGCAATTATTTTTTCAGTAGTGCCTTCTTCTTTTCCAATGACAAATTTCTTTGCAAGTGCAGTTATAGTCCAGAACAGGAAAAGAACGGTGAAAGCGCTCATTAAAGCAGAGAGTATATTTACCATTACAGGATACATGGTAACATCCGATCCACCAAAAAGAATGAAAACACGTGCAAGCATTAAAAATAATGGAGCACCGGGCGGATGTCCTACTTCAAGCTTATGTGCCGTTGCAATAAATTCTCCGCAATCCCAAAAGCTTCCTGTTGGTTCAATGGTAGATATAAAAGTAAAACAGGCAATGAGAAATACTATCCAGCCGGTAATGTTATTTATTCGTTGATAATTCATAATTCGGGATAAAATTGAGTGGATGCGAAGGTAAAAAATTATTGAAATTAGTATTGGAAATGAAGGGATTTGAAGACAATTTCAATTAGCACCTTAAAAACAGTTATTTTGATGTTTTATTTTGTATTTGATTAAAAAACGCAATTTGTCTTCACTGTAATATTAGTGTAAATTCTTCTTATTATTTTAGTATCAAGCGATTAACTTTCGCTTCTCTGATTCGTTTCAGAATTCATCAAACGTAATTTAAAAAAAAATTAATGAGGAACTTATACAAGAAGGTTTCAAGCATGTCGTTTTTGTTGATGTTAATGATGTTGACAGCTCAAACTTTTGCTATTTCCGTGAATACAATAACAAAAGGTAATCTGTCACCATGCCTGATTGAAAGTTCAGCACTTGATTATACAGGAAACTCTACTTTTTGGTCTTTAAATGATTCGGGAAATCCCAATGAAATATTCTGCATAGCTAATGATGGTACTGTTACTAAAACAATAACGGTCTCCAATGCAATTAATACTGATTGGGAAGACATGACTCATGACTTTGCAAGAAACTACATGTTTATAGGTGATTTTGGTAATAATCTACATAGCCGCACCAATCTTCGTATATACAGGCTACCTTATCCTTCCGGAATTAATAGTAATGCAGTTACAGCAGAAGAAATCCGATTTACTTACCCTGATCAAACAAGTTTTCCTTCTGCATGGATGAATTTTGATGCTGAAGCATTCTTTCATTTTCAGGGACAACTTTACATTTTCAGTAAAGCAAATGGTTCTGCAATCGGATACACTAAAATGTATTCTTTGCCCGATGTCCCCGGGACATATACTGCAACGTTAGTTGATAGCTTCTATACAGGTGATCGCATAACATCTGCAGACATTAGTCCGGACGGCTCTTCTGTAATTCTGCTATCTTATATGCAAATGCATTTATTCAGAAACTTCACCGGTGCTGATTTTTTCAGAGGACAACATACCCTTCTTGCTATTGCAGGCAATTGGACACAGAAAGAAAGTGTCAGCTTTTCAAGCAACAATGAAATATATATTACTGATGAAAACACAGGTACAGGAAATCAATTGTATTCTGTTGATTTAAGTCTGATGATTCCTTCAACTGTTAATAATCCTACTTCCATCAATAAGTTCAACGTATTGCCTACCGTTACTACGTATCCGCTACCCGCTAATGAGTTTGTAAATATTCAGTTTAAAGATGTCAGTTCCGGGAATGTCAGTTTTTCTTTATATGACCTTACTGGAAAAACGGTTTATTCAACACATGTTGACAATCCTTTAGTTCCTTTGGCCATTCGGACGAATGAGTTTCCCGCTGGAATTTATTTTTATAAGGTCTTTGCCGATCTTAAAGAAATTAAAACGGCAAGACTCATAATCAGCCATTAAGAAAGCCCATACATAATCAAAAGTGAAGGCCATCCGAAAGGGTGGCTTTTTTTATTTTGGTAAGGTTGGTTTTGGGTTTTCATATAATTCGTTAATCAGGTAGCTATTGGATTAAAGAATCAGCTGTTAATTCGTATACTACTAATAGTCAATAAACTATAATATGTTTGATAGTATAAAAATCAATTTTTATACTATCATTAATTTTTTTAATAATTAAAAGCAATAAATTTTAAGTAGGCTAATCAATCAATAAATGCATAAATTCGCATCCCTAAAAAAGCAATATGAGTTCACATGAGCGAGCCTATCACGACGATTCAAATAATGTAACCTACCAGCGGTGTCAGTTTGCTTACGAGTTTGCAAAGCCATTGATACAGGGAAAAAAGGTTTTGGATGTTGGTTGCGGACTTGCATATGGAACGGCTCTGATGGCAGGATCAGCAGCACAGATAACAGGGATTGATTACGATAAAACGACCATAGAAGAAAATAGAAAGAACTATAAAAGAATAGTAAACCTTGACTTTCAGCATGCAGTTATTCCTCCATTGCCTTTTGAAGATCAGAGTTATGACATAATAACGGCTTTTCAGTTCATTGAGCACATTCACCCACGTAAGGAATTTATAAAGGAATGTCTTCGCGTTTTAAAGCCGGGTGGGAACCTGCTTGTTACAACACCCAACGTTAAAAAATCACTTGCACGCAATCCTTTTCATATTCATGAGTATACCTTTGCTGAAATGGAAAAGGAAGTTTCTTCACTAACGAAAAGCTTTGAATTATGCGGATTGAATGGCAATGAAAGAGTCAATAAATATTACGAAGAGAATGGCAAGTTTGTACGGATGATATTGCGCTTTGATATCTTTAAAATGCATCGCTGGCTTCCTTCAGCATGGCTATCAAAGCCTTATAACTGGATTACCAGTCTGATGCGGAATAAACTAAAGGAAAAAGTTGACCAAACAACCGATATTACAACCGCTGATTTTTTTGTACAAACAGATAAATTGGATGACTGCTGGGATATCTACCTGATTGCCAAAAGAAATTAGCTTACCATCTAATTGGCAAATTAGCTAATTCTTTCTATTTTTGCCGTCCTCAAAATGACCTATGGTGTAACTGGCAACACGTCTGATTTTGGTTCAGAAGAGTCTAGGTTCGAGCCCTAGTAGGTCAACTTAACAATTTAACCCATTGATATTCAATGGGTTTTTTGCTTTTAGTTAATAATATATTCCAATCGGCTTTTTTGTTTTACATCGATTGAAAATAATGAAATAATGAAGATTTGCAGATTAAATGGTATCCTTTGAATAAACTTTTTCCAATCCAATCGAGTCTTTCTGATTTGAGATGATACGGAGAACAAGTAAATTTCAAATCTATTGTCTCACCTTTTTTATAATATTAAACAACTACCTTTGGAATACCAAGAAATAGCATTGAAAAGATTTACCGTCATATTATTCTCTATACTTTATTTGATTCCTGCCGTTGGAATTTCACTTGATCTGCATAAGTGTGGTAAAAAAATAAAAGTAATATCGGTAAATGCATTGCACAAGAGCAAATGTCCTTGTGGGGTAGACATGCCGTTCGATTGCTGTAAAGATATCCACCTATCCGTAAAGATTGTTGATGCACAGAAATCTTCTAAGAGTACAATTACTCCTCATCCGTTAAACTTTAAGCTTCTTTCAACTCAAACATTAATTTCAATTAACAAGCCTTGTTTTGCACAGTTTGGATTTTTTGATTTTTCAAATTATCATGCACCACCCTTTAAATGTAAGCAACCTGTTTATTTGACTAACCGTATTTTCCGTATTTGATCGTAGAAGTAATTGCTTGTGCCGCTGCATTCTTTTGAATGACAGCTTGAAGTGTATTTATTCCAATTTAAATCAATTAATAATTACAAAGTAATAGTAGTTAATCGAAAGGAAAATTTCAGTCGATATAAATGGATAATAAAGAACGACTTAAAATAATTGAGAAATCCTCCAAACAGGTTGGACCGGGGGTGTTTTACTCAACGATAGTAGTAATCACTTCATTTCTACCTGTGTTTTTGCTCACGGGCATTGAAGGAAAACTATTCCATCCATTAGCATGGACAAAAACCTTTATCCTTATCATCGATGCATTTCTTGCCATCACACTTGCACCGGTTTTAATTTCATTTTTTCTGAAAGGAAAACTGAAGCCTGAGAATGCAAATCCGGTGACCAGAACATTAGAAAGAATTTATACTCCGATAATTTCATGGTGTCTGCATTGGAGAAAAACTGTTCTGACGATAAACCTGATAGCTCTTATCGTGGGTGGTTTTATGATGCATCAAATGGGTTCGGAGTTCATGCCTCCATTAGACGAGGGTTCTATTCTTTTTATGCCTGTAACACTTCCCGATGTTTCAAACTCCGAAGTCAAACGCATTTTGCAGGTGCAGGATAAAATTATCAAGTCTGTTCCTGAAGTACACAATGTACTTGGAAAAGCTGGTAGAGCGAATACAGCCACCGACAATTCACCCATCAGTATGATTGAAACAATCATTCTGTTAAAACCTAAGTCGGAGTGGAGAGCCGGCATTACGAAAGACGATATCATCAACGAACTAAATGCAAAGCTGCAAATACCAGGTGTGGTAAATGGGTTCACTCAGCCCATCATCAATCGTATCAACATGCTTTCAACAGGAATTAGAACTGATGTGGGACTGAAAATTTATGGGCAGAATCTGGATTCAATTTATGCGCTTGCTACACGAATGAAAAATGAATTACAGGGAATTAATGGAATCAAAGATTTATATGTTGAACCCATAACCGGTGGCAGATACGTTGACATTACAATAAAGAAAGACGAAATAGGGAAATACGGTTTGAGTGTAGATGATGTAAACATGTATGTTGAAACTGCTTTGGGCGGAATGAATCTCACTACAACGATTGAAGGAAGAGAGCGCTTCACCGTTAATGCCCGATTTGCGCAGGATTACAGGAATAGCCTGGAAGCCATTCGTCAGATTCCTGTGAAGACGATTAACTACGGAACTATTCCACTATCCGTTGTAGCTGATGTAAAAATCTCAGAAGGTCCTCCAATGATAAATTCAGAAAATGCCATGCTGCGAGGAACGGTTTTGTTCAATGTGCGTGACCGGGATTTAGGAAGTACCGTGAAAGAAGCACAGGAAAAATTGAATAATTTGTTTTCAAAACTCCCCAAGGGTTATAACCTTGAATGGAGTGGGCAATGGGAGAATCAGATTCGTGCAAATAAAACACTGAGGTTGATAATGCCAATCGTTCTCCTAATCATTTTCATGGTACTCTATTTCACATTCAAATCATTGAAAGAAGCATTATTCATTTTAATAACCGTACCATTTGCATTGATAGGTGGAGTGTATATGGTTTATTTCTATGGGGTGAATTTATCCGTAGCTGTAGCCGTTGGTTTCATCGCCCTGTTTGGTGTGGCAGTTGAAACCGCTATGCTTATGGTGATTTATCTTAATGAATACATGGAGAAATTAGTGAAAGACAAAGGCAATTCATCATCAACTATTACTAAAGATGATTTGCGCAAGTACATTATGGATGGTGCGGTGCAACGATTACGACCAAAACTAATGACCGTTTCAGTTTCACTCTTTGGATTAGTACCCATACTCTGGTCAACTGGAACTGGCAGCGATGTAATGCTGCCAATCACCATTCCATTAATTGGAGGTGTTATCACTTCTACAATTTATGTTTTGTTGGTAACTCCAGTTATTTATGAAATGATAAAGGAAAGAGAATTGAAAAAACATGGAAAAATAATTCTGCCGGGAATAAATGAAGAAAGTTAAATATATTAAGGAATTAGCAATTAGCAGTAAGCAAATAGCAATGAGCAATAAACGAATTGCCCATTGCCCATTGCCTATTGCTTGTTGCCTATTGCTAGTTGCCTATTGCCTATTGCCCATTGCCCATTGCTTTTCGCAAGTGCTTACACTTGATTCGGTATTGGTACAGATTGAAAGAAATAACCTTATGCTCAAAATGTACGACGAGGAGATAAATGCAGTAAACAATTATTCACTAATGGCAAAAAGCTGGATGCCTCCCTCACTTTCCACGGGTCCTTGGCAAATTCCATACAAAAATTTTCAGGGGGGGATGTGGATGATTACCGGTGAACAGATGATTCCAAATCCTACTAAACAAAATGCCAATTACAATTATATGCGGGGCATGATTTCGGTTGAACAAAATGGAAAAGAGGCAAAGAAGAATGAAATGTTTGCAATGGCAAAGCAGAATTATTACGAATGGATTGTCCTGAAAAAGAAATATGATGTCTTGGTACAAATCGATTCGCTATTGAATTATATCGTTAAGGTGGCACAAATTCGCTATACCTACAACAAAGAGAAGCTCAATAACATTTATAAATCACAAGCGGATTTGTATGAATTGCGTAACATGGGAACAATGATTTTAGGGGACATTAAAATGAAGAATGTTGAACTAAATACTCTGATGAATCTGGATAAATCATTTGTGTTTGATATCGATACCACCTTTCCATCTTACAATTACGAACTTCAAATATTGGATACGGCATTGATATCATCATCTCGTAGTGATATAAAAAAATTTGATGCAAGCCTCGCCCTAGTAAAGCTCCAGCAGCAATACGAAAAATCAAAACGGCTACCTGATTTCGGTATTTCGCTTAGCCACATGAAATCATTGGGTGAAATGCCCAATCAATATTCCGCAATGGGAATGATTACAATTCCAATTGCTCCCTGGTCATCCAAGGAATATAAATCGAACATCAATGGATTAGAAAACACCAATAAAGCCATTAACTTTCAAAGACAATCACTACTTAATGAAACTGCAGGAATGATATCATCTCTTCTTGCACAAATTAAATCTACAAAGCAGCAGTTGGCGAATTATTATGATAATATTATTCCAACATATATCAAAAGTTATCTGACTTCAATAATTGCATACGAACAAAACACTGAAAGTCTTTTTGTAGTGCTGGATGGATTAAAAATGTACCGTATGGCAAAAATGAATGAGCTGGATAAGATAAATGCACTTCTAAAATTGCAAGTTGAATATGAAAAGGAAATGGAAATACGTTAGTCAATTGACAATAGTCAATTGGCAATTATCAGCTGTTAGTTGCCGATTGCCGATTGCCAATTGCATTTTGCCTTTTACTTATTGCATTTTGTTTGTTGGCTGTTACTATTTTGCATCCTGTAATCAAATAGATAAACACCAACATATTCCAACAAACATAACAAGTGAGTTGGATGGTCTGGCACAGCCAACAAATCAAACTGTGTTCAGTGATGTGAAAACTATTTCACCAATAAAAAAATCAATCACTCCGATATTAAATGCAACAGGAGTAATTGCTTATGACCCTCGTTTGCTTAACAACATCAGCGCACGTTTCAGTGGAAGAATCGAAAAATTATATGTACGGTTCAACTTTGAAGCTATTAATAAAGGTCAGCGCATTATGGATATTTATAGTCCTGAAATTTTAACCGAGCAACAGAATTTAATTTATATATTAAAGGATCCTTCAAAGGATGTGGCACTTATTAATTCAATCAAACAAAAATTGCTGTTACTTGGCTTTACTGTGGAGCAACTTAAGCAAATTGAATCAACACAAGAACCTCTTAATCCAGTACCGATATACAGCCCCTATAGCGGGCATATTCATGATATAGGAATTGGAAGTGGTGTTGCATCTTCTGAATCATCAATGAATAATGGAATGAATTCAGGAATGAGCGATACAAAAACTTCTTCCCCACAAGTGCAAATTGAAAGCCTATCATCCTCGCAATCAGCAGGACTCACCTTAAAAGAAGGAATGTATGTTCAAAACGGTCAGGCTGTTTTTTCGGTTTACGACATAGACAAGGTTTGGGCAATGCTTAATATTTTTCCCAAGGATGCATCCTTGATTAAAATTGGCGATAAGGTTTCAATCACAGTAGAAACAAATCCAACGAATGTATTTTCAGCAACTATCGATTACATTGAACCTGTAACCGATCAAAATACTTTTGCTATCAAAGCAAGAGTGTATTTACAGAATGCAAAAGATCTTCATTTAAAAATAGGAACGCTGCTTTCTGCAAGGATAGCTCCCGATGAAATAAAAGGATTGTGGTTGCCAAGAAATGCCGTGGTGAATTTAGGCCGGAAACAAATTGTATTTCTCAAAACGGGAAATCATTACAAATCAAAGATTATTCAAACCGGAATTGTATCTGATTCATTGATTCAAATAATTTCAGGATTAACCGGAGATGAATCCGTGGCAGCGAATGCTCAATTCATGGTAGATAGTGAAAGTTTTATTGAAACAGAAGGCAATGAGCAATAGGCAATAGGCAATTAGCAAGAGGCAATTAGCAATTAGAAAATAGAAAAGGGGAATGAACAAAAAATTAAATTAAATTATCAAGAGTAATGGCAGCGAAGAATATAAGGGATACAAAAGTTTAGTCGAGTAGAAGTGTGTGCACGAATTTGTCTGAATCGTTCAGAAAGAGAATGTATCCTGCCCATTTCGTTTCAAAAGTATCCGATGCGGATATGGAAAACTGCGAGACACAAACTTGGCTTGAGTTTTCTTTAGCTTGTAAATACATTTCAAAAGTAAAATATGAAGAGCTATTGAATCAATCGGAAGAAGTCGGAAGATTGATAAATCACATGATAAATAATCCAGAGAAGTATAAATGAGAACAATTTATTTTAATAAAATATACAAAAAATATTTGCCAGTTGCCAATTGTCAATTGCCAATTGCCAATTGCTTATTGGCCATTGTACGTTGCTTATTGCCCATTGCCTATTGCCTATTGCTAATTACGTCTTGCAGCAAGAATAGTAGTCATTCAGAAATGGCAGGACCTGATGAATATTATACCTGCTCAATGGACCCTCAGGTAATTGAAAATAAAGCAGGGAATTGTCCTATATGTCACATGAAATTGATTAAAGTAAAAAAGAATAATCTCAAAGCCGGACAAATAAAACTAAGCGCGCAGCAAATCAAATTGGGCAACATCACTTTTGATACACTTCGGATGAAGGTATTGGCGAAGGAAGTTTCACTTACAGGAAAAGTAACTGTTGACCAAAACCTTTCCGATGCAATCAGTGCGAGGGTGCAGGGAAGAATTGACAAATTAGCAGTAAAAAATGTTGGAGACTATATTAGCAAAGGACAGTTGCTCTATGAAATCTATAGTGAAGATTTAAATGCAGCTCAGCAAGAATACATTCTATCAATTCAAGATGCCGGAAGTTCAAACAACTTCACCGAGGCAGCAAAAAATAAATTGTTGTTGTACGGCATGAGTGAATCCCAAATCAATCAGCTCAACATTTCCAAAGCGGTTTTGCAAACTGTTCCTGTTTATGCATCAACTGATGGTTTTGTTAGTGAAATAACTTTTGCGGAAGGAAATTATGTATCAACCGGTACAACACTATTTCGATTAGCTTCTTTAAATTCTTTATGGGTTGAAGCGCAAGTATATCTGCCATATTTGTCTTATTTAAAAACAGGAACAGAAGCCAATTTTACTTTCCCATCTGCAAGTGAAAAAAACTTTTCAGGCAAAGTTATTTTTATTGACCCACAAGTTCAATCGCCGGAACGTTTCATAGTAGCACGGTTTCAAATTACCAATCCTTCTCAGCAAATAAAACCCGGTATGCTTGCCAATATCACACTCCAAACTGAAATGAAGAAATCGTTAGTTCTGCCCATGGATGCAATTATTCAGGACAGCAAGGGGGCAAATGTGTGGTTGTGGAATAAAGAAGGTGTGTTTGAAAACAAAATGGTAACTGTCGGAATTCAAAACAGTCGCCAAATTGAAATAGTTAATGGATTAAAAGAAGGTGACATTGTAGTTGTAACAGGCGCATACTTGCTAAATAGTGAATATGTCTTTAAGAAAGGGGCAAATCCGATGGAAGGTCATTCAGATACGCCGGGAATGAAAATGTAAAATTTAAATTATAAAAAGGACAAATGAAAAGAACAATTATTATTTCAGCAGGAATTCTTGCTTTGATATTGGGTGCATGTAAGAATTCGACAAACAAAAATGAACAAGCAAAATCAAATGACACCAGAAATACACAAACTGTAAACACTATGCAAACCTTCGAACTTGACACAACAAAATTAAAAAGTGATGAAACATTTTACCAATGTGTTATGGACAAGGAAGTACTTTCTGATAAACCAGGCAGTTGCCCTAAGTGTGGAATGGATTTATCTGAAATAAGGAAACAATAATTCTTACTACAATGGTCGAACTACTCATTTCTTTTTCATTACGTAATCGCTTTATCGTGTTGCTTATTGCAGTCAGTATGTTAGGATGGGGCTTATATGAAGTTCAGCACAATCCGGTGGATGCAATCCCTGACCTTTCAGAAAACCAGGTAATTGTTTTTACAGAGTGGATGGGTCGCAGTCCTCAGGTGATAGAAGACCAGGTAACTTATCCGCTTGTAGCAAATCTCCAAGGCATTCCGAAATTGAAAAACATTCGGGGTGCATCTATGTTTGGAATGAGTTTCGTCTATCTTGTGTTTGAAGATAATGCTGACATTTATTGGGCAAGAACGAGAGTAGCAGAACGATTGAATTTTGCACAGAAGCTTTTACCTGAAGGCATTTCTCCTACTCTTGGTCCTGATGGAACTGGTGTAGGACATATCTTTTGGTATTCTTTGGATGCGAAAGGATATGACCTGGGAGAACAACGTGCCTTGCAGGATTGGTATATTAAGTTTGCTTTACAAACGGTTCCCGGTGTTAGTGAAGTTGCCTCTTTCGGTGGATTTCAAAAGCAGTACCAGGTAATCATCGACCCTGTTAAATTGAATTTTTATAGTCTTTCCATGATGGATTTATTGAAAGCTGTGAAGTCAAATAACAATGATGTTGGTGGGAGGAAGTTTGAAATGAGTGATAAGTCATACATCGTGCGTGGATTGGGTTACATCAAATCAATCGGTGAAATTGAAAACATTGCTATTAGTAATTCGAATAATGTACCTATCCGAATAAAGGATGTAGGCACAGTACAAATGGGTGGCGACATTCGCTATGGAATTTTTGATGAGAATGGAGAAGGAGAAAAAGTTGGAGGCATTGTAGTTATGCGATATGGTGAAAATGCAGATGCTGTCATCCGTGCTGTTAAAACAAAAATGGAAGAGGTGCAAAAAGGATTACCTGAAGGCATTAAGATTAATATTGACTATGACAGGAGTGGATTGATTGAGGAAGCAATCGGTTCAGTAAAGGAAACATTACTGGAAGTATTCATCAGTGTTTCAATTATTATTTTGATTTTTCTTTTTCATTGGCGCAGCGCAATCATCATTCTTATTCAGATTCCGATTTCTGTGGCATCGGCTTTCATCTTATTAAATGCACTTGGTTTTTCTTCAAACATTATGTCACTAACAGGAATTGCATTAGCAATCGGTGTTATTGTGGATGATGGAATTGTGATGGTAGAAAATGCATACCGGCATTTGAGCGAGGCGCAATTGAAAGAGAAACAACCATGATTAAAGTTCAAACAAATTGGTATGTCATCACTGGTGGACCAAGCTCCGGTAAAACGACCACAGTTAATTTGCTTAAGGATAGAGGATACATAACCACAATTGAACATGCAAGACATTATCTTGATACACAACGGCTGAAAGGGAAAACTGTTGAAGAGGTTAGAAAAAATCAAAGTGAATTTCAATTGGGAGTATTGGAAATGCAAATTGAGCAAGAGAGTGAAATTGCGCCTGATGTTCTGGTATTTCTTGACAGGGCCATTCCTGATGCACTTGCTTACTATCGATTTTTAAATCTGCCGGAAGATGGAAAATTAACGAAAGCATTGAAGACTGTTTCATATAAAAAAATATTTATTCTTGATTGTCTTCCATTGGTGAAGGATTATGCCCGAAATGAAGATGCTGTTGCACAGAAGAAAATTCATTCACTACTTATTGAGGTATACGAATCGCTGCCGTTTCCAATCATAAAAGTTCCTGTACTTTCTCCGGAGGAACGAGTAGATTTTATATTGAATAACCTCTAACAAGAGCTATCGATGAAAACATATCAAAAAGAAATAATTATTAATTCCTCTCCTGAAAAAGTATTTTCTCAGATGGATGATTTTTCCAAAACAGGAATGCACATGAGTGAAAGTTCTATAATGATGATGGGAAGTAAATTAAATCTTGAACAACTTTCAACTAATCCTACGGGGATTGGCGCAAAATATCGCTGGTACGGTAAAATGATGGGAATGACAATGGATTTCAGTGAAGAAGTTACCAAGTGGCAACCTCAGGCATTGAAAGAGTGGGAAATAATAGGTGATGCAAAAATTATCATCATGTCCTGGTATCGAATGTGGTTTGAAATAACTTCTTCAGGAAGAAACGCAAAGGCAAAAATTTCAATCAGTTATCTCCCGCCCAAGGAATGGTATTTTAAAATCCTTTCTTTCCTATTTGCAAAGTGGTATTGCAACTGGTGTTTAAATAGTAACCTTAATGATACGAAAACGAATCTTGAAAAATCATTTAGCTGATGGGATTTTACAACCAGACAGTAGATGACATAATCAAGCAATTCAACAGCAATGCCGAACGTGGGCTTGAGGAAAAAGCTATTGAGATGGCAAGGAAGAAATATGGTGGCAATCTTCTAAAAGTAATCAATTCACGAAGTGTTTTAAAAATTCTTTTAAGTCAGTTCACAAGTCCGCTTGTTATTATTTTGATTGTTGCAGCATCAGTATCGTATTATTTAGGTCAACCTCGTGACGGCTCCATTCTTTTAGTCATCGTCATATTAAATGCTCTGATTGGCTTTTACCAGGAATGGAAATCAGAAAATATTCTTGCATCGCTTAAAAAGTTAGTTGTAAATAAATGCAATGTTATCAGGGACGGTAAAACAATTGAAATTATTGCTGAAGAACTTGTGCCTGGTGATATTGTAAAATTATATGAAGGCGAAGGCATTCCTGCAGATATTCGTTTGGTTCATTCAAACGGTTTTTCGGTAAATGAATTTATACTTACAGGAGAGTCGTTACCTTCTGAAAAGAACCATTTGTTCGCTTCGGATATAGCTTTGGCTTTTGCGGATATAAAGAATTGTATTTATATGGGAACAACGGTTGCACGAGGAGAAGCGACAGGAATAGTATATGCAACCGGAAGCCAGACCGAAATTGGAAAAATAAGTTCATCATCTCAAAAAATCAAATCAACTGATGCTCCGGTCCAAACGGAGATTGCTGATGTTGCAAAAAAACTTACATATGCAACCTTAATAATTGGTGCCTGTTTATTTGGAACACGATTGTTGCTGAATGATTCAATTGCTTTAGCTCTTGTTTTTGCTGTAAGCGTTGCAGCGGCAATGGTTCCTGAGGGATTGCCTGCTCAAATTTCTATGGCACTTGCACTGGCTGTTGGAAGATTGGCAAAAAGAAATGCAATTGTAAAAAAAATTGCATCGGCTCAAACATTAGGTTCAGCTACAGTAATTGCTTCTGATAAAACAGGAACTATCACAAAGAATGAAATGACAATTACCGGTTGTTATTTCAATGGAAAATCATTTTCTGTTTCTGGTTTGGGTTATGAGCCAGTGGGAAGTATTTCAGGAGAACAGGGTGAAGTTTTTACAAAAGATTCATTGGGTGATTTAAAAATATTTTTTCTTTCTGGTTTTCTTTCATCCACAGGAAAGATTGGCCAGCCGGATAAGTTTCATTTATCATGGCATTCAATAGGCGACCCAACGGAAGCTTCCTTTGCGACTCTTGCGATGAAGGCTGGATTTACAATTGAAGAAATTGAAAAGGATTATCCTTTAGTGAAGGCATTTGGGTTCGATTCATTTAGAAAACGAGCTGCTATTATAAGGACACATCAAAATAAAATCATTTCCTCTGTAAAGGGTTCGATAGAATCTATATTGGCTGCTTCAACAAAAATAATATCCAACGGAAATGTAAATGAATTGACAGATGCGCAAAGACAACAAATTCAGTCTATGTCTGCAGCATTTTCGGAAAATGCGCTTCGTGTTATTGCCATCGCATATAAGGACCTCGAAAATAAAAACGATTATACTATTGACGATGCTGAACAGGATTTAACTTTTGCTGGTTTTGTTACCATGCTTGACCCGCCTCATGAGGAAGTAAAATCCGCAATTAATTCTGTCTTCAAAGCACACATGAAAGTGTTTATGATAACAGGCGATAATGAAGTAACAGCAAAAGCAATTTCGAAGAGCATCGGCTTAATGAATGAGGGCAATGAATTTCCTGTAGTAATCAATGGAACGGCCTTGCAATCGATGACTGATGAACAAATGAAAGACGTGTTTAAAAACAGGGCGCTAATATTTTCAAGAGTTTCTCCTGATGATAAATTCCGTATTGTAGACGTGTTGATGAAGCAAGGTGAAATTGTTGCAGTGACAGGTGATGGAGTAAACGATACATTAAGTTTAAAGAGAGCAGATATCGGGATTGCAATGGGAAAGAGTGGTTCCAAAGTCGCGCAGGAAGCCGCTAATATGATTTTACTTGATGACAATTTTTCAACCATTGTAGTTGCTGTAAAGGAAGGAAGGACAATTTTCAGGAACCTCGAAAAGACAATCAAGACAAATCTTTCTTCTAACGTTGCGGAACTAACCTGTGTATTGTTTGGATTTATTGGAGCTTTCTTAGGTGTAGCTACTCCCATATTAGCGGTTCAGATTTTATTAATAGATATGGTTGGCGAAATGTTTCCATTAATCATGTTGACTTATGACCCGCCAGAAAAAACTATAATGGAAAACCCTCCAAGAAATCCGAAGGACAAAATTCTGACAAAGGATACCATGAAGGGAATTGTTTTCTCCGGAACGGTAATGGGACTTGCTGCCTACGGTGCATTTATAGCAGAGTATTTCCATGACCATCATCTTTCCAACCATTATGAAAAGTCAATTACTGTTACTTTTATTTCTATAATCTTTGGGCAATACGCCAATCTTCTTTCGAGAAGGACTTATGGACCAGCTTTAGGAAAATATTTATTCTCTAACAGAAATCTACTTCTGGCATTTTTGTTTTCTATTACCTGCATTCTGCTTATTGTATATGTACCGGCATTCAATCTTTACTTTCATACTTCGCCTTTACTTGCAATTGATTGGCTTTTCCCTATTTCAGCCGGTGCCATTTGCCTGTCAATTTATGAGTTTAGAAAAAAAATAAAATCGAAAAATCAAAAAATCAATAATTATGACAAAGGAATGTAAATCATACGACCTTATTTCAATGCCGTTCTAACCTTAACACTATGTGAATCATGCAAGTTAATCCCGAAATTGTGTAAGATTTTTCGGCATAAGATATCTAATTTGTGAAAATACAAAACCGGGCAACAGCGCAACTGAAGAAATTTTAAATTCAATAAATTAAAAAAAATGAAAAACAAAAAAATGATTGCTCCAATGATTGCTTCTATGCTTATGTTGGTAGTATTATTTACAGTAAGTAATTCTTCTGCACAAACTAAAACTGATGGTGGAACAATGAAGGATTGTTGCATGATGAAAGATGGTAAAATGATGCAAATGAAGTCCGGCAAAATGATGCCGATGGAGAAGGACATGACTATGAAAAATGGTACTAAGTGTATGATGAATGGTGAATGTATTATGAAAGACGGAAAAAAAATGAAGATGCAAGAAGGGGAATGTATGGACATGAGTGGAAAGATGGATAATTGTTCAATGATGCGTAATGATAAAAAATCTTCAACTGTTAAAAAAGGCTCTAATCAGAAGATGGCAATGACTTACACTTGTTCGATGCATCCTGAAGTTACAAGCGATAAACCGGGGAATTGTCCTAAATGCGGTATGGATTTAGTTGAAAGGAAATAATTTAATTTGGAGCCTGAAAAATGGATATGACCAAGGAGGAGCATGCAAAAATGCAACATGCCAATATACCTATGGGAATGGCGGGGCACGACCATCATAAAATGATGATTGATGATTTCAAGCGTAGATTTTACGTGACGCTTGTCATCACCATTCCTGTCATGTTACTTTCGCCAATGATTCAGCAATGGTTTCATTTTAATATTTTATTCAATGGGTCAACCTATCTACTATTTGCACTTTCAACGGTTGTATTTTTTTATGGTGGTTCCCCATTTTTAAAAGGTATTGCTGGTGAAATCAAACAAAAGGCATTAGGGATGATGACTCTGATTGCAGTTGCAATTACTGTAGCGTATGCTTACAGTGTTGCAACTGTTTTTGGTTTACAGGGAATGGATTTCTTTTGGGAACTCTGTACCTTAATTTTAATTATGTTATTGGGGCACTGGATTGAAATGAAATCCGTTGCCGGTGCATCGAGAGAATTAGAAATGTTGGTCCAGCTAATGCCCTCGGATGCTCACATGGTAATGGGTGAGATGATTCATGAAGTAAAGACCGATTCGCTAAAGGAGGGTGATATTATTTTGATTAAACCAGGCGAGAAAGTAGCTGCAGATGGAATTATTTCAGATGGCGAAAGTTACCTGAACGAATCGATGCTTACAGGAGAATCCGTTCCAGTTAAGAAGTTAAAAGGAGAAAAGGTAATAGCAGGTTCAATTAATGGTAACGGTTCGTTAAAAGTAACTGTCAGTCATTCATCGAAAGACTCCTATTTGGCAAGAGTGATTAAGCTGGTTAATGATGCACAAAAATCAAAATCCAAAACACAACTCCTTGCCGACAAAGCAGCTCGTATTCTTACTATCGTTGCATTAGTCTCAGGCTTTACCACATTCTTTTTTTGGTGGTTGATTGCAAAGCAACCGATTGTGTTTGCGTTAGAAAGAATGGTAACGGTAATTGTTATTTGTTGTCCACATGCTTTGGGTCTTGCAGTTCCATTGGTAGTTGCAATCTCAACCTCTATTTCAGCTAAAAGTGGATTGCTCATTAAGAATAGAACAGCTTTTGAGAATGCAAGAAAAATTACAACCATCATTTTTGACAAAACAGGAACTCTGACTTATGGAAAGTTTGAAGTTGCAAGAACAAAATCTTTACAATCTTCTTTTGATGAAATGGAACTCATACGCATTGCCGCAGGATTAGAACAAAATTCTGAACATCCGATTGCAACAGGAATCATTGCAAAAGCAAAAGAACTTACAATCACAATTCCTGTAGTAAATAATTTCAAAGCCATAACCGGAAAAGGAGTTGAAGCCGAAGTAGATGGTAAAAATATTAAAGTTGTTAGTCCGGGATATCTCAAGGAAAACAATATCGCATTACCGGAGAATTATTCAACAACCAATGCAGAAACCATTGTGTTTATCATCGTCAATAATCAATTAGCCGGTTACATAGCACTTGCAGATAAAATCCGTCCTGAATCTACTGATGCAATTAAAACACTTCACGAAAACGGAATCAAATCAATATTACTTACGGGTGATAACTCAATAGTAGCAAAAAGCGTAAGCGATGAATTAAAGATGGATGGTTATTTTGCTGAAGTTTTACCTCATCAGAAATTGGAAAAGATAAAAGAACTGCAAAGCAAAGGAGAATTCGTGGCAATGACTGGCGATGGCGTAAACGATGCTCCGGCTTTAGCACAGGCAGATGTAGGTATCGCTGTTGGAAGCGGAAGCGATATTGCAGCAGAGACAGCAGGCATCATCCTAGTGAATAGTAATCCGAAAGACATTGCGAATCTCATTCTTTTTGGTAAGGCTACTTATCGGAAAATGATACAGAACCTTGTTTGGGCCACCGGTTACAATGTTGTTGCTCTTCCACTTGCTGCGGGTGTTTTGTATAATTATGGAATATTATTAAGTCCTGCAGCCGGAGCTGTTCTGATGAGCGTAAGTACAATTGTGGTTGCAATAAATGCAAAATTACTTCACAAAGATTAACGAATTTAGACTAACGATTTTTTTGATACTTAGCTAAATAAAAAAACGCCGGACTAAGCCGGCGTTTTAAAAATAAAATTGTTGTTCTGATAATATTGAATGAACAACTATTTAGCAGCTGCAGCAGCCTCCTTTTTCTTAATTGCATTCATAGGTTTAACTACGAAAGCGAAGATTGCAAAAGCAACGATTAAAAAGGTTATGGATTGCTGAATGAAGTTTCCATAATTAATTGTTACAGCTTCAATAGCTTTTCCTACGGCATCAACGCTTGCACCTTTAAGGGTGATTTTTAGATCAGTGAAATTAACTCCACCAACCAATAAACCAACCATTGGCATTAAAATATCGTCAACCAAAGAAGCGACAATTTTACCAAAAGCAGCTCCGATAACTACACCGACAGCGAGATCAACTACGTTTCCTTTTGAAACAAATTCTTTAAATTCTGATGTAAATGACATTTTGTTTTTTTTAGTGGAATCATTAATAAAATTCCTGTTTGAAAGTCAAAAGTATAATTTTATTTTATAGAATTGCCATAAAAAACTATATTAATTAACAGGGAGGAAAATTGATTCAACTCATTTATAAATAACAATTTATAGAAAAAAAAATTGCACTTTTTAGTATTGTTTTTTAGTCTCAAAAACTGATTCATTTGACAATTTTGAAATTGAACATGGGTGTTTTTAAAGTACCCCACAAACGAATCCATATAGGTAATAACATTTCTGTTCCGCGAGACATACTTATATCACCCAAGTCAATTGGAGATTTCCAGCCAAAAGACTTTAATACTTCTTTTACCTTTTCTTTTGCCTCTGAATCATTTCCACAAATAAATACATCGTGTTCACCCGGAACTTTTGTAGCGTCTACCATTAACTGGCAATTCATAGTGTTTAGTGTTTTTACAACCTTAACAGCCGGAAAAGTTTTTTGAATTTCTTCTCCCAATGAATTATTATTCGCCAATGAAGGAATTAATACAGGAGGCATTCCCTTTGAGAAGTCAAGAGGGTTGGCTACATCAATTAGAATTTTATTGTTTAGGTTATCTGCTCCGGCAGATTGAAGTGCTTCTATGGAAGCTCCTCCGGCTGTACAATTGAAGATTAATTCTCCGAATGAGGCAGCATCTGCAAAAGTACCTGTTGATGCTTTTGATCCTGCACTTTTAAGCCAAGCCTGGGCTTTCTCATTATTCTTTGTTCGGGAACCCATCATTACTTCATGACCAAGTTCTATAAGTTTTGATCCAATGGTATTTCCAACCATTCCTGTTCCAAGAATTGCAATTTTCATTTATTGTTTTTAAAGTGTCAATTAGGCAAATTTAATTATTACTTCGTGATTAAAATTATTATTTAAGTATCATTAATCATTGAGGTTTCAAATCAGAAAAATTATCAGGCATAAAAAAAGCCTGTCAATAGACAGGCTTTTTTAATCTTTTAAAGGACAATCCTTAGGAGATTCTGCGCACATTAACTGCATTAAGGCCTTTTTTGCCTTGCTGCACTTCATATTCAACGCTGTCATTTTCCTGGATACGATCCGTCAGACCTGTTGAATGTACAAAAACTTCTTCTCCGGTGTTATCTTCTTTGATAAAACCAAAGCCTTTAGATGCATTAAAGAATTTTACTTTTCCTGTTTTCATTAATTTGATAATTGATAATTTGATTGATAATTCTACAAAGATAATTTAATTAATTGAGATTTTAATTTTTTTTTTACTAAAAAAGGATAAAAGAGCCTTTTTTGTGCAATATTCAACTTTATATATATTTCATAATTCTTGCAAATCGTTCAAAATCAACAATGGGAATCATTAAAATATTTGATAATCAGGATTTTAAAATTAAGATATGTGATTTATCCAAACAGATGATTGAAGACTTCTTCGACTTTGGAAACAGGGAAAATATTTATTGATACAAACTTCTTCTTATCAAGGCCTTTCATATTGTATTTGCTAATAACTATTTCTTCAAAGCCCATTTTCTCGGCTTCACTGATTCTTTGTTCTATTCTTGTAACAGGACGAATTTCACCGCTTAGACCAACTTCACCGGAGAAGGCTATCTTAGGTGATATAGGAATATCTTCTCTGGAAGACAGTATCGAACATATCACTGCTAAATCGATGGCAGGGTCGTCTACTTTAATACCTCCGGCAATATTTAGAAATACATCCTTTGCGCCAAGTGGAAAGCCGCATCTTTTTTCCAAAACAGCAAGAAGCATACTTAGCCGGCGCAAATCAAAACCTGTTGATGAACGCTGTGGTGTACCATAAACTGCTGAGCTAACCAGCGCTTGTGTTTCAATTAACAATGGACGGATTCCTTCCATGGTTGCAGCAATGGCAATACCACTGAGTTTTTCTTCCCTTTGCGCAATAAGTACTTCAGAAGGATTACTTACTTCACGAAGACCGGAACCCTGCATTTCATAAATGCCCAGTTCTGCAGTTGAGCCAAACCTGTTTTTAACTGCACGAAGAATCCTGTAAACATGGTGTCTGTCACCTTCAAATTGAAGCACAGTATCAACCATATGTTCCAGAATTTTTGGACCGGCAATAGCTCCGTCTTTCGTAATGTGGCCAATTAAAAAAACGGGAACGGATGATTCTTTGGCAAAGCGCAATAATTCTCCTGTACATTCACGAATCTGAGATACACTGCCGGGAGAAGAATCTATTTTATTACTGAATATGGTCTGAATGGAATCAACAATTAGTACGTCCGGATTTACTTCAGAGATCTGTCGGAAAATATTATCAAGTGAAGTATCGGTAAGAACAAAAAACTTTTCATTATTCATCTTCAGTCGCTCTGCCCGCATTTTTATCTGCTGCTCGCTTTCTTCACCACTTACGTACAATACTATTTTGTTTTTGAGAGCCAGGGCAACTTGTAAGAGAAGAGTTGATTTTCCTATTCCCGGTTCTCCACCCATTAAAACTAGTGAACCAGGAACAAGGCCTCCACCAAGTACACGATTAATTTCTTTATCCGGTAAATCAAAACGTTGTTCGTCGCGAGCTTTTACTTCTGAAAGCAGCTGTGGTTGTGGACTACGGGTTTTCTTATCTTCTTTTTTCTTCCACAAAACAGTTTCTTCCACTTTGCCCACAACTTCTTCCACATAAGTATTCCATTGTCCGCAGGAAGCACACCGACCGACCCATTTAGGTGAAGAAATGCCGCAATTCTGGCAAAAGAAAGTTGTTTTTACTTTAGAGGCGACTGACATGAAAGGGCAAAGATAACAGCGAGAAGCATAAAATTATGCTTTCTTTTTCAATTACTTTTTCTTTTGAAACTCCAGATATAAAAGGCCACCTGTACCTTCTTTTTCATTCGCTAATGAAAGAATATCGTCGTCGAGCCTTACCACCTGCCAAGTGCCATTATATCTATCAGGGTTAAGGGGGAGAGAAACTCCACTAAGTTTTATTTCAACCTTTGTTGCTGAAGTATTAACTGTAAAAGCGGAATATCCTGAAACGGTATTCCAATTGATATCGACCCTTGCATCGGTGAACACCCATTTTTCAACGTGTACTGAGAGGTAATAAGAGTTATCAGGGTTTCTTATAGTATCGTATAAAGGAATTGGAATAAGGTTCCAGGTACCTTCCAGACTTTTTTTAATTTCTGCTTCAGAGCGAAATAAGTTTTCTTTTTTGCAGGAATTAAAAAATAAAGCGGTTGAAAGAAAAACAAGAGAAAGACAAATGGATAAATTGATTTTCATTGGTACAATTTGTTTAATGTAAAGATAACAGAATTTTATAATTGTCTATTTAAATGTATAATTTTTTCTTCAATGCTTGATGTTGAATAACCGGGAAGGAATTCAATTGTCTTCACAATCCCGTTTTTGGCTTTTACAATATCGTAACCTACAATTTCTTCCGGTTTGTAATCCCCTCCTTTAATCAGCACATCCGGTTGAACTTGTTTTATCAAATTATACGGCGTAGGTTCATCAAAAATCACTACAGATGTTACAAAATGTAAAGAAGCCAGTATCATGGCACGTTGTTCCTCTCCGTTTATTGGTCTTTTTGGGCCTTTTAAGCCCAAAGTCGATTTATCGGAATTAAGTCCAATTACGAGAACATCACCTTCATCGGCGGCTTTTGCCAAATAATCGATATGCCCAAGGTGTAAAATATCGAAACAACCATTTGTGAAAACAATTTTTTTTGAAAAAAAATCCCATCTCAACAATTGAAGTGTAAGCTGTGAGTGATCCAGTATTTTATTTCTTACTAATTCAAGGCTGCTGAACTTTTTCATGACTTCGTTTTAAGGAAAGATATAAAAAAGAAATACTTCCCAGTAGAATTACAATTAAAGTTTGGCTGGTATGCATAAGTGTAGCAAATGACAAACCATGGTTAATGGTTACACCGTATAATAATAAACCCTGCGAAACCAGTAAATGATATGCTCCGATACCGCCCTGTACCGGGGCACTCATACCCATACCTCCCACGACAAGCAGAAAGAAACCTGCATGCCAGTCCAGTGAAGCCGTTGCTTCCAAAGCACGGAAACAGGTATAGGACATTAAGAAATACATAAACCAGATAAGTACTGTATGAAAAATAAAGGTAAATGGTTTTTTAAGTTTACGAACGGAATTTATTCCATTAACAATTCCTTTCAGCAAACCGGTAATGCGGGCAGAGAAACTATTGGAATTATTTCTTTTTCGGATAAACAACAAAATGATTAATGCCAGTAAAGCAGCAATGCTTGTCAGAAGAACAGGAGAATTAATTAATGAATGAAATTTGCGAGCAGCAGGGTCAAAAATGTTTTGAGTCAGAAAATTACCCAGCCTGCTGTATTCTGTGAATGCCACAAAAAGCAGGCAAAGTAAAAGACAAATTACATCGATGATTCTTTCGACTATTACGGTGCCTATTAATGGATCTAAAGGGATTTTTTCTGAGCGGTTTAACATGGCGCACCTTGAAATTTCTCCAATTCTTGGAATGGCCAGATTCGCAATGTAGCCTACCATCAGTGAAGCGGAGGTATTTAGTACGCTTGGCTTGAAGCCTAGTGGCTCAATTAACATATTCCAGCGAATAGCACGACTGAAAAAAGCAACAAGGCTAGCGGCTATGGAAACAAAGACCCAAAACATATTGGCATGCAGCATTTCATCTAATGTGTTTTCTAAACTAACACCGCGAAATGCCAGAAAAAGCAAGCCTGCACCAATACCCAAAATCAACAAATACTTAATTACAGAGAAAACAACTTTGTTCATGAGATGGTTAGTCGAATCGACCCGGAGCTTTCGGCAAGGATTTTTTTTGTACGGAAATTTTCAAAAGAAGTTTTACTTTAATTAACGGATTCAAACAAAGGCACTTCTTCATAGGCATTTATGCGGTTTAATTCGACAGTAACAGAACCTTTTTCTCCGGGTTTAACAATAGGAGCAAACTTCGCTCCTATAACCATTTCATTATATCGATACGAGGAACGTGAATGAACGGTTTGTGCAAATGTTTCTTCATAGGCTTTAATTAAAACCATAAATTCAACATCGTTGTTTTTATAATCTTCATTTGTCCATCCGTAAATCGGGCTTTCTTCATCTATGGGATGAACAATTGTCCATGACATAGTAAGCAATGTTACCTTGGTTAGTTCCAGTTTTAAATTAGAAAACTTGCGGACTTTTTTTCCATCAACGGTAAGGACATAAGCCAGTACTAAAGTAGCTTCAGGATCGATTAACTCACTTTTGCTTTTATTTGCAATCCTTATCATAAAGGCAGTAATGCCCTGGTAAGGCGCAATCAATGCATTTTCACTGTATAAAAGATTGGCAACAGGACGGGAAAATCGTCCATAGAGTAAACCGGTTCCCATGGCAAACGATAATAAACCAACAAAGGATTCTATTGCGGCAACTGTACTGTTATAAACACCAACTGGATTTAGCCTTCCATAACCTACCGTTGTTAGCGATTGAGAACTGAAGAAGAAAACCTCCATGAACTTTTCGAAGGAGTTCGAATAAACCATTCCATTTACATTGTCTACATCACCGAAATAATAAAGAAGAGCAAAGAGAAGGTTGACAAATGTATACGAACTGGCAATGACCAATAAAAACTTCCACCATTTCATTGTAATTAAGCTGTGATAAATGCTCGATACAGAATAAAACGGTACACCTGACCTTTTTACATTGCTGTAACCGTCTTTATTCATCAGCCGCTGATTGATTTCAATCACGCGGTTGCCAAAACCTGTTTCCCGAAACTCGTCTTGTTTGAAAATACGTTTAGACATAAAAAATTACTTTAATCGATTATATTTTGCAAGTTGAATTTTCAAGAACGGAATAACTATTCTTTAAAAACAGTTACGCCGCCTGAAATAATAAATTTCATTGCTTCCGTTCCGGAAGTATCCAGTGTGCGAATATTCTCTCTTGGGAGAATAATGAGTTCTCCGGCGAAGCTATAAGAGAAAGGAAGATATACAGCGACCATTTCTTTTTCAAGTCCTATTTCTGAGAGGTCTTCTTTGGTAATAAAACCAATTCTGTTTATCTGAGAATCCCTTTCAAGTCGCACCAGAACGGGTTTATTAAACCGTCTTTTCTCCCCGACAAATGCTTCAACAAGATCCTTGACAGATGAATAAATCAGCTTAACAAGAGGAGCTTTATCTATCATTCTTTCGAGGTAAGAGAACAATGGATTTCGTATGTATCGCATGGAAATATATCCAACGAAAGCAATACCAACAAAGATTGTGAGCAAACCGAGTCCGGGAATTTCAAGTGAAGGTAATCCGGGAATTTTTATGGGAACCTGGAATGGGAGCAGACTATCTATCCATAAAATACTCTTAAAGATTACCCAGAGTGTAATGGCAATTGGTACAACAAATAGGAGTCCTTGCAGGAAATAATTCAATAACTTTTTCATGTATTCGTATTTAGAATGTAAAGAAGGGGGGCGTTAATTAGCTAATTCGTTAATCCAATAGCTATCGGATCGTTAATGGGGGTTTTTATATGGTTAATTAGTTAATTAGCTATCCGATAGCTATCGGATTAACTAATTATTTTAAAGGGGGTAATTTAACATCATCGGGAACAATGAAGCTGGTTGGAAAAAGACCATCGATTTCTTTTAAAAATTTTTGAGCTTCATAGCGGTTTAGAAAGTCGCCTATTCTTATTTTAAAATTTGGCTGTTGATAGCTGAGGTAGGCACTCATATCCGGGTATTTGGAAGCGAAATTGAGTTTTATTTCAGAGGCTTTTTGACGATTAACACCAAAATAGATTTGAATGCGATAACCGTGTATTGTCTGGTTAATCAGATTCTGATCTCTTTGCTTAGTAACTAATTCATCAAAGCGGGCATCCTTCGTAATAATAATGGATGAATCAGCATTGTATGTTGTCACATTCTGTGCATAAACAGAACAGTTAATTATTAACAGAGTCATTAAAAAAAGGCCGACAACAGACGAAAAATAAAATGAGAGCAAATTGAATTTTCTGAGTCTTTCTTTTACACAAGAAACACAGGCGGGTGTGCCGAAAAAACAATTGTTGTTATTCATTTTTCTAATCCTATCCGGATAAAAAATTTTATATTAAGCAAGAGTTCGCTTAATAGCTACCTGCTCATGACCCTCAATAATATCTCCGGATTTTAAATCGTTGAAGTTATGTATGCTGAGTCCGCATTCGTAGCCTGAAGAAACCTCTTTTACATCATCTTTAAAGCGTTTCAATGAAGCGAGTTCGCCTGAGAAAACAACGATTCCGTCGCGGACGACACGTACCTTTGTATTGCGGGAAATTTTTCCGTCGAGAACCATGCAGCCTGCAATAGTACCCACTTTCGGTATTTTAAATATTTCACGTATTTCAATATTACCAACGATTTTCTCTTTGAATTCAGGGGCAAGCATTCCTTCCATGGCAAGCTTGAGTTCGTTGATAGCATCGTAAATAATTGAATACAGACGAATTTCAATCTGTTCCACTTCAGCAAGTTTACGTGCATTAACCGAAGGTCTTACCTGGAAACCAATTACGATTGCATTCGATGCAGAAGCTAAAAGAACATCGCTTTCTGTAATTTGTCCAACGGATTTGTGGATAATATTTATCTGAATTTCAGGAGTTGAAAGTTTCAGGAGTGAATCAGCAAGTGCTTCGATAGAACCGTCAACATCACCTTTAACAATAACATTAAGTTCTTTAAAGTTTCCTACAGCGAGACGACGACCGATTTCATCAAGTGTAATATGTTTATGCGTACGAATACCTTGTTCGCGCTGTAACTGAAGGCGCTTGTTTGCTATTTCGCGGGCTTCGCGTTCATCTTCCATTACATTGAAAAGATCTCCGGCTTGCGGTGCACCTGTCATTCCAAGCACCTGAGCAGGGGCTGACGGACCGGCTTCCGTAATTCGAAAGCCTCTTTCATTGTATAATGCTTTTACGCGGCCACTATAGCAGCCGGCAAGCAGAATATCCCCAACTTTCAATGTTCCGCCTTGAACTAAAATAGTCATAACATATCCACGACCTTTGTCGAGCATGGATTCAATAACAGTACCATTTGCTCTGCGATTTGGATTGGCTTTTAAATCAAGAAGTTCAGCTTCAAGTAAAACTTTTTCGAGCAGAGCTTCTACGTTCAATCCTTTTTTAGCGCTTATTTCCTGACATTGGTATTTACCGCCCCAATCTTCAACAAGGATATTCATTTTTGAAAGCTGTTCCCTGATTCTTTCAGGATTTGCATCCGGCTTGTCAATTTTATTAAGGGCGAAAACCATTGGTACACCTGCTGCCTGAGCATGATTGATGGCTTCAACAGTCTGTGGCATGACACTGTCATCAGCCGATATTACGATAATGGCAACGTCAGTTACTTTTGCACCGCGGGCACGCATAGCTGTAAAGGCTTCGTGACCGGGAGTATCGAGGAAGGTAATTTTTCTTTTATTTTCAAGTTGCACTTCATAGGCACCGATGTGCTGGGTAATACCGCCCGCTTCACCGGCAATTACATTGGCTTTACGAATATAATCCAGAAGAGATGTTTTACCATGATCTACGTGTCCCATAACTGTAACAATAGGAGAACGCGGAAGCAAATCTTCAGGAATGTCCGTTTCTACGCCAATTGTTTCCTGCATGTCAGCAGAAACGAATTCAACCTTGTAACCAAATTCTTCAGCGACAACAGAAAGGGTTTCAGCATCGAGACGCTGGTTGATGGAAACAAAAATACCCAGAGACATACAAGCAGAAATAATTTCTGTGACCTGAACATTCATCATTCGTGCCAGGTCATTTGCTGTAACGAATTCAGTAACCTGAATAACCTTGTTTTCGGCCTGTTCAGCGGCAAGAGCTTCTTGTTCTACAACACGCTCATTACGGCGGGCTTTTCGAATTTTGGATGACTTGGTTTTACCTGCACCGCTGAGTCTGGCAAGTGTAGCTTTTATTTGATCCTGAATTTCTTTTTCAGTAGGCTCTGCTTTTTCAATCGGACGATTTGGACCTGTACGTGGAGGTGCCTGTCCGCCTTTGTTGAAGCCTCCGCCGGGTTGACGGGATTTGTCCTGAGGAACAACCTGGCCATTTCCTTTTTTTTCTGTACGTTTTCGTTTTTTCTTTTTGTCATCAACAGCACCGGAGGAAGAGGCTACCGGTTTGCGTTTGGGAGGTTCGGTAGGAAGATCAATTTTACCCAAAACGGTAGGACCGGATAACTTTGTTCTCTCTATACGATGTATTTCATCTTTTTTTATTTCTTCAATTTCCGGAGGAGTGACTTCCTGAACAGGTGTTTCAGCAATAGTTTCTGGTATTACTTCTTCGGGTTGAACGGGTGTTACAGAAATAATTGGTGCAGGCTCTACCACTTCAATAGCTGCAGGTGCTTCGCTTTCTTCAGTGGTTTTCTTTTTGGAAATCTTTTTCGCAGGAGCTTCTTTTTTTTCTTTTTC
Organism: Bacteroidota bacterium; assembly: GCA_031417395.1. Taxonomy (GTDB): domain Bacteria; phylum Bacteroidota; class Bacteroidia; order AKYH767-A; family 2013-40CM-41-45; genus JADKIH01. The sequence goes on along the minus strand of JANOVM010000061.1, from coordinate 28,269 downwards.
TTTTTCTTTCTCCTTCTTGGCTACAACTTTCTCTTCCTTTTTTTCTTCTTTTTTTACAGGCTTTTCATCCTTTTCTTTTGTACCTCTTTTTTTCTTTCCGCTTTCTTCTTCAACATCAATTTTGCCAAGAACTTTAGGGCCTTCAACTTTATCGGCTTTGGCTTTTATGACAACAACTTCTTTAGATTTAGCTTCTTTTTCTTTGGCTTCTTTCTCTTTGGCTTTTGTTTCTTTTTCAGCTTTGGCTAAATCGTCTTTAAGAAGGTGAGCAGCGCTCATATTCTTAATGAGAATTTCTTTAGAATCTTCGTCCTTGCCTTTAGTCGATTTTGTGCGACCGTCGGCTTCAAAAACAATGGCTGTGTCTTTTTTTAGCTTGCTCTGGGAAATTTGTATAGCTTCTTCCTTGGCTGATTTATCACCCTGGAATTCTTTTTGCAGCAGGTCATAGGCATCCCCGGGCAATTTCGTATTCGGATTGCTTTCAATCTTGAATCCCTTCATAGACAGAAAGTCTACGATGTGATCCATGCTAAGGTTGAACTCCTTGGCTGCCTTGTTTAAACGAATTGTTTTTTCTGCTTCTGCCATATTTTATTTTCACTCTTACGCCTCTCAGCGTCTTGCAAGGTAAGGATTTATTGATCTTCCCTGCTTAATTATATATTCGCAATTTATTCGAATTCTGTACGTAGAATGCGGATAACTTCTTTAATTGTTTCTTCTTCAAGGTCTGTTCTTTTTACCAGGTCTTCTACCGGAAGGTCGATAACACTTTTTGCAGTGTCGCAACCTATATTTTTCAGCTCATCGATGATCCATGGTTCGATTTCATCAGCAAATTCATCGAGGTCAACATCTTCAGTATCGTCTTCAGTATCGCGATAAACATCAATTTCGTAACCTGTCAGTTTTCCTGCAAGCTTAATGTTATGTCCTCCTTTACCGATAGCCAGAGAAACCTGATCGGGTTTAAGAAAAACAGCAGCACGTTTCTTTTCATCGTCGAGCTTTATCGAAGTAATCTTTGCAGGAGCTAATGCACGCGAAATAAACAACGGAAGGTTTGTAGTGAAATTGATAACGTCAATGTTTTCATTCCGTAATTCACGAACGATGCCGTGAATACGTGAGCCTTTCATTCCAACACAAGCTCCAACAGGATCAATCCTGTCGTCGTAGCTTTCAACTGCAACCTTGGCGCGCTCTCCGGGCTCACGAACGATTTTTTTGATGGTAATAAGTCCATCAAAAACTTCCGGAACTTCCAATTCAAATAATTTCTCAAGGAAAAGTGGTGATGTGCGTGAAAGAATGATTTTAGGAGTACCGTTAATCATTTCCACACGCAATACTACAGCGCGCACAGCATCTCCTTTTTTAAAGAAATCGGATGGAATCTGCTCATTTTTTGGAAGGATGAGTTCATTGCCATCATCGTCTATAATAAGGGTTTCTTTTTTCCAAGTTTGGTAAACCTCACCGGTGATAATTTCACCTGCGCGGTCTTTGTATTTTTTAAAGATGCCTTCTTTTTCAAGTTCCTGAACACGTGCCATTAAGTTTTGACGGGCTGCAAGAACGGCTCTGCGTCCAAAGTCTGCAAACTTTACGTTTTCTGAAACTTCTTCACCAACTTCAAAATCGGGTTCAATTTTTACTGCTTCTGAATATTCAACCTGTGTATTTGGATCTTCTACAGCACCGTCTTCAACAATTAGCCTGTTACGGAAAGCTTCCAGATCACCTTTGTCTGTATTGATTACAATATCAAAGTTGTCGGCTGTACCGTATTTTTTACGCAGCATATTTTTAAAAACATCTTCCAGTATGCTCATCATACTGGCGCGGTCAATGTTTTTTAAATCTTTAAACTCTGAAAATGCTTCTACCAGTTCGGTATGTTCGTTTTTAGTTTCTACCTTTTTCATTTTGATCCAATGATTTTATCGAATGAGAATATTACTCTTGTTTCTTTAATTTCCGTAAAGGGTATTTTATTTAATTGATGAATGACTTCTTTTTTTTTGTTAGTTCTAACGATGTTTTCTTCGTTCAGTTCAATTCCCAAATCATCGGCATTGAGCAGCGTGCCTTTTCTTTTTACTCCATCAAAGGTAAGAACACTTACCTGTTGGCCGATTCGTTTCTTATACTGAGGAAGAATTTTTAAGGGTTCTTCCATTCCGGGAGATCCAACTTCCAACTCATGAGAATTAAAAACACCGCTTTCGTCCAGTTTTTCGTGTAAAAACCGGTTTATTGCCACGCAATCTTCGATTTTTACACCTTTTGGGTGATCGATTGTGACAATAATTTTAGCTGGGCTAATCTTTATTTCGACCAAAAAATTTTCAGTCGAAACAAGCTTTTCCTGCACTAAAAGGGCTATTTTTTCTTTAATTTCCACTTTTTTTCAATAAAAAAGGGGACTTTGGTCCCCTCTTATCGTTCTGTATTTAACTGTTGCAAATATACAATCTTTTTTTCGTGCTCCAAAGGAAATTTAATTTGGGGTAGTGAGTTAGTTTGGAGAATATTGAAAAGATACAATTCAAAAGAAATTGGTGCTTGAAATTTGTTCTAGTTTTTTGATCAACTTATTATCCCATTAACGAAGACATATTTTACCCCGGGGCTAAAATCAAATAGTCCAAGGTATACTAACTCTGAATTATTACTCTAAAAATCGGTTAATTGATTAAAAAACATAGGGCTGTCGCCATGCAAGAGACCCCTTAATTACCCCTCTTGCACGACTATCCGCCGGTGGGCGGACAGCAGAATAAATACACGAATGACTTTATTCCCCAATGTTATTCCAACCTCATATATGCCGGATATTTTATTGAAGCGGGAGCCTGTTGTCCATTACTCAAACTCACACTAACCAAATACTCAAATAACTTCCCCACCTTTACTCCATGGAAATTTTTTCACTCAACCCAAACGCCAAACGAATTATTATAATTGGCGGAGGCTTTGGCGGCATTGAAATTGCCCGAAGGATTGATTCAAAAAAGTTTGAAGTGCTTTTAATTGACAAACAAAACTATTTCACTTTTCAACCGCTTTTGTATCAGGTGGCCACCGGAGGACTCGAACCGGATTCTGTAGCATATCCGTTGAGAAAAATTATTTCGAAGAATAGAAATGTGGTTTTCAGAATGGGAGAGGTCAAAAAAATTGACCATGAAAAAAGGGAACTTGAAACGACAATAGGTGTTTTACCTTACAACATTCTTGTAATTGCTTGTGGTGCCATGACAAATTTTTTCGGCATGAAGGAATTGGAAGAAAATGCTTTGTCGCTTAAGTCTGTCACGGATGCTTTGAATATGCGGAGTTTTATTTTACAAAACTTCGAAGCGGCATTGCTCTCCAAAGACAAAAAGGAACAAAATCGACTGATGAATTTTGTAGTCGTCGGAGGTGGTCCAACAGGTGTAGAGGTTTCCGGCGCCCTTGCTGAACTGAAGAAGCATGTATTACCGCACGATTACCCCGAGCTCGACATTTCAATGATGGCAGTAACTATTTTAGAATCCGGATCTAATGTGCTAGATGCTATGTCGACTTATGCCAAACAACAAACGAAAAAGCAGTTGGAGGAAATTGGTGTAAAATTGATGATGAATTCTCAACTGGTTTCCTACGATGGAAAAGAAGCGAAACTTAAAGACGGAAATATTATTCCAACCAGTGCACTAATCTGGACAGCCGGTGTAAAAGGAAATATTCCACAGGGATTGATGCCTGATGTAATTGTTAGAGGGAATCGAATTTCAGTAGATGATTTTAATCGTGTGAAAGGCATGAACGATATTTATGCAATCGGTGATATTGCCTCTATGGAAAGCGGCTCGCATCCCATGCTTGCTCCGGTTGCTATGCAACAGGGAAAAAATCTTGCTAAGAACCTAAACCTGAAAAACGAAAACGAATGGAAGAAGTTTATTTACAGCGATAAAGGAACCATGGCAACCATTGGCAGAAGCAGAGCGGTTGCAGATATTAAGTTTATCCATATGAAAGGATTTTTTGCTTGGATGGCCTGGTTGTTTATTCATCTCATGCTGCTGGTTGGCTTTCGAAATAGAGTTATTGTTTTTATTAATTGGATGTGGAACTATTTTAGCTATGACAGGGCGATTCGTTTGATAATACGGCCGTATAAAAAGTAATTTAGGAATTTGGTAATTTGAGAATTTGGCTAATGTGAGGTTAAATAGCGGACAAATGGCAAATGATATAATAAAATAACCGTCTTATATGCAGTTGGAATTACATTTGCCAATAAAGTCATTTGTTTATTTATTCTGCTGTCCGCCCACCGGCGGATAGCCTTGCAAGAGGGGAAATCAAGGGGTCTCTTGCCTGGTGTCAGCCGTATTTTTTTAATCTATATACCTTTAAGGATATTTATAAGGCGGTGTGTGTATGCCGTGAGCGCTTCAATTTTTTAATTTTAGCCCCCGGGGTAAAATATGCCTTCTTTAATGGGATGAAACAATAATCCAAAACGTTTGAACAATTTCAGGGACCAATTTATTCTGAAAAAAACATTATCAATATTCTCAAAACACACACTACCGGAATTTGAGGGTTTGAAAAGGAAACATATCTTCATCTTAAATCTGATTTATTTTTTAGAAAAATCATTTCAGAACGTATTCGTGTTTTATTTATTTTAAAATCTGGCACTTTTTTTTAAAAAGATTGGAATAAATTTTATTTGTTGCTCAATCAAATGTTTTATGTGAATGTCTTGTTTTATGTATTCTCATAGTATTCATATTCTCATAAAACCAAATCTAATGAAAACCGCTTTAATATTATCGACATGCATGTTCTTTGTCATTAATTTGTCTGCACAGAAATTTGCAAAGAAAAATCAGTACAAAAAAATTGATGCAGTAAGTATTAACACAAACAAAGAGTTTAAATCTTACGTTTCAAATTTGAATTTCAAGATGGAGGGAATTCATGCAAACCTCAAACAGCTTGAGTTTTTCTCAAAGTATCAGGAAGGAATAAAGAAAAAACTTAATTCTAAAATAAATTCGCTTAAAATTGAATTTACTGAATTGACTTTTGATCTGAATAACTTTGTTCAATACGGTGTTGGTGACTGGAAACTCTTTCGCAATGAGTTTAATAGTGATCTTGCTTTAATAGATAATGACATTCTTGCACTTGAAAGTGAATATGAACCACGTGATTTAATAGTTGGAAAATAAACAATTCAATTATTGGAATGTAAACAATAAAGTTAAAGCCGGGGAAAGCAATTATTATCGTATCGACCCGCCATTTTCTATTTCTTTGGAGGGCGATACAAAAGCAAGTTCGCCTTTTGAATTTTCTGCCATAAGAATCATTCCCTGAGATTCGATTCCTTTGATCTTCCTTGGTTCAAGATTTACCAAAATAGAAACCTGCTGTCCAACAATTTTTTCCGGATCGTAAAACTTGGCAATGCCGCTAACAACAGTTCGTTGATCAATTCCTGTATCAATAGTTAATTTCAAAAGTTTATCGGTCTTGGGGACTCGTTCAGCAGTAAGAATTGTTCCTACACGTATATCCATCCTCTGAAATTCGTCGAATGAAGTCGGAGGCTTTGATGGAGTTATGGTAGTTGTTACTGCTTCTGTTGATGTGGCAGTGTTTGCGTTTTTTGTGTCTTCCAATTTCTTTAATTGTTTTTCAATGATTTCGTCTTCGATTTTTTCGAACAATAAACTTGCTTTGTTAAGTTGATGACCTTCAGAGAGGATTTGTTTTCCGTAGAAGTCATTCCATTTTTTTGCAGGGAGAAGGAGCATCTTCAATAATCTTGAAGAAGTGTCGGGCAGGAATGGCTCCATTAAGTATGCAAGTGCTGAAGTAATTTGTAAAGAGACATAAAGGACAGTGCCTACTCTTGAAGGATCTGTTGAATAAACTTTCCACGGTTCCTGATCGGCGAGATATTTATTTCCTGTACGTGCAAGATTCATCAATTCAAAAAGAGCATCTCTTAATTTGTAATTAAGAATTAATGCACGAATATTGTCCGAAGAGTTTTTAATTTCTCCCAGACAAATTTCGTCTTCTTTTTTCAGCGTGTCTTTTTTGGGAACCTTTCCTTCGAAATATTTTTCGGTAAGAACAAGCGTCCTGTTTACAAAGTTGCCAAGGATGGCCACCAATTCGTTGTTGTTTCTTGCTTGAAAATCTTTCCAGGTAAAATCGTTGTCTTTATTTTCAGGGGCAGTTGAACAAAGGGCATACCGAAGGACGTCCTGTTTTCCCGGAAGATCGAGTAAATATTCATGCAGCCACACAGCCCAATTTCTTGAAGTGGAAATTTTATCTCCTTCAAGATTCAAGAATTCGTTAGAGGGAACATTTTCCGGTAAAACGAAATCGCCGTGTGCTTTTAGCATTGCAGGAAAAATAATGCAATGAAAGACGATGTTGTCTTTGCCAATGAAATGAATCAATCGCGAATTGCCTGTCCAGTATTTTTTCCATCCATCCGGATTTCCTTTTTGAACAAAGAGTGCTTTGGTAGCAGAGATGTAACCAATCGGGGCATCGAACCAAACATAAAGTACTTTTCCTTTTGCTTCCGGAAGAGGAACAGGAACACCCCAGTCGAGATCGCGCGTGACTGCACGCGGCTGTAAGCCCTGATCAAGCCACGATTTACATTGACCGTAAACATTATTTTTCCAGTCTTCTTTATGACCGGTTATCCATTTTTCAAGCCATTCTTTTTGAAACTTATCGAGTGGCAGATACCAGTGTTTTGTTTTTTTCTTAATCGGTGCTTTGCCGCTTAACTGTGAATGAGGGTTGATTAAATCGGCCGGACTTAAACTTTTCCCGCACTTTTCACACTGGTCGCCGTAAGCATTTGTATTGCCGCAATTGGGACATGTTCCTGTGATGTAACGATCGGCAAGGAAGGTAGCGGCTTCTTCATCGTAATATTGTTCACTTTCTTCAACAGTAAAAATATTTTTATTGTAAAGAGTAGTAAAAAAATCAGAAGCAGTCTGATAATGTATTTTATCGGAAGTGCGGTGATAGATGTCGAAAGAAATTCCGAATTCTTCGAAACTCTTTTTCATCATCGTATGGTATTTATCTACCACTTGTTGAGGAGTAATGCCTTCTTTCTTTGCGCGCAATGTAATGGGAACACCGTGTTCGTCTGAACCGCAAATAAAAAGTACATCTTCCTCTATTAATCTAAGGAAGCGCACATAAATGTCAGCCGGAACATAAGCCCCTGCAAGATGACCGATATGTACAGGTCCATTGGCATATGGTAAAGCGGCGGTAACGAGTGTAGGTGACATAGTTGTTGTGTTTGAATACTAAGTGCTTTGTACTTTGTACTTAATACTTTATCCTAAAAGATGCTGTTTGTTAAATTATCCATCAAATGTTTAACCATTACGATCAAACTTTACATTATTTTTGCCTTCAAAGATAGAAATATGATTCGACCCGAGTATCTGAAAACAGGAGACACAGTTATAATTGTTTCAACAGCAAGAAAAGTAAACAGAATGGAAATAAAACCGGCTATAGACCTCCTGACTTCGTGGGGATTAAATGTTCAGCAGGGTAAAAACCTATATAAATCCGACAATCAATTCGCAGGAACGGATGAAGAGCGAGCCTCCGATTTACAGAAAGCGTTGAATAGCAAAACTGCCCGCGCAATACTTTTTGCAAGAGGTGGTTATGGCACAGTTAGAATTACGGATAGGCTGGACTGGAAGAGGTTTATAAAAGACCCTAAATGGCTTATTGGATTCAGTGATTTAACGATTTTGCATTCGCATGTTTTAAGGCATTGTAATGTTCAAACGTTACATGCGCCCATGGCTTTTAATCTTCCAAATCTTAGTGCGGCCTGTGCAAATGTATTTAAAGAAACACTTTTCGGTAGTCCTTTGCGATATTCGTTGAGTAAGTTTCAGTCTCATCTTGAAAAACTTAATAGAAAAGGAAAAGCAAAAGGCAGACTGATCGGAGGGAATTTATCTGTAATTTATTCTGCTTTAGGAAGTGCCAGTGATATTGATACAGATGGTAAAATTCTTTTCATCGAAGACCTTGATGAATATTTGTATCATATTGATAGAATGATGATGAATCTAAAACGAAACGGAAAATTGAAAAACCTTGCCGGATTGATAGTAGGAGGAATGAATGACATGAAAGACAATACAGTTCCTTTTGGAAAAAATGCTGAAGAAATTATTGCAGAAGATGTTGCTGAATATTCATTCCCTGTCTTTTTTGGTTTTCCATCAGGACATCTTCCCAATAATTATCCGCTAATTCTGGGAAGCGAAGTTACTTTGAACGTAAGTGATAAACTTGAACTTACTTTTCACAATGGTTAATACAAAAGAACTCGGACAAATCGGTGAAAGCATGGCTTGTGATACCTTAAGAAAAAAGGGCTATACAATTCTGCGTAGAAATTACATTTTCAATCATTCTGAAATAGATATTATTGCTAAACTAGGTGAAAAACTGGTATTTGTTGAAGTTAAGACGCGTATTTCATCCTTTTTAACGGATCCATCCTTATTGGTCACTATTGGAAAGCAAAAACAAATTATTAAAGCTGCAGATCAGTTTGTAAAAGATTTTTATCCTGAAAAAGAATGGCGTTTTGATATAATGGTTGTGATTACAAATAGCGAATACACGTCAATTGAGCATATTGAGGATGCGTTTTATCCAATGGCGTAATTATAATTCGTTAATCCGATAGCTATCGGATAGTTATCAGGATAACTAATTCCAAAAAGTTTAGCTTTGCATCATGAGAAAGGATAGAGTTAGTAAAGGCGGAAGCTCCCGCAGAAGCACTAAAAGTTCCGGTCCCGGTAGAAAACCGGCCGGAAAGAGCGGAAATAGCCGAAGTGCAAGACCTACAGTTAATAAAAGAGAAGGCGGTTCACCTGAAAGAAGAGAAAAAAGCAGGTCTTTCGACAAGCCATACAGCCAATCAAGAGAAAAAACAGGAAGATTTTCTAAAGAAAGAGATGAAAGAGGCGGAAGTCGTTCTGATAGGCCTGCGAGAACGGGCGATCGTACAACTGAAAGAACACCCTATAATCGAGAAGATAAAAGAAAGAGTTTTTCACGCGATAAACCGCCTTTCGAAAGAAGAAGTTCAGCCGGACCGGGAAGAAGTCGTACTCCCGATCGTGAAAACAGAGAAAGAACTCCCTATAACAGAGAAGATAAAAGAAGAAGTCCATCCGGCGACAAACCCTCTTATGAAAGAAGGAGTTCAAGCGGGTCGGGAAGAAGTCGTACTCCCGATCGTGAAAACAGTGAAAGAACTCCTTATAACAGAGAAGATAAAAGAAGAAGCCCATCCGGCGACAAACCCTCTTATGAAAGACGAAGTTCAAGCGGACCGGGAAGAAGTCGTACACCCGATCGCGAAAACAAAGAAAGAACTCCCTATAACAGAGAAGATAAAAGAAGAAGTCCATCAGGTGACAAACCCTCTTATGAAAGACGAAGTTCAAGCGGACCGGGAAGAAGTCGCACACCCGATCGTGAAAACCGTGAAAGAACACCTTATAACAGAGAAGACAGAAGAAGAAGTCAATCTGGCGATAAGCCTCCTTATGAAAGAAAAAATGATTCGAGAGAAGAATGGAGAGAAAGACCGAATGATATAGAAAGTCAGGATAAAGGATCTTTAAGTAGCGAAGATAAAGGAAGAGAATTTCCACGCGAAAAAAGATCGTATGAAAAACGCAGTTCATCGAGAAGTACAGGTGAGCGCAGACCAAGAGTTTCTGACCGTGAGGAAAAACCTAAATCGGACCGTACTTCAGATTCAGGAGAAAGGGAATCTTCATCGGATAGAACTTCGGGAAGAGATGAGCGTAGGCCATCATCTTTCGGCGATAAAAGAAATGAAAGAAGCAGTCGTTTTAGTTCATCCGGATCCGACAAGCCTGCTCGTTGGAATAGAAAAGAAGACCATCAGTTTTATGGAGAGAGAAGAAGACCGGCAGCTAATATTCCTAAAACTCCTGAAGATGGTTCTACACGATTAAATAAATTTATTGCGAATGCAGGCATCTGTTCCAGACGAGAAGCTGATGACATGATTGCTGCAGGTGTAATTTCTGTGAATGGCCAGGTCATTACTGAAATGGGCTATAAGGTAAAACCGGAAGATGTCGTTAAATACAATAATGAATCGTTGCGAAGTGAACGACTTGTATATATTCTTCTGAATAAGCCAAAAGATTTCATTACAACAACAGATGATCCTGAAGACCGCAAAACAGTAATGAGTCTCATAGCGAAAGCATGTAAAGAAAGAGTTTATCCTGTTGGTCGTCTTGACAGAAATACAACCGGTGTTTTACTTTTTACCAACGATGGCGACATGGCCAAAAAACTTACGCATCCTTCTTTTGAAGTATATAAGGTTTACCAGGTTGAATTAGACAGAGCCTTAAAAGCTTCTGACATGCTTCTTGCAGAAGAGGGTGTCAGGTTAGAAGATGGATTTATTAAACCCGACGAAGTAGTTTATGCCGGTGCTGATAAAAAAACAATCGGTATTGAATTACATTCAGGGAAAAACAGAATTGTAAGACGAATTTTTGAACACCTGGGATATGAGGTTAAAAAACTTGATCGTGTAGTTTTTGCCGGATTGACAAAAAAGGATTTGCCTCGAGGAAGGTGGAGGTTTTTAACCGACCTTGAAGTTGCCAATCTGAAGATGATGAAGGGGAAGAAGTCGGGTAAAATCGCCCATTGAAGAATATTTGCGAATGATTTTTGGTTTTATAATTAGCTAATTCAAAAATTTTATTATTTTTGAATAAACATAAACTTAATCATGAAAAGAACGCTAACTCTTCTATTTACATTATTGTCATTACTATCTTTTGGACAAAACTGTATTCCGAATACTAATAGTATTGTTTTCGACGGGTCTTCAACCTATATAAATACTTCAACCTCCAATCTTCTCGATATTACAGATTCTATTACAATAGAAGCATGGATTAATTCTAATGCGTGGGGTATTACATCAGCTCAGGGTACTATAGTTTGCAAACATGGATGGTCTGCAGGAGAAGCCGGTTATGTGCTTCGCGCCGGTGGAAGAGGAGAGCTTTCCTTTAACATGGCAGGTGATTCTTCAGGAGTACTAACAGGATGGAAGGAGGTTGTCAGTGATACAGGCACACTTCAATTAAATGCATGGTACCATGTTGCGGCTACTTTTGATGGAACAAATATGAAACTCTATGTAAATGGTGTTTTGAAAAAAACGAAAGTGTTTCATGGAACAATTGTTTCTTCAACATTTAATGTAAAAATTGGGCGACTCGCTGACATCAATCAGCCGGGTAGTATTTCACCACGGTATTGGTCAGGAAAGATGGATGAAGTCAGAATATGGAACAGAGCACTAACACAGAGTGAAATTGCAACTAATATGAATAGACATGTTGATCCGATTGCTGTAACAGGATTAGAAGGTTATTGGAGGTTTAACGATGGTTCAGGAACAACAGTTGCAGATCTTGGTTCCGGAAATAATGCAGGTATTTTAGTTACGGGTGCTTGGTCAGCTCTTGTGCCTTTTACAGGCGGCCCCGTAACACCAATTGTTACTCAAAACGGTCAAAATCTTTTTAGCAATTCACCAACAGGAAATCAGTGGAATTTAAATGGCTTGCCTATACAAGGTGAAACGGGAACATCGTTTATGCCCGGGCAAAACGGAAGCTTTACTGTAACTGTAACGGATATCAATGGCTGCTCAGCAACATCTGCACCTTTTAACATAACTACACTTGGAATAAACAGTACAGAAGCTCAAAATATTTTTTCTTCAATGGTTTACGATGGGAAAATCTTACTATTCAATACATCCCCTGACGTATTAAACCAGGCATCGTTAAAGGTATTGGATGTAAAAGGAAAGCTAATAATTAATATTCCTGCAGGAGCTTTAAAACCTCAAACAGATTTAGGATACTTGTCTGCCGGTGTTTACTTATTGAGCTTGTCTCTGAACAATTTTAATTTTACAAAAAGAATTGTTGTTTCCGATTAAAAAGAAAATTATTTATTGAATTTATTAACGAAGAATGTCAATGCCAAGAGCGTTTTTGGAAATTTCAACCTTGAGTTGTTCTAGTCTCTGGTGTTCTATTATTAAGGATGTGCAATCTTCACCACTGGTTTGAGACTCAAGAATTTTTTTTCTATTGTCTTCCAGCATTCCCAATACTTTCTTTTTCTTAAGATAGAGTACAGCTTTTTCAACAGAATCTTTTAGAAGACTTCCTTCTTCAGGTACATAAATTTTATGCATTGTATTCCAGTTTTCACTCAGCAAATATTTACTGCTTAACAAATCAACGGAGGTAGAGCTAATGATTGGGTTTTCAGAATTCAAAAAAACCTGCGGATCGATAATGTCATTTTCTTCAGCGAGTTTGGTATAAGTCAGCAGAATATTGTTGTAGCTTTCATTCTCAAAACTTATTTCATCATGCACTATTTCATTGACGATATATTGCGATACTTTGAGCTTATGAACCAGTTCTTTTTTACCGGAGGGATGGTCAGGGTCATCGACAGTTTCTGAAAATGAAATTTCGTTTGAGCCAAAGTTTAAAAGTAAACGTATAATATTTTTTTCCTGAAGTTCAATGTTAATACTTTCTTCATTCTGAGCATGGGGCAGAAGGATGTCGGGCAATAACTCTTCCACATCGTTTACGGGAAGTGTTTTGTTAATTTGTGTTCTCCGGAGCTTGTTCAACTCAGCGATTAGCAGTTGTTCACCAATATCCATCATGGCACTGCATTTTTTGAGATAAACAGAGCGTGTTATGGGATCGGGTATTTTTGCAATTGTATCAACGATATCACGAATCAACCCTGCTTTTTTTACGGGATCGTTTGCAACATCTTTCAACAATAAGTCTGTCTTGAATACTATAAAATCTTTTTCATTTTGCTGAATGAAATCAACCAGACTGCTGCTGCTGTTTTTTCTGCGATAGGAATCCGGATCGTCACCGTCAGGGAAAAGAACCACTTTTACATTCAATCCTTCTTCAAGAATAAGGTCAATACCGCGGAGGGATGCTTTTATTCCTGCAGCATCGCCATCGTAAAGAACTGTAATGTTTTTTGTGTATCGTCCGATCAGTCGGATTTGTTCAACAGTAAGTGATGTTCCGGAAGAAGCAACAACATTTTCAATGCCGCTCTGGTAAAGAGAAATTACGTCTGTATATCCTTCAACGAGATAACAATTTTCGCGCTGTACGATAGCTTTTTTCGCAAAAAAGATACCGTAAAGAGATTTGCTTTTATGATAGATTTCCGACTCAGGCGAATTAACATATTTTGCAGCTTTGTCATCCTTTTTAAGAATTCTTCCTCCGAAACCAATGATGCGGCCGCTTAAATTATGAATAGGAAAAATTATTCTTCCGCGAAAACGGTCGAGCAGTTTATCGGTATGCTTAACTGTATCGATGTCGTCAGTTTTTTTGACGATACTTAGTCCTGTCTTAATTAAAAATTCGTTTTTATATCCTTTTTCCTGAGCAGTATCAGATAAAGCAGACCAGTCGTTTAGCGCATAGCCAAGTTGAAAAGTTCGAATGATATCTTCTGTAAAACCTCGTTCTTTAAAATAGCTTAGTCCTATGGATTTTCCTTCTTCATTTTCAAAAAGATTTTCTGAAAAGTACCGTTGTGCAAAAGCATTCAGCACATAAAGGCTTTCCTTTTCATCGCGACTTTCCAGCTCTTTAGGATCCGGTAAAGATTCTTCAATTTCAATGGAATATTTTCCGGCGAGGTAACGCAGGGCTTCGGGGTAAGAATAATGCTCGTGTTCCATTACAAAATTCACGGCATTGCCGCCTTTTCCGCAGCCAAAGCACTTATAAATATTACGAGCAGGATTTACATTAAACGACGGTGTTTTTTCATTATGAAAGGGGCAAAGACCTATGTAATTTATCCCTCGTTTTTTTAATTGTACGAAATCGCCAACCACTTCATCGATACGGACGGTTTCAAAAATACGGTCGATGGTATCTTTAGTTATCATGAAGGGCTAACTTTTTATAACGGGTACTTTTTTGTTTTTTTGGAAGATTGGTAATAAGAAATGCTGTAATCTTATTATAGTATGTTTCGCCGCCTGTCTTTGCAATGTTTCCATGACCGGCTTCTCTTACCAAAATTAATTCTTTTTTTTCGGTTGCGGAAGCATCAAAGACCTGTAAAGACTCAGAAGTTGAAATAATCTCATCATTTCCTGCAATAATAAAAAGGGTAGGGACGCTGGTATAAGCTGCTATTTCGGCAAGATCAAGGTCTTTTACAGGATAATGTAAAAGAGATTCAGTCCTTCTTTTTAAAACTGGAAACCATAAATTTTTCATTTCTCCCCATTTAGCATAAGCGTATTTTTCAAGATACTTTTCATAATTTTTGAAAGGACTTTGAAGTACAAGTCCCATACATCGTTCATCATAAACGGCGGCCTGCAAAGCAATGGCAGCGCCTAAACCGCAACCCATAAACACAAGATTTCTGGTGCCTTTTTTAAATAGAATTGAATCGGCCATTAATTTCACATCTTCAATGGCAGGGATGCCCGGTGAAAATTCATTACCTCCGCTGCTACCATGACCACGCAGATCGAAAACAGCAGCATTTAATCCGCGGTCATGAAATTGTTTCAATTGATCGATGTATAAAATTTTACTTTCATTGTAATCATGAATAATAAGAATGGTATTGGCAGGGGTATCCGATGCGCTTACAAACCAGCCTTTCAGAGGAACACCATCGTTTGCAGTAACTGTTATGTCGGAATAAGCCAATCCAAGATCAGACGGATTAAAAAGCAAGGTGTCTTCTCCTTCGGAAAGGGAGGCATGGTAAGCAATATATGCAGAGTCTATTCGAACAGGGTAAATAAGGTCTGGAGTTAATAAGGCAGGAGAAAGCACAATGAATATACCCGCCAGAAAAAACAGTGATGAAATAAAATAAAATATCCGTCCTATCATTTAGTGGTTTCTTTCTGTTGTGAATCGAACGAGTTCGATTAAAGATTTTTTAAAAATGGATTCAGGAAAATTCTCCATAATCTTAAATGCCCGGGCCTGATAATTATTCATGCAGTCTGTTGCATATTCAAGTCCGCCGGAATTTTTTACGAACGTCAATACCTCTTTTACTTTTTTATCATCGGTATTGTGATTCTTAACAATGTTAATGATTCTTTTTTTCTCACTGTATGGCGCTTTGGAAAGTGCATAAATAAGCGGCAGGGTCATCTTGCTTTCTTTTATATCTATTCCTGTTGGTTTTCCTATAATTCCTGAAGGACCATAATCAAAGAGATCGTCTTTAATTTGAAATGCCATTCCTATCAGCTCGCCGAATTCATGCATTGTTTTTATGATATCTTCACCCGCAAGAGCTGAAGCAGCACCTGATGCACAGCAGGAAGCAATTAATGAAGCTGTTTTCTGGCGGATGATTTCGAAATATATTTCTTCGTTTATGTCGAGGCGCCTGGCTTTTTCAATTTGCATCAATTCACCTTCGCTCATTACACTTACGGCATCTGAAACTATTTGTAGTAAATCGAAGTCTTGATTTTTTACTGCAAGCAATAAGCCTTTACTGAGAAGATAATCTCCAACAAGAACAGCTATTTTGTTTTTCCACAGAGCATTCAGAGAAAAGAATCCGCGTCTTTCATTGGAGTCATCTACTACATCATCGTGGACAAGAGTAGCAGTGTGGAGAAGTTCAATGAGTGTAGCAGCGCGATGACTTTTTTCCTGAATTCCCCCGCAAATACCGGCGCTCAAAAAAACAAACATGGGCCTCATCTGTTTGCCTTTTCTTTTTACAATATAGTGTGTGACCCTGTCCAGTAAAGGGACGCTGCTTTTCATGGATGACTTGAATCTTTTTTCAAAGTCATCCATTACCGGGGCAATCGGAGTTTTAATATCGCTAAGAGAAAGAGGCATATCAAGCGAAGGTAAGTAATTACCTAATCTAAAGAATGTAAAGTGTTAAGCTTTAAAAATCAGGATTTTAACTTAACAACGGCATGTTCGTTTTTATTTGCAAGCTGACCGCATGCTGCATCGATATCTTTACCGCGGCTGCGGCGAATGTTTACGATAATTCCTTTATTTTCAAGATAATTTTTGAAAGCATCAATCTTATTAGCTGAAGCATTTTTAAATTTTCCATCATCAATGGGATTGTATTCAATAAGATTAACTTTTGCTTTTGTTTTCCGGCAAAAAGTTTCCAGTTCCATGGCATCGGAAATTTCATCGTTAAAATTTTCGAAAACGATATATTCGAAAGTAACTCTTGTGCCCGTTTTATCGGAGAAATAATTCAGTGCTTCTTCCAAAACATCGAGTGAATTTTGTTCATTGATGGGCATGATTTTATTACGCTTCGCATCGTTGGCAGCATGTAATGAAAGTGCAAGATTGAATCGGACTTCATCATCGCCTAAACGTTTGATCATTTTAGCTATGCCGGCTGTACTAACGGTAATTCGCTGAGGCGACATATTCAGCCCTTCCGGAGAGGTAATGTATTCAATACTTTCCAATACATTTGAATAATTGAGCAAAGGTTCGCCCATTCCCATGTAAACGATATTACTAAGTGGTATACCGTATTTTTCTTCAGCCTGCATTCTAAGAATAGCAACCTGGTCATAAATCTCACCCGCTTCGAGGTTTCGAAGCCTTTCGAGTTTTCCTGTGGCACAAAAAGTACAGGTAAGGCTGCAACCTACCTGAGAAGAAACACACGCTGTCATGCGTGTTTCAGTCGGTATTAAAACACCTTCAACAATATTCCCATCAAATAATCGGAAAGCATTTTTTATGGTTCTGTCGCTGCTGATCTGGCTGGTATCGATTTCTGCACCGTGAAATGTAAAGTGTTCCTTGAGTTTTTCACGAAGCGGCTTGGAAAGATTGGTCATGGCATCAAAATCTCGCGCACTTTTTTGCCACAGCCATTCTCGCAGTTGTTTTACGCGGAAAGCAGGCTCTTTATTTTCCAAAAACCAGTTTTTTAACTCTGATTCTGAAAGTTCACGGATGTTAATTTGGGCGGGCATATTGCAAAGATACGCATTCGATGAAGGAAACCTTGTGGTTTTTTGCAAGATTGGCTTTTAAAGATCAAAGAGGAAACAAGAGATTTAAAAATACTTATATCAAACGTTTAACTTTTGCGAAGTCTGCAAATCTCAAAATGGCAACTTTTTAAAAATAGAACATACTTAAAAGCTATTTTAATGGCTGTATAAGAAAATCACTTTTAAGTATTATAAAAAGCGTCCTTGGTATAGCTTGAAATGATGATTCGTCCGCAAAGGAAAAGGAGGAAAATCGTACGAACAAGACGCGAAAGTGTTTTCATACTTTCTACTTGTTAACAGGTAATTAGATTATGCAGGGCAGTATACAATTGATAACCCCAGGCCAGAGCCTCTTTTCTCAGGAACCAAAGGAATTATATTGTACTGTAAAATAAGGTTTGAAAGCGAATTCATAAAACCAAACAGTTTTCTGAAAATTTTATTATGATTAAAGAGATTATCTGTGCCGTCCTGATTTAAGGAGTACATATTCATATTTTCTGGAGTCGACGGAATTATTTTTGTAAATATAATAAGATGAAATTGTATTATCCCTGATATTTATTTCTACAGTTTTATAAGGCAAATTACCAAAATTGATGCTATTCGTAAGTTTCTCTAATATATATTTGATGAAATCAGCTTCAATTTGAGCGGGGGGGGATGCAAGTTCAACCGGACTATCGGGATATCCAGGTTTAACTTTTTCTTTATTGCAAGAAGTAAAACTCAGGTAAAAAATTCCGAGAAGAATAATTAATTTTAATGTAATTTTCATTTCCCGTTGAATTTTGAAAAGAGATTAATAAAAAAATTGAAAATTAAAGATTGCTTAAGTTTCCGCATACAAAAATAGCAGTTATAAATTTTTCAACTAAGAACTAGCAAAGATTGTAGAAAAACGGATAAACTGAAGGAACAATGAGTAAACAGTTCTTTTGAATGAGTATTTGGTAGTTTTGAATGAGTATTTGGTTTCACTCGTTCGATTAATGATAAAATTTGACATAGCTTATTAAAATTGTGGAGTGAATTAAAATGTGTTTAGAAGTCCAATAAATTCATAGAAACGTTAAATTGATTCGATTTTAAGTACTGAAAAATGTTATAATAAATCAATTATAAGTACATAAAAGTGTAAAAAATAGCAGTAATTATAACTTAAATATTTTCAGAAAGACAACCTGGTTATTCTTATTGAAGTCAAATCAGCTGAAAATGTAAGATCTCGAAGTCTTCGCGTATACTACGACAAGTATAAACCGGAAGTTTGTATACGGACATCACTGGCAGGATTTCAAACACAGGAATGGATGAAGAATATTCCGCTTTATGGGTTTCAGGAATGGTTAAGGGAGTCGGGGAGTTGATACCTGTGAATCGTTTTCTATTTTAAATTATTTTTAAATTTTTCATATCTTTTACTCCCAATCAGCACAATAACCCCTCTAACCCGCATGCGCTTTCTCTCAGCCAATTACCTTTTCCCCATACATCAGCAGCCTATAAAGGATGGTGTACTGGTAATTGAAAATGAAGGAAAAATAATTGATTTGCTTGATCCGCTTCAGCAGGAGATTCCGGATATTTTATCTTTAGAAAAGTATAAAGGAATTCTTTGCCCGGGCTTTGTAAACGCTCATTGCCATCTGGAGCTTTCTCACCTCAAAGGAAAATTGTCTCCGAAAAAAAATCTTACCAATTTTATTTCAGAGATTATTGAAAAAAGACATGCCTCAGATGAAATTATTATTGAAGCAATGAAGGAGGCGGATGCTGAAATGTACAAAGAAGGGATTGTTGCTGTGGGAGATATTTCTAATTCGCCTGTTTCTAAAGTCATAAAATGCAACAGCAAAATTTATTACCATACATTCATAGAGTTGTTTGATATTTCAGAGGACAGATCAGAAGAAGTTTTCTTTAAAGGGAAAGAGTTGGAAAGAGAATTTACATCGTCAGGTTTGAAAGCGTCCCTTGTTCCTCATGCTCCATATTCAGTTACTAAGAAGCTGCTGAAATTAATCTTAGATGAAGCAGAAAGGGGAGAAGAAGTTCTTTGCATACACAACCAGGAAACTTCTTCTGAAAATGAAATGTTTGAAAAGGGTGCAGGTGCTTTATTGGAAAAACTTCTTGCTTTAAACATTACGTACAAAAATTGGAAGCCATCCGGTAAATCATCTTTATTAACTGTATTGGATGTTATAAATTCTAAACAGTTTTTTCAAATGGTACATAATACTTACTCAGGTATTGATGATATTTTAGCAACAAAAAAATTTATAAATTTTTTCTGTTGTTTTTGTATTAAGGCAAACCTTTTTATTGAAAATGCAATCCCGGACATAGATCTTTTTTTAAAAGAGAAATGCAATTGTACGATAGGAACCGACAGTTTAGCCAGCAACGATTCGCTTTCCATTTTGAGTGAGTTAATGGTGATTCAAAATAGGTTTTCCGGCATCTCTTTGAATGAATTGCTCACAATGGCAACTCTAAATGGAGCTAGATTTTTAAGGGTAGACGATAAGCTTGGGAGTTTTGAAAAAGGTAAAAATCCAGGTATCAATTGGATTGGAAATCTCAATCATTCCAACCTTTCTTTTGCCGAAAAAAGCAGACTTTCCCGAATTTGTTAGCCAGACAACTAAAATCGTTAAAATTTGCAAAAAATGGCATTTATGAAATGCCGTTTTAACTGCAAGAATAGAAGGAAAATAGCTTAAATTTTTTTAATTTGCGAGCCGAAAATAATAGAATTCGGGTAACGTTTAGTATGCGTTAATGTATACATTATTCTGATTAAACCAGTTTTTGTAATGATTCACCCAAAAAATTTACATATGGGGGTATTATTTATTATATTAATGATTGATTATATACTATTATTCAAATGAAGCATAATTTATATAAAATAATCCTATTGGGATATTTTATTGGTGGCATTTGCGCTGTAAAAGCGGAATCGCCTGTAAATGCTTTAGTCCCTGACACCGTTACAAGAAATGATTTTTATTCAATAACAGTTCCTCCCGTTCCTGTTGTTTCTGCTCCGATTTCAATTAATGAAAATGAAGTAAAGGCCGGGTTACTTTATGATGCGGTAAACCAGAAGATAATCTGGCAAAAGGAAATGAATACTTCTTTTCCTATTGCTTCATTAACTAAAATGATGGTTGCTCTGCTAGCTGTGGAAGATGTAAAAACCGGAAAGTTCACTTGGGATGACAGAGTTAAGTGGGTTCGTCAAACTACTGTCGGAAGAAGGAAGAACAAGAAAACTGTTTATACCAATGTCAATTATTCTTTGCGTGATGTTTTTAAAGCAGCAATGATTGCTTCTAATAACGAATGTGCCGAGCAGCTGGCAAAGTATTTAAGTTATGGAGATTTACAGTCAACCATTGAACGTATGAATTTACGTGCATTTGAGTTGAAAATGAGTAATACTTTTTTTAGCAATCCGACAGGTTTGCCTGCTCCACATTCTATGTTTGACAATAAATCATCTCCTGCCGATTTATTGATTCTTTCTCTTGAAATGTTAAAATACGAAGAAGTAATTGAAATAGCTTCCATGGGTTATGCCTCTATTGAGAATGGTTCCATGTCAAATGTTATTAGTAATCACAACCGTCTTACCATTGAATATTCAGGAGAAGTGGATGGACTCAAAACTGGTTATACGCGCAGGGCCGGATTTTGTCTGGTAGCTACAGCTGCTAAATGTGATCATCGCCTGATAAGCATTGTTTTAGGCTGCAGAGGACCCCAGATCAGAAATGAAGTTGTGAGAGACATGTTCAACGATTATTATACAAGCATAAGTCTTGATAAACTTGGGTATTGCCCTTCTCCGACAGCAAGTGTTGACAAGACTATACAAAAAGATGGCAAGAAGGGCCGGTATGTAACGATTAATGAGCGGGTAAAAAAGATTCATGTAGTCATGAAGGGTGAGAATATTTCAACTGCGGCACGACGTTACGATTGTTCAACTTCTCAATTGCGCAGTTGGAACAGGAGAGGACTTCAGAAGAATCATGTATATGCCGGACAAAAACTTGTAATTTATTATAATCAACCGCATAATATTTTCGTTCAGGAAACAAAGGAAGAATTTGAGGCCGATGAAGACAAGCCATTGTTGACAACTATGGAAAAAAAGGAAATGGAAAAAGTTACAAAGCAGGTTGATGCTTCCGAAAATCCAATTGTAAAAGCAGAAATTAAACAGCCGTCTAAATATTTATATCATATTGTTGTTCCGGGAGATACTTTATTTAAAATCTCCCAAAAGTATGCAGGGATTACGGTTGAAGAATTGAAGTCCCTTAATAAAATATCCAACGGATCTTTGTTAAAGCCCGGCACAAAACTTAAAATAAAAGTGCAAGGATAACCCTGTTAAAGTAAGGGTTTTTTGTATTATTTTTACGGGAACAAAACGCTGCACTTATGAAAGGAATATTTCTTGCCGTATATATGGCTATTAGCTGTTTAATTTCTACTGCTCAAACAAATCCTGTTACTCCATTTCCTGTTTCTTTAGATACCGTTTCTAAGATGATTACCTATCAGGGTGTCGTTGAAGTTAAAGGAGTAAAAGCTGATGAACTCTACAAACGAATTGACGCCTGGTTTCGCAGCTTTTACAAGAACCCCTCAGAAGTTATCAGGGAAAATGATTCTGTAAAATTTATTATGGTTGGTAAACCTCGTTTTCGTCTGCTAACACAATTGGAAAAGGATGGACCAAAGGTTGAGGGGAATAGTACTGTACAGTATACCATTTCAATAGCTGCAAGAGATGGCAGGTTTAAGTATGAATTAACTGCTTTTAACTGGAAACAACCCTCCTATTATGCCTGTGAAAAATGGCTGGACATGAAAGCTTCATCGTATCAGCCGGTCTTCAATGAATACCTTCAGCAATTGGATAAGAATTCGCTTGAAACAATTACATCATTGAAAAATGTGATTACTAAAGAAAGGGCAACTAAAGCGAAAGATGCCTGGTGAAATTAATTCCGGAATATATTTTCGGAAGCCTGTGGAATTAATTTTTCCACCGGCTTTTTCGATTAAATAAATTAAGGTCGAAATAATTCTTTTTCAAGAGAAGAGGCAATTAACAGATCAGCAGGTTCCGTTATTTTTATATTTGATTTTTCCCCTTCTACCAAATGAATTTTGTTTCCTGAAAACTCAAATACGCCGGCATCATCGGTAAAATTTTCAGCGTGAATTTTTTCATAGGCTTTTTTTAGTAAATCAAATTCAAAGCATTGTGGAGTTTGTATAATCCGTAATTTCTCTCTGTCGAGAGGGAAATTATTTTCCTGATTGACTTCACGTAAAGAGTCGGAAACTTTAACGACAGGTATTGCATTGGAGAACTTTTCAGCCTCAATAAAACAATGCTTAATCAAAGCCGGTGAACACAGGGGTCTCACTCCATCGTGTATTCCAATTATACAGTTTTCCTTAATTTGCAAAATTCCGTTTTTCACTGAATGAAAACGGGTAGAGCCTCCGGGAACAATTGTATGTTTAATTTGAAAATTATATTCCGTAAGAAGTTTTTTCCATCTATTGATTTCATTATCGGGTAAGACGACAATTATATTTATTTCCGGATCGTATTCATAAAACCTTTTCAAGGTATGCATCAAAACCGGAAGGTTGTTCAACAAAAGAAATTGTTTTGGAACAGACAATCCCATTCTTGTTCCGGAGCCGCCCGCTACAATGATAACAGCTCTTTTCATTCAGGTTTTTCATTTTTAATCATTTCGAAAAAGCCTTTGTGATGAATAAGAAGATAAGCCTGAAGTATCATAAGGAATGCAGAAGAAAACATAATTCCAATACTTAAAAGTAAAGAAGTTAAAGCAATGGAGCGCGGAGCAGGCATGGCCATGCGAATAATGGTTATAACCGGATAACTTTTAAAGTTCAGGGCTTGCAGAGAAAGGTTATAAAGTTTTTCTGAATTTATTAGTTCGTTTGTTGAATTCTGAAAATTATTTACAATAGTGCTCAGTGTTTGCTGGTTAGCAAGCAAATCGTATTTGGATTTATCATCCCTGTTATTAAGTAAAAAAAGTTTATTCAGTTTTTGAATCAGGCTGTCAATGGCAATGCTTTTCTGAATATTATCTTTTTTAATTTGATCTACATAAGCCTGTGAAATCTGAATTTTGTTTTTCATATTATTGATATACAAGCTTTCATTTAAGGTTTCCAGAAAGTCAACAATTTCATTAGCCATATCAGCAGCAAGATATCTATACCTGTCGTGGACCGTTACGGAAATGGTATTAAATGGACTTTTAGAAACGGTAATGTTTGACCTGATTTTTTCAACGGCCTTCTGGTAAGCAAATTCTTTTGTGGAATCAATTTCATAATGCTCAATCAGTCCAAATTTCTCAATCAGGTGTTTCTGAGTTGCGGCTGAATTTATTAATTCATAGATTCTGTTAAAATTGCTGTTGGCAGAACGATCTTGTTGTTCTTTTAAATCAAGCGACAAAGGTGATACAATGTTATTGTCATTGACCAGAAAGGATGCTGTTGAAGAATATTCAAGCAGCTTGAATTTAAACAAATAAAAAGAATAAACACCAAAAAGAAGAATGATTATAGCATATCTCCATTTTCTTTTTTTCAAATGCCGGATAAGCATACGAGTCTCGTATTCTGATCGGGTAAGCGTTGCATTAGGAGTAAGATAGGTCATAAATTTATTCTCCGTAATGTTAATGATAATTCCTTTATTTTTTTCAAATATTTTGTAAACTGCATTTTATTACATTTGAAAAGTTCAAATTTGCGGTTTAGAAAATGAAATAGTCATTTAACAGGACATATGACTAACCGGTTTCTGCCAAATTAATGAAATGAATATAGTTAGAAAATATTTTCCTGATTTTCAGTTCGTCATCTTTTTACTAGTAGTATTCATATTACTTCCTTTGATAAATTTTAAATCAACAATAGACCCTGAACTTGCACCTCGTTTTTTTATAACTAGCTTATTCTTATTAGCTTATTCTCTTTATTTTTTTGTTTCAGGGAAGAAATTAATAACCCTTTCCACTCAAGTCATTCAATTCTTCGTATTAACAGCTGTTATGCTTCTCTGGATATTGTTTTGTATAATTCAATCGGTAAACAGTGGCGATGCTTTTCTTGAGTTCTTTAGGCTGGCAGAAGTATATTGCTTTTTAGTTGTATCGTTTTACATTGTATCGTCAGTTTCTGATCCGGTTAAGCTTCTTTCAAGAGCATCCATTTTAGCTTTGCTGATTTTTACTGCTTATGGAGTAGAACAATTTATTTCGATTTTGCCGGATATGTATAAGGGGAAAAATATACATGTAAATGAAGTCATAGCATCAAGTCTTGCCAATAAAAATTTTTTCTCAGAAGTTCTGGTTTTATTACTGCCCTTTTTAATATATGGAGCAAGCTCGGAAAAGGGGTTATGGAAAACTTTATTCATAGTATCAATATTGATCAACCTTATTTTTATCGGATTCCTGCAATCCATGTCTTCCTGGACAGCCTTGATTATTTCTTCCTTGTTTTTTTTCTATTCTGCGGTTAGGAATAAACTAATTGATTTTTCATCTTTTATAGCGATAAAGAAAAATAAAATCATTACTACGATTATTTTTTTAGCTCTTGTAGCAGGTTTTTATTTTTATTTGGGAACACCGGGAGGTAAACGTTTTATTTCAAAAATTAAAGTGGGGATTGAGTATGTTTCAAATCCTTCCAAGTTAACCGAGTCGCGCCCGGAAAATAATAACAGTGTATTTGAGCGTTTACTTTTATGGAGAAATACTTCTAGAATGATAGCTGATCATCCGCTATTAGGTGTTGGAATAAACAACTGGAAACTATTTAATCCCCTTTACGGAATTGGCGGTACTCAATTCATCAATACAGGATTAATCAATTATGAGCATCCACATAATGATTACCTTTTGATTCTTGCTGAACAAGGTCCTTTTGGGTTGTTGCTTTACCTGGCATTCTTTGTTTTTGCTTTTAGGCTGATTAAGAAAAAAATTAATTCAGGCGGACATTCCCGTTTACTTCTATTATTACTGCGAAGCGGGCTTATTGCATTTATGATGCTTTCAATTTTTGGTTATCCCCGTTCGCGATTTTATTCCATGTTAATTTTGATGATACTATTTGCAATACTACTTTCGATGAAAACGAATGAAAAAGCAAGAACACTTTCCGGGAAATTCATGGCAATTGGTATTTTTCTTATTTCAATATTCGCCGGTTATGCTTCGTATTGCAGACTCAATGGGGAGATACACACTAAGAACATGATGATAGCTCAGTTGAATAGAAATTATGCAAGAATGGTTCGGGAAGCTGACAGAGCATATTCCTGGTATTTTCCTATGGATCTTACGTCGACTCCTTTTAGCTGGTATAAGGGCATGGCTTATTTCTATAGTAAAAATGTTCCCGAAGCAATTGAACAATATAAAAATGCTTTAAAGATAAACCCAAATCACTTACGAATCTTAAATGACTTGGGTTCT
Source organism: Bacteroidota bacterium (assembly GCA_031417395.1). Classification (GTDB taxonomy): domain Bacteria; phylum Bacteroidota; class Bacteroidia; order AKYH767-A; family 2013-40CM-41-45; genus JADKIH01. The sequence goes on along the minus strand of JANOVM010000061.1, from coordinate 2,445 downwards.
TCGTTTGAGCAAATGGGTGATCGGCAGAGCGCAGTTACTTATTATAGAAAAGCCTTAGCCATCACACCACAATCCATTGAAGTAAATCTTAACCTCAGTGCTGCTTATTTCAACCAACGCAATATTGATTCTTCTTTTTATTTTATCGATCAAATCTACAAGCAAAGAATGAGTGTTTCTGAGGGTAAAAACTATAATCAGTTTCTGGATGCTATTCTTTATGCAAAGGCATATTCGATTTTATCACAAGAAAGAGATACTGTTTTTATGCGAAATGGAATGCCCTTAATCAATGATAAAGGTTTGTTAAGAGGGTTTTATATGCTGTCCAAGGACGAAAACAAACCGTTCGCCAAAATTTTGGAGAATCGGGTAAATCAACAGTAAAAAAGTACTAATTTTAACTTTAACAAATCTCTAACCAATCAAAAACACACGTATGAAAAAATTTTTACTTTGTTTAGTCTTAATTGTTCTGCAGCTTAAAAGTTTCGGACAATTTAATTGCTATGTCGGATTGAATCCGGATACAGCATTTCGGGGTCAAACACTAACCACAACACTTACCGGAGCCTATTTTTATATGGGATACGGTTCGGCTCCTTGTCAACCAACAGATATTTACTTAAATCAGATATCTACAGGAACGACTATTTATGCATCTTCATTTTCTATCGTTAACGATTCTGTTTACGTTGCATGGAGCATTCCAATGAATGCACCCTCCGGACTTTATGACTTACATGCCGACCTTTGGAGTTATGATCCATTCGCTGGCAACTGTATTGTTGGGCCGCAGCAATGTGTTTCTAATTCAATATTTGGTATTGATGTAGGAGTGATTTCCGGAAGCGTATTTTATGATTCTAATCTGGATAGTGTATTCAATTCGTCTGATATATATCTATCTGGTCATGCAGTGAAGTTATATCCGGATCAGAGATGGACATATACTGATAATAACGGAGCATATAGGTTTCTGGCACCTCAGGGAAATTATGGTGTTAAATTAATGAGTAACTATTATTACGATTTCGTGAATGCGGATTCGCAGGCAGTTACACTGGGTGCTTCAAATATTGATTCCGTTGATTTTGCAATTACACCGAATTCCCATTTTTATACTCCGCATGCATATCTTTATGGAAGAGCGCGATGCAATTCTACACAAACATATAGTATATCCTATTATGGTCAATCTGTCATTCCATTGAATTTGAAAATTAAGTTTTACCATTCGCCAAATACTCCTTATGTTTCAGCTTCTATACCGCCGGATTCCATTGTAGGTGATACTATTTATTTCTCAGTTGTTGATACATTATATGGTTCCGGATATATCAATATCAATTTACAAATACCGTCTATTGGAGATACTGTAACATTTTATACAAGTTTGGATGCATATTCAATATCCGGTACCTATTATGGAACATCAAGCGCAGACCTTTCACAGATTGTACGATGCTCATGGGATCCAAACGATAAAGCAGTTAGTCCGCAGGGAGTGGAAATGCAACATTATACTTTATTCAGCGATACTCTTTTATATCACATACGTTTCCAGAATACAGGGACTGATACAGCTTACGATGTTCATATTCTTGACACATTGAATTCGAATCTTGATATTAATTCCATGCGGGTAATTTCAAGCAGTCATGTCGTTACAACAGAGTTGAAGCAAAATGGTGTAGTCGACTTTAAATTCTTGAACATTATGCTTCCTGATAGTTTTGTTGACAAGCCGGGCAGCCAGGGATACATTACATATTCGATTCAAACCAAGCCGGGATTACCTGAAAATACTCTGGTCACCAACAGAGCATATATATACTTTGATCAGAATGCACCTGTTCTTACCAACATTACCGATAATACCATGGTAAGCCAGATACCTGTTGGTATATTCAGACCGGAAGGAAATTTGAATGTTTCCATTTATCCAAATCCTTTCAGTCAGACAATTAATGTTCGTATCAATAACCCTAAAGCAATACCTTATAGCTTTATGGTGACTGATTTGCAGGGAAGAGAACTTAGTAAAACTACTCTCCATCCAAATTCGACAAAAATTGATTTGAGTTCATTGTCGCCGGGTATTTATCTATACAGGTTAATTAATGGACAGGATAATTCTTCGGAAGTGGGAAGAATAGTTAAGTATTAATTTAATGCGTATTTAGCCTGCCGGTTTTGAAAAGGACCGGCAGGTTTTTTTATGAGCTTTAAAAATTATCTTTGTTTAAAGTCAAAGTTAGCAAAACGCATTCAGCAGACGAGTTAATGCTCATAACTGTTATTTCAATATTTTATTTAGAATCTAAATTCCAAAAGGTCCTTTCAGGATGACATTAATTAATGTCATAGAGTGTCGGGGTGGTTGGGGCCCCGGAGCCCCAAAAAAAGCCAAAAATTTTATAATTATTGTGGATTGGTTTTTTT
>JANOVM010000060.1:0-4544 GCA_031417395.1 Bacteroidota bacterium | reverse complement strand
TACGAAGACCGCCTTTATCGCCTGAGGAATCATCAAGATAAAGTCCAACGTTAAGCATTGGCATTACCTTTTTTCCATAAAAGATATCTCGCATGCTGTCTGTATGCCAGCCCATTTGACGAAAATTACTATTGGATGTATTGACGTAATGGTTAACAATTACACCGTCTTTTTCATTTTCAGCGATACGCGCACCTTCAGGAAGGAGAACCTTCAGACTTTGAACACTTTGGCTATTAACAAACTGGTGAACCACTTCACTATATTGAGAAGTAAAGGGGAATCTGTGAACGATTTCCTTTCCATTTTCATCGTGACCAAATTTAATTGGAACTCCATTGATCTTTTTAACACCCTTGGTGATCCAGTTCTTCTGCAATTCCTCAGTTGAAGAAATGATCTCATTTACCATTTCCTGAGAAATGACACCACGGAAGTGTATAAAGCCATTTTTGTCAAAAAATTTTTTTTGCTCGTCGGTCAGTTTATCGCCGAGTGTAAACTTTGGATATTGTTCGTTACTCATTTATTAAGTTTTTTTACGAAAGACTCACTTCATTGATAATCAATTGTATGCGTTTACCTAATGAGAATATAATCAATTTCGATAAAATTTCGATTAACGCACAAATATATAAGAATCTTTTTACTTCCAAATAGTAATGGATGATAATCTAATAATGATTTTTTAACACGAATTGAGTGTTTTTTGTTAAGTAAAATTACTTTAGAGTTAATTTAGCGGAAAGAGAATGGTAAAAGTGGTTCCTTTATTTATTTCACTGTCTGCTTTAATGGTTATGTTGTGGAATTCTGCAATCGTTTTCACAATTGGCAAGCCTAAACCATAACTCATATCGTCAGTAGGTCTAAAGCGTTTAAAGCGATCAAATATGAATGGAATTTGTTCACTTGCTATTCCCACGCCTGAATCAGAAATTTTTAAAGAAAAGTTTTTTTCTCCTTTTTCACCAACAATAGTTATCCTGCCATTTTCAACATTGTATTTGACTGCATTGGAAACGAGATTAAAGAGCAATGTATGAAGCAGCGATTTATTACACGACGAAAAAACAAAATTGTCTTTCCATTCACAGTTCACTGTAATACCTTTGGAATTAACCCAGTCTTCCAATTCTTCAAGAACTTCGTTTATTATCAGTTCAGGAGAGGCATTTTCATCTTTTAGAAACTGGGCATTTTCAATTTTACTGATATAAAGTAATGCTCTAACCACCTTGGTTAACCGGGAAAGTGTCTTTTGAGAATCTACTATTTTGTCTGCAATATCATTGGGAAGTGAAGGATCGTTGATAATGTTTTCAATTCTATTCTTTAATATTGAAACAGGAGTAAGGATTTCGTGTGAAACATTGGTAATGAATTCTCTTTCTATTTCAAAGGTCTCTTTTGTTTTTTTCATCATCTCATTGATGCTTCTGTCCAGTTGAGCGAATTCATAGGTAGAAGACTTAATCGATGATGTATTAAAAGAAGTAGGGTGTTTAATATCCTTAAGCTTTTCGTTAACTATTTTATTGAATGGTTTTAAAAGCAGGCGGGCAAAAGCAATATCAAGGAATATTGAAATTAATACTACAGTAATCAGCATCCAGATTGTAAAAGTTCTAATGGTATTGTTAAGCTGATCAACAGCGCTTAGCCCTTCACCAATATCAATTTGGTATAATTGGTTGTCATATATAAATGCCTGGGTAAGCACCCTGTGTTTCACTTTTTCATTTTCAATCGTTCTTTCAGAGTTTTCTACAGTGATTTTTCCAAAATTTTCCGGAAGATGGGGGAGTGGAGAAATAGAAAGAAACTCTTCTTTAAAAATATTATAGCTGTCGAAACTGCAATCCTGATCAAGTGTGATTTCATCGAGACCGCCCTTTTCAAGCATGCGAAATGTTTTGTCAAGTCTGGCCGCTAACCTTTTGTCGAGGTGATTATAAACGACCTTTTGAATAAGCACTGGCAGCAATGCTCCAATGGCTATGATAATAAGCGCTTTGGAAATGGCATTATAAAGGGCTAATTTGACCTGTAACTTCAAAATAAAATTTCTTGCAAAAGTATACTAGTGGAATGATCTCAAGATGAAATCAGGCCATGTTCAGTCTGTAGCCAATGCCCCTGACTGTCTCAATAAAATCAGAATTACTGAAATTGGAAAGCTTCTTCCGAAGATTTTTCATATGAACATCAATGTAATTGGATTCATAATCTTCTTCCAAAACATCGCCCCAGATATGTTCTGTGAGCTGCACACGTGTTATCACCCTGTTTTTATGAAGTGCCATATAATGCAGAATGTCGAATTCTTTCTTGGTAAGATTGATTGCATTTTTCTGATAGTAGACAGTTCTGTTCTGAATATCCATAAGAAAATCATGAATCTGAATGGTATTGTTTTTTAATCCGTGCTTCCTGCGTAAAATGGCCTGCATACGGGCTTGAAGTTCCAGCAAAGAAAATGGTTTGGCAAGATAGTCGTCGGCGCCAAGATCAAGTCCTGTTATGCGATCATCAATGGATCCGCGTGCAGTAAGGATAATAAATGCTGCATCTTTTCCGCCTTCTTTCGCTTCTTTTAGAAGATTAAAACCATTGGTATCAGGCAAACCTATATCCAGGAGTATGAAATCATACGAATTGACATAGATTTTTTCAGAGGCACTTTTTCCTGTGAAAGCTACGTCACAATGGTATCCCTGCTTGGTTAGGAAAATCTCAATTTCATGTGAAAGTTGCCTTTCGTCTTCTACTATTAATACATTCATAGTGCAATTTTAAGGTATTATTATCGAATATTGAAATCTTTGTTTTATTTTCTCTTTGTGTCCTTTGTTCAGACCTTCGTGGACTCTGTGGTAAAAATCCGACAAGTAAAAATTAACCACAAAGTTCACAAAGGTTTATCACAAAGGGCACAAAGAAAATATTGATAGATTCAAATCAATAGTAAATTTTTAATCGACTATAACTATTCTAAATTCTCAGAACATTCCAAAATGATTTTACATGCCATTTTTATTTCCTCTTCAGAAATAATAAGCGGCGGTGCAATGCGCAAACACGAAGGGGCAAACAAAAACCAATCCGTCAACAATCCTTTTTCAAAGCAACGTGAAATAATTTTTTGTGCTGTCATTTCATTGTCAAATTCAATGGCAAGCAGTAAGCCTTTTCCGCGGATTTCTTTGAAAGCAGAATGTATGAGTAAAGAACGAAACAGTTTTTCTTTTTCAGCTATATTCTTTAATAAAGGAGTAGTAGTTAGAATTTTTAAAGCTGCCAAAGAAGCAGCGCAGGAAACCGCATGTCCACCGGAAGTAGTCAAATGTCCAAGCATTGGCTTGTAGCTCAGTACAGACATAATTTCCTGAGAAGATATAAAGGCACCAAGAGGCATGCCGCCGCCCAATGCTTTTCCCGCCAATAGAATATCAGGAACAACATCAATTTGATTGAAAGCAAAAAGCGATCCTGTACGACCCATGCCCGTTTGTATTTCATCAAATACCAATAAAACTTTTTTTTCTGTACATCGCTTGCGAAGTTTTTCCAGAAAACTTTTTTGCGGTATACGAATTCCGGCTTCAGCCTGAATGGGTTCAATAAAAACAGCAGCTATATTCTCGTCGATTAATTCTAACTGATCTTCTTTATCGATATCTAAAATTCTATGATCCGGAAGTAACGGTCGATAAGCATTTTTCAGACTTTCGTTGCCACAAATACTTAAAGCTCCCTGCGTGCTTCCATGATATGCATTTCGAAAAGAAATAAATCCTGTCCTGCCGGTAAACCGTTTGGCTAATTTCATAGCTCCTTCTGTCGCTTCCGTTCCGGAATTTGTCAGATAAACGCTTTGCAAAGTTTGAGGAAGTAAATTGCATATTGCAGTTGCCAGTTCAACCTGTGGTGAAACTATATATTCACCATAGACCATTAAATGCAAATGCTTGTCTACCTGCTTGTGAATTGCTTCATTTATTTTTTCATTTGCATGCCCAAAACTCGATACTGAAATTCCTGAAATGAGGTCGAGGTATTTTTTGCCTTCTGTATCATATAGGTTGCAGCCTTCAGCTCGAACAATTTCTAAAGCAGGAGGGAAGGGACTTGTTTGAGCAAGATGTTTAAAGAAAAGGGAGCGTTGAGAGTGCATGGGGCAAATGTAGGTTAAAATGGGAAAAAATTAAATTTTGTAAAGCTTTGAATAGTTAAGGACAATATTCCAGAGAAAACCCGCTAGGAGTAGTCTAAGCGCGAGTAGTTCTTTTGATTAAATGAACGGATATCAATTCGCGCGGACTACGACTTACATTCCCAATACTATAAACTGTAAAACAAGGAATTCAATTCAATAAGTGAAACCCGCTAGGAGTACCGGTGAGTCAACGCATTAAAAAGAGGTTATTTTATTATCTTGCATAAAATAGCTTACTTTACTTACTTATTCACATTGAAGACAGGGGGTAATTAAAAAAGTCGTAGTCCGCGCGAATAGATGTCTGTTCATTTAATCAAAGTTG
>JANOVM010000059.1:0-93558 GCA_031417395.1 Bacteroidota bacterium | reverse complement strand
AATTACAAACTTCTCTTTCCTTTTTTAAATAAATATTTTATTTTTTGTTTTTTTTTCACGGCCCCCCGGGCCCAATCACCACGGCACTTTTGTTATTATTAAGGTGCCTTTGTTTTAAGGTGCATTTTCCTTATATATAGTAAATGGTTTTTCTATATTTGTATATTCTTAAATTAGTTCCGGAATGAAATATTCGATTAAGGGCAACCTTCTCAATTTTTGGACAAAAACAATGTATCCAGCAGAGGTAAAAATTCTTGATGGGAAGATTGTATCTATTGAGAAAATTTCAGAAGATGAAGTTCAGGAAAAGGGAATTATCATGCCCGGATTTATTGATTCGCATGTGCATATAGAAAGTTCTATGCTTATTCCTTCTGAATTTGCAAGGTTGGCTGTTATTCATGGCACTATTGCAACTGTCAGTGACCCGCATGAAATCGCAAATGTCTGTGGGATGGAAGGGGTGAAGTATATGATTGAAAATGGGAAAAAGGTTCCTTTCAAATTTCATTTCGGTGCGCCCAGTTGTGTACCTGCAACGACTTTTGAAACAGCCGGGGCAGCAATTGATTCCAATGGAGTAAATGATTTATTAAAGTTGAGTGATATTTATTATCTGAGTGAGATGATGAATTTTCCGGGCGTACTGCACAAAGATGCTGAAGTAATGAAAAAGATTGCTGCTTCTCATGCCCGCAATAAACCTGTCGATGGCCATGCACCGGGACTTCGAGGTGCTGATGCCAAAAATTATATTGATGCGGGGATTTCAACGGATCATGAATGTTTTACCGAGGAAGAAGCGCTTGACAAGTTAAATTACGGAATGAAAATTATCATTCGTGAAGGAAGCGCGGCGAAAAATTTTGAAGCATTGATTGGTTTGTTAAACAAGTTTCCGGATATGATTATGTTTTGCAGCGACGACAAGCATCCTGACAGTCTGGTTGAAGGACATATAAACAATCTTTGTGCACGGGCTGTCAAAAAGGGAATTGATATTTTTAAAATTGTTCAGGCTGCTTGTGTCAATCCTGCATTACATTATAAAATGCGATCAGGAATGTTGCGAATAGATGATCCGGCCGATTTTATCATTGTCGATGATCTTATCAGTTTTAAAGTCAGGAAAACATTCATCGATGGAGAGGTTGTAGCTGAGGATGGTCAGACGCAAATTAAAAGCGTTTCAGAAAAAATAATTAATCAGTTCAGTTGTTCTGAAAAAAGTCCTAATGATTTTCGCATACCTGCTATTAATGAAAAGGAGTCTATGCCGGTGATTGAAGCATTGGACGGTCAGCTTATTACCAATACTATTCGAATACCAATTAAAGTGGAGAACGGGTTTTTCATAAGTGACATAAACTCCGATGTTTTAAAAATCGCAGTCGTTAACCGTTATAGCAATTCTCCTGTTGCAAAAGCATTCATTAAAAATATAAGATTGAAAAGAGGTGCTTTAGCATCATCCGTTGCACACGACAGTCACAACATTGTTGTTGTTGGAGTAAATGATGAAAGCATGTGTCGTGCTGTTAACTTGGTAATAAAAAAGCAAGGAGGCATCAGCTGCATTGATGGAAAAGATGAAATGGTTGTAGCTTTGCCCGTGGGCGGATTAATGAGCGCAGAAGATGGCTTTACAGTTGCTCATTCATACACTGCTATTGATGCTATGGCAAAACGACTGGGCTCAACTTTGTCGGCACCATTTATGACATTGTCGTTTATGGCTTTACTTGTTATACCGCATCTTAAATTAAGTGATAAGGGATTGTTTGACGGAGATTGGTTTGAATTGCTGGATGTTTATAATACGATTTTTAAAGAGCAATCGAGTGTTTAATGTAGATATTTTTGCATAACTGGATAGGCAATACTTACTAAATAAAAGGTAAAATATACCATTTTGAAAATCTCTATTTAGCACTAATTTTATTTTCATACGCCATCATAAATCCCATAAACCATTTCCTTCTCAATAATAACTTTTCCAGAAAATAAACCCCAATCAATCCACAGCCAATTCCTGCAAGTACATCAAGAATATAATGATGATTTAAATATATAGCAGAAAACCAAATTCCTACCATAAATGTGGCAAATAAAAGACGAAAAAATCTCGATTTTAGTTTTAAAGAATAAATAAAACCAATTAAGGGATAAGAAGAATGCAAGGAAGGCATCGCTGCAAAAACATTCGACCCTTTAGAATAAAGCCCTTCGAATAATGATATTCCATAAAGATGATCGAAGCGCAAGAGTCCTGCGGCATAACTTTTTGTTTTCTCATTGAGAATATCGCCGTATTCTTCATAATACCAAGGTGGAGCAGCAGGGTGCCAATAGTAAATTACAAAGCCAATACAATTTACCAGAAAGAAGGCCATACAAAAGCGTAAAAAAAGATTTTTATTTTTAAAGTAAAGATAAAATGAAAACAATAATGGCAAGGGAATCCACGCTAAATAAAATATTCCGCAAACAGTATCGAGAAATGCATTGGTATGTTGCAGCATATATTCATTGGGTGTTCGGATGGTGCTGCCTGATTGTATGCCGAAAATTGATTTCTCCAGATTGTAAAGTGGAAGAATATCAACGTTGTTAAAAGCATAATTGGGCCAGGCTTTCATGGAATCATAAATGATCCAGTAAACAATTATTATGGCCAGACCGGTAATAAGTCTGCGTGTTTGTGGTGAAATAAAATATCCGGCATTAACCAAACCGACCAATGCAAAATGGTCGCCCCTGACTCCTGTTGTAAATTTAGCAAAGAGAAGGAATAGCAATGAAAGTACAGGCACCGTTAAAAGGACTGTTAACTTGTTATTCCTTTTTTCTTCTTTCAAAATCATTTTTCAAGGAACAAAACGTTCAACAACTTTTTGTTTCGTAGCAGGATCTTTCCCTGAAAGTTCTATATAATCTACTTTAGGAAACCAAAATGTACCACCGCTGATGGAAACAAATATTCTTTTTATCTCAGCCATTTTACCATTGATACTCATAAAAGCTGTAAAGTGTTTGCCTGTTGCATCAGGAAGAAGAAAAATATTTCTTTTTTTATAGGCTACCAATTGAATTATAAATGAATTTTTCTGATTGTTGTATTGCCTTGATGAAAGGCCGTAAGCATATTTACGCTGGATGTAATTTAAATCCTCTGTTGTACTGTCTGATGCATACCTGATCCAATAAACTTTTACTGGATCATCCACATTAATTTTTCCATCTGCTTTTCTGTTTACCTCGTAAACAATGGCATTGGTGTTTTTTGTTCTTTGAATATAGAATAATGAGTTTTCATTAACAGGAGGAACAGGATATACTTTAGGCACCGTAGGATCTGTTACGAATGTTATGCCATTCAAAAAGGATAAAAGAAAAGTTAAAATGAAATTAAATAATTGTAAAGTCATATAGAGGAATCCTTTCCGTCCAGTTTTTTTAAATAAACATAACAGGATTTAAGTCTTTGAATAGCTGTATAGTTTGCAAGGATTGCAATTAATCCCAATGGAATAACAAAAATGCTAATAGTTTCAAACCCGTCGTATCCAAAAATATTAATTGACAGTTTATGATTCCCATTTACATAATGTCCGGTAATTCCACAAGCAATGGCAGATAACCCTATCGTAATAATCCGTTCCGGTCTTTGCATTAAACCTTCTTTACAAGGAATACCCAATCCTTCTGCACGTGCCCGTGTATAGCTGACCATGATGGAACCTATGAGTCCTACAAAAGCAATTAAGCCACTCATAAAATAATGTTGTGAAACGAGGTAATAACAAATGCCAAGAAACATAATCAATTCACTATACCTGTCCATTACTGAATCAAACAAAGCGCCGAAGCGGGAACTCATTTTTCCCATTCGCGCAACCTGGCCGTCAATCATATCAAACAATCCGCCAAAGAGAATGGTGCCGCCCGCCCAGCCAATATAGGACATGTCTGAATGTTCTCCTTTTTCCGCACCAATAATAAAAATACATGCAACCACAATATTCAACAAAAGTCCGAATGTGGTTATGATGTTTGGCGTTACCCCTAAAGCAATAAATAGCTTTACTATAGGAGTAAGCAGACTTTGTAAAAATATTTTTAAGCGTTCGCGCATGTAAAAAAGTAGTATACTAAAAGTCGAATTTTGCTCTGGCTCTTACACCAATTTCTGAAACATTATTATGCTCAAGGTAGCTAAGTCTTTTTATTAAATCAACCCTAATAAGCTTGAAAATATTGGTAATACCAACACTGGCTTCAATATAGGGTTTGCGTTCCAATGAATAACTCAAAAGGTCGCCGTTTACCTCTACAGGAAGTTTAAAAAGATCAGGATGAAGACTTGGATCGTTATTATCAGAAATGTTTCCATATAACATTTTAACAGTAGCCACTTCACGCCATTTCAATCGTTTAAACAATGGAATTTTATTAAAGAAAAATCCATTAAAGAAATGATCTACATTGAGAGCCACATATTGATCGCTGATAAATTCGAGGAAGTTCATCAGGTTATACGATTGTAATTGGTATGAATAAGTTTGATTGGCACGATGAATTTGCAGAAGGGGATAGGGAACCCGGCCGAATATTTTTCCTGCTTCCAGCGTCAGGTTGGTAAATCCAATGGGTGCCAGATTAGATCTTTTAAAGATGCGAAGAGCAAGATGCTGGAAGGAGTAATCACTCTTTAAAAAATCTTTCTGAGATGCTCTGTAACGAAGTTCCACAATGGGGTAATTATTAAACATTGGTATCCTGAAATTCTTTCCCTGATAAAACTGTTCTTCCGGAGCGTAACGCAGCGTCAGGTTCATTTGAGTTGTTGTTACCGATGGTATATTAAATTTTGCATCGTTGTAGTTAACCCTGTTAAAATATAAGGATCCTGCTGCGGTTTGTTCAAGATATTGCATGGAAGCGTTAAATGAAAAATGACTTTGAAATTCAATATTGAATTCAAGATTCATGATTTTATTATACAATAGCTTGTCGTTCTTTCCACGCTTTATAGAAAGCAAAGCATTATCCTCCTGAACAAATTGCAATTCTTGTCCGGGTATTTTTGTTTCATATTGATATGAAAGTATGAGATTTTGCTGAGGAAAATCTACTATGTTTTTTTTTCCAAGTGCTTTAGTAATACCTCCAAAATATTTCCATTTTTGATCGACTGTTCCGTAAACAGCATAGGCTTCGTAACGAATACGCGGACTAAATTTCATAGTAGTACGACCTCCAAAACGAAAGCGCGAACCTTCAACAGGATTATAACTGTAAAAAGTACTAACCGGTCCTAATTCAAAATTTCCAATATCTTCGTATCCTGCAAAAAGCAAAACAAGAATATTCATTGCCCGCTTAAATGCAGGAATGCGTTGAATACTGTCTATCATAGTATAGACGCCTTTTTCCGAACGGGTTAATTCGCTGTGTCTTTTATCTCCCCAATAATCATCGCTTTTAGTAGTGGCGCTATCCAGTGTGATAATTCTGAGACCGGTGAAAAAACTATCAGGCATTGGCTGATCCAGCAGAAAGTTCTTATAGGAAACAGCACGCTGACCATAAACTCCTAATCCGTTTTTCCCAAGACCAAAATCGATAGAAATGTTATCTTTATTGATCATCCATTCTCCGGGTTTGACCTCTTCATAATCCTGCGTTAAGGTTAGTTCTTTTACAAAGTTTAAGTTGATATCAGGACTTACGGTTAATTCGCTTTTTCGGATTGCATAAAGACTATCAAAAGTAATATACAATTCACCCATGAAACTAAAGTCGGCTTTATTTCGTGGATAGAAAGTCATGTGATAACATTTTTTTCCTTCCAGTAAAACGGTATCCTTAATGTAGTATCTGTAAAAAAGCGGACCGTTATCAGCAATCGGACTTACAAATGAATTGGTAAGGATAGGAAAGGTGTTGTCATAAATATTTACATCCTGGTATAAGTAAGCAAGAAAATTTCCAATACCATCGTTATTCACAAAATCCTGGAAATCGACGCTACGTGTTCCTATAATGATTTCTTTTTCATCTTTTGGTTTTTTCCTGTAATAAACATCAGAAAGTGTTTCTTTAAGATACATAGGCAGAATTACTTTACCGGGCATCTGGTTTGAATCAAGGTTATCAAATATAAATTGAAAAGATTTTAGATATTTTCTGTTTTTAAATTTTTCAGAAATGTTGGATAAAGCAAACTGTACTTTTTCATACTTCTCAAACTGATAACCTGTAACCTGTTCTTTTCTATTATCTTTTTTACGATCAATGACGCGCCTGATTAGATCTACTGCAGGATTATCTTTATTCTTATAACGCTTTTTTTCACCTTTTACAGTTACTGCTTTTAGCTCCCTGACGTCAGGATTTAATTTAAGGCTTAGAATTTGAGATTGATTGAATTTGATTTCTCTTAACTCAGTTTTATAACCAAGTAAACTGAAGCGAAGGCGGCTTACTGAATCAGTAGTTTCAATAAAATACTGTCCATTGAAATCAGTTGTTTTTCCAATGGCTGTTCCTTCAAAAAAAACGTTGACAAAGGGTAAAGTTTCACCGGTTTTAGCGTCTGTTATTGCACCACGAATGGTAGTCTGTGCCTGCAAAGAGAAAGCAGTGAATAGAAGAATTATCGTAACTAATGCTTTATACACGGTTAAAGTTTTTAAATCATGCATAAAATACAAATCGCTTTGAAAAATAATAGGAATAGGTAAAGCCAACTACCAAAGCGACAATGGCTTTTGAAACTATATATGGAAAGTATGTTAATTCTGTGAGAAAGTAAGTGCCGGCAGTATTTAATGCAATACTTCCTGCTGCAACAAGCAAGTAACGAAGTCCTTGCTCAACCGGGTGAGTCTCAATAGAACGAAATACCCAATACCGGTTAACAGAAAAAGCCGTTATGGCACCAAAAGTTGCGCCTATGGCAACAGCAATAGAATAATTAAGTTGGAAGATTTCTTTCAGAATAATGGTAAAAAGAAAATCGATGCATGTAGCAATAATAGCAGTGAGTTGAAAGCGCAGAAATTTTTTATTGTTATTCAAGACTTTCCGAAAAAGTATATTATTCATTACCATATTTTGAACAAAACTAATGATTGCAGAATAAGATTGCTGTATATTCCTGCCAGTAAATCATCTGACATAATGCCCCATCCTTTTTTGAACTGTTCCATTTTTCTGATTCCGAAAGGTTTTGCAATATCAAAGATTCGAAAGAGTATAAACCCCGCTATTGCATTTTTGTAAGAGGGTTGCACAAACAATAACGTGAGCCATAATCCTGCAAATTCATCTATTACAATATGAGAAGGATCTTTTTCATTGTCTTTCAATATTCTTTCTGAACAGTAAACACCGCCGAATATAATTAGTGGCATTAGTGTTATTTGCCAGACAAATGGGTTAGGAAATGTAAAACAAATTACACACCATATTATTGCTGATAAAGCTGCTGCCCAGGTTCCCGGAGCTAAAGGTAAATAGCCAAGACCTCCTGTAGTAGCAACAAACTCAGCAATCCTTTTGCCCATCAGGCCTCAATGTATTGCTGATAATAATCTAGTCCAAGATGTGTAATCAGATCTTCCCCTTTCAAATGTCTTAATGTGTTTTCAAGTTTCATTAACTGTTTGAAAATATCGTGTTGTGGAGGAAGTCCCGGTGAAGTCTGAGGTGATTTGAAATAGAAAGATAGCCATTCCTGAATGCCGCTCATTCCTGAACGATGCGCAAGGTCAAGAAATAATGCAAGGTCTAAAACAATAGGAGCGGCAAGAATGGAATCGCGGCAAAGAAAGTTAATCTTGATTTGCATTTGATAACCCATCCAACCTGTAATATCAATATTATCCCAGCTTTCTTTATTATCGCCATGAGGAGGATAGTAATTAATACGCACTTTGTGGTAAAGATCACTATACAACTCAGGATGTTTATCAGGTTCCAGAATATTTTCAAGAACACTTAACTTAGAAACTTCTTTAGTCTTGAAGTTATCCGGATCATCTAATACTTCACCATCGCGATTGCCAAGTATGTTGGTTGAGAACCATCCGCGAATTCCAAGCATTCTGGCTTTTAATCCCGGAGCAACAATTGTTTTCATTAAGGTTTGTCCCGTCTTGAAATCTTTACCTGCAATAGGAACTTCCATTTTTTGAGCGAGTTCTTCTAACGCTTGAATATCACATGTCAGATTGGGAGCGCCGTTTGCAAATGGAATACCGGAACGAAGAGCAGCGTAGGCATAAATCATGGAAGGTGAAATAGCAGGATCGTTTTTCTCCAATCCTTTTTCGAAATTCTCAAGTGAACTGTGGACAGTTCCGGGTTCAACATAAATCTCAGTAGAAGCACACCAGATCATAACAAGTCGATCGCAATTGTTTTCCTTTTTGAATTCTGCGATGTCATCAATCAAAGCCTGGGCTTGTTCTTTCTTTGAAGTAATATTTTTTACATAATCCCCATTTAATCTTTTTACATAAACAGGATTGAAAACTGCTTTCATTGGCTTAATGGCAGATAACTCATCTCTCAAAGGAGTAAGGTGTCTGTAAGCATCAAGAACACCGGCTTTTAAAGCTGCTTCATATGCATTATCAGGAAAAATATCCCAACCACCAAATACCAGGTTCTCAGGTTTAGCAAGTTCAATAAAATCTTTTACCAATGGATTTCTGTTTTCAGTCCGCTTACCTAAACGAATGGTCGCTAATTGTGTATACGATCCAATTGGTTTTTCGAGTCCTTTTCGAACTGCAATTACACCGGCAATAAAAGTTGTTGAAACGGCACCCATGCCAACAGTCAAAACACCTAATTTTCCTTTTGCAGGCTTTATAGCTACACTCATGATAAATGATTTAAATATTTATGATTAAAACTTTCTGATCCATTAAGTATTTTGTTTTGAAGACGAATGACACTTAATTTTATTTGAAAATCTATTATTTTCCCCATTTTAAAGGGCAATATTGGATTGCGAAGTTATCGTTTTATGCCGAAATCAGAAAACACTTAACATTTTAGGTGTAAAAGACAATTCTTATTTATTGATTTTAAGATAGTTATAGCCAAAATGGGCACAAACACGTGCAAGAAAATTTTTTTAAAAGTGCGTTTTTTTGATTTTTCGGCAACTAATAATTACAATTTCCTTGTATTATTAATCAATTTTAAAGGGAATTTCAGGGATGTATTTTAAAAATTTGAACGTTAAATTTTTGTGGCCAATATCAATATACAAATCCAATTAAGACACCACCAGTTAGAATCAAAGGCAATCCTTTGCCAAAAAATAGATGTGAGTAGGCATATGTAAAATCACCAACAGATTTATTGTCAGAAGAATCCTTTACCGTTGAATTGACCTGGTAAGAATATCCAACGCCTCCGAAATAATCAAGAACAAAAAAATTATTTATTACATCCTGTCTGCCGAAAACCATATTGATAGCATAATTGGTATAATTTATATAGTGATGCTTTTCATCTCTTTTGAATTGTCCAAAAATAATTTCAGGCTTAACATAATTTCCCTTTAGCGGCTGAATATATTTTAGTCCCCGCATATAGCTATTAGTAAGCTTAACAAACTTTACTCCACATTTTACAAAATATCCTTCAGCGTGGTCAAGTGAAGTAGACACATTTGTTCCGATTAATGATCCTTTTATCTCGAAATTTATTCTAGGGAACAATTTCATTTCATAACCAAGTACGTAATGATTGAAGAGATACGATAGAGCATCAACTTTTACTGCATGACTTTTTGATTTTATAAGCAAGTCGGAAGAAACTTCATAGGGGTTATACAAGATGGTCAGTTTTGATCCATTCTCATAAATAATTTCTTTTACTTCATTTTTGTGAATCTGAATTATGGGGCCAACTTTCATGTTGAAATATCGGAACCTGATATTTTCTGTATTGATTTCAATGATCTTTGCACGGATAGAATCGTTATTGCTTTTTACAATGATGTCCTGCGAAAAAACTCTTCCCTGACCATAAATTAATATGGCAAGGGTTAAAGAAAAATAAAGCAGGTAATTTCTCATTATTGCGGGGTTTCATCGATAAAAAGATGAAACAGGGAAAATAAATATATCCGCAATATATAATTTTCAGTCCTTTGAAAAAGATAGATTTATGTAAAAAAAGAAAATAATATCCCGCCCGAATCCTTGAGCCCTGATTTAATGGTTGGAATCATCTCATAAATTCAGTTAAACCTAAATTCTATTTTTCTATGCTGAAATAATTTTCTCTGAAGAAAACTTGAGTTTTTCAGCATCATTGATGTTTTTTATTCCATTGAGTAAAGCATCAGGATTAAAGGAAATGCTGTCGATTCCCAGCTTCACCAAAAAACCTGCATATTCCGGAAAATCACTGGGAGCCTGTCCGCAAAGGCCGATTTTTATTCCGGCTTTCTTTGCTTTTTGAATGACAGAAGCAACCATCTCTTTTGCCGCTTCGTTTCTTTCATCGAACAGCGGACTAATAATACTTGAATCTCTGTCTATACCTAAGGTGAGTTGGGTCAGGTCGTTTGAGCCAATGGAGAAGCCATCAAAGTATTTTGAAAAATGTTCGGCAAGAATTACATTGGACGGTATTTCAACCATCATATAGATTTCAAGTCCGTTTTCCCCTCTTTTCAGTCCAAATTCTTCCATTTGCTTAATCACATTTTTAGCTTCGTCTACAGTTCTGCAAAAAGGAATCATCAGTTTTACATTGGTTAATCCCATGGTATCTCTTACTTTTTTCATGGCTTCACATTCAAGTCTGAATCCTTCTTTATACCGATCGTTGTAATATCGTGAAGCTCCCCTGAAACCAATCATTGGATTTTCTTCTTTGGGTTCAAATTCATCTCCTCCAATAAGATTGGCATATTCATTTGTTTTGAAATCACTCATTCTTACGATGACATCTTTGGGATAAAATGCAGCAGCAATGGTTGCAACAGCCTGTGAAAGATTATCTATGAAATATTCTTTTTTATCTTCATATTGAAAAGTCAGTTCTTCGATTTTCTCTTTTGTTTTTTTATTTTTAATGGAATCAAATTTCGCCAAAGCCATAGGGTGAATCTGAATGGAATTACTGATGACAAATTCCAAACGCATTAATCCGACACCACTATTGGGATAAAACGAAAGTTGAAATGCTTTATCGGGGTCAGCAACAATGAGCATTACACCTGTACGGGGCATTTTAATATTTCTAAGATCATATTCTTTTTCTTCCCAGGATAGCTGACCATCATAGACAAATCCGGTTTGTCCTTCGGCGCATGAAATTGTAATAAGCTGACCGTCCTTGATTTTACTTGTTGCATCATTTGTTCCAACGATTGCGGGAACACCTAACTCTCTTGCAACAATGGAAGCATGACTGGTACGTCCCCCTTTATTAGTAATAATTCCGGCGGATCTTTTTAGGACTACATCCCAATCGGGATTTGTTATGTCAGTAACAAGAATTTCACCCGTTTGAAGTTTTAGGGATTCAGAAGAAGATAATAAAATGCGGGCTTTTCCAAAAGCTATTTTATTGCCAACTGCTATACCTGTTGTTAGTTTTGGTTTTTTATCTTTTATTTTATATACTTTGTGGATAAAAGGTTTAATTCCCTGATGCGTTGTTTCCGGCCTGGCCTGAACAATAAACAATTCATTTGTTAAACCATCCTTTGCCCATTCAATATCCATAGGACAACCGTATTGTTTCTCGATAAGGATAGCCCATTCAGCCAGCTGATTGATTTCTTCGTCTTCTAAAACAAATATTTCTCTGTTCTCTTTATTTGTTTCAACATTAACAATATTATGTTCCGGTTTAGAATTGACATTGTCGGCATAAACCATTGTTTTTTCTTTGCTTCCAAGTTTACGCTTGATGATAGCTTCTTTGCCTTGAAGAAAAGTTTTTTTAAAAACTAAAAACTCATCGGGGTTTACATTTCCTTTGACAATATTTTCTCCCAGTCCCCAGCTTCCAGCAATATGAATGATGTCGCTAAAGCCCGTATCGGGATCAATGGTAAAGCAAACACCGGAACATTCCATGTCGGAACGCACCATTTTTTGCACACCAACAGATTGAGCAATATTGAATAAATCAAATCCTTTGTCGTATCGGTATTTTATTGCTCGTTCACTGAATAGAGAAGCGTAACA
Source organism: Bacteroidota bacterium (assembly GCA_031417395.1). Taxonomy (GTDB): domain Bacteria; phylum Bacteroidota; class Bacteroidia; order AKYH767-A; family 2013-40CM-41-45; genus JADKIH01. The sequence continues at coordinate 81,322 of JANOVM010000059.1, read as the reverse complement.
ATGGATTACAGCATTTAATATACCGGCATCGCCATGAACATTCAGGTAGGAGTCATGCTGACCGGCAAAACTTGCTGTTGGAAGGTCTTCAGCAGTTGCGCTGCTTCTTACGGCAACATCACAATTTCTTCCATATTTATTGCATAGATTAAAATATGACAATTTAACCAGTTTGGTTATTTCGTCCGGTATCTTACTCTCTCTGATAAGTTCGCGAATAGTATTACTTACGGTTTCAAGATTTGTAAAATTAGTGGTGTCGAGTTGTTCGAGTATTTTCTTTATGGGTTCTTTAAGTTTATTGGAATAAATAAATTCCCAATACGCCAATGAAGTAATAGCAAAGCCATCCGGAACATTGATTCCATAGGGCTTTAAAGTATGAATAAGTTCGCCGAGGGAAGCATTTTTACCTCCTACCAGAGCTATATCATCTTTTCTGATGTGTTCAAATTCAAGAATAAATTTTTCTGAATTTTTTGATTCTTCATTCATATCTTAATTTTTAAAATTAACCTGCAATCCATCCGCCATCAACGGGCATTATAACTCCGGTTACAAAAGAAGCGGCATCGGAGCAAAGCCATATAACGGCTTCTGCTACTTCTTCGGGTTGTCCCATTCTTCCAACGGGTTCCATGCTTTCATAATTTTTTTCTACTTCTTTATCTTTTCCGGTTAGTCTGTCAACCATAGGAGTTTTAATAACACCCGGACAAACAGCATTGATTCTTATATTTAATTTTGCATATTCTAAAGCAGCTGTTTTTGTTAAACCTGCAATAGCATGTTTACTTGCAACATAAGCCGGAAGTCCGGGAAAACCAATGAGCCCGGCAACGGAAGCGCAATTAATAATAGCGCCTTTGCTTTGTTTTTGCATCATTGGAATTTCATGCTTCATGCATAACCAAACGCCCTTTAAATTTACTCCAATAGTTTTATCCCAATTTTCTTCTGTGCATTCGTGGGTTTGTCCCATAATGCCTTCAATGCCTGCATTGTTAAAAGCAAAATCTATTCGTCCAAACGTTGAAATTGTTTGATCAATCATTGCTTTAACATCAGATGTTTTAGAGACATCGCATTTGATAAAAAGAGCTTCACTTCCTTCGGCTTTAATACTTTTAATGGTATCTCCGTCTTTATCTTCCAGCCAGTCAGCAACGACTACTATTGCTCCTCTTTTAGCAAAGGCGATTGCAGTTGCACGTCCTATACCAAAACTACCACCGGTTACAAGCGCTACTTTATTTTTAAAGATTTTTTCCATAAATATTAATTATTGAGAATTATTAAGCATATCATTCAAAGTTCAATATCTATTTTCAAATTTTACATGACGAAGGTCATCTTATTTTGAGATATCGGTCACTTAAATAAATAGAAAAAATCAACGATGACAGCAATCATGGCCAACCATGGTTATACCACGATAAATCAAAAGAACGCCAACTGCCATAGCCATATACGGTGATACTTTGCTAATGAACTTATTAAAACGAAGGCCAAAAACATTACCGGCCAATGAAAAGCTAAGCATCATGGGTAATGTTCCCAGTCCAAAAAGCGCCATATATCCTGAGCTCTGAAGATAATCTCCGGTTGATATTGCTGCAGCAAGCGCCAGATAAACAAATCCGCAGGGGAGAAGGCCGTTTACGAGCCCGATCGAGAATAATGTCAAAGGAGATTTCCTGCCAAATAGGTTTCGAAACATCGATTTGATTTTGGCTGTATATTTTGATAGAAGAGAATGAGAATAAATGAATCTGGGATTGATAAAAGAAACAACTGCAATCGCCAGGATCAGTCCTCCAGAAAAGATGGATAATGTTTTTTGAAAACCTGCCATAGCAATTCTATGCCCGATTAATCCCACAATTAAGCCGAGCGTGGCATAGGTGAAAATTCTTCCTGCATTGTATGTAAGCAGGTGAAGAATCATTCCCATCTTTGTTTCTCGGGAAACCGGTAAAGCCAAAGCAATGGGCCCGCACATTCCGGCGCAATGAAAACTTCCAAGAAAACCTACAAGTAATGCTGAATAATAAACTAACATTTTTTTTTATTGATTTGAAATAGAGATTTTTTCTTCTTTATAATATGAAATAGAATCAGAATCCCAGTTCACTTTTATTTTCCACAAGCCATTTGCCATTTCTGAAGTTTTGATAGACTGTATGTTTTCGTTTCCGGGTTTTACGGCAAGAGAGTAATCAAGTGAAGCATTATCAGGTTTGTATAAAGTGACCGTGCCAGAAAGAGGAGAATTATCTTTGAGTAGGGGATATTTTACATTAATTAGTCCATTGACGGCATCATAATTGATTTTTACATCATCACTCAATTGCAGCGATTTTCTTTCTTTTTCAATCTGATTTTCATATTTTAATTCCTGATCGTAGTAATTGCTGCTTACCAGATCAACCCTTTGTTGTCCTGTTTTATAAACCAGTAAAAGTATTCCTCCCATAAACAGGGCCATCACTAATACAATTCCATGTCCGAAATGTAGTTTCATTTATTCTTGTTTTTTTCCAGGTATCCCTGCATTTTTTCCATTATGTTTGTTTTCATATAGCTCAATTATATACGGGTCCCATAAAATTGGTTTTGACTTCTTCAATTACTTTTCCATTGGAAATTATTTCAATGATCAAAGGAGTTTTCACGCTTTTTAATTTATCGCCGGATAGGATAACAAAAAATTCAGCTTCAGAAAGCGATTGCTTATCCAGAAAAGTTAAGCCTACTCCTACGAATTTAATTTCTCCGGCGGGTGATTTAAGGCGAAGCTGAACGGAAAATTGTTTAAATGTTTTATTTACTATCTGAATATTGTAAAGATTGCCGATTTTATTATTATCAAACTTTTGGTAAAGCATGCCCGGTGTCCTGAGAATTGTTGATTCTACTTCACTTCTGAATGCAAGCAGTGTTGAAAAGGTTGTAAGTAAAATAAATAAAACAACGGTATAGCCAATTATGCGCGGAGTGAAACGAAATTTAGTTTTTCTTTCAATCATGTTTTCACTGGTAATGCGAACCAGCCCTCTTTTAAAACCTACATGATCCATGATTTCATCACAGGCATCCATACAGGCTGTGCAATTCACACATTCCATTTGGGTTCCGTTTCGAATGTCGATTCCGGTAGGACAAACATTCACGCATTGGTGGCAATCGATGCAGTCACCAATTGTTCTGTTTTCATTTTTATGAATTTTTCCTTTTGGATCACCCCGCTTATGGTCGTATGCTACCACCAGGGAGTCTCTGTCAAGCAATACACCCTGCAACCTTCCATAAGGACATACCACAATGCAGGCCTGTTCCCGGAAACGAGTATAGACTAAAAAGAAAACAAAAGTAAAAACTATAATAGCAATAAAGCTGCCTACATGATTAAACGGTCCTTCCGTTACCAAAAGTTTTAACTGATCGTAACTGATTATGTATGCAAGAAATGTATTCGCTATTAAAAATGAAAGCAGGAAGAAAATAAAATATTTTAATGCCCGCTTCATGGTTTTTTCCGAATTCCATTCTGCTGCTGCCAGATGTTTCTGTTGTATATAATCCCCTTCGATCCAATATTCAATCTTCCTAAAAACCATTTCCATGAAAATTGTCTGAGGGCAAGCCCAGCCGCACCAAACTCTTCCAAAGATGACGGTAAACAGAATGATGAACATAATAAAGGTGAGCATGGCAAGAACAAATAGAAAAAAATCCTGCGGCCAAAAAGGTATGCCGAACAAAATAAATTTTCGCTCTAAGAAGTTAAGAAGAACAAAAGGAAATCCATCTTTTTTAATAAAGGGTAAACCAAATAAAATTATCAAAAAGAAAAAACTGACGTACGTCCTTGCCTGATAAAATCTTCCTTTTGGTTTTTTTGGAAAAATCCATGCACGCTTACCATCCTTTCCTATGGTTGAGATGCTATCGCGGAATGAATCGGGCTCATTAATATCTTTATCAATATACATTATTGTTTCTTGGTTAACCCCGTAGTTGTATCCGCTGAAGCGGTAGTGGTTGAGTCGGTTTTGGATTGTTCAATCCATTTATCCCCTTGAGGCTCTTTAGCACCCTGAGGTGATGTTCCTTGCAGTGTAAGAATGAAACTGGACACTTTTTGAATTTGTTTAGGAGAGAGCTGTGTTTTCCAGGAGATCATTCCTTTAGCAGGAACCCCTTCCGCAATAGTGTGAAATATATTATGAATGCCACCGCCGTTGAGCCAGAATTGATCCGTAAGGTTCGGCCCTACATTTCCCTGACCTTCATTACCGTGACAGGTAACACATAGTTTTACGAAAGTTTCTTTACCGGCAGCAATATCTTCTTTGCTAGTAAGCGCAACCACATTTTCAAATGTAACGTTGTCGGATGAATTCTTCATGCGTGTTTCTTTTTCTATTTTAGCTTTTAGCATTTCATCGTCATATTCCTGAATACTGAGCATCCCTGTTCCTGCTACGTGATAACTTAGAAGATATACCACAGCAAAGGCAATCGTAAAATAAAATCCCCATATCCACCACGGCGGTAATTGGTTATCAAGTTCACGAATACCATCGTAGTTATGATCGAGCATGATGTCTTGCTCCTTTTCAACAGGAACAGATTTTGTCATGCCTTTCATTAATTTATGCCATACAGTTTCTTTATAAACTTTATCGCTAACAGGGATTGTTTCTTCAACCGATGATTTATTTTTTCCGGTTAGAGCTTTAACACTCTGGTAAAGTGAAAAAATAGTTGTTCCTATAAGGATTAACATAAACAATCCAAGCCATACCAAAGGATCTTCCAAATAATGAGGAAATTTTGTACCGAATGAAGTGCCTGACTGTGTTGCGTTTGTTGCCATGGAGCCTTGAGCATAGGTCAAGTGAGATATGCCGGAAAGTATCAATAGTGCAGAGAAGTTTTTTATTTGTGATATTTTCATATTTATTTTATTTATGAATCCAATGAATGACCTGATTCATTTTCAAATGGAATTTTACTCAGTTCCTCCATTTTATTTTTATTGGCACGGATTAACCAAATTGACATACTTATAAAAAAAGCGACAAAGACGATTAAAAGAAAGACGGGATAGACTTCTATTCCTTTGATTCCTTCAAAATAGTTTTTGAACATGGTTTTTTCTTTTTATTATTTATGAGCAACTACTTTATTGATTTGTTTTTTCTGCTTTTATGTCTTTACCCAATCTCTGCAGATATGCTATGATGGCAATAATTTCTTTATCACTGCGAACAACTACGCCTTCTTTTTTCAGGTTTTCTGAAATTTTATTTGCTTGTTTGATTAGGTCGTCGTTTGCTTTAGCATCGTAATTCTCCGGGTATGGTACTCCCAATTTCTGCATGACACGAATTTTTGCAGGAGTTGAAGAGATGTCGAGGTTTTTATTGAGAAGAAATTCATAAGCAGGCATAAGCGATCCCGGACTCATTGTAGTAGGATCAAGCATGTGATTGTAATGCCAGGAATCCGGATATTTTCCTCCTTCACGGGCAAGATCCGGACCGGTACGTTTACTTCCCCATTGGAATGGGTGGTCATAAACAAATTCTCCGGCTTTTGAATATTCTCCATACCGTTCGGTTTCACTTCTGAAAGGACGGATCATTTGTGAATGACAGGTATAGCAGCCTTCACGAATATAAATATCTCTTCCCTGCAATTCGAGTGGTGTATATGGTTTTACGGATGCAATCGTTGGAATATTTGATTTTATCGTAAGCATAGGAACAATTTCTACCAATCCGCCGATTAATATCAATACTAGACTGTACAATAGCATTTGTACTGGTCTTCTTTCAATCCAGCGGTGCCAGTGTGATTTACCTGCATGTTCTATTTCAAGTGAAGAAAGAGCTGGAGCTTCTGCTGCTTCATCAGGAAGAAGATTGCCTGAACGAATGGTTTTGATAAGGTTGTATGCCATTACAATAGCACCACTCAAAAACAGGAAACCTCCAAAAGCCCTGAGTTTGTACATAGGTACAATCTGAACAACTGTTTCAAGGAAGTTGGGATATTTTAAAATTCCATCTGCAGTAAACTCTTTCCACATTAAACTTTGAGTAAAACCAGCCCAATACATTGGAATAGCATAGAATAAAATTCCCAATGTGCTTATCCAAAAATGAAAATTAGCAAGCTTTTTCGACCATAACTGCGTGCCAAATAAACGTGGAATTAAATAATAGAGAATTCCGAATGTCAACATTCCATTCCAACCCAAACCTCCAATATGAACGTGTGCAATTGTCCAGTCAGTAAAATGTGAAATAGCATTTACACTTTTCAAAGAGAGCATAGGTCCTTCAAAGGTTGCCATTCCATAAGCGGTAATAGCAACAACCATAAATTTCAAAACAATATCTTCTCTAACTCTGTCCCATGCACCGCGTAATGTAAGTAGCCCATTAATCATACCACCCCACGAAGGAGCAATTAGCATTATAGAGAAAACAATTCCCAGCGATTGTGCCCAGTCAGGAAGGGATGTGTAAAGAAGGTGATGTGGCCCTGCCCAGATGTAAAGAAATATCAAAGCCCAAAAGTGAATGATGGAAAGTTTGTAAGAGTATACCGGACGATTGGCTGCTTTAGGAACAAAATAATACATAAGACCCAGGTATGGTGTTGTTAAAAAGAAAGCAACAGCATTATGACCATACCACCACTGAACAAGAGCATCCTGAACACCTGCATAGATAGGATAACTTTTTATTAAACTAACAGGAAGTTCTATAGAATTCACAATATGCAAAACAGCAACAGTCACTACGGTGGCAATGTAAAACCAAATCGCTACATAGAGGTGGCGTTCTCTTCGTTTAATAATTGTTCCGAACATATTGATGGCAAAAATTACCCAAACCAAAGCAATCAAAATATCAATGGGCCATTCAAGTTCAGCATACTCTTTCCCCGATGTTATTCCCAGCGGAAGTGTGCATGCCGCAAGAACGATGATAAACTGCCATCCCCAGAAATGGATTTTGCTTAATAAATCGCTGAACATTCTTGCTTTACAAAGGCGCTGAAGAGAATAATACAATCCCATAAATATTCCATTGCCGACGAAAGCAAAAATAACTGCATTGGTATGTAACGGCCTGACACGCCCAAAACTGAGATAAGGGGCCAGATTATAAGCCGGATTAGTTAACTGTAAAGCGGCAATTAACCCCACCAGCATACCAACAATTCCCCAAAGAATCGTGGCAAAAGCAAAGTTTTTTACGATACGGTTGTCGTAACTGAATTTTTCAATAGTCATATGTCTGTGTTGGTATGTTCTTGTTTATCTTTTTTTTCTATTAGTTCATTATCAAATAATATTCGGACTGAAGGTGTGTAATCATCTTCCATCTGATTGGTTCTGACGCTCCAGATAAAAGCAATGAGAAAACCAACTGCCAGTATCAAACTAAATATTATTAATAGGATAATTATGCTCATGATTTATTACGCGACAAATCTATTTTTGGGTAAGCATACGTAATATGACCTTGATCAAATTTTAACTGATATTTATCATAATTTTCTTTGGGCATACCAATTGGATAGGCCTGTTGTGAAGGATATAATTGTTACAGCGCTTATTGGCATAAGTATAGCTGCAATAATAGGCGATAGGGTGCCGCTAACAGCGAAGAATAAGCCAACGATATTATAAAGTAGAGCAATGGCAAAGCTTCCGAGAATAATCCTGTGACTTGCTTCCGAAATTTTTAAAATTCCCGGAAGAGAATCGAAGGAAGATGCATTCAGGATTCCATCGCAGGCGGGTGAAAAATTATTTATGTTGTCGGAAATGGTAATTCCAACATCACTTTGCTTTAAGGCTCCCGCATCGTTAAGTCCATCGCCAATCATTAATACATTTTTATTTTGTGCCTGCAATGCCTGAATGAAACGAAGCTTATCAGCCGGAGTTTGATTAAAGTGAGTGCTTACTTCTCTGCCGAATATTGTTTCCAGATTATTTTTTTCACCATCGTGATCGCCGGAAAGTACTGTTAAATCATATCCTGATTGCTTAAGTTTACCAACTAAGATTTCAATTCCCTGGCGATATTCATTGTTAATGGAAAAATATCCTCTGATTTTCGAATCAAACGATACGTATATTTTTACCGAGGAAGTATCAGGGGTAGTTTTGACTCCAACAAATTCCGCTGAGCCAATTTTTATTGGAACCTCAAATACATTTGCTTGAATTCCCTTGCCGGGGATTTCATAGTAGTTCTCAGATTTTATTGCAGAAACATCGTTTAGTTTTTCATCAAGCATTCTGCTTAATGGGTGCGAAGAATGATGCACCAGTGAGCGCACCATTTTCTTTTCTTCGGGATTGAGAATTTTGCCGGTGAAGGAGATTTGAGAAGAATTTGTTTTTGTTAGCGTCCCTGTTTTATCAAATACAATTGAATCTACTTTTGCCAGTTTTTCAACAACGGAATAGTTCTTCAGATAAAACTTATTTCTTCCAAAACTGCGGAGTATGTTTCCTAAGGTAAAAGGAGAAGAGATTGCTAAAGCACACGGACATGCAATTATCAATACAGCAGTAAAAGCATTGAGTCCTTTGGCCAAATCGTTTTGAGAAACCCACCACCCAAGTGAAGCCAAAGCAATCGCTATTAAAGCAATGGTGAAATAGTGACTTATCCTATTAACAAGCTGCCGGAAACTGCTTTCTTCATTTTTGTTTTTGTATTCGCTGCTATTCCAGAGCTGGGTAAGGTAACTTTGGGATACATTTTTTACAACCTCTAATTCCAGAGAAGTTCCAAGTTGTTTTCCTCCTGCATAAATTAATTGTCCTTCCCATACTAAAACCGGCATCGACTCTCCTGTTACAAAGCTATAGTCTATATTGGCGTCCCCTTTTATCAAAACGGAATCAGCAGGAATGAGCTCTTCATTCCGAATAATAATCCTGTTCCCAATTTCAAGATCAGAAACCGGAATTGAAGTTTCATTATTATTCTTTTTAATCATTACCGATATAGGGAAGAACGATTTATAATCTCGCTCGAAAGAAATGGTTTCATAAGTCTTATTCTGAAAAGCCCTGCCAATGAGCATAAAGAATACAAGCCCGGCCATGGTATCCATATAACCCGCTCCGGTTCCGCTGATTATTTCATAAGAACTTCTCAGGAACATGACCAAAATACCCAATGCAATAGGAACATCAATATTGAGGAATTTCTGTTTCAGACTGTTGGCCGCAGAAACGAAAAACTGACTGCTGCAATAAAAGAAAACAGGCAGAGAAAGGGCAAAATTGAGATAGCTGAAAACTCCTTTAAATCCATCACCTGTGTAGCTGCCGGAAGAAAAATATTCCGGGAAACTGAATAGCATAATATTGCCAAAACAAAATCCCGCTATTCCTATTTTATATGCAGTAGTTTTTTTATCACCCGAGTTCTTTTTTTCTTCACTGTCGTTAAGGTTAATAGAAGGTTCATAGCCTATCATGGAGAGCATTTCAACCAGCTGACGCAACGATACTTTTTCTTCAATATAGGTCAGGGTAGCTTCTTTTCTGTTGAAATTAACTAGCGATTTAATTATTGCAGGATTGATCCTGTTTAAATTTTCTAAAAGCCAGATACAGCTGCTGCAATGAATCTGTGGTAAGTAGAATGTAATTGAAGTTATTTTTCCATTGGTAAATCGAACGAGTTTATTTTTAATTTTTTCATCGTCGAGGTAAGCGAATTGCTCTTTATATGTTGATTTTTTTTGAGATGTTCCCGGGCTGTTATTGAAATTATAATAAGTGCACAGATTGTTTTCTTTCAGAATGTCGTACACCAAACTGCAACCCTCACAGCAAAATATTTTTTCATCGAAATGGATCGGTGAATTATCACAATCATTTCCGCAATGGTAACAACTTAACAACTCTTTTACATCAGGTTCCTTTTTTATACTCATTAACTGCTGCTATTTAAAATTAGATTAATCGTTTACAATAGTGGGGTTCACCACTACTTCTCCTTTTATAGAATTACTTATAAAGCAATATTTTTTTGCCTTTGCGAGAAGGTTATCACACACAGATTGTCCGGGATCGTGTTGAAGTCGAATAATAGGATTAAGGGTAAACCTGCTGGCTTCAAATCCGATTTCTTTTTTAGTGAACTCGACCTTGCAACTAATGCTGAAATTAAGAATATTGACTTTGAGTAATTTTGAAAAGTAAATCAATGTTGTCATGTAGCAGGAAGCAACAGAGGTTGCCAGCAGATGCTCAGGAGACCATGTTACAGCGGTTCCTCCAAATTCAGGTGGCGGTCCAAAAATCATCGGTGTACGAACGCCGGATGAAGCAATTCCATTAGCTGTTTTATTGTCCCAATTGAGGTTTACATCGAAGGTGTGAATTTGAGTAATTGTTTCCATGTCAATTTGATTTTATAAATATTTTAATCTTCCGAAAGGTGAAAATCATCGGGTCTGTCTTTTTTTACGATTCGTGAGAGTGCCTGACCTTCTTTGTTTTGTTCTTCCAGTGTCCAGTCGTCAGTAACATTTGTTTCCAGCCATACTTTTCCTGACTTCCTGAAAACCTGAACGGAAAGTCCAAATACATTTTGAAAACTTTGTTCAAGTGTTTTTACAGACTGAGTGGGGCTTATTATTATTGATCCTTTGGTATGAATGGTGCGACATTCGCCTAAGATTTTTTGTGTATCGACCATTTGGTTTTTTGGCGACAGACCTCCCGGTTTATGAGGCTTAGTGAAGAATTGAATTTGCAAATAGGGAAACAGATCGTTGAATTCTTTTTGAATTTCGAAAATCTTCTTTTTATCGTTTATGGTAATCGTCATTGTAAATGCAACAAACTATTTATTAATAGTATTTGGCAATAATAAAAGTTTCAAAAAACAGCGATTATGAGGAATATCAGAAAAATAGATGATAAAGATCACCCTTGCTGAAAGGATAAAAATGTTAATAGTTTAAAAGGGCTTGTGTTTAACTATAAAGTTCTCTGTGGTTAAAATCCGACTGTTTCTTTTTAATACAAAATGGAATTACAATTCTTAAATTTAAGCGGGAGGTTTTATGGTTTATTCTTCGAAAAAATTATAGTAAATTATTTAATGTCGGATTTAACCGCAAAGTCCGCTAAAGTCAACCGCCAAGTGCGCAAAGGGTGCTTTTATTTTGCTCGGCCGACCTGTCGAATAACTATAGCTTATTCTATGACTAGTTTCTTAAGTGAATGAGTTTGTCAAAGTCAATAATAGAAATGGTGCCGCCTTTAATTTCAATTAACTTTTCATCCTTGAAATCGCTAAGAGTGCGAATGGTTGTCTCTGTCGCTGTGCCGGCAAGATTTGCAATATCTTCGCGTGAAACATTCATGCTGAACTGCTTTTCATTTTCTTTCTTATAGCGGTTTTGAAGACTAATTAAAGCTTCAGCAACTCTTTTCCTTACGGAATTATATGCCAGTTTAAGTAGTTGATCTTCTCTTTCAGTCAGATTATCGGAAAGTATTTTGATGAACTTCCTTGAAACTTCAGCATTATTATAAACCAGTGAAAAGAAATCTTCTTTGGGAATAAAACAAATTTCACTTTCATCTAAAGCTTCTGCCGAATCATTGTATTCAGTTTCATCCATTAAAGCAAGGTAGCCGAAAAAGTCACCTTCTTTGTGAAGCCCGGTTATAAGCTCTTTCCCAAGGTCATGTGTTTTATAGGACTTTACTTTTCCCTTGTTGATAAAGAAAATCCCTTTTGGAAAATTACTTTCTTTGTAAATATTTTCTTTTTTAGCATACTTTCGAATTTCTCTTTCGGAAGACAATTGCTTCAGGCTTTCAAGCCCTTTAGCATTTGACAGAAATTCATTAAGACCATCAAGGCTTTTAGAAAACTCTTTTTTAATAGCATCGTTTTTCTTCAAACGGCTTTCAATGGCATTGAGCAGTTCAATATCGTCAAATGGTTTTGTTAAATAGTCGTCAGCTCCCATTTCCATTCCTTTTCTCATATCGGAACGCTCGGCTTTTGCAGTAAGGAAAATAAAGGGTATACCTGATGTTTTTTGATTTTTAGAAAGCATGTGCAGCACACCATAGCCATCAAGTACAGGCATCATTATGTCACAAATGATTAAATCAGGATTTTCTTTTTGTGCAATTTCAACCCCTTCTTTTCCGTTTTTAGCTGTAAATACACTGTAGTTGGCAAGTTCAAGAATCTCTGCAGTATTCTCACGCATTTCAGTGTTGTCTTCAATTAATAGAATTTTTTTCATTGGGTGAATTTAATGGTAAATGTAGTTCCTTTTCCTTCAATACTTTCAAATTCGATTGAGCCATTCATTAATTCAACGTATTTGGCTACAATGTTTAATCCGAGACCGGTTCCTTGAATATGGGAGACATTGTTCCCTCTGAAAAAGCGTTGAAAAAGATGTTTTTGATCTTCAATGGAAATCCCAATTCCATGATCTTCCACTTCCAGCGTAAGTTCTGAGCCGGAAAACCAGGTTAATATATTAATGGACTTTCCCTCTAGAGAAAACTTCTGTGCATTGGAGACAAGGTTAAATAAAATATTTTTTAGAAAATTTTTGTCAAGAAAAACTTCTCTTTTGCCCGAGTGATTATAATTTATCTTTTGATCATTTTTTGTTAATGGCTGCAGGTTAGACACTATTTCAGTTATGTATTCGGGCAGATTAAAATGTTCGGGTTTACATTCCATTTTTCCTTCCTCAAGTTTACTAACAGAAAGGAAATCATTTAAGATGTCGGTTAGATCCGATACTGAAGTCTTAATCCTGGCAATATGTTTATTTTGTTTTTCTTTTTCTTTGAGCTCACCATACTTGGTAACAAGCGATAATGAAGAAAGAATTGTAGCAAGAGGAGTTCGAAATTCATGTGATGCCATGGATACGAAACGTGATTTCAGTTCATTCAATTCTCTTTCTTTCTCCAGAGATTCATTCAATTCTTTTTTTATTTTTTTAAGCTCAACAATGGCTTCTTCAAGAATTAATGTCCTGTTTTTAACTTGTTTTTCTAATTCTGAGGAATAATTTTTAAGTCTTTCTTCAGCCATTTTTCTTAAACTGATGTCAACAATGAAAGCGAAAATAAATTTACCTTCAGGTGTTGAATAAGGGCTTAAGCTTATTTCAATTGGGAATTCTGTTCCATCTTTTTTCCTTCCAAAAAGATCAAGACCCAGACCCATAGATCTGGCATGCGGATTATGGTTATAATTCTGACGGTGTTCAGAATGTGACTTTAAGTAACGTGAGGGTACAAGAACCTCAACTTTTTTTCCTACAACTTCCTTTTTTTCATAACCAAACAGTTTTTCTGCACTGGGGTTTATTCGCAAAATTTCACCTTTATCATCTACGACTACAATTCCTTCTGTAGCGTAAAGAAAAAGGGCTTCCATACTTTCCTGGTCCTTCATTTCAACGGGTATAATATTTTCGTCGGCAAATTTAACCATTTGTAAATTTATCTAAATTTAATTGAAATAGATATGAAAGTACTCAGTTATTTACCAAATTTGCATTACGTATGAGTACAAATATAAAAAAGGCTTCAGGAATACTTGTTCCTTTTTCAACTTCCAAGCTGCGAGAGTCGCTTCTGCGTTCAGGAGCCTCAGAAGAAGTTACTGAAAATGTTATTTCAGAAATTGAGGAGCAGCTGTATGATGGAATGTCAACAAAACAAATTTATCAGCTTGCTTTTAAGCTTCTTAAGAAATTTTCGAAACCCCAGGCAGCAAAATATAGATTGAAAAATGCCATTATGGAACTTGGACCAACAGGTTTTCCGTTCGAAAAATATTTTGCTGAAATATTAAAGTATCAGGGATATTCTGTTAAAGTAGGTGAGATTGTAAAAGGTCATTGTGTTAATCATGAAATTGATGTTATTGCCGAGAAAGGTAATATGAAGTTTATGATTGAATGCAAATTTCACAATGCCACCGGAATAAATTGTGATGTGAAGATTCCACTTTATATTCATTCCAGGTTTAAAGATGTAGAGAAGAAGTGGATTGAAGTTCCCGGAAACGGATCGAAGTTTCATCAGGGGTGGGTTGTAACCAATACTAAATTTACCGCTGATGCTATTCAATACGGATTGTGCGAGAATCTTCATTTGGTTGGATGGGACTTTCCGCACAAGGAAAGTTTGCGTGATCAAATCGATTCTTCCGGTTTGTATCCGCTGACGTGTCTGACTACTTTAACTAAATCAGAAAAACAAAAATTACTTGATAAAAAAATCGTTTTGTGCCGGGAAATCAACAATGATCCTTCTTTACTTTCTTCCTTGTCTGTTTCTGAATCAAGAATTAATTTGATCATGAATGAAGTGCGCTCAATTTGCAAGGGAGCGCCCAATAAGCTGAAACAATAGTATTACTTTAAAAATATTTTTTATGGCATCTGCACAAACATCCGTCACTATACAATTTCTTGGAGCAGCAGGTACTGTAACAGGATCGAAATTTCTATTAACAATTTCAGGGAGAAAAATTTTAATCGACTGCGGGCTTTTTCAGGGCTTGAAAGAACTTAGATTAAAAAATTGGGACAAACTTCCCATGGATGCTTCTTCCATAGAATTTGTTTTACTTACGCATGGTCACCTGGATCACGTAGGTTATTTACCTTTGTTGGTTAAAGAAGGTTTTGCAGGAAAAATATTTTCAACGGAACCTACACAAGAGATAGCTAAAATTATCCTGGAAGACAGTGCAAGGATACAGGAAGAAGATGCACGACAGGCAAATGAAGAAGGGTATTCAAAACATAAGCCTGCTGTGCCTTTGTATGATCTAAAAAATGTCCAGGATACTATGCCGCATTTTAATACAAAGCCTTTGAATGAATGGAATGACCTATTTGAAAATGTCAAGTTTCGTTTTCGTTACAACGGTCACATACTGGGAGCCACTTTTATTGAATTGAAAATCGGAGAAAAAGTTATTGTTTTTTCCGGCGATATTGGAAGGGAACAGGACCCTCTGATGTTAACTCCCGAAAAACCTGAACAGGCAGATGTTCTTTTTATTGAGTCTACCTACGGCAACAGGCTTCATAAAAAAAATGCAGAAGAGGAGCTTACAAGAATTATTAAAAATGCAGCGCAGGCAAAAGGCACAATCATTATTCCAAGTTTTGCTGTTGAACGGACACAATTGCTCATGTATATTTTATGGCAGCTCAGAAAAAATAATTCTATTCCGGATATTCCAATTTATCTCGACAGTCCGATGGGGAAAAATGTAACAGATGTTTTTCTTCACAACCTTAAATGGCACAAGCTTACAGCGGAAGATTGCAGGGAAATGTTTACATATTTTATTTCTATTCAATCGGTAGAAGAAACATTCAAGCTTGCCAAGAGTCAGCAAGCAAAGATCGTTATTGCAGGAAGCGGCATGGCTTCCGGAGGACGTGTACTCACCTATTTTAAATATGGTCTTGGCGATCCCAATACGACCATTATGCTTGTAGGCTACCAGGCAGAAGGAACCCGCGGAAGAAGTCTGCTTGAAGGCGCTGAAAAAATAAAACTGCAGGGAAAATATTATACTGTTAAAGCATCTATTGAAAACATCAATGGACTTTCTGCTCATGCTGACCAGGACGAGCTTATTAAATGGATGTCATCACTTAAAAACAAGCCTGAATATATTTTTCTTATTCATGGAGAAAAAGAAGGCCTCGATGGATTAAAAGATAAAATAAAGGAAGTGTACGGCTGGGATAGTAATATTCCGGAATTATTTCAGACAGCTGAGATTATTTTATGATGGAACATATCCATACTAATCCATTCCGTCCCATAAGGACGAAATCTCGGTAAGACCGAATCCGTACAAATCCAATCAGTCCCGTAGGGACAAAATATCGGTAACCGAACAATGCAAACCCACTCCATCCCGTAACGGACGAAATCTCGGTAAGTACAGTTACATACAAACCCAATCAGTCCCGTAGGGACAAAATATCGGTAAACGGAACAATGCAAACCCCCTCCTTCCCGTTAAGTACATAATCTCGGTAAGACCGAATCAGTACAGACCCCTCCGTCCCGTAAGGGACAAAATATACGTTCCAAAATAAAATAAATCAAAAAAAACCGTAAAGGGTGAAATAATACCAAGCAGTTAATTAACATGTTGTTTGTGGTATATATAATCTTTCAACAATAATTATAAAAAAATAATAAACGAAACTAGTAAACCAATTTTCTAAAAGTTCTCTGCGAGATGACATCACGGTACATTTATAGGGTGAGGAAAGTATTGCTAAAGGATGCGCTGCATTTTGCAGATTGGCAATAATTTATTTTTGCTTGTTATTGGGAACAAGAATTACCAAAGCAATTATTCCAATCAATGATGAAGCAGCTCCCAAAATAAAAACGGAGGCATGACTTACATGGTCCCACAGCAGACCGGCAAAGATGCTGGCAAATAAACTTGCAATTCCTACTGCAGTTGAGTACCAGCCAACAGCACTGGCCCTGAATTCTTTTGGGATGAAGTCAGTGGCAAAACTTTTTCCCACTGCGCGAAAGGCTCCCTGGAAGAGGCCATAAAAGACAAACAATACTCCAAACAAATATATGTTTGTTGTATACGCAAATCCTGAGTAAGTAATAAAGAAGATTACGAAAGCAAGCAGGAGTAGGGGCTTTCTGCCTAATTTATCGGACCAATCTCCGGCGGGATAAGAAAATAGAGCAGCGACAAGATTAAAAAGAGCATAAACGCCCACAGTCGAAATCAGTGACAAACCATTTTCTCTTAATTGTAAAATGAGAAACAGATTGCTTGAATTGCCAAGTCCAAAAAGAATGGTTACAAATAGATATTTCCAGTATGCTTTTGGAAATTGACGTAAGCCGTAAATAGAGGTTTTGTTTTTATTTTCAATTTTCTTTTTATCCGTAACAAAAAAGATCATTGAAACAGCCAATGCACCGGGTATAAATGCAAGAAAAAATATAGAATGAATATCAATAGCCAGGTAGAAAAACAAAAACAAAGTAATAACCGGTCCCAGGAAAGCACCTGCATTATCACCAAATCCTTCCAGTCCGAAAGCTTTACCTTTATATTTTTCTTCAGCAGAATCTGCAACAAGAGCATCGCGTGGAGCCGAACGTATTCCTGAGCCAAGTCTGTCTGACGATCGTGCCAATAATGTTGTTTGCCAGGAAGAAGTTAATCCAATTAAAGGTTTGGAAATTGCTGAAAGACAGAATCCAAACAGAGCAATGTGTTTTCTGTTTTTCCATTTATCGGAAAAGTATCCTGAAAATCCCTGTATAATATTTTGAATGGCTGTAGCAACACCTTCTATAAGCCCAATGATACCTCCGCTTGCACCTGCATACTGTGTCAGATAAATCGGCAAAACCGGGTAGAGCATTTCCGTCGACACATCTGAAAAGAAAGAGGCTAAGGTGAGGAGGTAGGTGTTTTTTGTTAAGCCGGTGAAGTATTTTGTTTTTAATTTTTTGAGCACAAGGGGAGAGTTAAACAAATTATTTAGGTTTAAGAATTTGTCAATACACAATATTTTGGGATGAATATACTAAAAATCAAGGGAAGGGGTTTTTAATTCTGTTCTTTTTATTTGACTCTATATTTACTAGTCTTATATATGGAATAATTGGAAAAATACTAAAAATTGATCGGGTGTAATAAATACTCTTTACTAAGTTAAATCAGACCTCATTACTTATAATTTAGTATATGATATCAATCATTTATTTCCCCAACCCAAATCATTCTATACCTTTGTCAGAAACAATAACCTTGACCCAAATAATAAAAAATGAAAACAATACTTTTCCCGACAGATTTTTCAGAATGTTCAGAAAACGCTCTTAATTGGACTATTGGCTTGGCTGAAAAATTTAGTGCAAAGATACTCTTACATAATTCCTGTCATCTGCCGACTTTCTCCATGCAGATTCCTTTTGAAGGACTAACCGAAGAGCAAGTTTTTGCAGAAGCGACTCAGAATATGAATGATTTTATAAAAAAGAATAAACTGGACAGTAAAGGTGTTTCTTTTGAATCTTCTGTAAGTGTTGGACTTGCCAGTGATGAAATTGTTTCTTTGGCAAAAGAGATGAAAGTTGACATGGTAATCATGGGCACAAAAGGAGCAACGGGACTTGAAAAAGTATTGTTGGGAAGCAATGCTTCTGCAGTTATTGAAAGATGTTCTTGTCCGGTAATTGCCGTTCCGGAAAATGCTGAGTACAGGGGTATGGATAAAATTGTTTTTGCTACCGATTACAATGATAATGATCTAATGGCAATAAAATTGCTGACTGAGCTGGCTATGCCTTTTATGTCTGAAATTATTATTGTTCACATTTCTTCCATTACAGGTACTGACACTCTGGAAAGAGATAAATTCTCAAAATATAAAGAAGAAACGTTGAAAAAGATTCATTATGAAAAATTATCGTTTCAGCTTGCTGTAGGATTGAATACTGAAGAAAATCTGGATACAATTCTTGATGAACAAGATGCCGATTTATTGGCCATGTCAATGCGAAAAAGAAATATATTTTCAAGACTTTTCTCTCCGAGTCTGACAAAAAAAATGAGCTATCACTCAAAAGTCCCCATTCTTTCTTTTCATACTTCCTGATTGTTGTAGAATAAACCGCCAATGATACCCTTTTGTACAGCTGATGAAGCTGTTAAAATTATTTCAGGCGGTGAGCGCATATTTATTCATGGCGGTGCAGCTACACCTCAGAGAATTGTAAATGCGCTTACTGCCAGACACGAAGAATTAAAAAATGTAGAAATAGTCCACATTCATACCGAGGGTGAAGCAACCTATGCCAAACCCCAATACAGCAAGTCATTTCATGTTAACAGCTTTTTTATTGGAGAAAATATTCGCCCATACGTCGATCATGCCAATGTTCAATATGTTCCTGTTTTCCTGAGTGAAATACCGAATCTTTTTCGAAAGGGAGTTATAAGTCTTGATACGGCAATTGTTCAGGTTTCAGCTCCTGATAAACATGGTTTTTGTTCCTTAGGCATTTCCGTCGATATAACAAAAGCTGCAACTGAAAAGGCAAAAAAAATAATTGCTTTAGTAAACCCCAATATGCCGCGTTCTCACGGTGATGGACAAATACATTGTTCAAAGTTTACAAAAGCTGTATACGCAGAAGATGATATTTTTGAAATTCATTCTAAAAAGCCATCTGATACAGAACTTTTAATCGGAAAGAATATTGCTTCATTAATTGAAGACGGTGCCACCCTGCAAATGGGAATAGGAGCCATTCCGGGCTCTGTTTCTCAATTTCTTTTGCAGCATAAAAACCTTGGTGTGCATACAGAAATGTTTACCGATTCAATTCTGCCATTAATAGAAAAGGGCGTCATTAACGGAAGTGCAAAAAGAAAGCATCCGGGTAAAATAGTTTCCACTTTTGCTATGGGTACGAGAAAATTGTACGACTTCATTCACGACAATCCAATGGTTGCCATGCTTGATGCTGCTTATGTTAATAGTGCTGAAGTTATTTCTAAAAACGACAAAGTAACAGCAATTAACAGTGCCATTGAAATAGATTTAAGCGGCCAGGTTTGTGCCGATTCTATAGGAGGAAGCATTTTCAGCGGAGTGGGAGGACAAATGGATTTTATTCGCGGAGCTTCACTAAGTAATGGTGGAAAACCTATTATTGCCATGTCTACTATTACTTCTAAAGGTATTTCTAAAATAGTTTCTGCTTTGAGACCCGGTGCAGGAGTTGTTACTACCCGTGCTCATGTTCATTATGTAGTTACCGAATATGGAATTACGGATCTGTATGGTAAAAATCTCGCCCAAAGAGCAAAAGCACTCATTGCTATTTCTCATCCTGATCATAGAGAAAAGCTGGAAAGAGAAGCATTTGAATTGTATGGATGAACAAAAATCGTAGAATGTTTTTGTTTAGTTTGAGCTGAAATTTACTGTTTCAATTTTAAGGTTTTCAATCATAAATCCTGACTAATCTCATTTTTTTTCATGACCAATCTCATTCAGATAGCGTCAACATGAAGCTACTTTTACAACCAAACGTTACATTATGAAAGTTTCTGCTGAAGAATTGATTACCGGAAAAGATTTTCCTGCTATCTCCATTGTTATGCCTACGCATCCAGGATATCCGGAATTTAAGCTCGATAAAGAGCATATGCATAAAGTTTTCAGTCAAATAGAAAATAAACTTGAAAAACAATACAGCAAAAGGCAGACTAAAGCGATGATTGAAAAGCTTAATAATGTAGTTGAGAGAATTGACTTTTCAAAATTAACGGAGGGTTTGGCAATTTATGTTTCACCCAATGTTGAAAAAGTAATTCATTTTCCTTTTCCGGTTAGTTCTGAAAAGGTTATTGTTGATGAATCATTTGAAGTGCGAGATATAATTCAGGCTATTAAGTCTTGCAAAGACAGCCTTATAGTTGTCATATCTCAAAATAAGGTTAAAACATTTACGAATATAGAATGTGAAATGAAACAGATAGAATTTTTAGATATGCCTGAAGGCGTAAAGGATGTTACCAACGAACATTCTTTACCCGGTTGGAATTATTTAGATTCTAAATCTTGGGAAGAAAAGAATTTACATAATTACATTCACTTTATTGACACAACAATTGAAAAGGAACTGAAAAGAAATTCATTTAAGATAATTATTCTGGGAGATAAAAAAATACTTGGTTACTACAGAAAGGTTACACGAATAGGAGACAAAATTATTGGTTACATTGAAGGGAATTATGAACACAGTAATTTCGCCGATTTGAAAAAACTAATTCATCCTGTTTTGGAGAATGATTCAAAAAAGGAAATTGAATATGCAATGAAACTTTTAGGTGAGGCTATTGACAGCGATAATTATGCGGCCGGTATTACTCAGGTTTGGCGGTCAGCTGTGGAAGGTCGGGGAAGGTTATTGATTGTTGAAAAGGATTACAGGCAATCAGCCATTAAAGGAGATGACAGTTTCTCTATTAATGTTGATCATGAAGGTAACAATCCCTGGAATCTTATTGCAGATGCTGTTGATGATATTATGCAAATTGTCCTAAAAAACAAGGGGGATATTGTATTTGTCGACAATGGCACGCTCAATGATTATCAAAAAATTGTTCTTATAAACAGGTATTAAAAATTATAAAAATGAAACATATTATTCTGCCCACAGATTTTTCAAGCAATGCGGAAAATGCAGCAAACTATACTTTGCAATTGAATAAATTCATCAAGGGAGAATTGCACCTATTTCACTCATATGTCATTCCCGTATTTGCTACAGATGTACCTATTACTGTTCCTGATATTACTGATTTGAAAGAAGAATCTTTGAAGTTAATGAATAAATTAAGGACTAATTTACAAAAACACAATCCCGATTCTTTTTCTGAAATCCACTTATCTGTTTCTGCAGGCTATCCGGAAGAAGAGATACCGTCCTTCTCCATTAAGAAGAAAGCGGATTTGGTAGTAATGGGAACGAAAGGTGTTACAGGGTTAAAAGAAGTCTTTTTTGGGACGAATACTGCCAGAGTCATTGGTAAATTAAACTGTCCACTGCTGGTTATCCCGGAGAACGCAAAATTTAAAGGACTCAAAAAAATTGTTTTTGCTACTAATTATGCAGAAAATGATTCCGAAAACATCAGTGAAGTAATTGAATTTGCAAAGCATTTTCTGGCTGAAGTCATTCTATTACACGTATCATCAGGAGATCAATCCAAGCCGTTTGAATTTAACTCATTGGAAACATTTTGCCAGAAGCTTCGTGAAAGCACCGGTTATGATTCATTAAAATATAAATTACTCGATAGCGCTGATGTTGAAGAAGGGGTCAATTTTTACCTCGATGAAATAAAAGCGGATATGATCGTTATGACTAATAGGCATCGTTCCTTATTCCAAAAGCTCTTTGATAAAAGTATGACTAAAAAAATGGCATATCATACGCATATTCCATTGATGGTTTTTCATGTTAAAGAAAGAGGAGACTACCTACAATAACCCGTTTTCATTGCACTTTTTTACAAAGAATTCTCACAGATTTGAAAATGGTTTGAGAATAGTATCTTTAGTTCTTGATTATAATTACTGTATAGATGATTCACCGCCAATTTTACATTGAACTCGGAAAACTTCTTTATTCAATTTCTAAATCAGATGGTATTA
This sequence comes from Bacteroidota bacterium, assembly GCA_031417395.1. Taxonomy (GTDB): domain Bacteria; phylum Bacteroidota; class Bacteroidia; order AKYH767-A; family 2013-40CM-41-45; genus JADKIH01. Next base: position 59,008 of record JANOVM010000059.1, on the reverse strand, counting down.
TACAGGAAAAGGAAAAAGATGTAATAGATAGAATAATACATAAAGCGATAGAAAAGCATAAAATTACTTTTAATAGTAATGTACAGGATAAAGAAATGCTTTTAACCAAATTGAGTTTTAACACTTCTGAGCGTAATGAGTTGACCGTTTCTGAGGCCTATCAATCATTTATAAATTTTATGAAAAAAAACAGTAGTCATGTGAATGAAAATCAAAAGGAGTTTGCAAAAGAGCTGATTCAAAAAGTTGCAACAGCTTCAAGGGGAATTTCTAGACAAGAAGCCGGTTCCATAGAAGAATTACTTAATGTTCTAGCCATTTAAATTTAATACTATGAATAAAAATTTCAGGATTTATGCCATTGACTTTATTAAGAATAGTTTTTTAACTATCTTTTTGTTAGGTCTATTATTCTCAGTTAACTCTCAAGCGCAGGATTGGCCGGATAAATTCGTTGACAGTCTTGCAGGAAATTATTTAAAGAGCAATGATAATAATGCCCTTATCATTGGTGTTAATATTTACGGAAAAGAGAAAATTTATTATTACGGAGGAAAAGAAAAGGGAAGCAGCATAAAGCCAGATGAGACTAGTTTGTTTGAAATCGGACAAATTACACAAGCTTTTACTTCAATTTTATATGCTGAAATGACAGCCAATGGATTTGTAAGAGCCGACGATGAATTACAGAAATTACTTCCCGTTAATGTGCCAAGTCCGGAATTTCAAAAAATTGTATGTAATCCTGTCACCAAAGATGTGCTTGTACCTAGCAGTCCCAATTCTTACAATAAGTTTGAGTTAACGGATTTTGTTTGCAAACCTGACCCGGAATCACCACCTCAGCCAATTCTGCTTTGCTATTTGTCAACGCATACTTCAGGGCTGCCTGATAGACCGGGTAATTTGAGAGGTGGAAAAACTAATCCGTATGCCAATTATACTAAAGAAAATCTTTACGATTTTCTTAGAAGCTATACCATTCCAAAAAGAATTGGTTTTGATTTTCTCTATTCTAATCTGGGTGTGGCTTTACTTGGACATGCAATGGAATTAAAAGCAAAACGCAGTTATGAAGATTTGATAGTGGACAGTATTTGTATGAAGTTAGGTATGCCCGATACTAAAATTACTCTATCGGATGCCGGGCAGAAAAATTTTCTGAATGGTTATACTCCAAAAGGCGAATTAGCTCCTCATTGGACCTATGGAATAATGGCTCCATGCGGAGCTTTACATTCAAACATAAGGGATATGATGAATTTTCTATCTGCCAATCTCGGTACAAAACAAACAGCCATTAAAGATATACTTGATTATACGCACAATCCGCGCATTATTTTTCATGATAAAAAATATGGAGATGCATCCATTGGCTTATCGTGGTTTGTAAATCCGATTAATGTAGAAAAAAGAAATTATGTTTGGCAGAGTGGTTTGATGGGTGGTTTTGCTTCTTTTATTGGCTTTGTGGAAACAAGCAAAACAGGTGTTGTCATCCTTTCCAATTCATCTATTCCAACAGAAGACTTAGGGAAAACGTTGCTCAGGAGAATCGAAGAATCTACTGTGAATTAGAAGATTATTTTTTCGGAAAATATTCTTGGGAAATTTTTTTAATTTCTGATCATTAAGTTGTTGATCATTTTTTCGTCGAGGCTATAAATGTCATCATAGAATTTAATATTTTCGGAATCGGTTTCGCAGGTGAAGTAACGTAAATGAACAGGGACGCGTGTAAATAGATTTACCCTTTTTCTTATTTTGTTTTTTAGATCCGAATTCAATGAATCTGTGTTGTAATTAATGACACAGCATTTGATCAGTCTTTTAGCAAGTTGTTTTGCTTTCTCAGCACGAATGCAGCCATGACTGAGAGCGCGTTTGTCTTTCCGGAATAACCCGCGAGCATTTGTATCGTGCAGGTAAATATCAAACTTATTAGGAAATATAAATTTTAAAACGCCCAATGTGTTTTCATCGCCGTCTCGTTGACGAAGTTTAAATGGAAAATACTCTTCAGAATATTTTTTCCATTTTATTTCACCGGGATTTAATACATTATTGTATCCATCCAGCAATTCCATATTGTGTTTTCTTAAATAAGCAGTATCTCTTTTCAGTGAAGGGAGAATTTCTTTTGTTGCAATGCTCAAAGGCACAAACCAATATGGATAAACCCAGAAATAACCGATTTTGGAATTCAGTCCGGGCGGTGAAGGTGTTTCCGGTTTACCAACAATTATTTTTGAAAGCAATTTAAGCGTGTCGCATTCAAATAGCTTTAAGTAAAAGGAAGGAATATTGATTAAGATGTAATAATCTTCGTACCATTGTTTTTCCCAGCGCCAGCGCTCAAGGTTGAGCATTACTTTATTAAGCTGTATAGAATCTTTACAGATGAAAAGAAATTTATTTAAGTCTTTGTAAGATTGAAGAACAGGCTGAAATCCATCAACAGCTTCTCTTATTTTATTTTGTTCTATAGCCTGTTGAAGTAATAAAACAATACCGGTATCGCTATAGCTGCCTTTCCAAACCCGGTTTAAAGAATCAGGATCAAGCCGGCCTTTATTTAAGTCAACAGCAAAACGAAAGAAAGCATCGGTGAGAAATATATTTAATTCACATATATCTTTTACGCCTAAATTATTTTTTCGGTTTAACGTATCGGCCGTAATGATTTTTTCAAATTTTGAAAGATGATAATCAGAAGATTGTAAACCGTATGAAAAAGCTGACTTAATAATAGAAATGAGGGAATCTGCAGCGGGCAGCAGTATTGAATCTTTAGTCCAGACAGGCGCAAATTCATTTCTTCGGAAAAGTTCATGTATCCATATTGATGTTAAGAAGGTGTCTTTGTAAACATCGGGTACGCTATCGTATTTGAATTTTTCAAGACGGATTGCTAGAATACTCTTCACTCTGTCATTGAACGGTACGGGAATTATTTCAGGTTCTTTTTTTTTCTCAGGCCGGCAGGAATGAAAGACGGCAAAAGTGAAGAAGCAATAAAAAACAAACAGTGAGAAATTTAAAAATGAAATTCCGGATTTAAACATGGTGCGAAATTCTATTTTTGCCCGGAGCCGCTTTTTTTAGCCTGTCTCCGGAAATAGCCGCGTAAAAGAAAACTATGTTTTAGTCCTTCCATATTTTCATTGAAATTTCTGGTGCTGTTTTCAATGTTTATTATACTTTTTTTAATTTTATTGGCTGTAGCAGTATCGTTAATAAGGACGCCCGCAGTGCCTTCGCCATTATTGATTTTCTGAAGTGTGCTTTTTAATTCAGCAGTAGTGGAATTTATCTGCTCGCCGCTTTCTTTAACCTTATTAATGGCCTCCCGTAAATTCGAGGCCATGGAAGTATCATTCAGCAAGGTCCCCATGATTCCTTTTCCATCCTTCATTTCTGAAGTAATACCTGTTAGGTCATGGGTAATAAGTGTTAGATTGTTGCCTACAATTTCAATGTTACTTATAGTATGATACAATCGTTCAGCTAATGTTGTATCCAGGAGCATTTTGTAGAGTGTCCCTTTGTTCCTGCTAATATTATTCGTAATATTTTTCAGATTACTCGAAATTACTGAGATGTTATCGTTTGTAAACTCAAGTGTTCGCAACATGTTTTGAGTGTTAACAGGATGCGTCCCGGCAAGGATGTCACCATCACTTACCAGAGGAGAATCCATCGTTCCCGGATCCAAATTGATAAGTTTGTTTCCCATTAAGCCGTCAGTACCAACACTTGCAATAGAATTTTTTCTGATGACGTTTTTTAAGTCCTGTTTCAATGACAATTTAACGCGAATGGTCGTATCATTTATTATTTCAATATCTTCAACAGTACCAACATCTATACCCGAATAACGAACATTATTTCCTATTTGCAATCCTTCCACATTTGCAAAGCTTGAATAAAGGGTTATGGTTTTTCCAAACATGTTTTTATTGCTGCCAATAAAATAAAGGCCTATCACAAGAAGCAATGCGCCTCCAATGACAAAAATTCCCAGTCTGATATTTCTTGTAATTTCTTTATTCATTATTATCAGCCTTCAAAAAAAGCATGTACTAAGGGATCTTTATTTTTTTCGACTTCTTCAAACGTACCGTTTGCATAGTTGATTCCGTTAATCAAAACTACCAGTTTATTAGCTGTAAGTTTCGCACAATGCATGTCGTGTGAAATAATTATTGATGAAGTGTGGTATTTCTTTTGCATTTGAAGCATGAGGTTGCTTATTTCTTTTGCAGTAATCGGATCGAGACCTGTAGTCGGTTCGTCATAGAGTATTATTTCCGGTTTAAGAATAAGTGCTCTTGCCAATCCAATTCTTTTCCTCATTCCACCGGAGAGTTCCGAGGGCATAAGGTCAATAGCATTTAACAAGCCTACATTATTTAAAGTTTCATCTACCAGCTCTTTTATTTCTTCCTTGGTTTTATCTTTTTTGTGCCTTCTTAGAGGAAATTCGAGGTTTTCTCTGACTGTCATGCTATCGTACAAGGCACTGCTTTGAAAAACAAAACCAATTCGGGCCCGTATTAAATCCAATTCATGTTGTTTTAATTCACTTACCTCATTGTCGAAAATTTTAATTGAGCCGGATTCATATTTTAAAAGACCGACAATGCATTTAATTAATACTGATTTTCCGCAACCCGATTTTCCGAGTACAACTGCATTTTCTCCTCTTTTTAGTGAAAAATTAAAACCATTTAATACATGATTTTCCCCAAATGATTTATAGAGCTGATTAATTTCAATAATAGGTTCTCCCAATTTTTCAGGTGGGGGTGTTTCTGCCAATTCCAATCCGTTTTTATCCATCATATGAAACCAAAAAACTCAGTAATCTGCACTGCAATTAAATCTATAATGAAAACCAATAATGAAGCAACAACGACAGCAGAGTTTGCCGATCGCCCAACACCTTCCGTACCTTTTTTTGAATTATAACCTTTGTAACATCCAATTAAACCTATAGCGAAGCCAAAGAAGAAGGATTTTATAAAAGCAGGCATTACATCTGTAAACTCTATACTTTCAAAAACCTGGTGAAAAAACAATGTGAGGCTCACAGCTCCCTTGATCTTGACTGCAAGAAAGGCTCCGTACAATGCAATTGTATCTCCAATAATAACCAGGATTGGAATCATTAAAGTTGTGCTGATGATTCGGGAAACAACAATGTATTTAAAGGGGTTGGTGCCGCTTACCTCCATGGCATCTATCTGTTCTGTAACTTTCATTGAGCCCAATTCGGCTCCAATTCCGGAACCGATCTTTCCGGCGCAGATTAATGCAGTTATTACGGGACCAATTTCACGGATAATGCTGATTCCTACCATGGCAGGCAGCCAGGATTCAGCACCGAACTCTACAAGGGTTGGTCTTGACTGCAGCGTGATTACAAGTCCGATAATGAAAGCTGTAAGTCCGACCAAAGGCAGAGAGCGAAATCCTATTTCATACGATTGTCTGACAACTTCTCTGAATTCATATGGTGGAAAAAATACTTCTCTGAAAAAACGAGCAGCAAACCTTGAGATTTCACCGGCTTCTTCAAAAAAGGATTTCAGTCCGGGGGAAAGTAAAGAAAAAAATATTCCCTCTTCGCCATTTTTATTTTTCAGATTCATTGGAAGAAATAATTTAACTGTTTTTCGTTCCCAGCAATATAGAAAGGGCTTTTAATTCTTCTGTATTATCTGCGATTAATTTAACAATGGCAAGGTATGGTATAAATAAAATCATGCCTGCGGCTCCCCATAGAATTCCTCCTGCAATTATCATAATAATTGTTACAAAAGTATTAAGATTTAACTTGCTGCTTACAGCCATTGGGAAAATCAGGTTAGCTTCCAGGTATTGCACAAATGTAAATATCAGAATTACACCTATTGGATACCAGACAGAACTGTAGGTCAGCCAGGAAACAGTTACCGGAAAAATTGCGGCTATAATTATCCCAATGTATGGAATTATTGTGAACACTGAAGCAATAAATCCAAATAGAAAAGGGTGTGGTATACCTATAATCCAAAGTCCAACGCTGTTTAGTATACCAACTATAAGATAAACAATGGCCATTCCTTTAATAAAGTTGTAATAAGTATTCACTGTTAGGTGGAGTATTTTTTGAATGACCGCTTTTTTTTCAGGAGAAAATAGAAGATACAATACTTTTACAAACATCGTTCTGTAATATAGAATAAGAGCTGAGAAAATAGGTATTAATAAAACAAGAACGAGCCATATGCCTGAGGAATACAATGTGTCTTTTAAGAAACTAAGTGTACCGGAAGAAGAATCATTACGTATGTTTTTAAGCCACGACATTTGCTCTTCTTTGTCAATATTTAAACGTTCGGTCAGAAAGCGACTTAGTTGATTTAGTGTATCCAGAAGTTTTGTTTTCAAGGATGCCCATTCTATAGAAAAACTGATTAACTGTTGTCCCAATAAAAATAATATTGTAAAAACAAGCGCCAGAAGGAGGAAGATACAAACAAAAACGGCCATGGCACGATTAAATCCATGGTTTTCCAGCCATTGACAAATAGGATATAAAATAAAGCTTATGAAAAAAGAAAAGCTTAGCGGTATAAAAAGATCTTTTCCGAAATATAGAATTATGCCTATCAGGACAACATAAAGCAATATTTTTAAGAACGAAAATTTCTGTCCGCTTAAAGGAACCTGCGGCATAGCCATATTATCCATATAAATCTGCGTTTATTAAAACTAAAAAAAGAAAGGGTTTACTTTAAAAAGTCAGACAGATGCATCATTCTTATCTTCTTTTCTTTGCTCCCGTTTTGCTTCTGTAGAAGTATGTTTACCCATAAATCTTTTAATCCGTTCAAATACGTTATCCAGAAATTCGTAGGTTCTGTCTTCTATTTTTCTTTCGGTTTTTAGTACAAATCGTTGAATGATTATTGACAATGCATAAGCAAGCCCTTCTTTAAAGAATTCTTTCTTGTCAATTTTTATACCTGTAAAGGAAGCAAGGCTGTTTAGTAAAATATTTTCAGGTCTGAAGTCTTCCCGGATATCTTTGAGGTTGTTTTTCAGTTCTACTTCCTGCTGTTTGGCTGCATAACGTAAGCGTTTAATTTCGGCGTCGAGTTGATTTACATTTTCAATTTTATTCATGATCTTCTTCTTTAAAAAAGTTATTAATCATGGCATTCATTATTGGCTTTTCCAGTAAAGTTTTTCTTTTTGCATAAGCTATTAGTCCGGCAATAAGGTATATTAACGTGATGACAGCAAATCCAAGGTAAGGCTTGCCTGTATACATGGCAATAAAATATGCCAGTGAAATACTTGCAAAAACAATAACAAAAAAGAACAGAAGAAATATTACTATAGAGGAAAACAAACCTCCTGCCACAGCACTTGTTTTTTGAATGGCAATCAATTTGCTTAATTCCTGCCTTGTTTTAAAATATTCTTCCACATTGTTAATTAGGTGGTCGAATTTGGTAGGAGGTTTTTGTTCCATAGATTGACGTTTAGTTTATTGCTTTTTATAAAAGTCGAATAATTTTTTAATTTTTGTGATGATTAGTATCATTCAAATCAATGACAAGTATCATAGAGTTTAAATGTACAATAAATGAATTTTATTTATTCTTATAACGTATAAATTAAAAAGTATTTAACCATTTCAAAATGAAAACAATCATCTGTCCAACGGACTTTTCAAAAGTTTCTGATCAGGCTATAGAATATGCTTCTGCACTTGGTAATGACTTCAAGTCTGCAATAACAATTTTGCATATTTACGAGGCTCCCTCCCTGTACAGCGACCTTCCCATGGAAGCCGTGCGGAATCAGGAAGAAGAATACAAGTCCAAGGCACATGCTAAATTAAGCGAACTTGTATTGAAATTAAAGGAAAAGTATAAGGATGTTACCTATGAAACTCTTTTAATAGAAGGAGAAAAACAACATGAAATTAGTTCTTTTGCCAGGAAAAGGGATGCCGATCTTCTCGTAATTGGCAAAACCAGTGAAAGTAAAATTAGGAGACTTCTTTTAGGAAGCACTGCAGCTTCAATTATTGCAAAAGCAGAATGTCCTGTTTTATGTATTCCTCCTGAGAGTGAATTTAAGGGGATAAAGAAAATAGTATTTGCTACGGATTTGCATGAAGATAATATTAATTCAGCCTTATCCATTACTTCCTTTGCAGCGCACTTTGAGGCCGAAATTATTTTTGTTTTTGTCGACGATGAACATATGATCCATAGCGATGAAAAAATTACTGAAATGACTCAAAAAATTAAAAACAGGATAAAATATCCTAAACTTTCGGGGTACATTTCAAAAAGCACATCGGTTTCAGAAGGAATAGAATACTTTCTCGCAAAAAACAAAGCCGATTTACTGGTTATGTTCACGCACAGCAGGCATTTTCCCGGCTCTTTATTTAATCAGAGCGTAACAAAAATTACTTCTTATAAAACCAAAATTCCATTACTGGCATTAAAGATTTCTGAGAGTCCTATTATGGATAAATTTTAGTTTAACTGTTTATCTAAGATGATTATTGCCACGAATGCACGAATGGATTATTCGTGCATTCGTGGCTATACTTTTTTAAATTAACTTTTTATCACTAGTTAATAGATTATTTTTCTAAAAAGCCAGAATATCGAAAGATTCCCGAGGTCAAATTTTAAACTGAAATTTATGAAACATTTTTATCGCAATAAATTTTATACATTTGAATGTCCTGAATCTTAATAGGCAATGCCGGCTGATGAGAAAATATAATCTACTTATATGTTGTTCTTTTTATGCAATTCTTCAAATACCATTTTGGACATTTGGACAAGATACTTTTTCTATCTGCGCCGTGGATTCAGTAACAGGGCAGGTTGGAAGTGCAGGCGCAACGTGTATTACAAGTGCTTCCACAAGTGCCATAATAATCAGCGATGTTCACCCCGGAGTGGGTGTTATTCATACGCAGGCATCGTACCTTTCCGCCAATCAGAACTATGCCAGAATTTTAATGGATTCCGGATATACGCCGGCAAGAATAATTGATTCCCTCATTGCCAATGACGTTCAGAATAATCCCCTGGTTCGGCAATATGGAATTGTAGATCTGGTAAATGGTGTGCATAGTGCAGCTTATACCGGCTCTAATTGTAGTAGTTACAAAAACCATATTGCCGGAGTTAATTATTCAATTCAGGGAAATATTTTACTTGGACAGGAAATTCTTGACTCCATGCAAAGCCGTTTTGTCAATACTCCCGGAAGTCTTGCATGCAAACTTATGGCTGCTTTACAGGGTGCAAAGGTAATTGGTGCTGATACAAGATGCGCTCCTTATGGAATCTCCACGTACTCTGCTTTTGTTAGAGTTGCTGAACCGGCTGATACGACAGGCCCACTTTATCTCGATTTAACCGTTAATACTTTTCCGGGTAACCATGATCCTATAGACTCCTTGCAGGTTATGTTTGATAACTGGGGAGGATGCAGTCAAACCTATGTACAATCGGAGAATAAAAAATTACGCGCACGAATTTTCCCAAATCCGGCTTACAATACTGTGAAAGTAGAATTGAATGCCCCTGCCATTGAGGTTATTTTTTATAACATTCATGGAGAAGAGGAGATGAAAACCACGAATCGGAACTTTGCTGAGTATACTGTAAATGTTTCGGAATTAAAGAAGGGAATGTATTTTATTAAAATTTGTTTTACTGATGGCGAAATAATTAATTCAAGAATTGTGGTGAATTAAAAAATCATTCTTTTAATTTTATAGGCATCTATGAAATATTATATTCTATAATAATCATTCTTTTATTAGTGCGGGTTTAGCATATTATATTCGACATGATTTGTTAAAAAAAAATGTATTAATTGTTAAAATAAATGGAAATAATGAAAGAAAAATGCATAAATTTATAAACTTTCAATTTCATTTATGAAGCTTGATTTTAATTTAAATTCCCCTGCCGATTTCAATCAAATTGCAGATTTGGAATGGCTCGAAACAAATGGCCTTGGTGGTTATGCAAGCGCTACTGTAGCGGGAAGCAATTCAAGACGTTATCACGGAATATTAATTGCTGCAACTCAACCTCCCGTCGGAAGGGTTGTTTTGCTTTCCAAATTGGAAGAAACAGTCGTATTTGAAGGAGAAAAATTTGAATTAAGTTCCAATCAATACCCCGGTTCAGTTTTTCCAAAGGGATATGCTTATTTAAAGTCTTTTTCAAAAAATTATTTTCCTGAATGGATTTATAAACTTCCCAATGGTGTAGAATTAAAGAAGACAATTGCAGCGATTCAGGGGGAGAACACTACAATCGTTATATACGAGGTTGTTGAGGGACATGATGAAGTCCAGCTCGATTTACTTCCTCTAGTGTCAGGAAGGGATTTTCATTCATTGGGACATGCCAATTGGGAAATAAACCAAAATTTTAATTTCAAAAGTTCTGTACTCGAAGTAAAGCCTTACAATAATATTCCTGAATTATTTATTTCAGCTCCCGATTCGGATTTTTATTATAAACCTGACTGGTATTATAGTTTTGAATACTTAATTGAACAGAATCGTGGATCAGATTTTGTCGAAGATTTGTTTTCCTATGGAAAAATATCCGTTAATCTTAAAAAGGGTATTCCATTCGGTGTAATAGTTTCTACAGAGAATCCTGAAGGCAGAGATGCTTTGGCTCTATTTAGTAAGGAAGAAGAGAGAAGAAAACGTTTAACCGCTAAAGAAGAGTCTGAAATTGAAAAAACGTTGGCACTTGCTGCCGACCAGTTTATTGTAAAGCGAGGACCTTATTTAAAAACTATCATTGCCGGATACCCTTGGTTCAGTGATTGGGGTCGCGACACCATGATTGCTTTACCCGGTCTTTGCTTAAGTATAGGCCGCTACGACGATGCACGAAAAATCCTTTCTGCTTTTGCAAGAAGTATTAGTAAAGGGATGCTCCCAAACCGTTTTCCTGATTATGGTGAGGCTCCTGAATACAATACTGTCGATGCAACGCTATGGTTTTTTATTGCTATTAAGAAATATCTGGAAGCGACAAAGGACAAGGAGTTTGTATTGACAGAGCTGCTGCCTATTTTAAGAGAGGTAATTCATTATCATTTAAAAGGAACACGTTTTAATATTAAATCTGATAAGGATGGCTTTCTTTCTCAGGGAGAAGAAGGTCAGCAGCTTACCTGGATGGATGCCAAGGTTGGGGACTGGGTGGTAACTCCTCGAATCGGTCTCGCGGTTGAGGTAACTGCCTTGTGGTATAATGCCCTATCCATTTATGCCGAATTACTTTTACTCAATGATGAAAAATTAAATGCTAAAATTTATACTTTTCAGGCCAAAATAATAAAAGATAAGTTCACCGATTATTTTTGGAATGAGAAGAATCAATGCCTGTATGATTTTATTAAGGATGGATATAAAGATGATAGTATCAGGCCCAATCAATTGTTTGCCATTTCACTTCCGCATCCATTAATTGAAGGAGAGAAGGCGAAAAGTATATTAAAAATCGTTTCTGAAAAACTTTACACACCTTTCGGATTAAGAAGTTTGTCTCTCGATCATTCCGATTATAAAGGCTATTACGGAGGCAATCAGACTGATCGCGACGGTGCTTATCACCAGGGAACGGTCTGGAGCTGGCTGCTTGGTCCGTATGTTGATGCTATTATGAAAGTGAAAGGCGAAAAAGGTAAAGCTGAAGTAAAGAATGTAATTGAAAATATTTCACTTCATTTTAACGATGGATGCATAGGAAATATCTCAGAAATTTTTGATGGTGAGGAACCACATACATCACGGGGCTGTATTGCTCAAGCCTGGAGTATTGGAGAGCTTTTAAGAGTTATTAAGATGTATAAGCTTTCTGCCGAAAAGAAAGGCAGCTTGAAAAAAGAATTAGTGGCTGTTTAAATATCCGTATCCTTCATCATTCCTGACGCTTCGCCAATTTTTGGCAATGGCGTTTCCATTTCTTCAATAGGATTTTTCTTTAATTGTCTTGATAGACGGATTGAATTCTCTGTCAGTTCTTTTATGGCACGGTCTATATATTTGGATTTGGAAAATTGTTGAATGTTGTTTTCCATATCTTCTGCTGTCCAGCCGCGGCTCCAGCCAACAAAACTAAAGGGTGGAAAATTAAATCCCAGGTCAGTAAAAAAAACCATCATTTGTGCGGCGACTTGTTGAATATTATCTTGTCCGCCGGTAATAATAAATCCGGCGACTTTATTTTTTATCAATACTTTTTCCTTTAGTGTAATCTGATTCTGAACGCAGTTTAATCTTTCCGCCATTTTGAAATAGTGTGAAGATGCATTGCCCCATCGAATCGGAGTTGCAACCAATAATACGTCGGCCCATAAAACCATTTTTCTATAAACTTCATTCATGCCGTCTTCCGGATTCATTTCAGAAATGCTGCATGGCCATGTACAAGCATTCTGATGCCGGCTATAATAGCCTTCGCAGTGTCGAAATTCAAGGTTACGTAATTTGATTAATCGTGTGGAAGCATTGAAATTTTCTTTTGCATAATCAAGCGATTTAATCAAAGCATTTTCTGAAGTAGATGTTCTTGGAAGATTTTCATTCATGTTTGTTGTTGAAATTCCAAGAATGTTCAATGAGTCCGGTGTGGTTTCATATTTTAGTTTTTCCAGATCTTCCAATGGATTAGTATCGTGTACGGCACGTTTGGCTTTAACAATGGGTTTGTCGCTGACAAATATTTTTCCGTCTTCGATTTTTATCTCATATAAAGCCTGCTGATCTAAATACCCTGGAGGAGCGGTTCCTGTTTTTATATTATACTCCCAGCCGTGCCATGGACAGGTTACATAATAACCATCGTATTTTTTTTCTACCAGACCTTGTCCAAGCGGACCGGCTTTGTGCAAGCAGGCATTTCCAATGGCACTGATTTTTCCATCAAAGTGGAATAGCGCAATTTTTTGTGAGCCGATAGAAAATATTTTTTGAGAGCCTTCAGGCAAATCAGTTAAAAGTGCAACTTCGACAAAACCCATAGAAATATTTTTTATCAAATATAAAAAAATACTTTTGGGCAACCTTCATAATCGGTTAAAAGAGAAATTACTTATCCCCAATAATAATCGGAGTACTTCCTTTACCCATAATAATAACTTTTGAATTCGGAGAAATAGCAATTTCTTTTTGGGCTTTAATGCTTTCGTATTGGAGAAGCTTGTCGGTTATTTCGCTGTTGATGATACGTTGGTAATCGGCTATACCCTGTGCTTCAACGCGCTTGCGTTCGGCTTCCTGCTTTTCTTTTTGAAGAACAAATTGCATTTTCTGAGCATCTTGTTCGGCATTTATTTTTGATTCAATAGCAGCTTTTACAGAAGCAGGCAAAGTAATATTTCTCACGAGCAATTGTTCAAGATTCAAGCCGCGTGCTTTAAAATCTTTTTCTATACTCTCTGAAATTTTAACCTGGAACTCATCGCGCTGTTTTGAATAAAGATTGACAGCATCGTAATAAACGGCATTGTCGCGGATTTTTGTACGCGTTATCGGCCGGACAATAATGTTCTTGTAGTCTACACCTATTTCCTTGTAAATCCTGGGGGCTTCAGAAGGTATAACAGTATAGAGTATGGTAAGGTCAATTATTACTTCCAGACCATCGGCAGAAAGAACACGAATAGCATCGTCACCGGTCTTATCGCCTTCTGTTGCAATGGATGACATAGTATAATTTTGCGTCTTAATATCAAAAACATTAACTGCAACAAAAGGATTTATGAAATTCAGTCCGCTATTCAGCGTACGTTCCTGAACCTTGCCAAATAAAGACTGTACACCTACGTGTCCGGCTTCAATCTGTTTGACGGTAGCATTTGCTAAGCCAACAACGATCAACCCAAGACCGGTTAAACGAACAATGCGTGTTATGCCTGCAATTTGCGGAAATAATTCAGGAGTCTTTGGTGCCAGGAGAAATAATAAGAGGCCAATAAATAGAATAGTCATTTTATTTTTTTTACGAAGGTAGGAAAGCTTTTCGATTGAAAGGGTTATTTTTATTTTAATAGAAATTTAATGTGTAACTACAGTATATTCCGGCAAATTAGGATAACTCATTAATTGCAAACGGATAAAGAAAGTAATATTGAAATTTATAAATTGCTATATTGCATTTAGAAAATTAATTCAGGCAAAGGTTTCTCAATTTATTTCACTTAAACTCAAAAGCAGACAAGCTCATTTTAAATGAAAAGAATTCTATTTCTTATTTTGATTTTTGTAATGCAAAAAACATTTTCCCAGTTACCGGTAAATGGCGGATTCGAAGTATGGGCAATTGACAGCAGCGGATATAGCAGTCCGGTTAACTGGATAGCAAATAATGGTGCAGCTAGTGCAACAACCGTGCTCCAGGCGCCCGGACACAGTAGTGCCAGTTCTGTTCATTTTGTTTCTGTTTCAGATGGCGCAACAGGATTTATTGGAGGTGAAGTAGCTTGTATTCTCGATAATAGTATAAAGCCTTTAGTTTTGACAGGCTTCTGGAAAGGTAATTTCCTAATTGGTGGCGACAGGTTGGGAATCTGGATTACTGTACAGGATTCAAATTATCAAATCATCACTCAGGCAGTTTTTCAAACACCTATTCTTGCAAACACAACTGTGTGGACTCCTTTTACCTTAACTATTAATTACCCCACATCTGTTGAACCATACCAAACTATATTTATAGCCGATATTGGCACTATTGGCCTAAGTACTGAAGGGTATCTAGATGATTTGAATCTTACGTATATTACTTCTACAAATGAAATTGAAACCAAGCAATTATTTTCAGCAGGAATAATGAGTGATGATAATATAAAACCAAAATTAATTATTGAATCGGCGAAAAACTTATCGCTAAATATTTCTATTTATAATTTGGATGGATTAATTATTTTTTCCGAAAGAGAAAACATCCATACGGGAAGTAATGAATTTCCTTTGCCATTTCAATCTTCCGGTATAAACTTCTGTACTATTGAGGGGAATGGCTATCGGAAAAGTTTAAAGTATATTATTCAATAGGATGTTTGGACGGCTAAAGCCATTACTTTCAATTAAATCCTTCTTTCAGCCATTTTTTAACTTAAATTTTTTAATTTCGCACTCCTTTTATTAACCGGTCCCGTAGTTCAACGGATAGAATAGAAGTTTCCTAAACTTTTGATGGCAGTTCGATTCTGCCCGGGACTACATAGTTTGTTTGCAAGTGTTTAGGGGATGGATGTCCTTTAAATTTTTATCAAAAAACACCAACTCTGCAGTAAAGTGTGCAGTAAATGGATTTGAAAAATTAAGTTTTTACAGATAGAATTTTTCTCATTTAATTTAGAATCAATATCCTTTTGGAAAATCTTGAATCATTCAGAGGTATACTTTTACTTACCTCGAATAATTTCTTGGGTATTGATCCCGCATTGGCTCGTCGTATCAATTACAAATTTTTAATTCCAAATCCTTCACCATCTACCCGCGGAAAAATCCTTTTTTCTGTTTTGCGGAAATGGTTCTCTGAGGAGGAATGTATTCAATTGGGAAGCTCTTTTGAATTGAATGCGGGGATGGTTAAGAATATTCATCAGAAGATCGTTAATCATTATGTTCTAAAGGACTGTTTTCTTTCTATGGAAATGTTTGAAACTTGGGTACAGGAGGAGGTTAATGGGTGGAAAGGGGCGAATAAAAGGAAGATTGGGTATTATCATGGGAGTTGATTTACCAAAAAGGTCTAAAAATGGTAGTTTCTTTAGCTCCTTTTATTTTTAGAAAATTTTATGTGATTATATATTTATTTCGAGACATTTTTTTAAATTAGTGCTCTTAAGATTCTTAAGGGTTTTCCAAGGATTAATTTTGAAAATAATTATTCAATAAATTTATACTAATTATTTGAACCGAATGAAAAAAAAATTATTTATTTTATTTTCTATAATATTTTCAACTTTTTGCAATAGCTATTGTCAGGTTAAATTTCAAAAAACTAGAGCTGGTGGATTTACGAACGGTGGTAATCCAATAACTTCCGTAGGAATAACAAATGACGGAGGGTATATTTTTGTTTATAGTGTAAGTGGACCTAGTGCCTGCGACATGTTTTTAGTTAAAACAAACGCATTCGGAGAGGAAACTTGGAATAGAAAATTTGAAGGAATATCGGGAAATCAAGATATCCCTTATTCTGTACAACAAACTAATGATGATGGTTATATCATTACTGGGCTTGCAACATTTTACGGTTATTGGGATGCTTTTTTGATTAAAACTAATTCCTTGGGAATAATCAGTTGGTCTAAAACATACGGTCGTTCTACACCTTTTTACACTCAATATATTTCTGACTGGGCTTTGTGTGTTCAACAAACCTCAGACAGCGGATATATAGTATCCGGAGTATCGGATCAACAATTGTTATTATTCAAAACTGAAAAAGATGGAAACTTATTATGGTTAAAATCTTATAGCAGTTTAATTACATCTTATTATAATTGGGGCTATTCAGTTCAGGAAACATTTGATGGTGGTTATATTGTAGTAAATGGTGGAGATCCTACGGGAGCTGGAAATCAAGAAATTAATTTACTAAAAACAAATTCAAATGGAGATTCGATTTGGTATAGATCATATGGAGGGCTGGATGATGATTGGGCATATTCTGCGAAGCAGACATCTGATAGCGGTTATATTATACTAGGAACAACAAAAAGCTTTGGAGCTGGACTGAAAGATGTTTATTTATTAAAAGTCGACATGAATGGAATTTTAGTATGGTCCAAAACTTATGGAGGCCCGAATGACGATATAGGATATTTTGTTTCTCAAACAGAAGATGAAGGGTTTATTATTACAGGTTGGACTAAAAGCTTTGGTGCCGGGGACGAAGACGTTTATCTAATACGGACCAATTCTAATGGAGATACTTTATGGACAAAAACATATGGATCATTAGCAAATGATAAAAGTTATATTGTTAATCAAACAAATGATAAAGGATTTATTGTTGGAGGATTTGGCAACATAAATACATTAGCAATTGGCTTACCATTAACAGTTGGAATGTATTTACTTAAAACAGATAGCTTGGGAGATATTGGCTGTTACCAGAAAAATACTACCACGATTGTTACAACTCCTCAATCACAGTCACATTCACCAGGCTTGAATCTTTCTTCTACTTCAGGTGTTGAAGCTTATGAATCTTATCTTACAACTCTTTCAAACAATATATTGAGTGAAATTTGTTGTACAAATTGTGGAGTTAATTTAGAAATTACTGCATTCTCTAAAAGTAACTTATTTCCGGGTGATACATTTTCTGTTTCATTCCGTGCTTTCAGCAACACCTTGCAAGCAAATAATATTTTTGATTTAGAAATTGATCCGACGGGGCAAAATTTCATAAATCCCCTAGTTCTATCATCTTTGCATGGAACAACAAGTGGAACATTTAATAATGTTATAATTCCGGCTAATTTATCTCCCGGTTGCTATAAATTTAGAATTAAAACTTCGTCACCCAGCCTCGTCGGTCCAATTAGTTCTCCAATACATATTGCTAATAGTTTACAAGGGATACAAGATATGGCATTGAAATTTGACGGAGTGAATGATTATATAGATTTGGGATTATGGTTCAATCAATTTCAATTTACAGTTTCATTTTGGGTGAATCCTGATTCAATTCAAAGTAATACTGCTACGATTGTTGATCTTCAGGACGATTTAGGTCTTTATGCCAATCCAAATTTGAACAATAATTGGATTCTTTCTCATCTTCTTCAATTCGATTTGTTACCAAATAGATGGAATCATGTTACAATTACTATGAATGGCAGCACCAGAAAGGTGTACTTATTCGGACAACTTATCGATCAAAATTATTGGTCTTATCAGCCCCAATTGAATTACCTAACACTTGGGCATGGTAATGGTTTTTACAATGGATATTTTAAGGGAAGCATAGATGAATTGAAAGTCTGGAATTATGAATTGAGTCAGCAGGAAATTTCAGAACAAGTTAATAAACATCTGATCGGAAATGAGCCAGGCATATTGGCTTATTATAATTTTAATACAGTAGACTGTGACACTTTAATGCTACTTGATAATGGTCCAAATGGTCACAATGGAATAATGAGCAACGGCGCCAAAAGAGTTCCTTCAACAATTCCTCAAATTAATAATTACGTATCTCCAAATAAAGCATCAAATGAGGGAAGAATGATATTAAAGGTTTATGGCCAGTATTTTCCAAGTTTGGTTCAGGCGAAGTTGAGTAAAAATAATTCAACAGATATTTTTTCGGATTTAGTAGAAGTAAACAACAGCAGAACAACAGCCACCTGTTATTTTGATTTGACCGGAAAAGATTCTTCATTTTACAATGTAACTATCTTTGACACGAGTGGATTCGAACTAACTTATCCAAATGCATTTACAATTATAGATGCTGCACTTGATTCGACGAATGCCAGTGGACCAAGATTGTGGATCGATAATATTGGTGGTGAGTTATTTCGTCCTGGGAGATTACAAAAGAACTTAATTGTTTGTGGCAATTCAGGAAATGTTGATGCGACAAATGTCCCAGTATCGATAACTGTTCCAGCAAATATTGAAATGATTCCAGATTTTGAATTTTATGATCCAAATAGTGATACAATTCAAAACTATCTCGATTCAATTCCAGATATTTTTACCATCGATTCAGTTTATTATGATGAGGATTCAACTAAAGTGTTAATGTTTTTTATTCCGAGTTTGAGAGCGGGGGAGACGAAAGTTTTTCCTATATCACTTACATCACCAAATCTAAATTCATATAAATTAAGGACTGCAATATGTGAACCTTTCAATATTGAAAATTATTCAAATACATTAAATATAACTCAAAGTATTTCCAATGGCTCATCAATAACTAATTCTAATTTAAATATTTCAAGCCCACTATCAGGCCCATTTATAAGGTGCGGCACGGTAGAGTATTTTAATCAACTAACTCAAATTGATTCTAGTTTATTAAATAAGAAACAACAAATGGAATTGTTTTTAGAAAGTGTAATGCAAAATAACAAAAACAATTCTAGCACTATAACTACTCCTTCATTTATTACAATTCCAGTTGTATTTCATATTTTATATAATAATTGCAATCAAAATATATGTGATGCACAGATTCAAGCTCAGATCGATCAACTTAATTTAGACTATTCCCGAAATAATCAAGACGCTAGTTTAACACCGCTAGTTTGGCAAACTACTGCTGGGGCCTCAAATATTCAATTTTGTTTGGCAAAGCGAGATCCAAACGGAAAACCAAGTACAGGAATTGAAAGGCGCCGAACTAGTGTTGAAGCTTTTGGTGACCAAAATGACCCTATTAAATTCTATTCACAAGGAGGTCTTGATGCATGGCCAGCTTCAGATTATCTTAATATTTGGGTTGGTAATATTTATGTATCAAGTTCTAATTCATCCAATAATCCTAACACTCTATTTGGATATGCAGCCGATTTTTTATGCGCACCTAATTTACAAGGTGTTGTTTTAAATTTTGGAACAGTTGGAAGTTATGCGAATCCAGGAAGTCTTCCTTTGGCGAATCTTGGACGTACTGCAACTCATGAAGTAGGGCATTGGTTAGGACTGAGACATATTTGGGGAGATTCACCAGGTTGTTCGCCTGATGATGGAATAACAGATACTCCACTTCAAGACATTGAGACGGATATTGCTGAAAACCCCCAGTATCCATATTCTGATAATTGTGCAGGTAGCAGCCCAGGAAGAATGTATATGAATTTTATGGATTACTCAGATGATACTTTTATGAATATGTTCACCCAAGAACAATGTTCAAGAATGATCACTTTCCTCTTAAGTTTTGGTCCATATTCATCTTTATCAAATTCATTTGCTTGTTCATCCGCAGAGATTTCAAATTGTTCTGTTGATAATAATAAAATTAATTGCTTGAAGGATATGATTAATGACAAGAATTTAACAAACAACGATCTTGGAGTATGCCTAGATATGGTTGGTCCATGTCCAATCACAGATTGCATTTCTTATGCATTAAGTAATGTATTTAAAGAATTGACAACTTCTGTATGTTATAGTAACAATAATATTGATGCAGTTAATATTGCGAAAATACTTTTAAAAGCATTTCAAGGTTGTGCAAGTCCTGAAAGCCTCAAATCACAAGCAATAATTGATAAGTTGAACTACTTACTTCGAAAAATAATTAAAGACATTAATGGAGATAATTCACAGCAAGCCGAGATTTCATGTTTCCCCCCAAAGGATAAGAAAGATAAACATAAAGATGGAGTCGGTTCTTATGATCCGAATTTAAAAACGGGCCCAAGTACTTTTCAAAACTTGAATACACCATTTAATTATTCCGTTTTCTTTGAAAACGTTGATACTGCAAGTGCAGCTGCACAAGAGGTAACCGTTATCGACAGTCTAGATAAATCTAAATTTAATTTAAAAACATTTAAATTTTTAGCTACTGGTTTTGGAATTAAAACTCTGGTTATGGAAAATCCTGAGAATAACGTTTTTGAACAATATGTTGATCTGAGACCACAAGTAAATTTAATTGTAAAATCTGCTGGAAGAATAGATACCTCAAACGGTGTTGCAATTTGGAAATTTTCTTCACTTGATCCACTTACTTTGGAATTAACAGAAGATCCATTACTCGGTTTCCTACCACCTGATGATCATGCAGGAAGTGGAGATGGATTCGTTTCTTATAGCATAGATCCATTGACAAGTGTTCAAACTGGGGATTCAATAAATAACAGGGCAACAATAATTTTTGATTTTAATGATCCTATTAATACAAACACTTCAAATAATATCATAGATCTGATAAAACCGCAAAGTTCAATAATTAATAATGATACCATTCAAATCGATACTTCTTTTGTTTTAAAGTGGAATGGAAACGATAATTTATCTGGACTTAAAGATTATACAGTTTTTGTTTCTGATTCAGGCTATAATTATTATGCATGGAAGAAAAACACGGTGGATACTTCAGATATATTTTATGGTGCGCCAGGTCATATTTATGATATTTACAGCATTGCTGCTGACAGTGCAGGAAATATTGAGGAAGCTCCGGGTAATCCTGATTTTACGATTTCTATAAGATCAGATTTTCCAACGACAATCGATATCAAATTATTTATTGAAGGATTTTATCGGGGAAACAGCTTACAAGTAGCTTCTGTAGATGCGGCAAATTTTCCTGGAGTTTCAGACACAATGATTGTTGAGTTGCATAGTAAAAATTCACCAAATGAAATTGTTTATTCTTCAAAAAATGTAATTGATACTGCCGGAAATGGAAATTTCTATTTCCCATCTATTAGAATTGGAGAGTATTATATTGTTGTTAAACATAGAAATGCACTTGAAACATGGAGTTCACTTCCTCTTTATTTCAACAAAGAAAATATTACCTATGATTTTACAAATTCCATCAATAAGGCATATGGAAACAATCTTAGAAATCTGGGGGACGGAAACTTTGCAATTTGGAGCGGTGATATTTCAGATCCAATTCTTGGAGTAGGACATCATGATGGAGTAATTGAATCTCAAGATTACGGGGATTTGGAGAATGCTCTCTATTATACTTTATTGGGATATACGTATGAAGACATTACCGGTGATGGAATTGTTGAATCTGATGATTATGTGCTAATGGGAAATAATGTTTATTATACGATAATCTTGATGAGACCATAAATTTTAAATTGAATTTCACATACTATAAATCACAAATGGTAGGTTCAAAAATTATTAATAAATTGTTCATATTAAGGAGACTCAGGGATATTTGAAATTCATTTTGAATTTTCTAACTGACCCTTAAAATTTTACCGATAACCCACAAGAAGGTACGAACACACCGACAATCCGTAAATGTTTAATTTTCAAATTTTCTAAATTTTTACCTCCCATTCCGCCACTAAAAGGCGCACATAACAAGTAATAAAAGTCGAAAAAAGTACCTTTTAAAAAATACACTTCTATAAAATCACAAAGTAAGACTTGAGTAAACCTCATGAATCTCTTTTTCTCGTATGCCCAGATATCGTTTTGTAAGTCCCGGTGAGGAATGTCCAAAAAGGTCCATTAATAGAATCAAACTTTCTCCACTAAAATCATTGTTTTCCATAACCCTTCTGCCAAGGGTCTTTCGGAAGGTATGGGAGGAGATGTTTCCATCAACTTTGATTCTATATATTTTCATAATCTCTTTCAATTTGACGTTTACATATGAACGGTCAATCGGTTTTGTTCCGAATCTATTCAGGAAAATCAATTGGTTAGGGTTTGAGATTTTCAGTTTCTTAAAGATCCGACTAACAATTTCACGAAGATCCTTATTTACCATGATACTTCTTTGCTTACCGGTCTTTTTTTCTTTGATGATGAATTTCTCCTTCTCAAGTATATCGGAATACTTAGAACTTCAAAAGCTTAGTATTCGTACTTCTATTTCCATCCGTATAATTGAGAAGATAAAACCCGGGCAAAAGCTTTTCAGTATTTATTATTGTTTCAGCTTGAGTAATTTTTTCTCTTAAGATTTCCTTGCCAAGTGCATCAAACAAGACTGCATCTCCTATTTTATCAATGTTACCATTAACTATTATTTTTAGTTCATCAGCAAAAGGATTAGGATAGGCTTTTATGACTCCATTATGTGCCAGGAGTTCATTAACACCGATAACAGTACGGAAATAATAATAAATACTATCTCCTTGCCAAGTTTGAGTGTTTGCCTCAAACCTTTTATAAACAATCGATTGGATGAAATTGTTGGCATCATAGGTGTAGGAGTTTGGAATACTATTTCTCCATGCGCTGCCATCCCAATCTTGAGCTAACAAACTTATCAGGTTATTATTCGCATCATAGGTATAGGATCCTAGACCACCATTTACCCATGCACCGTTATACCAACTTTGGGATAACCGACTTATCAGGAGATTATTCGCATCATATGTATAGGAATCTAGTGCTCTATTTTCCCATGAACTTCCAATCCAAGTTTGATATAACTGATTTGTTAGGTTATTGTTGGCATCATAGGTATTGGAGATTAGACCAACATTTACCCATGCACTGCCATTCCAACTTTGTTCTAACCTAATTGTCAGGTTATTATTCGCATCATAGGTATTAGAGGATAGAGCAGTATTCATCAATGTACCACTATTCCAATCTTGAGCTAACAAATTTGTCAGGTTATTATTCGCATCATAGGTATAAGTACTTAGAGCGCCATTTACCCATGTACTGCTAATCCATGTTTGATTTAACACACTTGTCTGGTTATTATTCGCATCATAGGTAAGGGAGTTTTGAGAGTTATTTACCCATGTACTGCCATTCCAACGTTTTAATAACCTACTTGTCTGGTTATTGTTGGCATCATAGGTATAGGACAATAGATCGCCATTTTGCGATACGCTGCCATTCCAACCTTGATATAAAAAACTTGTCTGGTTATTGTTGAAATCATAGGTATAGGAGGCTCTATTCGTTAAGATCCAGGGATTGCCCATTAAAGGCAAAATCCAAAAATAAATACTATCAACTAAAGCAATTTGTGAAAGAGCAAGGTTATTAGCATTGGCATTTTTCTTGGAAATAAATGTCTGTTGGTTTTTTACATTAGTCAACTTACTATCTGAATTTTTCATTAATGCATTATCAGAAAAGTTATTCCTGCAAGAATTATCACTTGATATTGCTCTAGATTTAAATAACTGTGCAGGCTGTCCATTTACGAATTGAGTAATACAAATTAATGTTAGTAGTATCAGTTTTTTCATGTGTAAACGATTTATAATGTTAAAATTTAAAACAAGGTAATGATTTTTTGAAGAAAGTAAACCGCAAATAAAAATCATGAAAATGGAGTTGTTAATTGATCCCCTGCTTATACTCCCGCCTGCAAGCACATTTAAACGGTCGTATAAATGCTGCATATTCCAATTATTTTCCCGAGAATAGCCTAAAATAAGACCACATGGTAAAATACGTAGCTTATTCCCGTATCAGTACTTTTGAACAATCCCGTTCAGGTTTGGGATTGGAATCTCAAAAGCAAATCATCTACAATTTTATTAAATCCAATAAAGGAGAATTAACGAACTCCTTCACGGAGGTTTGTTCCGGCTCTGATAAAAAGGGAATACGACCCATATTCCGTGAAGCTGTTGAATACAGTAAAGCCAATGGATGTACTTTGATCGTCAGTAAAATTGACCGTTTCGGAAGATCCTTTAAGTCTCTTGTATTATTAAAGGAGAGTGGAATAAATTTTGTCTCTGTTGATAATCCCTCAAACTCAAATCTGGTGCTTAACATTATGATGTCAATTGCAGAGGAGGAAAGGATTATGATTTCTCAACGAACCAAGAATGCACTAAAAGTAAAAAAGCAACAACTCCGAAAAGAAGGAAAATCATTAGGCAATCCGAATTTGGATAAGGTTCGTCATCTCGCCCATGCGGCCCGGAGGAATTCTATTAAATATGATATTGTCAGAAATGAAAAGACGAATATCGTAATGGAAATCTTCAGGGATTCCGGCTCTTTTAAAGCCTGTTCAGATAAGCTCAATCGATTGAAGATAAATCAACCCAATGGTAAACCGTTTACTCAACAACAGGTTCGGCGGTATGTGCAGAGGTACATGAAGTTGCAGAAGGTGAGTTGAGCAGTAAAATTTTACCAATTACCGGAACAGCTTGGTCCACAACGCTATTCATATTATACTTTTAGTAAAAGTATAAGTTGAGTAAAAACATCCATAAAATCAGAAGAGGTACAAGATTTCTCCTGTACCTCAATGGAACGAAATGTTGTATAGAAATTAAAACTTAATTGATTTCTCCTTTTCTCCTCTCATTTTCATCAATTAAATCATCAAGGAGACCCGTATAATTTATCTTGAATGCCCTTTGTAATTCGTCTAGATACCTCTCTAAATGTTTCAATCTACATATTTTCACATTTCTATCTTAGAATCCACCTTATATTTCTGTGTGATTTGTAAAAACCATCAATTGAGGGTTTTTAATGAAAATATGCTAATTTCACTCAAAAATAAATCTAATGTCACTACTGATAAACTTAAATCAAGAAGGGTTCCTTAGCATCAAAAATGATAAACATAAAATCAAACTTAAGATTGATGATTTGTCTAATGAAATTAAGGCTCTTCATATAGAATTAAATGAACTTCATAAGATGCTAGGTGAATTTGAAAACGCCTACGAACGCCTTAAGAATTTTTATGAACCTACCATCACAATTAAAAGGATAAAGTTTTTCAAGGGAGAGTATTATCAAGGGAGAGTCAAATTTGAATATCCTATTCCATCTGAATTAAAAGTAAGCCTCGGCAAGGTTAGTGATTTTAAAGGGGGTGAAGATAAATCTCTAATTGAGCTAGCAGAGAAGAAAATGAAGGAATTAATAATAAAAGAGTTCCCACTTTATTTTTAAAATTTTAAGAGATGAAAGTTACTACCATCAACAAAAAGAAATTACGAATAAATACGCTTACAGAAAAACTATACGGCAAATTTTCTATTACAAACATTCAGGATTATAATTTATTAAAGAGTATTGAGGCTAATGGTATAAGAGAACCATTAGTAATAACAAAGGACTTTTATATTATTAGTGGAAACAGGCGACTTTCTGCTACCCTTCATTTAGCAAATATAACAGAAGTGAACGTTATTATTGAAAATATTACCCAATCGGAAGTTACCCAATTAATGATTATTGAACATCAAATGCAACGAATAAAGGACAGTTTCACTGTTGCTTGGGAATACGAACAATTGACAAAGTTATATGGCATTAAAAGCGGAGTAAAAAATAAGAATGAAGAAATCAAAAAGCGAGAAGCCATTCTAAATAAGAATAGAGTTAGTAAAGCCACTATTGAAAGAGTCTTGGAAGCAAAAAAAAATTATCAGTCTTTGAAAGATTGCTCTAACGAAGTTGCTTGGGAACATCTTAAAAAACTTAGTAGAGAAAAAAATCAAAGTGTTGATGCAATTAGAAAGAATATTCGGAAGGAAGTATTGAATAAAAGGAAAAATGAAAAGATAAGTAAAGTAAAAATATATAAGGACGAATGGTTCAAGATATACCATAGGGAAAATACTAAACTGAAAGATATATTAAAAAACGAAGTCATTGACTGCGTAATGACGAGCCCGCCTTACTATCAAATGAGAAAATATCAGGAAGACATAGATAAGCCAAGAAGGAAAATCTCATCTACTCCTCCCCAGCTTGGTCAGGAAAAAACTCATGAAGCGTATATCGCAAATTTGATGCGTTCATTTAAAGAGTGTATAAGAACTCTCAGAAGCACAGGCTCTATTTGGGTTAACATTATGGATTCAAGAGTGGATGGGGAGTTATTGAACATCCCTTACGAATTGATTAAATCATTCCAAAAAGAAAAATTAAAAAATGTACAGAAATGTATTTGGTTGAAATCAAATCCTCCATTCAATGACTCAAACGCATTTCAGATGTCTGAGGAGTACATTTTTCATTTTGTGAAAGACACCAAAAAATATAAATGGTACAATGACTGGTACGGTTCAGAAGATGATTTCCTAGGTAAGATCACTTACGGTGACAAGGAAAAAAACAGAAGGTTTAAAAATATATTTATTTATCCTAATCCGAAGCAAGATGGCATAGGCGTAGCCGATGGATTAATAGAAACCAACGTTATCAATAATTCATATTTAGTAAAATTGATGAAAAATAATGGATTGGAATTGCAACACAATGCGCTCTATCCATTTGAAATTCCGATGATTTGTATATTATCTACAACCCGACGCGAGGATTCTGTTATGGATAATTTCAATGGATTAGGAACCACAGGGTTGATAGCATATGCCCACGGTTGCAAATATTATGGAATAGAAATTTCCAAGGAATATGCTGTTCAAACAGAAATTCGTTTAAAGGATTTTCTGAAAAATAATCCTCACTTAGTTCGGACTAAATAAGTCCCCTCTAGTTCATCTTTTTATTAAATTTTTGAGCATCTTTTGAACCCTTTATTCTATGCCTTTAATATTTCTGGTACAATAGTCTTCAATCCAATTGCCAATTCCCCTCATTTATACTATATTTCGCCTTTCGGTTAACGTTAAAAATTTATAGATGACATCATTCAATAAAATCCTCGATAAGTACAGAAAAATATCCTTCTCCCAGCGTGATAAAGGCGACCGGTTTGAAAGACTGATGCAGGCGTACCTGCTTACTGATCCCAAATATGCCTATCGTTTTAAGAAGGTATGGATGTGGAATGAATTTCCGGGACGGAATGATCTTGGTGGAGGTGATATGGGAATCGATTTAGTGGGGCTTACATTAGAAGGTGATTATTGGGCCATTCAATGTAAGTGTTATCAGGAAACAGCTACAATAGACAAACCTGCGGTCGATACTTTTCTCTCGACTTCGAGTAAGCAATTTAAAGGGGATAATGGGACGACAACTAAATTCTCCAACCGTCTCTGGATCTCGACAACAAATAATTGGGGACCCAATGCAACAGAATCTATTAAAAACCAACATCCACCTGTAACTAGACTTAACCTTTTTGATTTACAGGAAGCGGCAGTTGACTGGGAAAAACTGGAAAATGGAGTTCATGGTGAATTATCACGTACTCCAAAAAAGACTTTACGGCCTCATCAAAAGGAAGCTCTTGAGAATGCACATGAGTATTTTAAGAAAAACGATCGTGGTAAACTAATTATGGCATGCGGAACGGGCAAGACATTCAATTCACTTCGTATAGCTGAGAATGAAACGAAAGACAAAGGGCTGATTCTTTTTTTAGTTCCTTCAATTTCTCTTTTGGGACAGACGTTGCGTGAATGGAGTGACAATGCCAATATAGATATTAATGCAATCTGCATTTGTTCAGATCCTGAAGTTTCTAAAAGGAAAACAAAAAATGATGACAACGATTTATTTAGTATCGTAGATCTTGCATTGCCGGCTTCTACCAATGCCAAAGAAATTCTTAATCAGTTTAACCAAATTAAGAAAAATGGTAAAAAAGGAATGACTGTGGTTTTTTCTACTTACCAATCTATTGAAGTTATTGCAAAGGCACAAAAAGAACTAATTAAGAACGGCTTTAATGAATTCGATTTAATCATTTGTGATGAGGCTCACCGAACAACAGGTGTAACCTTATCAGACGAAGACGAATCTGCATTTACTAAAGTACACGATAATAAATTCATCAAAGCGAAAAAACGTTTGTACATGACAGCAACTCCACGTCTGTACAATGATGAAACAAAAAGTAAAGCCGCTCAGGCAGATGCTTATTTGTGTTCGATGGATGATGAAAAACTTTATGGGGAAGAAATCTATCGTATAGGTTTTGGAAAGGCTGTAGAAGATAAGTTATTGACAGACTATAAAGTTCTGATTCTTACATTGAGCGATCGTGACATTCCGCCGGTAGTTCAAAATATGATCGCAGGCAAAGAAAGCGAAATAACTACAGACGATGCTTCAAAAATTATTGGATGCATAAACGCTTTTTCAAAAAAAATAATTGGTGATGATGGAATAATTAAAGACAGTAATCCGAAGCCTATGCAAAGAGCAGTAGCTTTTTGCCAGAGAATTGAATCCAAAGCGGGAGCAAATTCTTCAAAAGCTATTACAGAATACTTCAATACGGCTACAAAAGCCTATATTAAGTCTTTACCAAATGATGAACAGGAAAAAATGGTTTCTGTTTCTTCAAAACATATTGATGGAACCATGTCGGCTCCCGAACGGGATCAGCTGTTGGGTTGGTTAAAGGAACCGACTGAAAATAATGAATGCAGGATTTTAACGAATGTCCGCTGCCTGAGCGAGGGTGTTGACGTTCCTTCTCTCGATGCTGTTTTGTTTTTATCTGCACGCAATTCACAAGTCGACGTTGTTCAATCTGTTGGTCGTGTAATGCGTAGATCCCCCGGTAAGGAATACGGCTACATTATTATTCCAATTGTTGTTCCCTCCAACGTGGAGGCGGATAAAGCTCTTGACGATAACGAACGTTATAAAGTTGTATGGAGCGTACTAAACGCATTACGTGCACATGATGACCGTTTCAACGCCACCGTTAACAAGATCGAACTAAACCGCAAGCGACCCGATCAGATTTTAGTCGGACGACCTGAATACTCTTTCGTAGAGGGTGAGCCTGTAATGACGGACGTCGAGACTCAGAGATGGGGAAAGAATAAAGAGCTCAGCCAACAGCTTGCTCTTCAATTTGAACAATTGCAGCATGTTGTTTTTGCAAAGATGGTTCAGAAGGTTGGCGACAGGAGATATTGGGAACAATGGGCAAAGAGTGTTGCTGAAATTGCAAATAAACACGAAGAACGGATCCGGCGACTTATAAAAGATAACTCTAAGTATAAAAAGGCATTTGAAAAATTCATTGATGGCTTACACAAAAATATTAATCCGAATGTAACGGAAGAAGAAGCTATTGAAATGTTATCTCAGCATATTATTACAGCCCCTGTATTTGATGCTTTGTTTGAAGGATATTCTTTTGTTAAGAGTAATCCAATTTCTGTATCGATGCAAAGGATTCTTAACTTGCTCGAAGAGCAATCGCTGGAAAAGGACAACAAAGAACTTGAGAAATTTTATGATAGTGTCAGGAAACGTGCAGAAGGCATAGACAATACAGAGGGAAAACAACAAATCATACTTGAATTGTATGAGAAGTATTTTAAGACTGCCATGCCTAAGATGGTTGATAAACTGGGTATTGTTTATACTCCTGTTGAAGTAGTTGATTTTATTATTCATTCTGTAAATGATGTCTTGAAGAAAGAATTTGATAGAACACTTGGTGATAAGGATGTTCATATACTCGATCCATTTACCGGTACAGGAACATTCATTGCCCGACTTCTGCAAAGCGGGCTCATCGATAAAAGGGATTTACCTCACAAATACAAGAATGAAATTTTCGCAAACGAAATCGTTTTGCTTGCTTATTACATTGCTGCTGTAAATATTGAGAACGCTTATCATGATGCAATGGGGGAAAAGGATTATTTATCATTTGAAGGTATTTGCCTTACTGACACATTCCAGTTAGGTGAAAGTTATGGAAGTGAAAAAATGTTTTCGGAAATGTTCCCGCAGAATTCAGCACGAGTAGCAAAGCAAAAAAAGGCACCCCTTAGAGTAATAATTGGTAATCCTCCATATTCCAAAGGGCAAAAATCATCAAATGACGATGCACAAAATCAAAGCTATAATGTTTTAGATGGACGTATTGCTAAAACTTATGTTGCTGAAACATCTGCAACAAATAAAAATGCAATTTATGATTCCTATATCAAGTCCTTTAGATGGAGTACAGATCGTTTAGATCCTAAAAATGGTGGCATTATCTGTTTTGTTTCAAATAGCGGATGGTTAGACGGTAGCGGAATGGATGGCCTGCGCAAATGTTTAGAAAAAGAATTTAGTTCAATCTATGTTTTTAATTTGCGTGGTAATCAAAGAACAAGTGGTGAACTTTCACGAAAAGAAGGAGGTAAAATATTTGGTTCAGGCTCACGAACACCGATAGCAATAACACTATTAGTTAAAAATCCTGAAATCAAAATAAATAAAGCATGTATTTCCTACTATGATATTGGAGATTATTTAAGTAGAGAAGACAAATTAGGCATAATCAAAAACTCCAAATCAGTCTTAAATAAAAATTTACCTTGGAAAATATTGAATCCCAATGAACATGGAGACTGGATTAGTCAACGAAACGACTTATTTGATACATATTTTCCAATAGAACCGGAAAATAAATTTGACTCCAAATCAAATAGTTTCTTCACCACTTACTCTCTTGGCATTGCAACTTCTCGCGATGCCTGGGTTTATAATTTTTCAATTGATATTTTACAATCCAATATAAAAAAAACAGTTAATTTTTATAATCAACAACGTAAAGATTTTCAAAACGCACTGGCCAAAAATAAATCGTTAGACTTTGATAAATTTTGTTCTAACGACGCAAAAAAAATAAGCTGGAACGATTCACTAAGAAATCTTTGCGCAAAAAACATTAATCTAAATATACAACTCGAAAATATGAGGATTGGTTTATATCGGCCATACTGTAAAAATCACTTATACTTTGAAAGGAGTTTTATACAAAGGCCCTATCAACAACCCAAATTATTTCCTAATAACGATATTAATAATAAAGTAATTTGTGTTTCAGGCTTAGGTGGCACGAAAGAAAATACTGTAATAATTGCAAATAATATTCCTGATTTAAATTGCTTAGATGCAGGGACACAATGTTTTCCTTTTTATTACTATGAAGAACGAGAAAAACAAAGCCCTGGATTATTTGATGAAAGTGGTGATGGCGAGTATATTCGTAGAGATGGTATTAGTGATTTCATTTTAGAAAGAGCAAAAAAGCAATATGGAAAAAATATTATTAAAGAAGATATTTTCCACTACGTCTATGGCTTTTTACACAGTCCGGAATACAGAGAAATGTTTGCGAACGACTTGAAGAAAATGTTGCCTCGACTGCCATTGGTTGATGACATAAAAGATTTTTGGAAGTTTAGTAAGGCTGGAAGAGAGTTGGCAGAAATACATATTAACTACGAAACTGTTCCACCATTTAAAGGAGTAAAAGTAAAAGGAGCAGATAGTAAATTTTACACAGTAGAGAAAATGCGTTTCCCGAAGAAGGATCAGAAGGATACTATTATTTATAACAGCAAGATTACAATTGAGAACATTCCGGCGAGAGCGTATGAGTATGTAGTTAATGGTAAAAGTGCTATTGAATGGATCATGGAACGTTACCAGGTAACTACTCATAAAGAGAGCGGTATTACCAATGATCCGAATGATTGGGCGAAGGAGGTTGGGAATCCGAGTTATATTTTGGATTTGTTGTTGAGTATTATTAATGTTAGTGTGAAGACGGTGGAGATTGTGGAATCGTTGCCGAAAATAGATTTTAGTACTATAGAAAAGGAGACTGTTTAATAAAATACAAATATTTAACAAATTACTTTAGCCTTCATTATTAATTTCACTTTTTGATTGCAACAATCTCATTTCTAAATGATGAAAATAATTATAAAATTCTACTTCATAGCAATAATTTTTGCTCCCATAATAAGTAAATCTCAGACAACTGAATTTGACTCTCTAAAATATTTATTAGGCAATCTAAAGAGTGACACTTCAAAAGTTAATTGTTTAATTGCTCTTGGTAAAACATATTCTTTTTTTTATTCATATCCAGAATTAGCTATTTATTATGAAAAAAAAGCTAAGGAACTGGCGATAAAACTAAATTACAAAGAGGGACTCGCACAATCATTAAATTACATTGGAGATTTTTGCCTTAGAAAAGCAAGTTATGCAGAAACGATTAACTATTGGCAGCAGGCTTCAGAAACATATAATGAATTAGGCGACGATATGAATGTATTCACCATGCAAAGTAATATCGGAGCTTTATTTTACAATATCGGATTTCATGATAAATCCAACGAATTTTATTTTAATGCTTTGAGATCCGCAAAAAAAATGCATGATACATTAAGAATAATTGAAATTTTAAATAATATCGGTAGCATTTATCAATTAACTCCTACAACATCAGATAAGGCAATAGAATATCATTTAAAATCCTACAGTCTTTTGCAAAAAATAAAGGATTCTAATACTAAAGTAGAAAAATTAACAGCATCATTAGACTATTTAGGATCGGCCTATATGCTCAAAGAAACTTTGGGATTCTTAGATTCTGCAGCTATCTATTTTGAAATTTTATTGAATGCAAATAGAGGAACAATAAACGAGCCTTATACTTTGAAAAGGATTGGAGAGCTTTATTTAAAAAGAAAGGAATATGATAAAGCTATACCATATCAAAAAAGGGCTATTGAAATCTTGAGAGAGTTTGAATACCAAAATGACAGTGCAAATTCACTAATTGAATCAGCTAAATTTTTTCAAAAGGAAGGAAATCTTAAAATTGCTCTTCAGAAATATAAGGAAGCGGAATCGTATGCTTATGAAACAAAGGGAATGTTAAAACTTCAAGAAATCTACAAAAATCAAGCTAATATTTATAATAAGATGCATGATAATTCCAATTCTTTTAAATGTAATTATTTGTCAGCAAGAATCTACGAGGCTTTTTTTAATATAGATATTGGTAAAAAACCTCAAAGGCTTCAATTGATACTTAGCCCAGAAATGAATCTGCAAAATAAACTTTTAGATAAAGGGAACGACATTTATCTAAAAACGACAGAATCAAACACTTTAATAGATTTAGCAAAATCATATTTTAATAATGGGGATATAAGTCTTGCTCTTAAAACATATAAACAGGCTGAATTAATTGCTAATGAAATAAAATCATACAGCAGCCAAAATGAAATATACAAAAACTTAAGTGATATTTATTATAAATTGCATGACTATTTAAATTCCATTAAGTATCAGAAGCTTTTGTTTAATTTACAATATGATATTAGCAATCGTACATATGACAAACTTATGCAGACGACTAATTACCTTTTCGATTCTGATCGTGAGTCAAATTCAAAATTTTTGCAAAATGAAAAAGACATTCAATTAAGTATCATTAAATCAAAAACATTAATGAGAAATCGCTTTGTTGGAGGGATGGCAATTGTATTAATTTTTGCTGGTATATTTTACATACAAAGAATTAGAATTTCAAAAGAGAAAAAGCAAAGCGAAGAATTGTTACTCAACATTTTACCTGAAGAAGTAGCCGAAGAACTCAAAGCAAAAGGCAGAGCCGAGGCAAAACAGTTTAATGAAGTAACCGTCATGTTCACGGACTTCAAAGGCTTTACACAGATTTCGGAAAAACTAACGCCATCTGAATTGGTTGCTGAAATCCATACCTGCTTTAAAGGATTCGACAACATTATTTCAAAACACAATATCGAAAAAATAAAAACTATTGGCGACAGTTACATGTGCGCTGGTGGTTTGCCAGTAACGAATAAAACTAACGCAACAGATGTTATAAACGCAGCCATAGAGATTCAACAATTTATGATTGAACATGCAGGAGCGAGAGAGAAGCAAGGAAAGGAAATATTTGAAATCAGGATTGGAATCCATTCCGGTCCAGTAGTAGCAGGAATTGTTGGTGTTAAAAAATTTGCATATGATATTTGGGGTGACACTGTGAATATTGCATCCAGAATGGAAAGCAGTGGAGATGCAGGGAAAGTGAATATAAGTGGTACTACCTATGAATTAGTAAAGAACAAATTTAAGTGCATTCATAGAGGTAAGATTGAGGCTAAGAATAAAGGAATGATTGATATGTATTTTGTTGAAGGATAATTTGCGGTTATCGTGATTGATTTGATTTAAATTGGAAATTATAGACCATATGAATATTTGAAGGAATATGGTCTAAATGGGAAAACATTTTTATAAATATTTAAGTCTGGGATCTACGGTTTTCTTTTTGAACTTTTCAATCAATTCCGAAACATTTGCACCTGTCAGTTCTTTGACCAATGCAAGGTTATCAAGAACCTCATACATCAGGTGGTCAATCATCTTCTCTTCGGTAAACTCTTCTATGACATTCAAATCAATTATACAATCCGGGAGAAAGACCTTATGCTGGAATGTTTCATTTTCTTCCAACTCTTCAATTCCGTCGCCGATGATCCCAAAGTCGGAATCTTCATTAGAGGTAAATTCGCAAAGAAAGTATTTGTCGCCTTTCTCATTCTTATATAAATGTTTAGTGGTTTCGAGGCTAATCAAGAACCGGTCATCTGTCGTTGAGTTATGTTCAAGAAGGAAAATCTCGCCTTCGTTGTGCCGTTTGATCAATTGGTTATCGGGTAAAATTTTACTGTTCATATATCATTATTAAATGGGGTAAACAGTGATGGCAATCTCATTTTTCAATTGTACAAAGATGTTATTATTTTGGTCAAAAGGACTGAACCATTTTTTATCATTACTAATTGAAGTTAGAATCACTACAAAATCTGTAAAATTTTAACGTTAATCATAATGGTTTGTAAAATTAGTGCTAGCGTCTGAATCATCATATTTACGTGCCATATTTGTGGGTATGCAACTCTTACTCCTCCGATTCTAAATATTTAATTTTGAAGAATTAGAATCCCATACAAAATCCTTAAAATTTTACCTATTTTTCTTTAACAACAACAGTAGTAGTATATTTTATATTACCAACTTGATAGGAAGTAGCCATCGATTTTGACATTGTGTGAGCCTCATCTTCAGTTATACCACAATAGATAGTGGTATCAGTAGTAGTAAGGTTGTATACTGCTGAAGGACTAACATTTGTTGGTACTGTGGTTGAAACAAAATCCCAGCAATGTTCAGCTTGACAAGAAATTAAAATAGTAAACAAAGGGATAAGAAATAATTTTGTTTTCATAATATTTGGTTTAGAAGGTTAACTTCAAATGTATCATAAAATATTTACCAATTTAAAAATCCTTTTTTACTCATTACCTTACTTGTAGCTCGCTTTTACGGATTAACCAGATGATAAGGCCGGTCTAAACCTTTGTTACACTTCACTAGATTCTTACCAATTTACTACTTAATTGTAAAGGTGATTAGAGAACATATCCAAAAGTTTCGTACAAATTATTCTTACAAATTAACTAAAGTTGTACTTAAACAAATTTGGTTAACTTTCGCCCTTAAAATCTATAAATCATGGAACCCAAACAAGTAATTTTATTATTGCCCCTTCAACGGAAGAGATTATGAAAAGGCAAGAGAAAGATGCTTGTTGGAAGGAGAAGGAATGAATAATTCAGTAACTGTAATCTAAATCATCGTCAACTTCACCTTAGCTATACTTGCAGTCTCGGAATTAAATGAGGGTTACAAATTCAATATTCACAATTGTAAATAAATTATGATCTTTCAAATATCAAAAAACCGCACGAATTATTTTATAATTATTTCTATTTTAGTATTTGCTCTAATTTCACTATGGTATACGAACTCGTTAATAAGTAGTTTATCAAAGGATGAAGAAAATCTTATTGGTTCGTGTTTTGAAGCAACAAAGACAAGTTATGACCAGAGCATGCGCTCTCGAAATACACGATATATCGTGAAAGAGGAAAAGGATGCGGATAAATCGTTAGACAAAACAACAAAAGGAATTGCTGATACAGTTAATTTTGATCCCGATTTACTTTCCGGAATAAAATTAACTACAACATCTATACCAGTTATTTGGACTGATGACAAGTTTAAAATTATATCTTTTTGCAATATTGATTCAGTCAAGTGTAAAAATTCCATTTATTTGAACAAGCAACTTAATATAATGAAACATGAGCATAAACCCTATGCTATATTCTTAAGAGATAAATTTAATTACTTGCTTTACAAAGATTCCCCTTTTCTTGAAAAACTGCGAAACTTCCTGTATATTCAAATATCCATTATTGTTATTTTTCTTTTTATCACTTTTCTTTCATTCAATAATTCACTAAGTGCGGCTCTAGAAAAAGAAAAATACATGAATTCACAAAATATTCTTCTTGAAAATAAAGTTCAAACACGGACTAAACAATTAGTTGAAGAGAAAGAACATTCTGATAGCTTGTTATTGAATATCCTACCTTCAGAAGTTGCAGAAGAACTTAAAAGTACAGGTTCTGCAAAAGCAAAAAGTTTTGATATGGTTACTGTTATGATTACCGATTTTAAAAATTTCACCCAAACAAGTGAAAATATGAATGCGAAAGAATTGGTTGAGGAGTTAAATTTTTGCTATAGCGAATTTGATAAGATAATTACTGACTTTAATATAGAGAAGATTAAAACTATTGGTGACAGCTATATGGCTGTATCTGGTTTACCAGCAATAAAAGATACACATGCGTCTGATACTGTAAGAGCTGCAGCAGAAATACAAAAATTTATGCATGAATACAAAATACAGAGACAAAAAGCGGGACAGCCATTTTTTGAAATGAGAATAGGCATAAATTCAGGACCTGTAATAGCTGGAATTGTGGGAGTAAAGAAGTTTGCTTATGATATCTGGGGTGATACAGTAAATATTGCTTCACTTATGGAATCGAACAGTGAAACAGGAAAAATAAATATTAGTGGAACCACCTACGCATTAGTTAAAGAAAATTTCGTCTGTACTTATCGGGGAAAGGTAGAAGCTAAACACAAGGGAATGATAGATATGTATTTTGTCGGCCCAGAAATATAAATTAACCATGAAAGTTAACTGGAAAATATTATTTTTTTTCGTAGCTCTACTGATTGGCATATTGTCACTTTGGTATATGAATGAGTTGGTAAATAATCTTGGTAAAGAAGAAGGTAATAGAATAGAACTATGGGCAAAAGCTGTGCGCCAAATGTCAAATATGCAAAACGTAGGTGATGATATTATGGCACTTAATATTTCAATCAGTAGTAAT
Organism: Bacteroidota bacterium; assembly: GCA_031417395.1. Taxonomy (GTDB): domain Bacteria; phylum Bacteroidota; class Bacteroidia; order AKYH767-A; family 2013-40CM-41-45; genus JADKIH01. Next base: position 21,289 of record JANOVM010000059.1, on the reverse strand, counting down.
AACTCGATACCTGTTATCTGGACCGATGATAAATTTAATATAATTTCTTATAGAAATATTGATTCTCTTGATATTAAGGATGCAAATTATATGCATAAACAGATATCTATTATGAAAGTACAACACAAACCTATTGAAATTCAATTTTCGTTTTCTAATCAGGCGATTGTACAATATATCCTTTACAAAAATACTCCTTTACTTGAAAAAATCCGCAAATACCAATACTTCCAGTTGTCTGTTCTTTTAGTAATATTTTTATTTACGCTTATTGTGTTTAATAAGTCACTAAAAGCCGTAAGGGTAAAAGAAAAATACATAAGTCAGCAAAACATTCTTCTTGAGCTAAATGTTAAAGCTCGGACTCAACAATTAGCTGAAGAGAAAGAACATTCCGATAGCTTGTTGTTGAATATTCTGCCATCAGAAATTGCAGTAGAACTTAAAAGTACTGGATCCACAAAAGCAAAAAGTTTTGATATGGTTACTGTTATGTTTACAGATTTTATAAATTTCAACCAAGCAAGTGAAAACATGAATGCTGAAGAATTGGTTTCTGAGATTCATACCTGCTTTAAATCAATTGATAACATTATTAATTCTTACAATATTGAAAAGATAAAAACCAATAGGGATAGTTATATGTGCGCCGGTGGAATACCTTCTACGAATACTACCCATCCTGTTGACGTTGTGAGTGCAGCATTGGAAATTAAAATGTTTATGGAAGAACATAAACAAAACAGATTGGCTAAAGGAAAAGAACCTTTTGAAATAAGAATTGGAATTCATACCGGACCCGTTGTTGCAGGAATTGTTGGTATTAAAAAATTCGCATATGATATTTGGGGTGATACCGTGAATATTGCATCCCGAATGGAAAGCAGTGGTGAAGTGGGGAAAGTTAATATCAGTGGTACGACCTATGGATTAGTAAAGGATCAATTTAAATGTACTCATAGAGGAAAAATTGAGGCAAAAAATAAGGGGATGATTGAGATGTATTTTGTTGATAGTAAATCACGTTTAGAAAAGCGCATCCATTAACTTTTAGCGGTTTTAATAAGTTGGCGGTTTCGAAGCACGAAACTTCATTTAACCACAGAACCGCCAATTTTTTAAACCCACTATTAGTGGCTGGGCTTCTATCTTGCGTCTGATTTGTCCCTAGCATCTTGAATACTTTGACTTGTCAATAATAGGTCAAGCATTGCCCAAACTCTCATACTTCTAATTATTTTCTTTCCTGCTTTAACTTCGTGTTTTGGTCTGATTGCAGGTCCTAAATCATATAAATAATGTGGGTCCCAAGTCCCTTTAGGTATTGTCTTGAAATGAATTGAAGGGTCCTTAAATACTACATATTTTTCAATGTGATGAATACTTTGAAGTTTACCACCATAGCGAAATGCAATATAGTTTGGCGGCTCTGCAGGCCAACCACCTTTGCTACCACCAACTGGATGAAAATACTTTGAATGCTTGTTAACAATGTCTTGCCACGAAACACTCCATTTGTCAGGTATACCGCTTCCAAGTGAAACAACGTAAACCCAATTGCTGTCTATTTTTTGCATACTGCTTATTTTGTCAAGGTAAATATTAAGTTCTTTTAATAGTCTATTCTCTGTGTCACGTCCGATTGCTTTTGAAGATGCAGCAATTTTTTGAATGTCGTTCCACGAAACAACTTCTACTGGAATTTTCTTGATTGCCGTAATGCCAAAATGTGTCTTGGTAAATGCGGAAATACTTTCGTTAAATACAATAATTCTTTTGTCAATTGCAGTGGAAGAAACAAAGGTCGGTCTTGTGGCATATTTGTCGAGCTGGTCTTTTGAAGGGAATGTCCAACCACACTTTGCTTCAACTATTATATGAAATTCATTTTCTTGAACTATTTCAAAGTCTGTAAACCCCTTTTCTTTTTCGTGAGTTTGAAGTCTGATTTTTATTTTGTCTGGGTCAAAAGGTGTTTTGATATTTATATGCTGTAAAAACTTTTGCAAAAAATGTCGGCAATCTGAAAAAGCATAACCAACGCTATAAGAAATATCATTTTCTTTCTGTCCAAGCAATTGAAAAATGCTTTCAACCTTGTCATTAAATATGTATAAGTCCGCCATTTTTATTTTCGTTGTTGTCTTGTTGAACGGTCGTCATAGCCTTGTCGCTAGCGAAGAAGGGATTGAAGAGGTTTTTAAAAAGAAGGGCTTAGAAGCACAACTGTTTGATTACCAAACAAAGCCCTCTTTTTAAAATTTCATTAAGTACTTATGTTATCCGCTGCCGTGCTGTTCGCTCGGAGCACAACTGTTTGAAGTTCGCACGAAGGGTTATAAGAGGGATATATATTCTTTGTCATGTTTTCAAAGTTAAAATCACTCTGCCTTCCTTTAGAATTTCAACCTTCAATAAATACGGAACAACTTGTCCGTTCAAGATTGAAGCAAGCAAATTGTCAATGCAAACAGCGTTCATTTCTCCGTCCACATTAAACACTCTGTATACTTGATAAATTTCTTTGTTCGTCAAGAAGTGTGTCCATTCGTTAGCAGTCAAATAGAATGTCGGTTTGTCTTTAGATGTGCCTTTACATTCTATTACCTGAATTGTTTTTCCATGCTCGTCTAAAAGTTCAAAGTCATGAGGACTAAAACTTTCGGTTGTTTCATTTAGCCACTTGACATTTGAAACTCTGTGCTTTTCACATAGATGTTTGTAAAGGAAAGTTTCGCTTCGCTTCCTAATGCTTTCGCTGTAATCATTGTCAATAGTTAATGTCGTTGCATCAATTCCACTGTCAAGCAAAACATCTAACCTTATTAATTCTTTCAAAGAAGAAATTTCGGAAAGCAATTTTTGAGAGCTGGCAACTTGTTCTTTTATTATATTTTCTAACTGCTCAAGTTGAATGGTTGAGTTTGCTCGCTTGCTTTCTTCCTTAACGGTGGTGATTTTGTCTTTAATCGTTTGAATTATTGGATGTGGTTGAACTATTGGTTGCGGTTGAACCTTCTGTGGAGTTTGAACTTCGGGTTGTTGAACTTGTGGTGGCGCAATGATAGTAGTTACAGCGGATTGAATGTTTTTTATGCTGTCTTGAAGTATCGCCTTTTTTAATGGTGCTAATTCAACACTTGAATAATTTGTTTCGCTTATTGATTGTGGTTTTAAGTTCCTGTAAACTCCCTTTGTCTTATTTGATAAATAGGTTGCTTTCTCTTCTGCTTCCTTGTCTTGGCAAATACCAACAATAAATATTTTGCAAAATATTCCATGAGTGGCAAATGCTTTATCAATTGTTTCCTTGTAATTCCCTCCGCCATTTTCTTCTCCGTCTGTAATTAAAATAATTTTCCTGTCAGCATTTGGAAACTGGTTCAATGAATTTACCGCATCAGTAATCGCTGCTGTAATTGGTGTTCCACCAAGGGGGTCGTCAGGTAAACTGGTAACTATTTGGCTAATGATTGAAATGTCATACTTGCCGTCATAAATTTTTTCAATGATTGGCGTTTGAACTTCGCCAGTAGAAGATTTAAAAGTCCGTACTACTATTTTGTCGGCATAGTCAATTGTCGGTAGTAGCTGTTCACGAAGCATTTTTTTTATGAAAACCATTCTTGTTGTGCCGTCTGGAAGCAAATACAAATTCTCATGCGTTGTTCCTTTCATGGCTCCCATACTTCCCGATGTGTCAATTAAAATTTCTATGTAAGTCATTATCGTGTTTGTTTGTTTCTTGCAGTCAGTTTGATTTTAGCAGTGTCCTAACGATTGCGGATAACATGGGTATTAACGCAATACTTTTTATTTATTTTTATCTTTAGTAAAAAGTACTAGGGCAAAGCCAGCTGTGACTGATTTGCTAAATGCAAAACTATAAAAAGATATCTTCGATGGTTTTTTTATTTTTATGAGTTGAGGTTTAGAAATGTTGGGGTAACAAGTTCGTCATAGAGGGGGGCTGTTTGATACAATTTTTAAATTTTTATTATTGAAAATTTGGAATCCAAACCAAATCTTTAAAATTTTACCGATTTACCCCCTTTTGTAACCCTTACCCATGGCTGATTTCGGGAAACCCCATTTTTCTTGTCCGGGTGAACGATCTCGCTAGCGATAAGGATAATCTACCTTAATCACGGCCCGGTGCAATTAAAAACGACCCGGTGAAGTCTGGGGGTCTCCATTAAACCACCCAATACCCATCTTTTCATCGCACTACTTTTTGACCCCAAATTCAAAAGCTGAAAAGATTACCCCGATTCTGGGTATTTTGGGAAGAACCAATTACTCAAAATCCAAACATTCAGGAAATCGATCTCGGATAAAATAATACATGGATTCCCGATAAAGGTCACACTGTTTTCTTCGTGTCAACATTCCCAATTTCTCCAATCTCTTTTTCTCAATTCCATCAATTCGGAATTTCACGAAATCATTTTTCTTGTGTAAAGTGTTCTTCATGTTTTTTATCTAATAAATACGAAAAGACTACGGAAAGTCAACATTGTAAAATTTTATTTTCAAAATCATTTCCTTTTGTGGTATTGTGTGTACCCTTTATTAAAAAGCACATGAAAGAAAAATTTACGATCACCATCGATCCTACACCGCAGAAGAAGAAACCGGCTATCAATACTATCGGAACAATAAGTAATCGACTCACCGTTGTCACCGCAATGACAATTACCGACATCTCTAAAATTTTAGTTCAACCATACTCCTATACCTGGTCGCCAGCAGTGTTCAACTCAAGTAGATCAAATAACACTTGGGTTCAACAGGAAGTATTTGCTTTGGATTTTGATAGCGGAATTACTCCTGATGAAGTCAAATCACGATTCAATAAAATTGGAATAACACCAAATCTGTTTTATTCAACCTTTAGCGATACTCTCGAAAAAAGGAAATTCAGGGTATTGATATTTATCGACGAAACAATTGACGACATTGAATTCCGCAACCATATTATTCAATCTTTGATGGAGCTATTCCCAGAATGTGATAAACATTGTAAGGATCCGGGAAGAATGTTTTTTGGCGGACTGCTCTCAGAAGTTTGGAATCCTGATCCAATTGGGTTAAATAACCTCGTTGATTCACTATTAATTAATAAAATTCCTGCGGACCACAGAATCAGTACTAAACAATACAAAAAACGCTTGTTCTTATTATATTACTATAAGAGTAAGCGAAAATGTGCGGATTCAAGTACTGAAATAAGTGGTCCGGATTTACCGGAATACTTATCTAAAATAAAACGAAATCTATTTGATTGGGATAAATGTAAGGACCGGGTTAAAATTTTCAATGATTTTATCGAAGGTAAATGGTTATCTCATCCCGAACTTTTCGGACTAGCAACAAATCTTCAATGGATAAATGGAGGTCTAAAAAAAATGAAGGAAGCAATGGAGAAATACAATCAACTAGGTCTTACCAATTACTCAATCAATAACTTTAAAATTTTACCGTATGTGAGATACATGGAATACCAACCTCAAAATCTGAAAAACTTTTCATCCAATCCTGAAGATCATGAACATACAAACCTGATAACCGCCGTAACAGAAGTCAGGGGTCATGTGGAAATAATAAAACCTCCCGAGTGGATATCGCTCGATGAAGGAAGGAGATTATTTAACAACTACTTTGAATTATGTTTAAAATCAAATGAAAGGAAAATATATATCTGTAAAGTTCCTACAGGGATTGGAAAGACTGAGATGTTAACGAACCTTCCAATAAATACCACCATTGCTCTTCCTACACATGATCTAAAAGATGAGGTAAGTCAGAGAATGAATACAAGTCATATTGTTACCCCTGAAATTCCCAAATTCGGTAAACCCCAATTAAACAAACATATTAAGAATCTATACACGGTAGGACTTTATAAAAATGTATATCAACAAATCCAAATGATCAGCAAGGATGCTACTTTTAAATTTAATAATAAATCGGATGTTGAGCTGGCAAATAAATTTTTAAATGAACTTAACCGATGTGATGCATGGAACGGAACCCTTCTTACAACTCATAAAAGGTCACTTTTAAAATCATATTCCAATGATACATTAATCTTCGATGAGGATCCATTCAACAGCCTGATTGAGATAAAACAATTCAAGATATCGGATTTGTTTAAACTGGAATTCCCTTTTGGATACGAATCTAATATATCAAAGATCAGAGATTATTTATTAAAATGTCCGGCAGAAGTAATTGCTCAGACTCCGACATTTAATATAGATATAGATAAGCTGATGATAGATGTATCGGAATCAAAAATCACCTCAAATGTTCTTGGGTTCTTTAAGAGCTTATACTTTATTAAATCCTCACTGGATCAGAATACGATTCACTATGTTATCAAAAATACGCTACCTACCGATAAGAAGATAATAATTCTTTCCGCCACAGTACCGATAAAATTTTACCAATACCTCTATGGAGACAGAGTGGAATATATTGATCTGTCGAATATCAAACATCAGGGAACGATTATTCAACACACTAAGTTATCATGTAGCAGACAGGGATTAAATAAATACTACGGTAAAATTTTAATCCAATTAAACGGTGAACAGGTTTTAACTCTCAAAGACTTTTCAGAAATATTTAGCACCGATGATCTGCTCCATATACATTTCGGAAATTGTGAAGGATTTGATGTATTTAAGGGTAAAAACATCAATGTTGTGGGGACACCTCACTTTAATAACATTGTCTATCTATTATACGGTAAAATTTTAGGGATTGAATTCAATACACTTGATACATCCATGAAATACCAAATGATTGAATGGAAGGAAAGGAAATTCAAGTTTAATACCTTTAACCATGAAGAACTGCGAGATCTTCAGCTAACGTTAATAGAATCTCAAATTTTACAGGCAGTGGGTCGGGCACGGACTTTAATAACCGATGCAACGGTAAATCTTTACTCCAATCTTCCACTTCTAATATCAAATGAATTTAGGTATTAATAGATTTTTGTAAATTAGCTCTATGAACTTAAATATTAATCATCCATACGATTGGGAAATCGAATTTTATCAAAAAAATGACTTACCATACTGGGAGACCTACGATCAAGAAGAAAAAGATCTTGGGAGAATTTATCAAAGTGATAACGGATCATACGTGGAAGCCAAGGTAACATGCATGCCGGCTCAATTTTGGAAATTTAATATATTCTGTTCCGAGCGAAATGAAACTACTGAATTATCGACTGGAAGTGGCGGACTAACTGACTTCTATAATATTGCGGTAATGATTGCAGATGGAATGTTGGTTGTGAAAAACATTTCATAATAGAAATATGAATCTTTTTGGAAATAAAAAGTAATTCTGAAATATATGAATGCAATGATAGAATACTAAACTATAATCTTTCTCTTGAGATATAAAGGGAATTTGTGTTTTTAATAAACTATTGATTTAAATTCTTTAATCTTTTTGAAATCTCATCATCTGAATCATCATCTTCTTCATCCTCTTCGACCCGTATGTAAACATTTACCCTATACTTGAAATTAAAGAGATGAGATTTTTTCTCATTTTCACGTTCATTGTTAGTTGATAGAGTCTTGTCCTTGTTTCCAAAAAGGATCTCCACTATATTCTTATGTATAAACAATTCGCCATTTTGTGTTTCCTTAATCATTTCACTTGGTATATCATTTTCATACTTTAAAATTTCCGTTTCAAATAACTCGCCCGTGATTTTGTAAGTTGAAAGTATCTCAGGTAACGAAATCATTTCGGGGTCAAAGCGTGGATTTATTTTCATATTGTTGTTTTACTATAAATATATCCTATTTGATCAAAAGGTAACAAGACTAAATTATTTAAAATCCCTTGAAATGCCCTAATTTAAGGCTATTTAGAGCAATCTGTTTTTCAAACCTCCTGTTTTTAAAATATCACTATTCATTTTAAGGATTGCTGTTTTTATTCAAATAACTTTACTTATCTTTAATTTACGAAACACAAGATTCTTTTTTAATTTTTTAATTGATATCACACATGAAACACATACTGCTAATAGCATTTGCTATTTGTTCTATTCATTTATTTGCTCAGCCTCAGGCAATAAATTATCAAGGGGTGGCAAGAAATTCTCAGGGACTTCCACTTGTTAATCATAACATAAGTCTTCGACTTAGCATACTTGATAGTTCAATGACTGGACAACCAGTTTATGTTGAGACACAAAATGTAACTACAAGTAGTTCAGGATTATTTAATATTGGAATTGGATTAGGAAGTGTTGTTAGTGGAATTTTTTTTTCTATTCGGTGGGGTCAGGGTGATAAGTGGTTAAAGACGGAATTGGATACTGTTGGAGGGGGTAATTTTCAATTGATTGGTACGACACAGTTTTTATCAGTACCATTCGCCTTAACAGCAGGCAATATTTCAGGAACATACAGCATTGGCTTAAATATAGACTTAGGAGGTTATGTGTTTTATGTTACTCCAGATGGAAAACATGGGTTAGTATCCGAAATTCAAGACCAAAACCAGACTCAGAACGGAAACAATATTAATTGGTATATGGCTCAGGATTCAATCAGCTACCCAATTAATCATAGTGCAATTGGGCAAAAACATATTGACTGGAGGCTTCCTACATTTAACGAATTGATATTAATGTATAATGCAAAATTATCAATCGGGGGTTTTTCCAATGACTTCTATTGGAGTTCTAGAGAGTGGAACTACGCGCAAGCGTGGATAAAAAACTTCCTTAGTGGCTACGAAACCATCGACTTAAAGACCAATGACCATATAGTCAGAGTTCGTGCTGTACGGGATTTTTAACTAATTAATAATTTAACTATTAATGAGGGCCCCGTAACACATTTAGAAATTTTGAAAAACTACTTTGTAAATAAACAATTTAATTTAGTACTGATATGGAAAAATATTTTAAAGCAAATTTCTATTTTGACCGACTTAGAAACATTGCATCAAGAGATCTAAAAATGAAATTACACTTAGCCTTTTATTTATTAATAATTCCATTTTCAACTTCTGCGCAATCAATTTCTCCATCAGTAATTAACGCAATCGGGAAAAGCTTCCAAACATCCTACGCCGGAATGGACATAAACATCGGTGAACCCATCACAGGTCCAATCTCAACCCCAAATTCCCAAATCACCCAAGGCTTCCTTCAACCAAACAACTTCACTCTTAACCTAAAATTTTACCTCGAAGGATTCTACACAGGAAACGGATTGATGAACAACAGTGGCTTGGGAGGTTGTTTATATAAAGTTGGAGCATCCTCAAATCCGAATGATGTTGATTCTGTTCGATTGACCTTAATGGACAAAAACTCTCATGAGCCAATTGAGTCTTCAACTTCAATTCTCAAAACAGATGGTTCTGTCAATTTCTATTTTCATGGTGCGACAGAAGGGTATTATTACTTAAAACTAAACCACAGAAATACTATAGAGACTTGGAGTGCAAATCCTGTTCTATTATCAAATGCAGGAACTTACGACTTTACAACATTTCAAAACAAAGCATATGGTAATAATATGATAGAGACGGTTGACCATATGGGATGGGCGATATTCAGCGGCGATATAAGCGATGCCGAAACCGCTACAGTTGGTCTTCAGGATGGAGTAGTTGAATCTCAAGACTATTCGGATATGGAGACTGCTGTACCAATAACTCTTCTTGGTTATCATGTGGAAGATATTACCGGTGATGGAGTTGTAGAGTCGGATGATTATGGATTGATGGAAAATGGGGTGTATTATACAAGAGTAGCTATTAAGCCGTAACCAAACGACATCATTATTAAATCAAATCATCGTGTTACCGCAAATGAAAAAATCTTTTTTAACCATACTTTTTACTCTTATTTTTTTAGGGTCGTTTGCACAACCCCCACAGTCAATAAATTATCAGGGAGTAGCACGTGACTCTTTGGGACATCCTTTACTAAACAGAAATGTTTCTTTAAGATTGTGCATTCTTGATAGCTCTTCAACTGGACAGGAAATTTATTCTGAGACACATTCTACCCAAACAAGTGGCTCTGGATTATTTAACATTTACATTGGTAACGGAACGGTTTCATTGGGGAATTTTGAATCGATACTTTGGGGACAAGGGAGTAAATGGTTGAAGGTTGAGATGGATGTTAGCGGTGGGAGTAATTATGTGTTGCTTGGAGTTACGCAGTTTTTAAGTGTACCATATTCATTGTTTTCAAAAAACAGTGGTCCTAAAGGAGGGAGTGTTACCAGAAAACAAATATGCGGTGTTTTCGGAAAATAGGAATGTGGTGTTTTCGGAAAATGGGAATGCATGATTTTGCCTAAAATTAGTTTAATTTTTTATTGGTTTCAATAATTGTTTTTCTGTTTTCCATACGATAACTTTTCCCGGTTAATTTTATTATTTCGCATCTATAGAGTATTCTGTCCAAGAGTGCTGTCGTTAAAATGCTGTCCTTCAGAACATCTGCCCAATCTTTAGGTGATTTATTAGTGGTAATAATCAACGAAGTTTTGTCATGGAGTTCGTTGATTAGATTAAAAAATGCAAGTGCGTCTTCTTGTGTAACAGGAAACATCATAATATCATCAATGACCAGTACATGTGCTCTAATTATCCGCTTATATTCGACCTGTGCATTTCTTGTAATCTCTTTCATTTTTAGAATTTTGATAATGTCTTCCATGGTTTTAAAATAGGCTCTGTAACCTTTATCCACTGCATCAAAACATAAGCCTGCTGCTATGTAAGTTTTTCCTGTACCTGCCGGACCCATAAGAATTACATTAAAATTTTGCTCTAACCAGTTTAGTTCTCTTAGTTGATTAAACTGTTTTTTATCTAATCCGTTCGGGAAAGAAAAATCATACAAATCCAGATTGTAAGCCATTGGCAATCGTGCCTGTTTTGTTCTTCTTTCTGTATCCTTTCCTCTTCGGTGCGTAATTTCTTTTTCTGTAAGCATTTTAAGGAACTCTAAATAGCTTATTTGTTTTTTTTCAGCTACTCCTATTGCCTGGTCAAGATAGGCCGACAGAGCGGTTAATTTTAACTGTTTGCAATGCTTTTTAATTTCCTCTGTTTTGGTTGTTGTCATGTTTTGTTTTTTTTATTGGTTAAAAATATTTTCATAATCTTTCATGCTTCGTATTTCCGGGGTTTGATTGGCTTTCTGTAAATTTGTTTCATCCAAGAGTTTCATTGGAGCTTGTTTTTTTAACGGTTTTATCTTTTCCAATAGAAAAACTTCAAGCACCTGTTCAAATTCATTGGCACTTACAAGCATGTTTGTTACACAAAACGCTAAGGTTTTATCGGCTGTTATTTTATCGGCATCGGTTACTGCTTTTGTAATGACCAATAAATGATCTCTAGTATATCTGGGGAATTTCTCTTTTATTTTTTGGAGATACGCTTTTGCTAAATTCTCATTTGTAAAAAAAAGAACTGCTTCGTTAAATAGTTCATCCAGACTTTTTGAAGTGTCTCTTTTGTGGTTTGTATTGACTATCGTTTGTCCTTTCTGGGATGAAAGGTTATGAGTGCAGATTAATTCGTCTTTAAGATCATAAATTTCAACAGTGTTTTTGTTTTCTTTGACGATAACCCGGGTTCCTGTTCCCTTGTAAGTTCCCATCGGCACTGTATAAAAATTACCTTTGTAGGCAATGGTATTTGTTTTCCTAAGGTGATGCATTTTCTTTTCTTTATTTTCTATGACTATTGGTGTGTATGGATTTAAATATTCTTTTTCGATTATGTACTCACTCTCAGGTGATTTTTTTGTAAAATTGTGCGGAAGAAAATTCGCAGTTCTTCCCAGCCAAGCAATCGCTTCTGTATTGAGCGTTTCAATATCAGAGTAAACCCTGTTGTACAAAAAGTTTTTCTTTACGTATCCAACTGCATTTTCTACTTTCCCCTTGCTTTCAGGATCTGATTTCCGGCAAAAATGCAGTTTAAAATTTCTTGATTTTATGTATTGTTTGAATGTTGATGTAAGAATAACTTCGCCAATGTTCTCATCCACTATCATTGTTCGATCCTGATCATAAACAATCGTTTTTGGAATACCTCCAAAAAAAGCAAACGCATTTTCATGAGCTGCGGCAACACTTTGAGACGTAAACGGCTTATCTAAAAACCACAAGTATTTCATTCGGCTTCTGGACAAAACCATTACAAAAAACTTTATTTTTTTTCTGCTTCCTTCAGCAAAACGCATGTTGTAATCTCCAAAATCAACCTGTGCCTGTTCGCCATAAGCGGATTCGGAAACAGGAAAATATTCTCTTATTTCCGACACAAGGGGGATATTATGTTTCCTCCGCACGTACATCACAAAATTATAAACAGTACGAGAACCCACTGCAGGCAAATTTTTATAATGCTCAAGAAGCCAGTCATGAATTTGTGCAGCGGAAGTATCCTGGAATAGACTTAGCTTTTCTTTAACAAAATGCTCATAAGGCGATAAAATTTTATTTCTTTCTGCAAAGAGAATTAAAGAATGCTCAAAATCCTGCTCAGACATTTGCAGGTATTTGCTTACTGTCCGCTCATCCATTACCAGATGCCGCCCAATTTTAGAGGTACTGAATCCCAGCCGTTTAAGCTTATGAATTTCGTAATACATAATCCAATTGTTTAAGTCTTTTTTTGTCATATCGGTTGGGGGTTAAATCCCAACCGATAATACCTAAAATTTAAACTTTGTACCTTACTGATTGGCCCTGCAGGGCCAATCAGTAAGGTACAGAATCATGCATTCCTGTTTTGAGAAAACACCACATCCTTATTTTCCGAAAACACCACATTGCTATTTTCCGAAAACACCACATTCATAATTGCCGAAATCACCACATTGTTATTTTCTGGTTACAGGGAGTATAGGTGATATGCAATACTGGGATGGAAATAGATGGGTAGTTGTACCTGTTGGATATTCTGGACAAGTTTTAACTTTAAATGCTAACAACATTCCAACTTGGATAGGCCCAAAAGTTAATATTGGCGATTTGTTTCAAGGTGGAATTGTTGCTTATTTATTAGGACCGAATGATTTTGGCTATGATCCAAATACACAGCATGGTTTGATTGTGGCACCGATGGATCAAAGTAGTAGTACAATATGGGGATGTACTGGAACAACAATTTTTGGAGCAGATGGTAGTGCACTTGGCACAGGAAATCAAAATACAATTGACATAATTTCAGGATGCGCAGTTGCTGGAATAGCTGCAAGAATCTGTGGAGATTTAGTATTAAACGGATATAACGATTGGTATTTACCAAGTATAGATGAGTTGAATATTTTATCTCAAAATAGAAGTTTAATCGGAGGGTTTCCCAGTGCCAATTATTGGAGTTCAACTGAAATCAACAACAATCAAGCATGGTGTCAATTTCTCGGTGGAGGACAACAAGGAATTGCATCAAAGGACACAAACTTATTTCATGTACGCGCAATCCGTTCTTTTTAATATTTTTTAATTTCAGCAAATGGTTTTAACTACTATAACCAACATATGAAAAACAAATTCAAAATAATTTTTATTCTCCTTTTAATCAATAACATTTCTAATGCTCAAGCAACACAGGGAATAAATTACCAAGGAATTGCACGAAATGCACAATCGCTTCCAATACTCAATCGTAGTATTAGCATTCGTTTAAGTATACTTGACGGTTCAGCCATTGGTCTTGCAGTTTTTGTAGAAACACATAATACTGTAACAAATAATTCAGGACTTTTTAATTTGAGCATCGGTTTGGGAACAGCAGTAACTGGGACATTCGATTCTATTCATTGGGGACAAGGTGAAAAGTGGTTACAAGTTGAGATGGATACGAGCGGCGGAAATAATTTTCAATTAATTGGAACCACTCAGTTCATGAGTGTGCCATATGCATTAAATGCACGGAATGGAAATTTTAATAGAACAGGAAATGACATTTACAATTCAAACAGTGGCAATGTGGGAATTGGAACAACTTCGCCAGATGCTTCAGCGCAATTGGAAATAACATCATTTTCAAAAGGATTATTGCCACCTCGAATGACTTATGCTCAACGGAATTTAATTTCAAATCCTGCAACAGGGTTGATCTTATGGTGTTCTGACTGTGGTTTAAAGGGCGAATTACAAGTTTATAATAGTATTGAATGGACCAACATTGTCGGTGATACTGCGTCCATTGTACCTTTTCTGCCTACTCTTACCTCAGCTTCAATAAATAATATCACTAATGTAAGTGCTGTGGCTGGTGGCAATGTATTTTCCGATGGATATCCACCCCCTGTGACTTATAGGGGTGTTTGTTGGAGCACAACTCATTCCCCTACGATAGTTAACAATAAATCAAATGACGGCTCTGGAATTGGTGCTTATACTAGTATTCTAACAGGTTTAATTCCTAATACAACGTACTATTTTCGTGCGTATGCTACAAATATTTTCGGGACAGAATATGGAATTGAAGACAGTTTTACAACTCTACTTAATCTCAATATAGGCGACTTTTATAAAGGAGGAATAGTTGCATACTTATTACAACCGGGTGATCCGGGGTATGATCAAAATGTACCACATGGATTGATAGCTGCAAACTCAGATCTAGGCAATGGTGCTCCTTGGTGTGATGTTTGTAATGGAAACTTTTATTTCACATATGCTCAAGACAGATCTATTGGATCTGGTAAAACAAATACAATTATAATAGTTAATTCTCAAGGCTCCGGAAGTTATGCCGCTAAACTTTGTTATGATTTAATTCTAAATGGATTTAGTGATTGGTTTTTACCAAGCATAAATGAGTTAAACAAATTATTTATGAATAGAGTTGCAATTGGAGGTTTTGTAAATGATTATTATTGGAGTTCTACTGAAAATAATTCTTATTTATTTTTTGCGAAGAGTTGGTATTTTCAAGATTCTCTCGAACATAACAACTTCAAAGGTGATTGTTGTCATAAAGTTAGGGCTATTCGTTATTTTTAACACTATTATTTAAGAATCCTATAGAGAAAACGTATAATTTCTATTAAGTGAAAGGAAATTCAAAATAATTTTTCTTCTTCCAGTATTCAAAAGATAAATAAAAATGAAAATCAGTTTTATGAAATTTAAAGAGTGGTGTTTTACAAATATCTTACTCTTACTTGTAATATTTTCCATATTTTTATTTTCATTACTTTATCACTTCCGCGAGAAAATTCCGAATGATAAATTACCAGAAACATTTATTGCTATTGCGGTATTTTTAGGAACAATTTCATATAATATGATCAATTATAAAATTGCACATGAGCAATTCTTTCGACAAATATTTACTGATTTTAATAAAAGATTCGACTTAATGAACGATGCTCTAAACCAAATTCGCATCGGCGAAAAAGAAATTAAATATGAGAATACAACCAAAACAAGAGAATCAATAATACTCGATTATTTAAATTTATGTTCTGAGGAATATCTCTGGTTTTCTAAAAGACGAATTGATCTTAAAGTTTGGATAGCATGGAGACAAGGAATGGACTATTATTTAAAAAGCGAGCATTTTATTGAAATATTTGAAAAGCAAAAAGCTGAGCGATCTTCTTACTACGGACTAATAGAGGAATTAGAAATTAAAAGAACATATTGAAAAGGATGTTACTCAATCTAAAATAAAAAAGGACTCTATCTTATGTCGATAGAATCCTCTTATTGGAAAGTAAAATTTTACCGATTAAGGACAGGTAATTGATGTCCGAACAAGATTTCCTGTATTATCAACGGTAACTCTCCAACATTGACCATTTGGTGATTTCAAAATCACTCCTGAGTTAATATCAGTTATGTTTACATCACCTCCTGAAACAGTTACAGTTGATGAGGGAGTTGTTGTTCCGATACCCATACGACTGTTTTGAGTGTCAAATTTCATTCTTGTATTTCCTGACAAATCCATCATGTCAATGGAACTCACTGTCTGTAATTGTATGGGTGTGGCGATAGAACGTATGTAGATATCATTCCCATAAAACAATAATCCATCAGTTCCAACAGGTCTTGTTATATAACATGTAATAGTATCAGTTGGGTTTCCTGCAAAATAGAGTTTTTGACCTCTTGTTGTAAAGGAAATGTTTCCATCAACTTGTAATCGTTGTGTAGGTGAATCAAATCCAATCCCAACATTTCCTGCGATTGAACCCTGAGGAGTATATTGTAAAATCAGAGGAAATGGACTTGGAGTTCCTCTACTTGATATGAACGCCTTCTCATTTGAATTATCAATCCACATGTTCAAATGATTTCCTCCAAAAGAACCTAATGAATCAGTTAAAGATAATGTATTATTAATCCATACACGTGAACCTTTCAAATTAAAATTACCTGTCCTTGTTTTAATTGTAGGAGAAAGAATAGAACCAAAGAAAATTCTGTCACGTGTGAAGTCACCTGAATGAAGAGCGTATGGTACACTCAGGATTTGAGTAGTTCCTGAAAGAATGTAATTTGTTCCACCAAGTGGGTCAAATTCAATCTCAAGGTACTTTGTTCCGACTTCCCAAATTACGGAATCAAAAACATTTATGGTTGGAGTTCCATTTCCAATTTCCAATCTGAACAAACCAAAATTATTGGTTGTTGTAGTCTGTGTTTCCTGATACTGAATTGGACCTGTCGTTGAACCATCGTGAATGGATGACCTTACGGAGACAGAACTGTTAAGAATTGGATTTCCTGATGCGTCTCTCGCCACCCCTTGATATGAAAAGGCTTGTGGAACTTGTGAGAACGAATACTCAGAGATTACGAAAAGGAGAATTACGAGTGTGATATTTTTCATATGTTTAAATTTTTATTATTGATTGTGTTTTGATTAAATGATTTTTTGAGTTATAAATTTTAATGTAGAAAACTCCTTTTGGGTAGTCAACAAGTGAAATAGAATTAGATTTATATTCTCCTATTACTCCACCAATAACATTGTAGACAACTATTTTTAACTTTTCTGAAGTGGATGCCTTGATTAAAATAAAATCAGAAGTCGGGTTGGGGTAAACATTTACATCAACCTTCTCAACTGATTCGATTCCATTGGGGAGATTATAATTCGGTTGAAGAAGTCCTTGAGTACAATAGTTTGTCAAACCACTCAAGGTCTCTATAACAAGTTCACCTGAAGCGTAGTCAAGGGTATAAGAACCATTGGTGATACTATTCCCGGTGAACGATATTAAGTAAGGGTCAATGGTTTGTGATTCCCCTTTGAGGAAAGAAAGAAAGATGATAAGAAGTAAAATTTTAGTTTTCATATTTTGTGTGTTTAAATGAGTAGCTAAGGTATTAAACTATTTGATAATACAACACATCCGTTGTACATATTTCATGTTGTATCCCATTCCTTTAATCTGTTATGCAAAAGGACATTTTGCTCAGAAAACTTGGGAATCGGATACGAAAAATTCGTCTGGAGAAGGGTATGTCACAGGTGGAACTGGCAAACTCTATTGGAAAAGACCAGCAGTCAATACAACGACTTGAGGCAGGAAATGTTAACCCAACTTTTTATTACTTGAAGGAAGTTGCCGATGGATTGGATGTCGAAATTCATGAAATTGTAAGTAAATTGTAGGAGTTTAAATTTTCAATATTGAAAATTTACTATACGCAACAAATGGATGGCAATAGAAGCAGTGAACAATACTGTCGTAAATTTTTACCTTATATCCACACAAGTTCAAATAGGTGTAGATCCTTCCTGAACGATCAAAATCTACGAATTGAGATAAAATAATAGAATTGTTTGTCCGCTTGATTGTGATTGCACTCAGCGCATATGAAATCCGCCAACACTCCGATTGTTTGAATTTAATTACCCTTGTCTCACCAGCCTTCATATTCTTAATGGCGGTTAGTATTACGGGACATTTTCTTAAGTGATCGGGAGAAAGTTCCAAAGAGTCAATGTTGGTGAAGCAATAGTTGTATAAAATAGACGAAGCTTCATCGTATCCTAAAATTTTACCGCCGAAAATCATAGAGACTACAATAGCCCTGTTTCTGAATGTTTCACTAAATAGAACAAGTAGAGTGAATGATAGTAACGATACAAGAAGTAAAAATTTAAGTCGCTTCATAGTAATAGATATTTTTCTAAAACGAAATTTTCCTCCCGGAATTTTTTTGGGGTTCATATTTTTTTTTGAAGAAGGTCAATTTTTGAATTCAAAAACTTTCAGGACTCTGCAAATACCCTTATTGGTCATTCTGGAGGAGGGCCCGGGGTCCTCCAAGAACACGGATACCGGCAGACCATCAATAAGGTAAGCCACCCCTCTCTTTCCCTTTACTCACTATGCAATATCGAGAATTTATTTTCAAAATGCTGCTGCGAAATCGTTTTTTTTGCGAGATATTAGCTCTAGTTGAGATAAATTAATACTGTATAAAAAAAAGACCGCTTATGAGAACAATAAGATTTAGTACATCTCATGTTCTTGATGCATGGAGTGAACATGTCCATAAAGATGAAGGTGATTTTAATATAGATTACATCAAACTTGAAAATGGAGTCCTAATAACAATTACAGAAAACAGCATATCGGTTTATGACGCTGATGATTTGGACATTAAAGATAGCGGTGTTTCATTTAATCGAATCAAAACAAGACTGAAGTAAATAGGATTTTGTCAATAGTCCTTCATAGTCAAAATCATTTAACCCAATAAGTAGATATTTGAAAAACAAATTCACACGGACACCTTCTGATTTATTTCCTGCGGGCGTTTGCGAGCTCATAATTACCTACAGGAGAACCGCAACCAAAAGAGTTAAAGTCACAAGTGCGGAAGAAGCAGTTGTTTTTGCAAGAGACAACTTTTATTTTCCTGATGTAATTTCATACTGTGAGAAGTTCTATGCCCTGTTTATTGACCGAGCCGGTAACATATTTGCATGGAAGGAAATGTCTTCGGGAGGTCTATCGGGGACAGTAGCAGATCCCCGATTAATATTTCAGACAGCACTATTAACGCACTCAACAAGTATAATCCTGGCGCATAATCACCCATCGGGAAGCACTAATCCATCAGCCGCTGATATCCAACTAACCAAGAACTTGTGTGAAGCCGGCAAGTTTCTTGAAATTTTTGTTCTAGATCATATCATCATAACAGAAAACGGTTTTTACAGTTTCGCCAATGAAGGCTTGATTTGAAAACAGGTCAAATTCTTAAAATTTAACTGAAATATAAACCTTCAAACGTGGAGAATATCGATATGTAAATGCCGGAACAACATCCTTTGAATTTGAAGATTGAATTAACAGGTAATTGTTTCTCCCTATTTTATTAAGTTTCTTATTTGAGTACAAATGATCGTCATTAAGGGTCATTCCTAAAAGTTTACTGATCTTAGATTTTAAAACATAAAGGACATATCTTATGAAATATCCAACAATAGAAAGGAAATCAACTGTATTTCTAATTGAATCGATTATTAAAAATTTATCGACCAATGTTTCATCTGATATCGATTCAAAGGTGATAGAGTTACTTCCGGAGCTTGAAGAACTATCAACCATTTTAAATGTGAGTAACAAATCTGCTCTATTGTTTTGTCAATTTTTTGATTTAAGCATACGAAACATTTCAATTATTTCAGTTGAAGACCTCAGTAAGTACGATATCGATTTCTTTGCCCTTGCAAAACTTTCGGAGCAAATTCAGGAACTCATTTCAAAGGGTTTATTAATTCAACGGAAGTCCATTCGGGAATCAATCGGTTTTAGTATTCCTACAACTGTTATTAATTCACTTCTATTCAATAAGCCTTTTTCTATAAAAACCATTAGTGGGTTACCAAACAACAGGTTTTACAGATTTTTGAAAAACTCTTTTACTCTGTATGATAAGAATGAAATTGACTTTATGGAATTGCACTCTCAACTGAAAACACTTGTTGAAAGTAATCCTGAACTTCCTCTTCCAAAGGTTCTTGAAAGTCTTAATGTAAGCAATGGTTTTTTTCTTATGGCAATGTGCAATCAGATTTTTGAATATGGTTCTTCATCGATAAGTTTAAACGAATTTCTATGGAGATACAATAATCTTGAGTTTGATAATTTATTTATTGAAGACAAATCCGATGAAATTGATTTTTCAAGATTGGAAAATGAATTAAAATCATCATCATCGGAATTGTTGCGGAAGGAAATTATTAAAAATAAGAAAGGAGAAAGTTTCAAAACAGTATATACTTATGAACTGAATCCTAAGATAAAGGAAGTTCTATTCAAAAATGTGTCACTACTTTTTGAAGACGAAAATGAATTTAATGGAAGTAATCTGATTAGGATTATCTCTCATGAAGAAATTTCTCCTGTAGAATTGATTTATGATGAGGAAACTATTTCAAGATTGAACGAATTCCAAGAATATTTCTCAGGGGATAACATGAGACTGATAATGGAGCGATACTCTGATCTTGGAATTCAACCGAATTTCTGCGCCATGCTATCGGGACCTTCCGGTTCAGGAAAAAGTGAATGGATCAAGCAACTTTGTAGAGATTCAAGAAGAAGAGTTTTTCAGGTAAATCTGAGTGAAGTGAAGAATTGTTATGTTGGAATATCGGAAAAAAACATCCAATCCATTTTTGATGATTACAAGAGTAGTGTTGGGCAGGTAATGAACATTGGTAAGGACACTGAAGAAAATCGTATCCCCATTTTGGTAATAGACGAGGCGGAAATTCTCATGGGAGATAGATCAAAATTCGGTCGGAGATCATCCGTTGAGGAAATGCACAAGATGATGGTGAACATCCTATTGAAAAATCTTGAGGACTTTACAGGAATTTTATTGCTTACATCCAATAACGTCTTGGGTATTGATCCTGCCCTATCGCGACGAATAAATTACAAATTTTCAATTCCCAATCCTTCAGCCATTGTCCGAGGGAGGATCCTTTATTCGGTGATGAATAAATGGTTCAGTGAAACGGACTGTTTTCGTTTGGGAGGACAGTATGAGTTAAATGGTGGAATGGTAAAAAATATTCATCAGAAGGTAATAAACAACTATGTCCTGAAAGGGAATGTTCCTTCTCTTGATACGATTGAGAAATGGTGTGAAGAAGAAAGTCAAGGATTTATAGGAATGAAAATAAAAAATCCAATTGGATTTAACACGAATAGGTAAAATTTAATCAATCTGAATTTTATTTCTTATCGCCTCTTTACTCTTTGGAGAAAATA
>JANOVM010000058.1:0-21780 GCA_031417395.1 Bacteroidota bacterium | reverse complement strand
CCCCGATGGTGGCTTTGTAGCTTGTGGCTTTGTAAATCCACAAGCACCAGATACAGGCCATCAGGATTTATGGGTTTTAAAAGTAGATAGCGTAGGGTGTGAAGTTTCTAATTGTACTGTTGGTATTAATGAGTATCTTGAAAATAAAATTAGTGTTTCGGTTTATCCGAATCCGTTTAGTAATGAATTGAATATTGAATTCGATCAACTGGATAGGCAAAATGAATTAAGGATGTTCAATATATTAGGAGAAGAGGTGTTTCGTTGCCGGCTGCATGAGAAAAACAATGGTTTGAATATTAACCTTTCTGAAGGTTTATTTTTGGTACAAATTTTCAAGGATGAACGAATGGTATATTCAGGAAAGGTTTGTCGTTTTAAGCAATGAATGTGCGCTAAAATTATTTTTTAAAGGTATTTATTTATATTTACGCACGTCTTTTGGCACACCAAAGATTACACAAAGAAAAAAAGAAGTAATAAATTTAGATGCGTAAAATAACTCTTACTACTCAGATCATCATTGGTTTACTGGCGGGTATTATTCTCGGGGCCTGGTATAGAAGCAACTGGCCTGATCCGGAGCAGATAAAACCGTTTGCTGACAATATGCATATGTTAAGTGATATTTTCCTGCGGCTAATTAAGATGATTATTGCGCCGCTTGTATTCTCTTTATTGCTTACGGGTATTGCCAAAGCAGGAGATTTCAAGACTGTAGGAAGAATTGGCCTGAAGACGATGATTTATTTTACGGGAGCGACACTAATAGCGCTTATCCTCGGACTTGTTATTGTAAATATATTCGAACCGGGAAAAGTCTTGCACATGGAAGCTGCCAATACAGCGACTGTAGCGGCAAAAGAATTCAATGCAGGCGAATTCATCAAAAATATTTTTCCGGAAAGCATTGTTGATGTAATGGCCAGGAACCAGATATTACCCATAATAATTTTTGTGCTTTTTTTCGGTGTTGCAGTTTCATCTATGCATGAGAAAGGGAAAATAATTATCGATTTTTTTGACGCACTCGGTCATGCCATGCTTAGGGTAACTTCTTATGTTATGAAGCTGGCTCCCTTAGCGGTATTTGGCGCAATGTCGTCTGTAATAGCATTGAAAGGGCTTGGAATATTAGGCGGGTACATGAAAATCATACTCTGCTTCTTTGGAGGACTATTGTTTTTTATTTTTGGCGTATTATTTCTGATTTGTTTTTTGTTTAAGATTGATTTTCGAAATCTTTTAGCCCATGTAAAGGAACCAATGCTTCTTGCATTCAGCACTGCTAGCAGTGAAGCAGCAATGCCGAAAACCATTCTCGGACTGGAACGTTTTGGTTGTCCGCCGAAAATTGTAAGTTTCGTTTTACCGCTTGGATATTCATTCAATCTGGATGGCTCTATAATGTACATGACTTTCGCTACCATGTCCATTGCACAGGCTTATGGTATTGAAATTACAACAGGACAGCAGGTAACGATGATGCTGATATTACTTGTAACGAGTAAAGGAATGGCAGGTGTCCCTCGTGCTTCTTTGGTAGTTATTGCGGGAATGCTGCAAACATTTTCCATTCCGCAAGAAGGATTGACACTTCTCCTTGCTATCGATTGGCTCCTGGACATGGGCCGATCAGCGACGAATGTGATGGGAAATGCTGTGGCTACGGCTGTGGTTAGTAAGTGGGAGGGAGAATCTAATTTGAGAATTTGAAAATTTGAAAATTTTGAAAATTTTGAAAAAATATTAAATGATATTTTAATTTCCTTGTGCAGACTTATTAACAACATAACTAGTAAAAACTTCCCTCTTAATTTTCAAATTTTCAAATTCTCAAATTACCTCCTCTTCATCATAGCATAGACATCAAACCTTTGTTTAATGTATATACAAAAATCATATTGTGTAGCAGTCTTTAAATAATTTTCAGGGACGTTGCAGAAATTGATAAAGTCGTCGAATTCATTGTTGTCGAGATTAATTATGTCGTGGGCAACATAGTTTGCAAAAAGTTGTCGGAGAAGTTCCTTTCGTTTTTCATTATTAATTTTTTCGGCATTGTGTCGTTTTAGCCGTTCGAGTGAATTAAATTCCTGGTATAAAAATGTGATTGGACTTGAAAGAGCATCGATACCGCTTATTTCAAAATCCTTTTTATTGTAACCGAGCTTTTGTATGTCTGTGTAAATGGATTGCAGGTCGCGCGGAGAAAAAATATTTACTTCTTTTAAGGTTATGTTCAATTTTACAATAGGCAGGCGGATATAATAATTGGGCTTGTAAACTGAATCAGCAAAACATAAACGCTTATATTCATATCCTGTGGAAGCAACTAGGAAGGTATCGGTTTTTAACAGATCAACTTTAAAATATCCGTCAGCTCTTCCGAAAGCGCCTTGTGATGTGCGCAGGTTAATAATCATTAAATCGTCGAGGCGACGATCGGGATTTTTAGAATCGAGGGCATAACCGGAAATGGTAATCTTCGAAGAATCGGAGCTGCTTTGAGCGAATGAATTTATGCCGGCTAAAGCCAGAATCAAAAAAATAGTTTTACGCATAGATTCGATAAAGATAAAGCATTGTTTATATAAGAGAACAAAAGATGTAGAAATAGCCCCGATAGAACGAACGACGAAGGAGTGAGAGATAGCGGGTCCGACAGTAATTAGAATTACTGCGCTTGGGCTCCAATAATTTAATCATCAACGAAGTATGATAGAATTTGTTTTCGACTAGTTTTTTATTAATTTTGTAAAAACACAAAAACTTAATTTTCAATCATATGGCAGATATTGGAGACGTAAAAGTAGGATCGATTTTACGATTTAACGGCGAATTATGCCTGGTGACCGATTACATACATCGTACACCCGGAAACCTGCGTGCATTTTACCAGGTTAAAATGAAAAATTTAAAAACCGGAAAGATTGCTGAGAATCGTTTCCGCGCAGGAGAGATGGTGGAGATTGCCCGCGTTGAATACAAAGAAATGCAATTCATCTATCCTGAAGGAGACAATGTTGTTGTTATGGATAATGACACCTATGAGCAAATATATGTTCCCATGGCAATGTTTGGTGATAATGCAAAATTTCTGAAAGAAGGTATGACGGTTAAAATTGCTTTTGAAAACGATCAGCCTTTGCTTGCCGAGCCACCAACGTTTGTTGAACTTAAAATTACATATACCGAGCCCGGTGTAAAAGGTGATACTGCAACGAATACGCTAAAGCCCGCTACCCTTGAAACAGGAGCCATTGTAAATGTTCCTCTTTTTGTAAATGATGGCGAGGTTATTAAGATTGATACGAGGGATTGGAGTTATGCGGGGAAGGTGAAGTAATTTGAGAATTTGAGAATTTGAGAATTTGAGAATTTGAGAATTTGAGAATTTTTTTTACTTTATTAAACTACAAAATGTATTTTTCAAATTGGAATATTTTGGGGTGTAAAACCTAATGAGCAAAAGCCATCGCAAACCTGAGAGTTTTATTAAACTACCTGTTTATACAGGTGGGCATAAGGCTTTGAATGAATTTGTTCGTTCGAATTTGAAATATCCGGAAGAAGCATTGACTAATAAAATTGAAGGGACGGTTACAGTTAATTACGATGTTGATATTTACGGAGATGTTATTTCTACAAAGGTAAAGCATGGTTTAGGATACGGATGCGATGAAGAAGCTTGTCGTATCGTTAAGCTTTTAAAATATCCTAAGAAAAAATATCAGGGAATGCGGGTGGTTTTTCATATGAATATTAATATCCATTTTAGAATTCATACTGCGAGTAAGCCTCCTGTTGCGCAGCAGGAAGTGAAAATAGTTTATAATTATGTAGAGAAGAAAAAGTAAAATATTTTTTTTCAAAAAAATATTCCTTTGCGAACTTTGTGCAGACCTTTGTGCACTTTGTGGTAAAAATCCGACCTTAAAAAACCAAGACCATTAACAATTGTAATCAACACTTACAGATAATTTCAGTAAAATGTTATGGAAAATAATCATATCTCGAAATTGATAAATATTAATTTCTTAACTTTAACATATTAAGTTTTAGCATAAATTTATTTCAAAATTACTTAAACGATAATCAAATGAGATTAATTTTTCTTTTCCTAATATCAACAATATTATCTTTTGGACAAACGATTCCTGTAAGCCGTATTGTCGATTGGTCTAATGCCGGATATCCTGATAGTTTTCCGAATCCGCCTTTAGTATTGGATGTAACAAGTTTTGGGGCTGTCGGCGACAGTATTTTTGACAATACAACTCCTATTCGAAATGCCATCGACTCTTTGCATGGCGGTCGAGGCGTCATATATTTTCCTCCCGGAAATTATATTATTGGTTCTACACTTGACCTTGCCGACAGTGTTATTTTGAGGGGAGCTTCTTCCGATTCGACACGACTTATTTTTAATCTGCAAGGTGCTGTTGCAAATAGCTTTAATGTTACAGGCAGTGCAAGCGGAGTATTTGCAGTCGTACTTTCCGGATCTGAAAGAGGAAGTAATGCAATTGTTGTTAACAATCCTTCCTCCTTTACTGCAGGAGATTTTTGTGAACTTGTACAGGATAATGGAGCATGGGATTCACAACCTGTTAGCTGGGCTAATAATTCCGCTGGACAAATTTTGCACTTAACGGGGGTTTCAGGTGATACATTATTTTTCGATTCAGCTTTGCGTTTAAATTATGATACATCACTTAATTTGCGAATTCAGAAAATTATTCCCGCACATGAAATTGGAATTGAATGCCTGCAAATTTCAAGAGCAGACAGTGTACATGTAGGTGTATGTATAAATATTTATTTAAATTATGCCGCAAATTGCTGGATCAAAGGAGTTGAAAGCAGCAAAAGCATTGGTTCGCATATTGAAATGGATGCTTCAACGAATATTACGATTACAGGATCTTATATTCATCATAATTTCGAATACGATGGTACGTCGACACACGGTTATGGAATTACTTTTTTTGCACATACAGGACAATGCCTGGTAACGAATAATATTATGCGGCACCTGCGTCATTCGTTTTCTTTTCAGACAGGGGCGAATGGAAATGTGCTTTCATATAATTACAGCACAGACCCAAACCGTTCAGAAGTACCTTCCAATCTTGGTGCTGATATTTCTATGCACGGGCATTATCCTTATGCAAATCTCTTCGAAGGAAATATTGTACAAAATATTCAGATCGACCAAACCTGGGGTCCGAGTGGGCCGTTTAATACATTTTTCAGGAACAAGGCTGAACTATATGGCATCCTCATGTCATCAGGAACTGTTCAGAGTGATTCAACGAATTTTGTAGGCAATGAAGTCCCAAACACCGGTTTTCTTTTAGGCAATTATACACTTGCAGGCGCTGCTCATTTCGAACATGGAAATAATATAAGGGGAACAATTACACCCCCGGGTACAACTGTTCTTACTGATACAAGTTACTACCTAAGCGGACCACCGGTATTCTGGATTGCTCTGCCATTTCCAAGCATTGGTTATCCAAATACATTAAATACGGGAAGCATTCCTGCGCGCGACAGATATTTAGCGGGTGCGAATCTTACAATTTGTGAAGAGACTATTTTCAATAGTATCAATTTTAGGGACGAGAAGTCTATTTCAATTTATCCTAATCCGGCTGCAGGTAGGATTACAATAAATGGTTTAACCGGCAGCGACAATGTTTTGATTGGAATAAAAGATTTAAGCGGACGAACAGTATTTAGTAATACTATTTCAATTTTAAACGGTGAAGTGAACCTGGAATTTCCTGCTGCTTTTAAAAATGGTATCTATTTATTGAGCGTTACTTCCGGTGAAAATATTTTTGTGTGGAAGATTGTTTTAATGAATTGAAGAATCACCTATAGTTAGTTGTTATTAGTTGACGAGTTGTTTCATTTATTATAAAGTATTACTTGTTTTTTGGTAGGTGAAGTTCAACGCCAAGGCGCCAAGGTTCGCAAAGTTTCGCAACGATGGCCGTACGTTGCGAACCGTTGCGTTTCGTGGCGACTTTGCGTTAAAAAAAATCTTACGACAAAGGCGGGGCGGTTCGTTGAGTTTTGCAACGGTATTCGTACAAAACTTCTTTGTTAATCTTTGTGAGACTCCCGGGACTTTGCCAACTCTGTGTTAAAAATCCGACCTTAAATTAAGTAACACCAAAAAATCATCGCTCTAAACCCCTCTCCCCATCACCAAATCCGTAATAGCAAACCCTGCAAAAATCAGACTCGCTATTCCATTCGTTGTAAAGAAAGCCAAATTCACCTTGCTTAGATCATACGATTTTACAAGAGTGTGCTGGTAAACTATCAACGCAGAAAAAATAATTGTACCAATCCAATAAATATATCCGAATGGAAGTGTAAGTCCTGCAGTAATTAAAAAGATAATAGCAATGCCATGTAATACATTTGAAATATTTAAAGCGCTTTTCTTTCCAAAAGCAACCGGTAAAGAATACAATCTTTGAGAGCGATCGAATTCCTCATCCTGCAAAGCATAAATAATATCAAAACCACTTACCCAACATATTACAGCAAATGAAAAAAACAATGGCAGCCATTTGAACTCACCGGTTACCGCAAGAAATGCTCCAATGGGCGCAAGGGAAAGGCCTATACCAAGAATCAGATGACAAAGCCATGTAAAACGTTTAGTCAATGAATAACCCAAAACAACAGCCAAAGCTATAGGTGAAAGATAGAAGCACAAACGATTGGTAAAATATGTAGTAACTACAAATGCCGCTGAACTTAAGAAAACAAGGAACAAAGCTGAAAAAGGTGACACAGCTCCTGTAGGAATTTCTCTGGATTGCGTACGCGTATTTTGTTCATCAATACCTCTGTCAATATATCTGTTAAAAGCCATTGCCGCAGTACGTGCGAAAACCATACAAAGAATAACTTTAAGAAAAAGTGTGCCATCGAAATGGTATCCGGGCTGCGCTATTCCAAGACAAAAGCCGATGACAGCAAATGGCATGGCAAATACCGTATGACTGAATTTGACGAGAGATAGGTAGGTTTTTAATGTATTGATCATATAATGATGGCGGGCAAAATTAACTAAATAGTTCAATAAAAAATTCAACCTTTTTTCCGACATTCGCAGTCCTTAAAAAAGTACAATCAGTGTCGAAAACACACAAAATCATTAAAAAACACTAATTTCTAAATCAATGGCTGACGATAAAAAGATCATATTTTCTATGGTCGGAGTAAGTAAAATTTACCCGCCGCAGAAACAGGTATTAAAAGACATTTATTTATCCTTCTATTACGGGGCGAAAATCGGCATTCTTGGTTTGAATGGTGCCGGTAAATCAACTCTTTTAAAAATAATAGCCGGAATAGAAAAATCATTTAACGGAGAAGTTGTCTTTTCTCCCGGTTATTCTGTGGGATATCTTTCTCAGGAGCCTGAATTTGATCATGCTAAAACTGCAAAAGAAGTGGTGATGGAAGGTGCTGATAAGGTTGTTTCCCTGTTGAAAGAGTTTGAAGAGATTAATAACAAATTCGCTGAGCCGATGAGCGACGATGCGATGAGTAAACTCATAGAAAGACAAGGAAAAGTTCAGGATGCAATTGACGCTGCCGGGGGATGGGAGATTGATACAAAAATTGAAATTGCCATGGACGCTCTGCGTTGTCCTGATCCTGAAGCAAAAGTTGCTAATCTTTCCGGTGGTGAAAAAAGAAGAATCGCTTTATGCCGTTTGCTTTTGCAGGAGCCGGATATTCTTTTACTTGATGAGCCTACCAATCACCTCGATGCAGAATCGGTTCTTTGGCTTGAACAACATTTACAACAGTATAAAGGAACAGTCATTGCTGTTACTCACGATCGTTACTTCCTCGACAATGTTGCAGGATGGATTTTAGAGCTCGATCGTGGCGAAGGAATTCCATGGAAAGGAAATTATTCAAGCTGGCTGGAGCAGAAATCGAATCGTCTTGCTAATGAAGAAAAAACAGAAAGCAAAAGACAGAAGACACTTCAACGCGAATTGGAATGGGTGCGTATGTCGCCTAAAGGCCGGCATGCTAAGTCTAAAGCCCGTATAGCAGCTTACGACAGAATGTTGAATGAAGATCAGAAAGAAAGAGAAGATAAGCTTGAATTGTTTATTCCTCCCGGTCCGCGTTTGGGTAGTGTTGTAATTGAATCTGATAAAATTTCCAAAGCATACGGAGAGAAAGTACTTTTCGAAAACCTTACTTTCAGTTTACCACCTGCAGGAATCGTTGGTGTAATCGGACCAAACGGTGCGGGTAAAACAACACTCTTCAAAATGATTATGGGACTTGAAACTCCGGATAATGGAACTTTCAAGGTAGGTGATACTGTTAAAATTGCTTATGTAGATCAGTCGCACGACGACCTGGTTCCGGGAAAAACTGTTTACGATATAATTTCCGGTGGTACAGAGACAATGCTTGTGAGCGGGAAATCTTTTAACTCGCGCGCTTTTGTTTCCAAATTTAATTTCAGCGGTACAGATCAGAGTAAGAAACTGGAAGTGCTTTCCGGTGGAGAGCGAAACAGGGTCCACCTAGCTATTGCACTAAAACAAGGTGCGAACGTTTTGTTACTTGATGAGCCAACCAACGATATTGATATAAATACCTTGCGTGCATTAGAAGAAGCCCTTGAAAATTTTGCAGGCTGTGCCGTTATTATTTCCCACGACCGCTGGTTTCTGGATCGTATTGCTACACACATCCTCGCTTTTGAAGGCGATTCACAAGTTTATTTCTTCGATGGAAACTTTTCTGAATACGAAGAAAATAAAAAACAACGCTTAGGTGATGTTCAGCCGCATAGGATTCGGTATAAGAGTTTGGTACGGTGAGTTAATTTGAGAATTTGGAAATTTGAGAATTTGAAAATGAAAAATATTCGAGCTTATTTAATCAAATCCTCAAATTACTTTTTAGGAATCATCGGCACAACACTCTTCCGGTTCGATGCTAAAGGAAAATAAACTCCCAACCAAAACTGAAGTGTATTGTCTTTTACATCCAGCTTATTGGTTGTACCAACATTGGCAGGAGCGGCAATATTTGTTAATCCTAATTGGTAGCGGAAATCAAAAAACACGCGATTCATTCCTGTAGGAATAGAAATTCCTAGGCCAAAATTGAGGGAAAAATCTGTTCGGCTGATGCTATCATTTTTGAAATTGAGAGATTGCTTATCAGTTTGAGTCTGGCCATTGACTGTTTCAGTGAATTTTGTGCTTCCGTCCAATCCGTATGCAAGTGAAGGACCAAACAATAATTCCAGTTTAGCGGTTCCGCTGCGGAAAGATAATTTTCCAAGTACAGGTACTTCAAGATAATTTATTTTAGAGATCTGTTCTGTTTTTACGGGAATACCAAAAAAAGATAAATCGAGTCTATTGATTGCTCCCTTCGTTATATAATTCAATTCTGGTTGAATTGTAAAGAGTTCAGTAATTTGAAATTCGAAAGGAACACCGATAGTTATTGCTGTTAATCTGTCGGAAGTGTTTGTTAATCCCGATGATTTTGCGACCCAGTTGGAAGAGGTAATTCCGAAACGAATGCCAACTGAGTTTTGGGAAAAAGTACTTACAGAGGTTAAGAGAACTGTAAATAAAATAATAGGAAGGCGAAATATCATGATTCGGAGGAATAATTTAGTTAAATATTTCTTAAAGAAACAATTAAAAAGAGATAAATACAATTTAATTTATTGTTTAATAATTATGGATAAAATTCTATTTGATTTCAATAATTTTTTTAAGGTGAAGTTAGTGTCGGATATTAACCACAAAGGTCGCTAAGGTTAAACGCTAAGCGCACAAAGACATACTTATTAAAATTTGCGTGCTTTGTTCAAGCCTTTGCGAACTTTGTGGTTTATATCCGACTTGAAACAACCCAAGAAATCTATTTCGAGGTAATAATTGATTCCTGATTTAATAATTAAGCTAACAAAAAGGAGCAAAAAATACTCACAAAGATTATTTTTAAACCTAACAAAATATTATTTAGTTTATGCCGTTAAGCAGTCAAAGTAAAACAACAAACGATGTAAATACAATAAAATTCAGCTCTTAATTTTTTCATAAATAATAAACCACACACACCTATGAAATCCTTCAACCTGCTTAATACGGCATTCGTCGTTTCATTATTGGTTTTTAATTATTTTTTCTGGGAAGAGAACCTCGGCATTAACCTCTCCATATTTTCCATACTTCTGATAGCAATGCTTTTTATCAACTATAAAAAAGCATTTTCCTCTTCAAAGGTGAAAATTACACTGGTTGGAACACTGATTGCATCCGTCATGGTAATCATTTTCAATTCTACTGAATCGAAATTTGCACAGATATTTTCATTCCTGCTCATGGTCGCTTTCATTCATGAAACGGAATTAAAGTCAGTAATATATGCAGCGCTGCATATGGCAAATGGGATTCTAATGGTACCTGTAAACTTCTTCAAAAAAAAGAATGATTCTTTAAAAGAATATCCGCGTTTAAATTCAGCAATAAGAATACTTCGGCTGAGTCTTATTCCACTCTCCATTGCTTTCATTTTCTTTATGCTTTATTGTTTTGCCAATCCAATTTTTGGCAACTATGCAAATATTGCTTTTGAAAAATTTGTAACGCTACTTCATAATTTTTTTAGCGAAATAAGTTTTGAAAGAATATTCTTTATCATTTTTGGAGCAATACTGCTTTCTGCTATTTATTTTAGGAATGAAGTGAAAATATTCCTTTTGAAAGACCTATCTTTTCAGGAAAAATTGGAAAGAGTTAACAAGTATAGAAAAAGTCAGAGTGATGATGGCTTTAGTAAACTAAAGAAATGGCAGCCGGTCTCACCAGCCTATAAAACCATTGCGCTAAAAAATCAAAACAGAAGAGGAATTATTTTGTTCCTCTTAGTTAATGTTCTTTTGTTAATTGAAAACTGCATAGACATTAAATGGTTATGGTTTGGTTTTGATTTACCTGAAGGATTTAGTCTGAAACATTATGTAAGGGAAGGAACAGGGTTTCTAATCGTCAGTATTCTGCTTTCCATGGGACTTCTACTCTATTATTTCAGGAAAAATCAAAACTTCTATAGCAACAACCGTTTACTAAAACGACTTGCTTACCTGTGGATTGTGCAAAATGCTATTCTTTGCTATTCCGTCTTCCTACGCAATTTTCAGTATATCGATTTTCATGGATTAGCTTATAAACGCATTGGTGTGGATGTTTTCCTGTTGTTAACCGTTATTGGACTAATAACCATTTTCATAAAAATTAAAGAAATCAAGTCTGTCTATTATCTGCTGAGAATAAATACATGGGCTTTATACATTACAGTCATCTTGTTAAGCTGTTATAGCTGGGATGTAAAAATTGCCGAATACAATCTTGCACATTGGAATAAAGGAGAGATCGATGTGGATTTTTACCTAAAACTTTCAGACAAAGCCATGCCTGTAATATTTAAAAACCTGAACAGTGTTAAAGAGCAGATTGAGGCTCATAAGAAAAATAGAGTGAGGTGGATTGAGCATTTGGATTATGATGTTTTTGTTCACGAACTTGAAGTAAAAAGAATTAATTTTTTATCTACTTACAAAGAACATTCATGGCTTTCCTATAATATGGCAGATGAGATTGCTTACAAAGAACTTGATAAAAGGGAAGTTGCAACTGCAATTATACCCGGGCCGCCTTTCTAACCCCTTCAAAATCCTGTGAATAACTGTTGTTATTCCATCAAAATCCTTCGACCTACTTTTGTACTTTAGGCAATTAATTTTTTTGTATGTCGAAGCCATCCATACCCAAAGGAACCCGCGATTTTTCACCGCAACAGATGCGGCAGCGGAATTATATTTTCGAAATTATTCGCGAAACCTATCACCGCTATGGTTTTGAGCAGATAGAAACGCCTTCGATGGAAAACCTTTCAACGCTGGAAGGAAAGTATGGTGAAGAAGGCGATAAACTTCTTTTCCGTATTCTGAATTCAGGAAATGTCATTGATGATATCAAAAATGCAGGCAGCAATCTTAAGATAAGCGACCTTACCGAAAAAGGCCTCCGCTACGATCTTACCGTTCCTTTTGCACGATATGTTGTAATGCATCAGAATGAAATCACCTTTCCATTCCGTCGTTACCAGGTGCAGCCTGTCTGGAGAGCTGATCGTCCGCAGAAAGGACGATACAGGGAATTTTTTCAATGCGATGCTGATATTATTGGAAGCAATTCCCTTCTTAATGAATTGGATTTGTTATCTATTATCGATGAAGTATTCGGTCAGTTGGAAATCACGGTAGCCATCAAATTGAATAATAGAAAAATACTGGCCGGCATTGCTGAAGTTATTGGTTCGCCGGAGAAAATTATAGATCTCACTGTAGCAATTGATAAACTTGATAAGATTGGATACGATAAAGTCATTGAAGAACTGCTTTCAAAAGGAATTACACAACAAGCCATAGATTTTCTTTCACCGATTATCAATTTGAAAGGAAATAACGCTGAAAAATTAAATGCGCTTAAAACTACACTTGCAAATTCTGAAGTTGGATTAAAAGGAATAGCGGAGTTGGAATTTATCCTGGATAGTTATCAGTCGTTGAATAAAAAAACAATCGTTGATGCCGACATTACTCTTGCCCGTGGACTAAACTACTATACAGGAGCCATTATAGAAGTTAAGATTGATGATTCTCGTTCTGCATTTACAAGTAGTGTTTGCGGGGGCGGACGATACGATGATCTTACCGGCATTTTCGGTTTACCAAATGTATCAGGAGTAGGAATTTCATTTGGCGCTGACAGAATTTGCGATGTATTGGAAGAAATAAAAGGCTTTCCGGATTTTAGTGGAGTTTCTACTAAAATTCTTTTTGCAAATTTCGGAGAGAAAGAAGCATTGCATTGTTTGAAATTAGCCGGCGAAATGCGTGCAGCAAATATCAATACAGAAGTGTATCCTGATCCGGCTAAAATTAAAAAACAAATGAGCTATGCCGATACCCGGAAAATTCCTTTCGTTGCACTTATTGGATCGGATGAGATGAATAAAAATATCATTACTGTAAAAAACATGACCAGCGGAGAACAATTTACCACAGATGTTTCCGGACTAATTGAAAAAATTAATCAATAATAATTTGCCTTCCCTACACCTATGACGACTTTCAAAATAACATCACAAGAACTATCTCTGGATACATTGGAAACACTGATCAAAGAAGATCAGAAAATTGCTTTATCGGATGAAGTGAAAGCCAAGATAAATAAATGCCGAACATACCTTGACATGAAATTAAAAGAAGTCAAGGAACCGTTGTATGGTATTAATACAGGTTTTGGCGCTCTTTATAATAAAAGTATTCCCGAGCATTCCATGAGTGAATTACAGCACAATCTTGTTAAATCACATGCTTGCGGTATGGGAGAAACAGTGCCGCCTGTCATTGTAAAGCTCATGCTGATCTTGAAAATAAAAGGTCTGTCGTTAGGCCATTCTGGTGTTCATGTGAAAACTGTAGAGCGTTTGATTGATTTTTACAATGAAGATGTCATTCCTGTTGTTTATCAGCAAGGATCCCTGGGGGCTTCCGGCGATCTTGCACCGCTTGCACACCTTTGTCTGCCCTTAATTGGAGAAGGCGAAGTTTATTACGAGGGGAAAATTCATCCTGCAAAAAATATTTTGAAAAAATTCGGCTGGAAACCATTGGTATTGCAATCGAAAGAAGGACTTGCATTGCTGAATGGCACACAATTTATGTTGGCATATGCTTGTTATAATTTATTGCAGGCATATCAGCTGGCTTCACTGGCTGATTTTATTTCCGCCATTTCTCTTGATTCGTATGACGGTCGCATTGAACCTTTCGATAAACTGATTCACAAAATTCGTCCGCATACAGGACAAATTGAAGTTGCAGAAAATATGAGGGATATTTTGAAAGGAAGTCAGCTGATCCGACGAAAAAAAGAACATGTCCAGGACCCCTACTCTTTCCGATGCATTCCGCAGGTGCATGGAGCATCGAGAGATGCCATTAACTATGCTGCCTCCGTAATTCATACAGAGATAAATTCTGTTACCGACAATCCGACAATCTTCCCTGATGAAGACAAAATAATTTCAGGAGGTAATTTCCATGGACAACCTTTAGCAATAGTTCTTGATGTTCTTGCCATTGCACTTGCTGAGTTGGGCAGTATTTCGGAAAGAAGAACTTACTTATTGATTTCCGGTCAACGTGAACTCCCGCCTTTTTTGGTTGCCGAACCCGGAATTAATTCAGGGTTTATGATTCCTCAATATACAGCAGCTTCTATTGTTAGTCAGAATAAACAATTGTGTACTCCTGCTTCTGTTGATAGTATTGTTTCCAGCAATGGTCAGGAAGATCATGTCAGTATGGGTGCCAATGCAGCGACGAAACTTTATAAAGTTGTAGAAAACGTTTATTCTATTCTTGCCATAGAACTTATGAATGCCGTTCAGGCACTTGAATTCAGGAGGCCTATGAAAAGCTCGCCCATGATTGAAGAGTTTGTAAGTGCTTACAGGAAAGAAGTTGAGTTTATTGAAAAAGATAAGGTACTGTATACACTGATTGGGAAAAGTGTGGAGTTTTTGTGGAAGTTTTAAAAATTTACAATTTGTAAATCGTTTTATAATGGTTCCGCCGAAGCGAAGTGGTTATTTATTTGAAGCATGTGAGAAAATCCTGCAAACAGGAGAATGCTAAAGACTTTATTGTTTGACCACTCTAAAGTTAATCGACTGAGAACCTGACTTCAATCTGATAAAATATAAACCGGGTACGCCTGGGATATCAAGATTTATCCTGGAAGCTACAGAATGCTCTTTCCTGTATATTTCTATTCCCTGCAAGTCGTATATTGAAATCTCAACATTCATTTTCCCCGCGAAATCAAAATTTATTTTACCATTGGTTGGATTTGGATACAATTTGATTTTAGAAAGATTGATAGGTTCGATACCAACATGAATGTTTGGATCGCCATACAGATTTCCGCCTATACGGGCTGCGATTAACGTAAGACTGTTCCTGGAATTATACCAGTCATATAACTCCAGAGTCATGCCCAAATTAGTATTGAATATATATTCCGGATTATATCCATCAATCATTTCATCGAGGGAACAGGCGTAATCCATGTATTTGTGAGACCAATAAAAATGCCTCGATACAGATGTATCAGAAAGAACAGAGTCTGGTGTCATTTTTATATAGGAAGTATAATATAACCAGTTATCATAATTGTATCCATCTTGAATAGACAAACCGATATCGCAAGGAGGAGATTCCAAAAGATAACCGAATTCATTTCTTCTAAAAATACGGCTTTCTGCAGAATGCCATACCTGATTGCCGGTATCAACTCTTGTCCTATCGTAAGAAATGACAACAGAGTCAGAAAAATTTAACACCTGGGTAATGCTATCGTAAAAAGTATTGTGATAGGAATATGTCCATGTAGGGCTGTTGTCAACGAAATAATCCCATTTCAATAAATCTCCCGCCTGGTAGGGAAAATAATCGTGGAATAATGGCGGGGTAAACCCTTGTTGGCTTATTGTATCTTCGATTCCAATCAGGTAAAGCTTCTTAAAACTAACCGGGTTTTGCAGGTCAGTGAAAGCAATGAATTCTAAAAAACCGAATTGTCTGCTTAACCGGAAGATCTGGTTGTTAATTGCCCCGGAAATATGAAAGTATTTTATTGAATCCGCAACACCAAACACGATTTCGGAAACGATACTGTCGCAGGTGAATGTAATAGCGGAGGTTGTATTTAATGTCCAGGCCTGACCTGCAGCCGCGCCGGGTAAAAAATAAATCTGGCTGTTGTAATAAATAGTATCGTTTACATTCCAAAGTGAATCGGGAGTAACATAATTATTGAAAACATTATACCAGTTAAAATAAAAATTTCGAACGGTATTAGTACAAGCCGTATCGCCATCGAAAGATATTTTCCTTTTGAAATATAATTTTTGCTGAGGCCCATTGATTACTGAAGAATCCTGCACGGTCATATCGATTGAAGTAATGTTATTTAAATCAAACCGATAATAAGAGTTTTGGTTAGGAGGGAAACAATGCCATTGCTGGCTGATTGATTTTTCTCCAATCAATGTCATAAAAATGATAATTGAAAGAATCCTCATAGGAAAAATTAATTAAACAGAGCTTATAATAGTCCGGTAATTTTCAGATAAGTAAAGATAATGAAGTTCAATGAACAATGACAGGATGAAAAGAGGAATACGGTGGAAGTAAATTCCAAAATGTTCATATCCCCTCAATAAATATTGCTTTTTTCATCTCAAAAGGCTCAAAATTGATATAATTTTGTAATCCTTACCTTTAATCCCCGAAACTAATAAAGGTTTTTTAAGTATCTAGTTTACAATGAAATGGCTTGTCTGTTTATGTATTATTTTAAACAGTGTGATTGCATATCCGCAATTGCAGCGATTAAGCAATTTAAATCTTGACCATTTTACGAGTCGTGAAAAAAAATCTTCGGCAGCATTTGAAAAATTTTTTCCGGCAGATTATTTAAGTCATCCCGATCTGGGCATTATGCCATACAATGGAGTGGCCTGTGAAAATTGCTTTGAGTTACTTGATCACAGAGATGCTTACTCACGTTATTTTATTGAAGCAAATTCCAATGGAAAAACTTTTTATCAGCAAACTGCATATTCACCCATAAATTATTTCGATGCTGATGGACGCTGGAGAGAAATCAATTACAGGCTTGCAAAAAAATCAGAAACTTTATTTGAAGCTAACAATCAGCCGACAGCAATCAGCATTGAACTGAATTCGCAAACCGTTTCGTTACGTCAAAATAAATATACGCTACAAACGAACAGTCCATTGCTTTATTGGAGAAATACGCAGGGTGAAGATCATTTACTTGGTGAACCGGATTTCAGTAATTATGAAGCAGGTGACGATGGCGTAAAAATAAAAAATGTTTATCCGGGAATAGACCTTATCTATGTCGTTAAAACAGGAGAGATTGAAACCTTCTATGTAATTAATGACCCGCTCCCCTACTCTTTAGGCGAATTAATTTTAAAACAACAATTTAATTTACCTCAGGAACTTTCTTTCCAACCTGAAAATAAAAATCACTGGAATAGTAAAGACATTTATATAATTAATAATGCAAACGTTCCATTTTTCAAAATTGAAAAAGGTTATGCTCTTGAGAATAATACTTCATCAGAATTGTTTTCACTTCGCTCGCGTATTACAGAAAATGATATGCTGGAATTTTCTGTACCATTTGACTGGCTTACAAATCCTGCAACAAAGTACCCTGTAATCATCGACCCTGTTGTCGTTTCACTTGACTCATTGCCCATTGCTTCATTTATGGGTACGCGTTACAGTCCTGTTTGCTGGACTAACAGTTGTGATTATTTTCTAACGGTTCCAACACCTCCTAATGCAACGATTACACAAATCCGGCAAAGCTTTGAATATTATGCAACCGGTCCATGTTTTGCAGACGACGGTGGATACAGTATAGATTTTCTTGGATGTCATGCACCAGCTGCAGCTCCCGGTGTTTTTACGAATACATATCATTTTAATAATACCTCTACCTCTATTGATACATTTCCTATTCCTGAATTTATTCCCTGCTTTCCTACTCCGCAATGCGCTCCGCAGAATCTAAATTTCATTCTGCATTTTTACCGGTGTAATACTGATCCTGATACAAGCTGCACGAGCAATTGTATTCTTGCTACCAGGCCATGGATTATGGAGATACGAGGAAAAACTCTTGAACTTTCATATATAAATTCAGCAACACAAATATGTGATGGTGACAGCGCACAATTGGTTGTTACAGCACAATATGGAGTTCCGCCTTATACGTATTCATGGGCGCCGGGCTTGAGTATTACGGATACTCTTGTTGTGAAGCCATCGACAAATACGCTATATACAGCAACAGTTACTGATGCCTGCGGAAATACTGTTTCCGATACAACCACTGTTACTGTTACTACCAATAACAATCCCGGATTTACAATTACTCCAAATCCAGTCTGCGTGAATACACCTGTAACATTAACAGGAAATGCCGGCGGGCTACCGGCTGATTACGACTGGTATGTTTCCGGCAGTGATGCTGTGGGTGGAATTGTCAATGATAATATTGCACCAATAGTAAATTATACATTGCCCGGCACCTTTGATGTTATTCTTTCTTATGGTACTTGTGCTTTCAAAGACACTATGCAGATAACAGTTACTCCTCAACAAGCAGCAACAATTTTAATAACTGCTCAACCTTCGCTAACTGTATGTTCCGGTGATACCATTACATTTCATGCATCTCCAACCAATGGCGGTGCTGCACCACTTTACGACTGGCTTATTGATGGTAACCTGATTCAATCAGGTACTACTGATTCTTTAGTAACCAGTGCATTCACTAACGGATCACTTATTCAGGCTATACTTCACTCCAATTCGACCTGTGCATCAAATACTATCGATACGGCATCACTGTTTGTTGCTATTGTAAGTGCATTGGTTCCGCAGGTAAGTATTTCACCGGATACAATAGTTTGTGCCGGATCACTGTTGACGTTAAGTACAAATTCAACAAACTGCGGAACAACACCTACATATCAATGGCTGGCAAACGGAATTCCAATTGCAGGAGCAACATCACCGACTTATACTTTTAATGTTACACCGCCGGATACTGTTATCAGCGTACTGGTTAATTCTTCTTTAAGTTGTGTTACAATTCCTTTTGCCGGCGATACAACTATAGTAAATACATATCAAAATATAGCGCCTTCTGTTTTGTTAACTGCAAATCCTGTTGGTATTGTTTGCAGCGGCGACAGTATTGTTTATACTGCAAATACTACTAATGGAGGAAGTACTCCACAATTTCAATGGTTTGTCAATGGTGTATTGTCGGCAAATACCGATTCAACTTTTTCTGTTTTCCCTTCTAACAATGATTCTGTAAGTGTGCTTATGACAACAAGCATTGCTTGTGCTGCTGTTCCAACAGGAAATGACTATTCACTTGCTTCGGTTACTCCTGCTGTAAGTCCTGTAGTTACAGTATCTGCAGTGCCTTCATCAACAATTTGTGTAGGAGATTCAGTTACAATTGTTGCACATGCGGTTAATTCAGGCAATCCTACTTATTCTTGGACCGTAAATGGAAGTCCGGCAGGAATCAACGACAGCATCCTTACACTTTCAACAGTTAACAACAATGATTTAATAGAGGTTATTGTTAATTCTTCCCTTAGCTGTGCTCCAATACCATCGGATACAGATCAGGTAACAATTTCTGTTTTAAATAATGTTACACCTACTGTTACTATTTCAGTTACCGGAACACCGGTTTGCGAAGGAGAACCGATTCAATTTATTGCTTCTTCAACCAATGGAGGTACTAACCCTGCAATTCAATGGCTGATTAATGGTGTACCAACCGGCCTGACAAACGATACAATTTTACTCTCAACATTAAATAACGGCGATACGCTTCAGGTTGCAATGACAAGTAGTATTAATTGTGCCACATCAACTGCTGCTGTCAGTGCACTGTATATCGCTACTTTGCAAAAACCCTTAACACCGGAAATAACAATTACAGGCCAGCCATCAGACAGTCTGTGTCAGGGACAAAAAATACAAATACTTGCCGATATAGAAAATGGTGGAACAGCTCCGGTGATTCAATGGTATGTCAATGGAATATTGAGTCCGCAAACAACATCTCTTTTCAATCAGGATTCTTTAGGAAGCGGAGACATCGTTGTTGCCAATCTAATTTCAAATGAACGCTGCCTGACGCAATCGGGTGATACCTCTAACTTCATTCGAATTTTGTATAGACAGCCTTTACAAGTAACTCTAACTTCGGGCTTGCTTGGTTGTGCAGGCATTCCAACAATTGTAACAGCACATCCTTCAGGTGGAAACTGGGGGCCTTATCATCTGTCATGGAATAATGGAAGTACCGATACAACACAAATTGAAATTTCACCTGATAGAAATACGGAAGTAATCGTTCAGGTAGAAGACAACTGTTCACTTTGGCCTGCTTACGACACGCTCAAAGTTCCTATTCTTAAATCACCACTGGCTGATTTTTCATATTTTAATCCGTATGAAGGTGCTTTTTTAAATACTATTCAATTCATCAACACTTCTATTGACGCAGATAGCTGGATATGGTCCTTTCCCGATAGTACAACATCTACAGATTTAAATCCGAAACATACATTTCCCGGAAAAGGAACCTATGAAATAAAACTTTATACGCTTAGCAACAGTGGCTGCTTTGATTCCATTATTTATAGTATAAATGTCTTCGAAGAGGTTGCGGTTTTCTATCCGAATTCTTTTACTCCGAATGCCGATGGCAACAATGATTTTTTCAGACCATTGGGCGCCAGTCTGGAAATTTATGAAATGACAATCTGGAATCGCTGGGGTGAAAAGATTTATGAAGGCGATGACAAATCTGCCTGGGATGGAACTGTTAATAATTCTTCCAAGCAAGCACCGGAAGGTGTTTATGTTTTTCGAGTCGATATGAAACTGGATTCGGGGGATAGAGTTGTAACCGGGAGAGTAACGTTGATCCGATAGCTATCGGATCGTTAATTTAAGAACTCTTT
This sequence comes from Bacteroidota bacterium, assembly GCA_031417395.1. Lineage (GTDB taxonomy): Bacteria > Bacteroidota > Bacteroidia > AKYH767-A > 2013-40CM-41-45 > JADKIH01. Next base: position 1,014 of record JANOVM010000058.1, on the reverse strand, counting down.
TAAAGTTTACTAGATATTGATAATTAGCTAATTAACTAATTAACTAATTAGCTATCCGATAGCTATCGGATTAACTAATTTTTTCATTAATTTTGAATCCGTTTTCAAGTACAAATATGGCAAAAAATTTCATAAGTAATAAAGACGAAACAGTACGAATGTTTGAAAATCGTTTTTTGGAGCGGTTTACACGCATACATTATTCTGTGCCATTATTCATTTTTGTTCCTGTAATTTTGTATTGTCTTTACAGGACTTTTTGGATTGAGAACATCGGCATTTTGCTCGTTCTTGGATTTATTCTTATAGGTCTGTTAGTCTGGACACTTACAGAATATGTTTTGCATCGTTTTCTATTTCACTGGATGCCCCCCGGAAAATTAGGAGAAAGAATGCACTTTGTATTTCATGGCGTGCATCACGATTATCCGAGCGACAGCAAACGATTGGTCATGGTTCCAACAATTAGTATTCCATTAGCAGCGCTTTTCTTTTTTCTGTTTAAATTTCTTTTAGGCGGGATAATGGTATTTCCATTTTTTGCAGGATTTTTATCAGGCTATCTTTTTTATGACATGGTCCATTATGCCATTCATCATTATAATTTCAAAAGTAAATTCTGGCTTGATCTTAAGCAGTACCACATGCTGCATCATTACAAAGACATGAATAATGGCTACGGTGTAAGTTCGAAATTCTGGGATTTGATTTTTCGCACTACGTTTCCGAAGAAGGAAGAGTAGAGGGTTTGATGATTAATTAATGTTTTTTGATTTTATTCCGAACGGGAAGGTTTTGTGAATTTTAAAATGAATTGCAATAAAGTAAATAAGAACAATATTTTCGTTTAATTTTCTAAGCTACTCAGTGGCATGTCTTGTCCTGAAATAGGTTTACACTAAAAAGTGTAAAAATGGACAAAAAAATTATTCAAAAAGCGGGTAAATTTTATTCTGAATCAGAAAGACATCAGATAATTCAGGAATATCTTTCAAGTGGATGTACTAAATCGGA